>CBDBEG010000033.1:0-29605 GCA_965204255.1 Rubritalea sp.
GCATCACGAGCGCAACACTTACAGGGACGGCAAGTGGTTAAAAACGGCAAGTGGCGGTCTTAAGTGGGCGGAATGCTGGGATTGCGGGTGTTCCGTTAAGCGCAACTGCCGGTTAAGCGAGTGCGATGATTGCAACTTCAGTGCCGGAGGGTCTAAGCCGGTTAGCAACACGTCCACGTTCACTGAGCCGGATGACTGGCCGGATGCGTCTAAGCCGGCAAGCGAGTGGGTCTTAGCAAGGTCGGTCTTCAATGACGGATGGGGGCGTGAGGCCGATGAGTGGTTAGTGTCGGGCGTCGACAAGAAGTGGTGGCATAAGCAATACTATGACTTCACTGCTAACACTAACGCGGACAATGAGGAGCAACTGGTCATTGTCGGGTCAGGCGGGTCTTATCCGGTTAGCAAGCCGGAGCCGACTGCTAAGCAATACATCGGGGAGCGTTTCGGTAAAACTGGTCTAGGTGAGCCGGATAAGGCGGGACGCATCTATCATTATGAGTGGGTGCGGTGGACAGGTGGTCTTATGGGGCGTCCGTCTTGTCCGGTGGAATACAAGGCAAGGTGGAAGGATGCTAAGCCGGATATCAACAACGCATCTAAGTTCAGTGAGCCGTTCAAGGCGGGCGTCCGTCCGTGTCTTATCCGTTACTTGCTGGTCTTACGCGACTATGAGCCGGATAAGCGTTATAGCAACGGAAGGCGTCTAAGCCGGATGATTTACTGGAGCGATAGTCGCAATGATTGGGTCAATGATGCTAGTCAGGCAACACGTTACGTCAACCGAGGCGTCCACTATGATTACAAGAAGGTGGAGCAACATATACGCGAGGCGGAATACAACATCGCACGCAACTTGCCGTTAAGCCGGCAACTGGTCTATCTAACGGAAGTCTGGGAGGTCAAGCTGGATTACAATGGCAACTGGCACGGATGTCATATGACGGCATTGCCGGAGGGTATATATCAGTCGTCCACGGGTCACGAAGTTTGGCATCTTAAGCCGTTACCGAGCCGATGGCGTTAAACCGGCATCCCTGAGCGTAAAAATTCCCGCATTAGCGGGAGTTTTTATTGTCTAATTTACGCGGGTCAATTCAACACGGGTATATACTCATCTTTTAAGCCGGAGGCATACTGAGCGAGCTTAGAATTGATAGTTTTTAAGCCGGTCTTGCCGGTCTTCAGGCGTCTACCGGTGTAAGGCATCTTGGCGGGCGGTTAGGTCAGGGTCGGGCGGTCAAGCCGGTCTTGCTGGATGAGAGCGAGCCGGTCAAGCCGTGGGTCAGCCGTCCGTCCAAGGTCACGGAATGAGAGCGAGCCGGATTATAGAAGATGAGAGCGGGGGGTTGACAAGCATCTATTGCTTATGCTATACTGCTTACAGCACCTTGATAAAAATTATCAGCCGTTCTCTTAGAGAGAGGGAAGAGGGCGGTATGGGAGACAACGGCAACACTTAGACACCGAGTTCCACCCCATAGATAACCTGAAGTGACAGCAATCAGGCGAGACGGACATTGACAAGACGGATAACTTAAATATATGGGAGATACTAACGATGGTAAGTATTAATCAATTAGGGGATGAGATTGCTAAGCAAGTTCGTCCCGTCAGCGAGTTACATAAGACTGGAGCGACCGAATATGGCTTCACTGAGGCTGTATGGTCTATCTATCATATGTTAAATCTAGCAAGAGAGGTTATAGAAGAAGTGAAGAACGAAGAGCGTGATTGGAATTGTGACGTAACTGAGTTCCAGTTATTCTTAACCAACTTGCCTAATGAGTTCCATAACGGGATGCCGTTTGAATGCGGGATGGGTGGTCTACGTATCAGCGTGGATGACTTTAAAAAGCAGTTCAAGTGGTTCTTAGTGGAAGGTCGCTATATGATGGCTGAAGAGCCTGAAGAAGAGACCACGGACTGACCCCACCGCACCTAACGGGGTTCGCCTGCCGGAGCGTATCCGGCAACCATATTGACTAAAATATTAAAAAGGAGTTAGAGATGGGTAAGACCATTAAAGACCGAGTGCGACCGCTGTATAAGAAGATAGATTACAGCAGGCGCATTCTGTTAGAAGAACTTAAAAAGAAGGAGTTACAAGATGAGTAAAGACAAGACAATAATTTTTACATTGAAAGAAGGCGACACCAACTGGCGCAAGAACCTCGCTGTCATAAGAGTGGCATTAAGCAACTTAAGAAAGAATGCTAAGGTCTGCAAAGATGACGGAGCGGATGCAGCTTTGCACGACTGCGATAGCCTGCTGGATGACTTCGTGATACCACTATTTTACGATGAGAACGGAGATGAGAAAAGATGAAGAAGTATATATATCAAACCCCCGACAAAAAGAAGCATACAATCAACCTAACCGGAGATGACCTGCAAGACGTTAACAATCGGTTGTTGTGGCGTGCGCTGGATGAAGCGTCTACCGATGCTGACAACAACGATTTAACCCGCGACATCTACGACTACGCCCAAGGTCAAACCAATGAGTATGTCAGCGACCGGCTCACCGAAGAGGACGATACACCGGTTGTCAACGATTACGATGACTGGGTCACCGAATACTTGATTGACAAGTATGGGGAGGGGTCAAATGACTAAGATTAGGAAGGATATGATTAAGGTTGACCCGACAGGTGTGGTTGAAGTGATTGACGAAGAGATTAAAAGCAATCTTCAAGTCAACGGGCTTGACCTCACCGATGCGGGTTTTGATGCCCTAGATACATTCCTAACGGAGTGTTACGATGCGGCTAAGGAGTTCATCGTGGAGAGGGTTGACGAGTTCATCAGCGATGATGACGACAACGAGAAGTTTACACCATTGAAGGAGGTGGAATAATGACTGAGAAAGAACTACAAGGTGTCTTTGAAGAGACCTTAGACGAATTAGAGGGGGTGCGACCCCCTCGCTACATTATCACCCGTCACCTATGGAACGATGACGAAGGCATAATGAAGGAAGAGTGGATGACCCAAATACCTGTTAAAGACGACAATGTGCCGGCTGAAGACTTCAGCGATTATGGCTGGACGGATGACATTGAAGACAGCCAGTTAGTAAAGTTGGAAGCCAACAGCGACACCTTCCCAGCCACGATTGACAACATTAAAGGCTATTGGGAAACTTACAGGGATGACCTAACCTTAACCCCTGAGGGCTGGCGGGTCACCGACTTCCGCTTTGATGAGTGGGAAACCGAGATGAGACGGAAAGAAAGGAGTTAACAATGGAAGAAAATAACATCTATAAGGCTATCGGCAAGGCAGTTGCTGAGGCCGTTGAAAGAAAACTGGGTCGCAAACTCAGCCAAGAAGAAGCCGAGGATGCCATCAAGTATACAACCGACCGCGAAGACTGGATTGACGAGTTCGTCCTTGACGCGTTCGCGGTAGAGTTCATTGAAGAGCAAATGAGGGCAACCGATGACTAGGGTGGCTTACGACAAGTTTGAAAACGCCATTAAACGCTTGGAGGCGAGGTTTCGCCCCCCAGCATATATCGTGGTTCGCTATATGGTGAGCGACAGCGAGAAAGTGGCGTTGAGGGATTACTTGCTGACGGATGGGGGCTGGGGCGCTCTAGACCACCCGAACCTCGCCCTTGTCCCCGCTCTCAACCCCACCTCCGCCTTGGGTAAGCTGAAGGAAACAGCTGAAGCTGGCTTCAATCAGGGGTTGTGGTCTAAACACTTGCCAGCAGGCTATCGCGTCGACAATTACTGCTGTCTGTTCTACGAAGAAGAGTTAGGAAGATGAGTGACCAGTTAATCAAGGTCATCTGCGTGTCTATCCTCTCCATCATTCCCACCATCAGCCTCGCATATCTGGCGGCGTGGCTGTTGCTTAGATTGTTCTATGATTGAGTTGTCCGTCTGTCCGGTGTGCTAATTAACCCCGCCTGTTTGGTGGGGTTTTTTGGTGTCTCCGCCAGCAAGAACTTATGACCCACCTTATTGAAAACCATTTTTATAACACCAGTCGGGCCGTTGCGATGCTTTAAGACCATTAGTTGCATTTCAATCGCGTCCGTATTCTTGCTTGCTCTCGGGTCAGCGTGAAGAGCCATAACCACATCGGCATCTTGCTCTATCCCCCCGCTCTCGCGTAAATCGTGGAGTTGAGGTGGTCGCCCATCTCGCTCCATAGACCGCGTGAGTTGAGAGAGGCAAACCACCGGCACATTAAACTCGCGGGCTAAATACTTCATCCGTTTACTGATTACATCCACTTCCTGCGTGCGTCCTCGCCCCCGCACGAATGGTTCGTTAACCAACTGGATGTAATCCACAATGATTAAATCAGGTTCAGTGGTGAAGCGAAAGAATTGTCGCCTCACCATTGAGATGATGTCACTGCTACTGAGAGCCGAACTATCGTTAATCCATATCCCCCAATCCTTAATGCCCTCACCAACTTCCTCCAGTTTGGTCTTATCATCGTCTGTAAGACGCCCTGAGCGGAGATTGTGAATGTTAACACTGCCTCGCGTGGTTAAGACCCGTCTAGTGATATCCTCGGCTGTCAGTTCTAAACTGAAGAAAAGAACATTGCGCCCAGCCTTAGCGACCGTTGAGGCTAAGTTGATGGCAAAGGCAGTTTTACCTTGACCCGGTCGCCCCGCCACAATTATCAAGTCACTGCGATGTAAGCCCCCTAACAGCCCGTCTAAGAGCGACCAGCCGGTCTTCAGGCGGTTAGATGTATTATCTGCCTTGGCATCGGCTACAACGGCTTCTACAAGCGTCTCCAGCGATTTAACCCCAATAGACTTGCGGGTGTTGATTTCAAACAGGCGGGCTTCAATCAGGTCGGTTATCGGTAGCGTTTCCTCTTGAGAAGAGAGGGCAAGCTCCTTGAGGTCTTGGGCTAATTGAATTGCCATTCTCCGCCTATACTTTTCCAAGACGATGTCGGCATAGGAGCGAATATTGGCGGCAGTTGGAACAGTATTGACGAGTTTGTCTAAGTAATCATTCCCCCCAACCGCTTCAAACTTTTTTTGGCTCTTTAATTTAGACCCTATCGTCAAAATATCAATGCCTGTCTCATTCTCTGTCTGACCTGCAATAGAGATGACTGCGGTGAAGATGTGTTGGTGACGCGGGTCAAAGAAATGCTTGGGCTGGAGAATACCAGCCACTTCATAAAAACTTTCCCCCCGTATTAGAATAGCCCCCAGAACAGACGCTTCAGCCAAAATGTCTTGGGGGAGCTGTGGATTAGTTACCATGCCACCGAATAATAGCATAACAAAATAGCCAAAAACAAACTAAAAATGTTGACATTTACGCGACCATGGCTTATGCTACTTGTATTCTAATTATTTGGCACGGCAAAGATTAGATGTTCCTTCTAAAACTCAAACAAAAAACTTAGTAAGAGTGAGTTTCACACTTTATTTGTATTGATTTTTGTCATGTTGCTTATAATACTCGCCTATTATAAGTCCTCCTTCTATAACCAAGTCAGGCTGTCCGTGCAACGGCAGACGAGCAGAACACATCTGTGTTTTGCTTGTAGTCTATTTTATCATATTATTGGTTTCACGGGTTCTCGAAATAGATTACAAGCAGCACATAGCTGATTATAAATTAAACGAAAGGATTATATATGCCCCTAACCGACGAGCAAAAAGAAAACAACCTGAAAGCGCAAGAGAAGAAACTCTTGACGGTTGTTAAGCTGGAAGAATATAAAACGCTTATCCCTAAAGAGACAACCGACCAACAGAAGTATCTCTTCGGGGTAGCCCGTATGCTAATTGCCAGCTTAAACGAACAGGGTATCTGGGGCATGACGGAAGAAGACTTTAAGCAAGACCTGCAGTATTGCCTGTTGAAGTGCTACAAGATGAACCTTGACCCCATCCTCAAAGATATTGTCTTCCGCTACCAGCGCTCGGCTATTGGCAAGAAGCCCAAAGAGGGAGAGAAGGACACGCGCAAGTGGGTCAACAAGATTGTTGATATTGTCACAGTGGACGCCATGTGCAAAATTGCTCAGCGAACTGGTTTAGTCGCTGGCATTCTGCCTGAATACAAGACTGATAAGCAGGGTCGGGTAGTTGAAGCCATCACAAAGGTTGGCAGACTGATGCCAAATGGAGAAATTGCTAAGTATGGCAAGCCAGTGTTGTTTAGTGAGTTTGACGCAGAGAGTCCCTTCTGGCGCAAGACTCCAGCTAATCAGTTAATGAAGGTTTCAACCGTTCACGCTCTTAGGTTGGCGTTTCCGGAAGAACTTGGTAAACTATATACTGAGGAAGAAATGGAAGCTTTCGCTACGCGTAAGCCCGTTAAAGTCCACGCAGAAGTAAAAAAAGAGGAGAAGGAAGATGCCCCTAAGCAAATATCTGAAGAAAGGCAAGAAAGCCGTCAAGAAGATGTCGAGCAAGATGAGCTACCGGAAGAAAAGCCGGAAGAAAATGTAGCTGAGTTTGACGAAGAAGCCGCTCTCGCCCGCCACAACGAAATTTTTGATGAGGTCGAATCAATTGATGACCTTGATATCTTGACAAGTCTCTACAAGAGCTTGAGCAAGGAAGAACAAGATTCATTTAAAAATATGTTCAGCCGCCGGCGAAAGGAAATAGAATAATGAAAACAAACACAGATTACGGAAAAGCCCATTACGATTTTGGGGAAACAATATTGAGCTTCCAGGCAACAACCAAAAAACTCGCCTATGCTATGGATAATGACAACTATGGGGCAACCAATTCTCACCTTACTAGCCTTAGTCGCCAACTAAGAAATTTAAGATATAAGGCTATAGATGCCGAGAAGGCTGATAGAGCCTTCCACGCTGATGAAGCAAAGGAGATGAACAAGCGCGAAGAGCAAGAGCGAAAGATTAGCAAGGTTAACGAGCCGGTTATTCATCGTTTCTTTGCTAAAGACCGCTACAATGGGTTCAACCGTGACTGGTATCGAATTAATGACATCATGGAGACATACCACTTTATTACCCGCCTAAAATATAACACCCTCAATGATTTTATTTGGCAGGTGCAGGACGCATTCAATAACCTGACCGAATTTGACATTCCCGAAACGGAAACCGAGTGTGCGAAGGAGGCAATCGACAAAGAGAAGAAATACCTTCGACAACAGTTAAGCAAACGCACAAAGATTAAGGAAAACCCACTGAAAGCCGCCCTCAAGCGACGCATGAAGAGGCTGAAGTTGGTGCAAGAAGAATTACAACGAGAAGCCCTAGGGGCTGAACTGGAGATGAACAAATGATGAGAGGAAGACCCCGCAAAACACCAGAATGCAAAATAAACCGAGCCAAGGTGTATGACATGCGTCCTACGCTTAAGGAAAAGCTTTTAGACCGAATTACCGAGCTGGAGCATGATATTGCTCTTTGGAGTCTTAAGGTGAAGACTTTGGAAGAAGAACGGAAGAGACTTTGCAACCGCTTACTGACCGAGTTTGGGGAGCAACCTCCCCTGCCGGAATTTACATCTAAACATTTTGAAGAGGAGGGTTATACTTTCGATGACTAATTTACAAAAACTTAATAGCTTTGTCTTTATTCCTCAAGGCACAATGGTGACCGACTATTACACGCTAAGTATCAATCGCAAGACTGAGCCGTCAAAATACGACCATTACTATTACTGGGTCAGTGACGGTGGCTGTGGGGGCAACATGACCGCTCTTAGACCAGATAGCTGGAAGGGAAGCTGGCAGAACAAGCCAACTTACAAAACACGCATCACCAAGGCGATGGCAGCTGACACCGATGGCAAGGGGCGCTATGAGCTTGAGATGTCCATCTCGGACTTAACGGTCTATCCAGACGATGAGGGCAAGCGTTCAGGATTAACTCGTTGGAATATTTCCTTCAATTTTCGCAGTCGTTTTCGAGCCGGTGGTTTTGGTAGCTTTATGTCAATGTATTTCCCTGTAGAAACTCCCTTAATGGACATTCTCAAGGCAATTGACGCTACCTGCAAGGCGGCCATCAGCCAGAAGAACCTGAAATCGCCTGCTAGCTGGAGCGACCAGCTCTGTTCTGCCTGGGAGCGCGAAATACGCCAGGCGGGCTACGGAGACCCCAACAAGGAAGAGGAGGAAGATAGGGACGACCCTCTAATGAATATCCTCCGTGGAGGTGGTTATGTTGGCGTTTGACAGTAACGACGACATCATGAAGGGGGTGCGTGAAGATAGAGTGAGGATGAATACGGCATATTCAAATTTTCACAAGAAGCTGGCAAAGACCATTGGCACGACAGATTCTAGTTGGGATAGGTATGATAGACAACCCCCGCTGGTTGGGACTGCCGAGAAAAGAGGGCTAGCGTTAGCTAACCTTATCACGCTGTATGTTGGATTGATTATTGAAAACGGCAATGGCAATCCGCAGTCAAACTATGAATACCTTAATGACTTCATTCACCGTCTTGACGAATTTGATGGAAGCAATACCAAAGAAGAAGAAAACTGGGAGGCGAGTTTGAAATGAACAGATTTAAAGAACGCTTTCAAGCCCATCGCGAAGCTCGCAAGGTGGAGAAGCAAGTTGACAAGCTGTGGATTGAGGCACATGAAACGCAATACCAGATATATGAAGCCAAAAGACACCTAAAATGCCTAGAGGAACATTATGTCAACGTGGTGAGACAGTTAAGGAGGCTACAAGATGATACCTCTCAATAAGTTTGTTAAGACCCTTGAAGATTGGGGGGATGATATTCTTCCGGAAGAGGTTGCTAACACCCTGGTCGAGGTCAGGAAAGCTCTAGACATACTTAAGGATTTGGAGGAGCAAGCCAAGGGCAAAATCTTAGAGCAGGCAACAGCTGAGTATGGTAAGGATTTGCAAATGGTGAAGCGCAACAAGGTCACTGCTTCTTTTGGCAAGCGAACAACCTACGCCACCGACAAGCCTGAGTTTCTCGCTCAGCGCGTGGACAACGGCAAGATTAGCAAATACCTCCAAGACAATGGCAAACTCCCTGAAGGGGTTATTGTTGCCACAGAAACAAACTACACGGCTCTACGAGTCAACACTAAATGAGCCAAGACCTACGCCTCTCTTACAGCCTCGCTTCTCAGTTTGAGAAGTTTATGACAGCTGGGCATCCCTTTCCAGGAGACGAAAAGAAGCTCCTCAACTCCATTCATGGCAAGCCCAACAAGACATCCTTGGCGATGATGGTGGGTAAGCTCATCCATCGCATTTTTGAAGAAGAAACCCTAGCCACCGGCAAGATGCCGGAATGTCTCAATTTAGACATGGGCGACATTAAAGCCGAGCAACGCGTTGAAGCTCGATTGAACGATTGGTGCGTTATGAGTGGCGTTATGGATGCAGTGGCGGAAGACGGGCGCGTGGTTGTTGACTACAAGGTCGGCATGGGTGATATTGCCACTTACCTTGGCACGCATCAAAAGGGATGCTACAAGTTCCTTAATCCCAATCTGCAAACCTTTATGGTTATCCGCTACAATCCCTTCCTTAAGTTTAGCCCAATTGAGTCCGTCTATGACTATCTTAATACCTATCAGACCACTGCTCTGAAGATTTACTATAATGAAAAGGTCAAAAAGCAAAGAGAGAAAGAGTATAAGCCAACCTGGTTCTACTACACTGATGATATTGAGGTTGATTTTGGCGACAAGCTGAAGAATGAGCAACTGGCAAAAGACCTGGAAGGGTTAGCTTCATGGCTGTTGGGACGCATGGAGCAAGGTTCAGTTCAGCTGGGAATTGCCTGTATGGACGAGGAGCAAAGAAAAGAAAGTGAGCAATGGCTGAAAGAACAGGCAACCAGTCTTAAGGATTGGTGTGAGGGGACGGGCGAAGATTACTGGCGTAAATTTGACAGAAATACAGGCAAGGCCTTGACTTCCACCTAGCACTTATGCTATATTTAGATATTATTCATAAAAACGGAGATTTACATCCATGAAAGAACATAATTCATCTACCATCGTTTTAGCGATATTGCTAGCGATAGCTGCCGGAGTTGCTATTTGGGCAGTCAATAAAGAACCAGTGGTTCGCACAGTTGAAGTGCCTGGCGAGACTAAGGTGGTTCAAGTGCCTGGTGAGACCAAGGTTGTTCAAATGCCTGGCAAAACCACTACAGTCACCAAAACAGTCTATCGAGACCGACCGGTGTATATTAACCACCCGCGTAGCTTTAACAACAGTTCATTGGCAAACTGTCGAGTAAGCACGCACGAACGCAAAAATGACGGAAAGCGTGTTGATGCTTGGGTGCAAGCTGTCAGAGTTAAAATTAACGCTCTGTGTGAGCAGTTGCACGATAAGCGAGAGACACTTAATAGAGTTAATCGCAATACTGGCGACTACACCGCTAAAGAACTGTCCGATAAGCGCTACGAGCTAAAAGAAGATATTCAAGAGCTTGTTGCCGACATTAATACCGAGAAACATAAATTAGCCGAACACGGCTGGTTATAGGAGATAATGCCCATAAGTAAAGAAAGAGCTAAAGAGCGTGCCGCCAAAGTCAAGGCGATGCTGTTAAAAAGATTCGGTCAGGATTATTATCAGCGGATTGGCAAAAAGGGTGGGAGCGCTCATCAACATGGTGGCTTCGGCAGTCGAAATATCGGAAGAGATGGATTGACTGGTCGACAAAGAGCCATCGTCTCCGGAGCGGCTGGAGGCAAAGCTAAGAAAAGAAACTTCGATAAGAGAAAGGCTAATGAGTAAGAAAAGATTTAAACAAGGAATGATAATTGTCGGTATTCTGGCGTTGCTGGGATTGATTCTTATCGTTCGGGGTGCAGATAACGCCGAGGATGCGAAAGTCCAAAAACAGGTTGACGCTCTAGAAGAACGAGTAACTATTTTGGAAGAAGCTCCAACCCCCGAGGTCGTTATTAACGAAATACACCCTATTCAATTTCCTGTTGAGGAGTTGATTGCCCCGCCCACTGAAGCGACTCTACCAGTTGCTGATGATTGGGCAACTGGCACTAAGGGGGTTGAAGTGGGGGTCGCAGTGTTTAGCGAGATTGAGACCCCCGCTCCAGTCGTAGAGGACTGGACAGAGTCACCAACGCTGATTTGCTTGCGTGAGGGTGACAGCGAAGACCAGCGCATCTGGTTTGATTTAAGATACTAAGGAGATATTCCAATGAGACAAAATTTTGTAGATTCAATACTATTAAACCCTCAAGAAGTTCTTTTTGAGAAGGTTAAAGAAGACCCTGTCGTAATCAACGGGACTTACAGCTTGGATGAGGTGCGACAAAAATATGATAACTGCCTGGAGGATATTGTGATTGGGCAGGTTGTTCGAACCGGCAGGGATGTTAAAATGCCGGTTAAGGCTATGATAGTTGTTAAGGAAGATGATGTTTTTGAAGACAGGGACTGTCTTTTGTTTGACTCCCAGACTGAGGCTAAACACCATGACGAGATGAAAGCGAGAGACAACCATGAGGAGGCCAGAAAGCTTGCTATGCGTTGTCGACCCTACGCCATCTGTCGAGCCGACGAAATCATAACGATTATTGCCCCCACAGCCACCCCTGCCAAGAAGAGAGGCAGACCTAAGAAAACTGAATAAGGAGTAGCAGTATGAAACCATATATATATCCAGAAGACTCAATCCTCTTGAACCCCAACCAAGTTCTAATTAGAATAGATGAAGGAAACACTGCGTATCGCGACTATGTTGAGGACGGGGTAGTCGAACTCTCTAAGGCACAGCAGGAAAAAGACCTTAAGGGTTATCGTTACGCTTTTTGCCGTAATCAAGTTCACTATGGGCGGATTGTTCGCATTGGTCAAAGTGTCAGCAAAGCCTTGTTAAACAAGAAGGCATGGTTTAAATACAACTGTTCCGAGGCAGCGATTTCTGGCGACTTCTTCTTCCAGACAAAGCAACAAGCAAAGCAATACAGGGTGCTAAAAGATAGATACGACAAAATGCCCGATAAAGTTGCTGAGCGTAAGTATGCCCTCATGGAAAAGATGGATGATTTCCGCAATAAACATGCTAGAGAATGCTACATTTTACGCTATGATGATTTGGCTGAGGTTGAAAATGTTAAACGAAAGGTCGGACGACCTAAAAAGGTAAAATAAGATGGTCGCTACTAAGAAACGACGCCCTAATTTTATTGTGCCTCCTGAGCTAGGTTCAGACTCAATCAGGTTGAACGCCTTCTGGAGCATCTATGGTGGCAAACCCCTCGATTATGATGGCGTATTCGGCGCCCAGTGTGTCGATGTCGTCAAGGCCTGGATTAACTTCACCGATAACGAACTCCATCACTATAAGCGCATCGCTATCTATACCGGCAACGCTTGGCAAATCTGTGCAGAACATACCTTGAAGATGTATTGCCATCCAGTTGACTCTAAAAGTGCAGTTAAGCCTGGCGATATAGTTGTTTGGGGCAAGAGTGCAGTCTCACCTACCGGACATTGTGGCGTCATTGTCCGTTGTTCTAGTCGTGAGGTTGTCGTTCTGGAGCAAGACGGAAGCAAGAAGAATGCAAAACTGGTAAAGCGACGCCGATGGTGGCACTCACAGGCACTCCCTTTTGGTTGCATTTTGCGTATCAAGAACAATTATGACTGCGGGGTTCGCAAACCTCTAGTTGAATGGGAGCGGTCGCCAGTTACCAGCAATCCAGCCAAGGTGTTCATGCAGGATTCAGCTCAGCGTGGAGCTAAGGTAGTTGGTGTTGCAACCGGTCTTTGGGGTATCATGGCTGTCTTGATTGAGCGATTCAAAGAAGCTGAATCGCAAATAGGGGATTTGTTTCATTTAAGTCACCCTGCGGTGATTGTGGGGGCGATTGCTATAGTTGGCCTACCCCTGCTTTACAAATACGCTACAATTAAGGTTCGGCGCGGTCATCCATCTCGCCTTTTCAAGTTCATCATTAAAATCTTTGGTTCAGCCGCCCACGCTGAAAAGGTTGGCTCACCAGCCATTCGAGAGATTTTTGGGGTAGACCCTGACTGGAGCAACCACTTATGATACGGGAAATCAGGCGACCACTGCTCAAATTGAACTACCCACTCGACTTTGAGACGCGAACTGACAACGAGTTGCGGGCTGAATATATCGGAGCGTTTTACCACGCTCTGGGCAATCGCGACTTAAAAAGTTTGCTGACCCGCCAGTTCGAACAGAGCGGTGGTTACCTTGAGAAACAGCTCAAAGCCTGCTTAAGAGAAGTTAAAGCTCTCAACAAGCGAGATGAGTTTGGAGGGCCGGTTACTAGGGATGGCATCCCAACTGATGTCATGGAGCAAGACCTGAAAGTCTTCCTGGCTCTGTTGCGAGCTGCTCATAAACGCCTGCACCAAGTTAGACCAAAAGAGAGGTATGATTGGGTCTGAAATGAAAGAAAGTCAAGAACGATTATTCGACATTATTGGCATCCTTTTGATAGTTATCTGCTCTACTGGGATAGTCGTCTTGTTCGGGATTATGATTAGAACGATGCATGTGGCTGACCGCGACGAACAACGCGCGCGGGAAGATAAATGCATAGAGGAGAATAATCGAAGGGAGCAGGCCGGTCAAGAGCGGATAGCTTGCTTTAACTCGCCAGTGCTTAATGACTGCGTGAACAAAGTGCCAGTTAGTCATCGAATTCAATGCTATGTGGAAAACGAGAATAATCCAGAAGATTAAACACGATATTGAAATCTATTGCCATTTGAAGCGATTGAAGAAGCTGAAGAAAAGCTTCCGTAAGAATTGGGTGTGGTGCGATTTAAACGCTCCTGGAGGTTTGGAGTATTATAAGAAGAACCAACAGGCTGAACGGGACTGCGTCAAACAAATCCTTGCGTTAAGATATGGTGCTGATTGGCAAAAAAAATATAATATTAGCGATGATGAAATCTGCCCCTAACTTTAAGCCTGTCCGGCTTGCTTTAATTCATGGCAAGAACAGCCAAGGTAACCGCGTTTACAGCATTTATGGGCATGCCTGCACCCTGACCGCCAATGGAGGTGGCTGGGGTGCAAAAACCGGACTATACTTAGTTGAGTAATGGTGAGCTTCATTGACATGTTTGCGGGGATTGGGGGTTTCCGGCTGGGTCTAGAGCAACATGGCTTAAAATGCGTCTGGAGTAACGAGATAGACTACGATGCCAAGCGGAGCTATCAGGCTAACTTTGGCTTCCCGCCGGCTGATGTGCCAATTGAGCAAATTCCCGCTGAGGCTGTTCCCAAACACGATATTCTCTGTGCTGGCTTTCCCTGCCAGCCCTTTTCTATTTCTGGAACGCGTCAAGGACTGCAAGATAAGCGAGGCAATCTCTTTTTTGAAATTATTCGCATAGCGCAATACCGACGCCCTAAACTTATGCTATTGGAAAATGTTCCTCATTTATTGAGAATGGAAGGAGGAGCAGTCATTAAGCTAATCAAAGAGTCGTTGGCGACGATTGGCTACAAGACCTATTATGATACCCTAAACGCCTCCCATTACGGCATCCCTCAATCACGCAAGCGCGTTTACTTCGTCTGCGTGGATGTAGACTCATCTTTGAGCTACCAAGCCCCTTCAGCGAGCTTAGAATCGGTCTGTTTAGCCGACATTCTTGAAAAAAACCCCCAAAAACACCTATTTATCAAGGAAAAGTTTGTTTTAGCGTCTCAGCCACAGCCCACTATAGTGCCGAACCCTAACCAGTTGCAACTAGCTGGCTACCTGGGAGACAAGTGGTTGAAGAGTGAGGATTCGGGTCGGCAACGCAAGCGTATTCACTCCCCCGCCGGACACGCCCCAACCCTAACAGCTCAAGCTGACTATTCCGGCACGCATGGAGGGCGCTACTTAGACGGCAAGAAAATCAGACGATTGAGCATCTTGGAATGTAAGCGCCTAATGGGATTTCCTGACGACTGGGTCTTGGCAGGGTCGGAGACCTCTCAGTATCGCCAGCTAGGCAACGCTATCATTCCCAAGATGGTGAGCTTGGTTTACCAAGGGGTCTCTTGACTTCCACCCAGCCATTTGTTATGCTATTCGTATTAATTTTAAAAAACAAGGGAGTTGCCTATGAAAGTAAAAACTATGCGAGACCACCTATTCACCGCCCTGGATAAGTATTCTTGGACTGATACCGACTGGGAGTATGGGCGAGTCAGTCGGAAGAACGACAGCTATGACGACATGCAATTTATAAAGCTGGTCAGGATATGCAACAATCATTCTGATTGGCGGGAGAATTTGCATGACAGATTTAACATGGTCGGCGCTCCCAAAGAGTGGGACTCGTCTTTAAAAGAAAAGGCTCAACCGTTCCATAATGAATACCACAAAGGGTTAAATATGGGGCGACATTTTCTCAGGCTGAAGCAATACCCCTTCGTCCAGATGGACTGGGAATGCCTGGCAGGCTTGCAAAGCGCTGTGGGGAGAAGGAAGAGCGACTCACAAGACTGGTTAACCCTGGCTAAAATTAGAAATAGGTATACGGAGTTGTTCTTACAATTGCGCGAGATATGTCCTAAGACATGTTGGTTCATTGACCAGCATCGCGTGAAATACGACTACGACATGACAAGTCCAGATAAGCTACCGCAAAAAACAGAGTTCTTCAGGAAATTAATAGCTGTCCAGCGCCATGAGATGAAACATCTGAAAGAAAACCCAGAAGACCTCTATGATTATGTCTGGCAGGCTCTGCAGGCAGTCTATGATGGTCTCAAATCACGAGCCGTCTACCACAAGAAGATTAACCCTAAAGACAAGGACAAAAAGCTCCGACCAGACTTAGAGGGGCATGGCTATTTCGGCTGGGAAGCTATTCCCGCCAAGGAGGTGGTTGATGAAGAATAAACCCTACAAGCCTGAACTGACAGAAAGCATGCTGACTGTTTTTGTGGCGGCTGAATTAATGGAGATTCTTTGCTGGCACAAGGCTCATATGAAGAAGCTTCTCCGGTTGCTGGGTCGCAACCGAGCGCACTGCTACTCTAATCAGGGCAGTGAGGACTTCCCTGACCGCGTCAACCTAAACATGGAGGATGAGTGTAGGCGCTATATTACTGTCATCCTCCACCACATGAAGTGCTTAAAAACAAACGGCACAATTTCAGATGGTTGGGCGGAAGACATGGACGATGAGGATTACGATGTCACCGACATGGTAAACTACCGTGACATGGAACTTGACCCAAAACATATTAAACATTTACAGAAAGGACTTTACAGCGATGAAGACGAAGAAGACTAATATTGAGAAATCACTGAAGCAGATAATGAAGGAAATGAAGGAGTGGGCGAAACCTAAACCGGTAGTGTCGGTAGAAAACTTTCAGTCCATTCTTGAGTCGTTTGTTAACGCCACTGGCTCAGCCTTCCTGATTGAAACAACTACACGCTTTACTAAGTTAATGCACACTGCCCCTGCTGAAATTAAAAACCCAATCGAGCAAGAAGTTTTCAAGGTAATCCAGAACGGAGAGAAGGCAATGGCTGACGGTTTAACCTCGACAGCCATAATGGGTCTACATGATTGCTTGAAGCATCATGTAGACCAGCTATTAGCCAACCCGCACAGCAAGGTTGAGTGGTTTAAGGAGGAGGTAAAGAATGGCTAAGGAAAAGGATTGTCAAAACTGCGGGGACGCTAAAACCATGAATGACTTCTGCAAGTCTTTAGTAACGATAGCTAAATATAACCCTGCGGGAGTGGTCGTATTTTTAGGGATGGTCTTAAGGCGCATGAACTATGATTACAACTCTCCTAATATCATGAACTATGATTACAAATCTCCTAATGCTAAAATGGAAAATAGTCTTTTTATGAAAGTCTATCAAGAGCCGGCAACACAAAAGATGGCAGAACTACAGGCTGACATCTGTCGAAACGCCGCTGACCGCTACGCCAATGATGACCTGGTTGGCTTCGAAGACGGAACAGGACTAGGCATGCTGGTCGGGATACCGATTGTCGGCACTCTCTTTATCTTGTTTATGGTCTTGGTTGGCGGTGGGTCAATGTCGCATTGGCTGGGGGTTTTCCTAGTTGCCACAATAGCTATTTTGCTTTTAGCAACGATGTGGGCAAGCTCTCGTGCCGAACTCAAGAAATACAAAGAGCGCTATTTTAAAGTGCCGGAGGACTGGTAATGACTCCGCGTAAACTTTTCAACCAATACAAGAAGTGGGTTGTTAGCTCAAACAAGTGGTTTGACGACAACCTGCGTGTCTACTATGCGGCTAAATATTTACAAGACCACTTTTGGCACAAGCTGGACAACAGAACGCAGGCCTACCTCGCCGAGTCAGAGTTAGGTTTTGATAACCTGTATCTTAATTTTGAACTAGACATGGCTCACCGAGAGATGGGGGTGATTGAGTCCCTTTTAAACCAGTTAGAGAGCGAAGAAGACCAGAAGAAGCTTCACAAGCTACTGATTCAGTTTCACCAGGAAAATGACAAAAACCCCTCTGAAAGAATCATCGCCTGGGATTCGATGTATAACTTTACTCGAAGCATAGAAAAGGCTATACTCCAAGACGATGACTCCAGCAAAAATAGTCAATAACGCCGGTGATTCCGAGGAACGAACAATTTATCGAGTTCACCTGCAACCGCATATTGTCGACGTTGTTCGACAACCTTATTATTACCTTATGCTTAACGGGCAGTATGAACCCTGTGAAATATCACAATACTGCAGGGACGCAGACTTCCCACCTCTATTAATGTCTCGCAAGATTGGCTTGGATGCGAAATATGCTTACATACGCGCCCAGCGTCAATTTCCTGGCATTTTCTTCAAGTTGGAGTGTTGTCAAATCGAGAAGCGATTACACAGCCTGGATTAGATTTATAACCAGCCGTTGTCTAAGCGTTCTTTGGCAATCTCGTAGGCGTCAGGGTTCTGGTCAAATCCGAAGAACTGTCGGTCAAGATTCTGGCAAGCAACTCCTGTTGTGCCTGACCCACAGAAGGGGTCAACTACCACATCGCCTGGGTTGGTAGAAACTTTTATAATTCTCTCCAAAAGAGCTATCGGCTTCTGGGTGGGGTAGTCCACCTTCTCATCCCCCTTAACGGGGTCAATGTCTGACCAGATGTTGTTAACCGGCACGCCCTTGCTGGGGCGACGCTTGAGATACAACTCTTGACCAACCTCTTCCAGGTCGCCGGCATCTCGCAGGGCTTGCATATGTTGTAGCGTGCCGAGCCAGCCTGCTTTGTCCTTGGGGGGACGCCTGCCCATAAACTCATATTCCAAATTAGGCTGTTTTCCGAGGCTTAGAGGGCGATAAGGCGGAAACCTGCCATATATACCCTTTTCGTCCTTGTGATTGAATCTAGCGAGTGCTAGGGGGGTCAGGGGCGAATATGTCTCATGCAAGTTGAACACGGCACGAGGTGATTTAACAAAAAACAGAATAGTGTCATGAGCTGTGCCAAAACTCTTAGGCTGATGCTTGTTGCGTTGAGTGCGATTCTTATTTCTCACCCAGATGATTTCATTCTTAAAGTTCTTTGGGGAGAAGACCTCTTCAACCATGCAACGAATGATATGGTTGGCGGTAGAGTCGCAGTGCAGGTAGAGGCTTCCGGTGGGACGCAGGATGCGATGACATTCTTGCACACGCAGTCGCAGGAAGTTTAGGTAGTGTTCCTGATTATCAAACCGGTCTTCAAACTCCCCTGTTTTACCAGTAAAAGTGCGACTCTTGTTGAAGGGTGGGTCAAGGTAAACTAAGTCGACTGACTCTTTCGGTAGAGCCAGCAAGAAATCAAGGTTGTCCCCTAATTTAATCATAGTTGCAATATAGCACATCTTATGCTATTCTACAAGCATGCCTGGAGAATTCCCTCGAGATAATTATGAACAAAACCTTCTCAATTATCGAGAAGTTCTGCAAACAGACCTGAAGCAACTGCAAGAGGGTTTTGAATCACTCCGGCAGTATATAGAGGCTGGGGCTAATGAAGAAGATGTCGTCCACATCGTAAACTGGCTCAGCACCAACTATGAGATTTATAAAAATAACCTAGGTGAATACCTAAATCGTCGCTACTCTTATAAGCACGCTCGGTTCAATTAAAAAGGAGGCCGCCGTTATTAACGACTGCCTCCCCATCGGCGATATCTAACCTTTAGGGTTAAATGCCGCAAGACCGAGTGCAGAAGGAGAGAGCGACCATGAGGGGAACTCCACTCCCTCTACAACATGAATACTATCACAGTCTGGTGGAGCATGCAAGAACTTCCCTTGCGTCTTGCTGGACTACAGCAATCTAGTATCTCAATGCCCCATCTGGTTCGGGGGGATGGAATCGAACCACCATTTACTGAGCCAAAATCAGCCGTCCTACCATTAGACTACCCCCGATTCTGGTGAAGCAGGTTGGAATTGAACCAACTACCAAATGTTTATGAGACACCTGCTCTAACCATTGAGCTACTGCTTCTGGTGAGGGTAAATGGATTTGAACCACTGACCTTTAGCGTATCAGGCTACTGCTCTACCACTGAGCTATACCCTCACTGGCTCTGTGGATAGGATTTGAACCTATAACTTCCTGCTTAACAGGCAGGCGTTCTACCATTGAACTACCACAGATGGCGCTGACTACCAGAATTGAACTGGCATCTCTGGGGAGACAACCCAGTGTGTTGCCATTACACTAAGCCAGCAGATTTGGTGCAGGAGGATGGATTCGAACCACCGAAGCCTTTCGACAATGGTTTTACAGACCACTTCCTTTAACCGGACTTGGATACTCCTGCCTGGTGGGGGTGGTGGGATTTGCACCCACGACCTGCTGGGCATGAACCAGCCGAGCTACTACTGCTCTACACCCCGTAAAACAACAAAACCCGCAGTGAGCAGGTCTTGTTGCTGATTAAAGTATTAAACTGTAATTGGAGTTACGTCTCTATAATAGCAAAGATTGCCAATATGTCAACTCAACAGCATGTTCAAATAAATACCCCCAAAGCTATCTTATAAACAGCTGACCTTTGAACTACCATTCTCAATCAACCTATTGCTTATAAGCATCACAATGGGGGAGGGGCATAAGGGGGATGGTAGTCCCTTCCTTTCCCAGTAAAACTATTATACCAAAAGTTCCAATTGAAGGCAACCCCCTCTCCATAACCTAACTGGTGTATATCAACAAAGGGGTTTTTATCATCTAACCTGACCCTCAGTATAACACTATGGCAACAATAATGGCAACATCATGTCATCATCAAATTCATCAATGACATCACCCACAGCGTCAGCAATATTATCTAAATCCATACCTTAAGGCAACTCTGGGAAAGGCCATATATCATCATTAATCTCCTCAATGAAATCATCATCAAGGGCTACTAAGGGGTTTTTAATTCCATTCACACCCCTATTGTATCACTAGCCCCCCATAGTAGCAACTTGTAATAGGTTGTCAGCCATTCTGTAAATCACTGACTTGTTGGCCTGTTGCGCTCTCTGTTGAACTTGAATTGAATAAACATCTCCAGCTTGAGCTGTATCAATATAACTTAAGTCAGCATTGCCTATTGTGGAGCGTAAGTTAGTAGCAGTCATATTTCTAAGATAGATTTCAACTTGGTCTATGGTCTCAGTGGTTGAACCTCTGGTTCTTCTAATCATTGCCCTTAACAGAATTCTGTCTGTGCCACTTGTAGCCGCTACAGTAACCTCACCTTCAATATGAGCCTTGATTAATATACCCCCCGCCTGAGCTGATGTAATAGCAGGGGCAGTAATAATAGTGGATGGTGAAGTCCAAGTATTAGCAGTGCTGTCAGTAAAGGTGCTGTCAGCAGTTGGTCTGGTATTAACTACACTAAATGCTCTACCAGCAGGAGCAGGGGTTGAACTGCCACCACCTCCGCCAATAGGCACTACAATAATTCTGCCAACTGTTGCCTGTAATCCATACAAGGATGACCCCATTCTTCTGGCATCTACTCTCAGTCCAATATTAGTCTGGTCTGTAGGGAAATAAGCAAACTGCTCAGCTACAATGCCTCTTGGGGCAAGAGCGGCTGTTGTGCCTGTAATACCAACTGGCAAGAATGTTCTAACACTATCTGCTGTTGTGCCTACAAAGTTAACTGTCACCCCAGCTTCTTTAGTGCTGTCATTAGTGCCACTGGTATAAACACTACTAAACTCCACCATAACCCTATAAAGACCAGCTTTGAAGTTAGCCTGATTGTTGGCTACTGAGCTGGTTATATAGTTGTTAGTGCCTGCTGGTATAACAGGGAAGTTAATTCTGCCACCTCTAATTCTGTCGCCTGTTGAAGCTGTGTTTAGAGACCCAGTGCCGACTGTATTGTTGGTTGTCAGGGTAATCACCTGAGGGACACCTGACCCACCGCCACCGCCAGAAGCAGTTGACATTGCCCCAGCGTCGCTTGGCATAAACAGAATGTTCACCGTTGAGCCGAGCGAACAAGACCCTGTTGCCGAGTTATTATTAGTATATTGAATAGAGTAAGCCAGCTCGTTGTTGGCGTTGCGTTCTAACCAGAGTTCAACTGACCCTGCGTTCACTGAGCCGAGATATAAATCAACTTCGTCTAATTTCACCCCGCTGGCGTTGGTGGCGTGGAAAACATCGACAGCTAATAAGTCTTGGATAGTCCGCCAGCCCTGTAAGGTATGCGTTAGTTCGCCCGTGCCACTGACAAACTTTAGATTGGTCGCGGAAGGCGTGTTAATCGTCAGAGTGGCTTCGGCAATGACAATCCCTGTTCGGTCGTCCATATCAAAGGTCGGGGAAATTAGTTGGATGCCAGTGCTTCTAAAGGAGTTCAGGTTAGTCAAAGACAGCCCAGCCCCGACCCCAGTTCGCAGTCGTGACTCCGCTACACCTCTTAAGGGTCGTTGCCAACTACTTGTGCCGTTCGTGCCTGCCGTTAAGACATCGCCATCTTCGTCAGCGGTGGGAATAGGCACATAGTTGTTTTCAGTGATATCTAAGAAGACTTTAATCGTGTTCGTGCCAGCAATAAAGCCTGTTGTCGGCACACCCGACCACTCATACTCAGACACCCCACCTGCCCCTGAGACATCATTTTTAAAGAAGAGGCTCTCAAAATCTAATGTCGTGCCGTCATTTAGTTGGAAATGAGCCGAGTGAAGTAAGTCCTTTTGCGTTTGCGTTAAAGCCGTTGTGCCTGTCGCCAACTTAATCGCCAAATTAGTATCACTGCTGTCAAAGAAGACGCGTTTGATAATAAATGTCGTGCTTTCTAGGGTGAAACTGGCTGTGCCTGTATTAGTGTTGCCGCCATAGTCAATATCGCCCGCACTGGTCGTGCCTGTAATCGATAGCGTGGCAACTAAATTACGCGGGCTTTGAATGTCAACTTTGCCTTTAGGGATTTTAGATTTATTACCATCTAACGCCCAAGGGTCAACTTCAGCTTTAATGCGAGCATCGACAGCTGCTTGGTCTAAGCCACTGCTCGCTTCGGTCTCATCTTGCCAGCCATAAACGCCGCTATCGTCAGTTCCCCAGCGTTTATTGGCGTCTGTAGTTGCCGTAGGAATACGGGGCAAAGCCGCCTTTTCAGTTGCGGTTGGTATGTTGTCTAAAACGGACTGCGCTGGCACTCTGTTAATCGCCGCGATTTGAAGAATTGTCGGTATTCTAGGGAAACTGCTCTTTTCGGCAGCTGTAGGAATGTTGTTTAAAACTGTCTGTGTCGGCACGCGAGCAATCGCATCTAACTGCGACTGAGACAGCGTTGTCCCTTGACCGCCCCCAGTTGAACCACCTGCCAGCGTAACCCATTTAGTGCCTGGTGTAGTCGCGGGGAAGATGTTTAGGGGGTCGCCATTAGGCTTTTGAAAGAAGATGTCATAAGTCGTATTCTGCCCTGCTGGAACATTAGCTGAAGTAGTGTTAGACGATTGATATTCTAAATAGAGTTCGCCATTAAGACCAATTCTGGTGGAGGCAGGTTCACGCACATAAGGTATATAGGTTTTCGTGCCACCAACGGTCGTTATAGCCGCTCTAAAAGCTGTTGAACCTGTGTTGGTCGTAATCCCTAAACTGCTTAACATACTCTGTCGCAGATAAATGCTCGCGTAGTATTGCGTGTCGCTGGTTCGTCTAAAATACCAACCAAGCACATTGTTGTAATTTCTAACTGAAGAACCGACATCGCTGGCGACGGGGTCAAGCCTAAAGTAGCGGTTCGCACCGGTCATAATCGTCAGCTTATTCCTGTCGGGAGTGGCTACAGCCGCATCCAGGGACAGATATTTCATCGAGTAGGTTGTGCCTGCCTTTTCAACAATCAGTTCGCCAGCCCGTCTACCGGCAACAGCAGGGAGGGTGGTTACTTCTTCGCTATAAGCATTGCCCCGCAAAAAGCGAGTTTGAAGCTGGTCGGCTTCGTCTTCATGCTCTATCTTGCTGATAATCTCTCTGCCGGTTAAGGCGTCTCGATTAGCCTCAATCTGCTTGGCAACCTCGGCATTGTAAGAGGCGATGACCTCTTGTAGGTTATCTTCATCAACCAAGTCGTTAATGTATTCTCCGGCGTGCAAGTCAAGGTAGTTAGCCCCCGCATCCACAGAGAGGCGATATTGATAAACTTCAGCCAAGTCTAGCTCTTGAATTGTTCCACTAAAGTTGTAAGGGGTGTTGCCCCCACGAGGCGTCCCCTTAGCCAAGTCATAAGTATTCCAACTGCCACCTATTTCACGGTATTGTAAGCGATAATTAGCGGGGTCAGAGTTCACTAGATTAGATGACCCTGTAACGACCTGGAGGGTGATATGACCGGTTTGCACCTGAAGAGAGACGATGCCGGCTGGCATTGTCGGGCGGACTGTGCCTGTTTCGTGGTCAAAACCGATAACCGCTCCTGTATTGGTGAGGTTGTGTAGCTCAGCAGGTCTAAACAATCCAATCTTGGCATCCAGTGTCTTTTTATAACCCAAAACACTGTTGGTGGTTGCTCCTTCACCATAAAGGGTATCGCTATCCGTGCCGGTTATAGAATCAAAATTAACCCGATGGGCAATAGCGTGCGTGCCGGCTGATGTGCCAATTCGGCTTTGTAAGCTCGTTAGTTGCGTTTGGGTAGCAGTTAAGACCTCAGCTGTCTGTTTAAGCCAGTAAGCCTCAATATTGCACCGCACGAGCATCCCTGCCTTAATTAAGTGAGCGTCATCTGTGCCTTTGGCGTAGGCGTTAATAGGGACGGGGGAGGTGAAAGAATTGTCTTCCCTGAGAGCCTTAAACAATCGCTTAGTGGAAACAATCGGGCGTCGGTTGGCATCTACATCATAGACCGCCAGGATGACAGGGGTGTCTGACGCCCAGTTATTATATAGATGCTCACTGCCCCTCTCTACCGTAACGGAAACAAGCTTCTTGTTGGGGTCATAAACCGCATCCTGCACCTGCAAGTCTACGGGTTCAACCCCATCACTAGAGATATAGTCAAAGACCTTGTCGTTAATATTTGCCATTTGCTCTCATTATACCTTATCTGGTGACATCTTGGTCAAAGTTGGAATCTCCAGCAAACTTGTAGTTGAAAGAAAAGTCAGCAAACATACATTTGGATTCATTGTTCACTGAAGAAACTTCCACATCGATATAGTGAACTACCCGATTTACCTGCATCGGCACAATGATTTGCCGGAATGGCACGGTTGGTGAATCAGATACCCCCTGCCCTGGCTGACCTCCTGGGCGTGCCGACATCATCGTGCCGGCATCGATTACCGTATTGCTCAAAACTGCCTGCTCAGAGTCAATCGTGCGCCCGATAATTTTAACTCGCACGCGTCCTTGAAGCTGGTAGATGGTGACATAGGCGTGAACTAAAGCGTAAAGCCGAATGGAAGAGTCGTCGTCTGGGGTGCGGGGGCAGTAGATGTTCCTGATAGCGAAGTTCCAATCAAAGCTTTCCCCATCGTCATCGCTGTAGCGAAGCATCTTGTTGTCCTTGAACATCAACATCTGTTGCCTGCCATCGCCATCATTAGCAATAATCATCCAATCAGTAGGGATATGCAGACTGGTCATCCACGCTCCGCGGTTCTGGGTCAAATCTAGAACCCAGATTTGATTGAGGTTTTCACTGGCGATAGTTGATACCGACCAGTAGACCTTCTGTTTGTAAGCCACGCCGTTACAAGCGCTCATTGCGTTATATTGCAGGTTGAGGGAGCGTTCACGAATAAACTCATCTAGGTTTTCCGTGCTGACTTCTTGAGCCAGCTCAGGAAGCGTGCCAAAAACCTTAAAGCCGTCTGGAGAAGGCTTGTAGAGGCTGTTGTTATAAGCCACCACGCCATAAGGGCTAATAGAGCCAAGGTTGCCCGTTGGTTCAATACGAAAGCCAGCGATATACTGACCCCCTGGTGAAGCTAAGTCCACCTCTTTAAGGAAGAACTCTCGACCAGCTGTCGCGTCTCCCTGTCGAGTGTTGATTAGGAAGCCTGCCTCCCTAGTGACGTAAACGGTTGGCACGATGGAAACAATCTCTTCATCCCGACCTCCAACCGTGACATTGCCACTGGTAGCCGTTTCAGTAAAGTTCAGCAAGGTTGCCTCAACTACTCCACCATAGTGTAAGCGGTTGGGTTTCTCGGTATCTCCGTAGAGAATAATCCGACCACCCATTTCAGCAGAGTATTTAGCTTTTGGAAAGATGGTGGAGTTCTTCTCGGGGGCGATAACATCAGAATCTAGAATGGTCTGCCCGTTGTCAACAAAAGTGTCGCCCACGGCTGGCTTCCAGTTAGACACTAGCCGATATAAAACGCCCTCTCGTGCCAGCCCGACATAAATGTTAAACCCGTGATTGATAGTTAAAGTCGGTCGGGGGACATCCAAAGTAATCCAAAACTGGTCTTTGTGCCAGTTGTGCCTTAAAGCCGTTGTGCCGATGCTTTTCAAAGGCGACAGAGCCGTCTCCCCGAAGTCCGTTTGGATGGTGAAGCCGTAGCGGTATTCAAAGGTGGCTTGGGTGGCGACATCGTCAGAGTCAACGGTGACAGCTCCACCTGTGAGGCGACCTGGACGGATGGTCTGACTGCTTCGAAACCAAGCTGTCGTGCCGTCATAAGCCTCAAAGCCGTCATCATTATTGAACTGGAAACCAGCCGTGAAACTAGCAGTGCTACCTGAACCCTCCAAAGTTGAGACGCCTACAATATCACTGTAAGTTCCGTCCCTAGATACTTGTTGAGTCCTGTAAATCACCTGTTTATCATTAAGGCTGATTATTGAATCAAAACCAATGACGGGTGTGTTCTGTATGTTGCTGGTTGCTGAAACAGTCGTAGCCGCACCTACACCAGAAATACTAGAAAAACGCCAGCCCAGAGCCGTGACAACAATCAAAGTATCACTATTTAACGCTACTCCGTCAGGGACGCCTTGATTACCACCTGCTGTTAGACCACTGGCAATAATTGTATTGCTGGTCGCCCAAGTGACTGTTTGATTAGCATTGAGCGTGCCAAATCTAACAAATATATCTCTCACGCCACCTGCCTTGTCTACAGTTCCCGCTACCACAATCGTTGTCCCGTTCACGGCTATACACCGACCCCCAACTTGAGAAATGATAGTTGTTGCTTCCCCTAAGGTCGCCTCCTTGCCTTCACCAGTAATCCGTTGAAAATTTACCCTATTGTTGAATGAACCCGATAGACTGATTAAAAAATCGCCCCCAACAGCAACGGCTCTAGTCTCGTGCGGTAGCGTAGTTCCGTCCCTCGCCACATCAAAATCATAAGCCACATCTGTCACAGTTGTCCCCTCTTTCGGGGTAAAGCTGGCAAACTCATCGGGGTTGTCGACAGCGGTGGGGCGGACTTCGGTGAGGGTTTCTTTAGACAGGTCTATGAAAGAAACTTGTCCGTCTGTGACGACGATGTAGTTTCTCGCCTCAGTGAAGAACATCTCAGTAATAGCGTCATTGCCCACTCCTGTTCGCGTTATGCCTGTTATTTCTTTCCAGGCAAGGTCGTCCTCATCTCGATTCACAAACGCCGTCTTAACGCTGTTATCGGGCATCAGGAAGGCGCTGATAAGATGAGCCTCCCCCTCCAGAGAGAAAGCCAACGGGCGAGCAATCATTTTTGTAACTGGGTTGCTATCAATTAGGATATCACCCATGTTGACAACGTTACTGCGTGGGCGGATTAAACCGTCCTGCGTCAACTCGCAGTTTTTAACCTCAGCCAAGCCGTTAACTAGTCGCTGTAAGTTGCTAGTCTCCCCGTTCTGCCAAGCTCGCAAGCTATAGCGTTGCAGAGGGCGTCTCTGGTTTCGTCTGAGTTTCTTTAGCCTATCCACGAATAGTCGACCTCCCTGCGGAACGCCAGGAGGAACGAACGGTTTTACGGGAGCTATTGTTCTCTTGCTTCATGTCGTCCATACGACTGGCTGCCTGTTGAAAGAACTCATCCCGTCTGTCCTCCTTAATGAACCCTTGACTTACCAGCTCGGCAGCTGCGTAGTAAACCACAAAGTTGCCAGAAGGGCATTGAAGCATTGTTGATAGCGGAGTATTGGTTCTAATTCGGTCTGGTCGACGATAATGAGGCACACGAACTGTCGCGTTGTTCAGTAAGCGTCGGTCAGAGGCTTCAAAACCCTGGGGGAAAATCAATTCTCCGTTAGCAATGGTGCAAATGTTGCTGTTTGCCCCCGTGCCACCAACTCCGGTGCGAGCAGCAAAAACATCGGGCGGCGTGAGGGAATAGCGGTCTTCGCGAGATTTGCCGTCCTCCATCCACCTGATTGCCACGAAGGCAAGTTTAGAGGTTGAAACACGCAAGACCGGAATCGAGTAAACGCTCATTACAGTGAGTGGAGTTTCCCAGTAGGTGAGCAACTCCTGCCACTGCATACCTGGTTCTTCACCCCAGGCTTGCTGAGCTGTATCCAGGGCGTCAATATAAGTCTCAAAAGTAATTGAGCCGGCTTGCTCGGGGAGAGCTGTGCCAATGGCGTGTCGATTGAGTCGCTTTAAAGCCTCTTCTATAGTAATTCGTTCATTCTGTGGATTCATCTCCTTACCCTCTTATAATAAGTTTGTAAACTGGTAACAGCTGTGCCAATTTTAGGAGCGCCAATACTAGAAGTCGGACGGCTTGTGCCAGACCCCGACCCGCTCCTGCCAATACTGGCTAAGAACTCATCAGCCAACTTCCAAGTCTTCGGAATATTAGTCGGCACAAGTTGCCCATCAGCATTGAGCCTAAGGTATTTAACACTCCGGTCGGGAGCGGCGTGATACCTCTCTTCAGCATATTGTAAAATTTCCCGAAAAGCCGCCAACGAGGCTTCTTTACCCTGAGTTTCATAGATGTGATTCAGGTCATAACCCAGTTCACGGGCTGACCCTAAATTGTATCTGTCAAGGGTTGCTTTTCCGTCATCAGTATACCACACCTCGTTAACCTTTTCGATTTCAATATCCCCCTTAATCTCCTCTCGCGCACCTCCTTCGGTGTCTCTCAGGGTGTGTTCTAGCTCAACTCGTTTCTCGGTCGGGGTTTCCGCCTGCCCCTTCTTCCAGAAAACCTCTTTGCCGTCTAGGAAGTCTTCTTCTTGACCAGAATAAGGTTGGGTATATTGACCCCAGCCGGACTCTATCATATATGTCTTAATTTGAGCGCTACGCACCACCTGGATAATGTTGCGTAGGTATTTACCCTTGTCGCTCTCCTTAGCTTCCTTCCAGCGGTCTGTTTGAAGAAAGTCCCTTATCTGTTCGTCAATTTGATTGTGAACTAGGGTTTCTAGGTCTTGAATAACTCGCTCATTAGTGACGGCACGGAAATCAGCCTTAAGTTCCTTCTGTTCATTCGGGGTCAGGTTATTCCAATCTTCTCCGCTAAACTTGCTGGTAATATCAGCTTCACGAATGTTGCCTAGAGTTAGCCCTTCACCTGTATTAATATCAGGGTCTGAGTATTTAAGGATGGCTTGTATAACTGGGGAGTCGGGGTCTGAAATTGACACGCCATAGCCACCAATCAACCGCCCGCCAATACTGTTTTCAATTTTCTCGCCAGCCAGTTGCTTATCAGCCACCCGTTTAGATAAGAGGGGCAAGTGTTGCCAGAAAGCCATTTCCCAGAAAGTGGTAGGGGCTTTGCGGTTATTATCAAGGATTCTCGCAATACCCTTGATAAAGCCATTGATAAAACGACTGACATGGTCAGCTGCAACGCGGTTGACAACATTCGCTTGCGTGTCTTGCCCTCGCGGGTCAACTAGCTCTGTTAAGTCCTTAAAGCCAGAAGTTAGGGATAAGTCTTCAACCGTTAACAAGGATGCCCCCGCTGACCTGAGTAGCCAAGTAAAGACTTCCTTCGGCACATTCCCTTGAGACACCTTGTCGTTCATAACCTCTTCCAGAGAAACACCGACCATCCACGCAGGTGTGAGGTATTTAATCGGGTCAAATGAGAACCAGCCTAATCCAGGAATCTTAATACCATACGGCACTTTCCCTTCAGCGTCAAAGCGCTCCATACCGGCTTGGTCTCGAGGGCGAGGGCCGGTTACTAGACCGTGAGAGGAGGCTGCAAAGCCCAAGAGCATTAAAATATATCCCTTAACT
>CBDBEG010000034.1:0-8994 GCA_965204255.1 Rubritalea sp.
CAACTGCATTACCTCCGCTGGTAGTCACGTCTGCAATAGAGAAACAAAGGACACTTGCCGTTAAGCTGACTAGAGTAACTCATAATGCTCTTGGCAGCGCGTCGCACTTTTTGTTTTTAAATTAAACCCGCGCCCATTTCCGAGTCTAGCTTCCCGTAAGGCGTTTTTTTTCCCTTTTCCTCCATCACTTTGCCCACTGCGCCCAATTTTAAGCAAAAACAACAAGCGTTGCAAAGCAGAAACATGTCTTGCAGTCTACTCTGCACTCAAAAGATTTCTTCCTGCTACTCACCAACCACATCAGCGCTCCTGCCGTGGTAGCCTTCTCTTACCACCGTGACGGTCACCGATGAGCCTTCTGCGTCCATGTACACTGAGTTGACCCAAAAGAGTGCTGTGGGAAAATAGTAAAGTAAGCAAAACGGATCGGTTAAACATGCACTATCTCACCGCACTTTCTGCTCGATTTAGATCTGACAGTTCACTCTTTGATTTCGTTGCAAGAGAAACGCAATTAACTCTTCAAAAAAAGCGGATGGTTTTGCACACTTACAGCTCTGGTCGATGATGAAGATTTTGGCCGTATCACCATTTGTCGATACCGATGCTGCGGCCATGGTCCCGGCATCTGACGTGAGGTCGATTACAAAGTTGAAACACTCCGTGCCTTCTAAAACGGTGTCCGCCGTGAGCGCGACTGTGTGGGTCATGGCTGCGTCGTATTGCGGAAAGGTAATCGTATCTGAGGTTGCATCAGCATAGTCGGTGCCCGCAACTGCATTACCTCCGCTGGTAGTCACGTCTGCAATAGAGAAACAAAGGACACTTGCCGTTCAGCTGACTAGAGTAACTCATAATGCTCTTGGCAGCGCGTCGCACTTTTTGTTTTTAAATTAAACCCGCGCCCATTTCCGAGTCTAGCTTCCCGTAAGGCTTTTTTTCCCCTTTTCCTCCATCACTTTGCCCACTGCGCCCAATTTTAAGCAAAAACAACAAGCGTTGCAAAGCAGAAACATGTCTTGCAGTCTACTCTGCACTCAAAAGCTTTCTTCCTGCTACTCACCAACCACATCAGCGCTCCTGCCGTGGTAGCCTTCTCTTACCACCGTGACGGTCACCGATGAGCCTTCTGCGCCCATGTACACTGAGTTGACCCAAAAGAGTGCTGTGGGAAAATAGTAAAGTAAGCAAAACGAATCGGTTAAACATGCACTATCTCACCGCACTTTCTGCTCGATTTAGATCTGACAGTTCACTCTTTGATTTCGTTGCAAGAGAAACGCAATTAACTCTTCAAAAAAAGCGGATGGTTTTGCACACTTACAGCTCTGGTCGATGATGAAGATTTTGGCCGTATCACCATTTGTCGATACCGATGCTGCGGCCATGGTCCCGGCATCTGACGTGAGGTCGATTACAAAGTTGAAACACTCCGTGCCTTCTAAAACGGTGTCCGCCGTGAGCGCGACTGTGTGGGTCATGGCTGCGTCGTATTGCGGAAAGGTAATCGTATCTGAGGTTGCATCAGCATAGTCGGTGCCCGCAACTGCATTACCTCCGCTGGTAGTCACGTCTGCAATAGAGAAACAAAGGACACTTGCCGTTCAGCTGACTAGAGTAACTCATAATGCTCTTGGCAGCGCGTCGCACTTTTTGTTTTTAAATTAAACCCGCGCCCATTTCCGAGTCTAGCTTCCCGTAAGGCGTTTTTTTTCCCTTTTCCTCCATCACTTTGCCCACTGCGCCCAATTTTAAGCAAAAACAACAAGCGTTGCAAAGCAGAAACATGTCTTGCAGTCTACTCTGCACTCAAAAGATTTCTTCCTGCTACTCACCAACCACATCAGCGCTCCTGCCGTGGTAGCCTTCTCTTACCACCGTGACGGTCACCGATGAGCCTTCTGCGTCCATGTACACTGAGTTGACCCAAAAGAGTGCTGTGGGAAAATAGTAAAGTAAGCAAAACGGATCGGTTAAACATGCACTATCTCACCGCACTTCAATTAACTCTTCAAAAAAAGCGGATGGTTTTGCACACTTACAGCTCTGGTCGATGATGAAGATTTTGGCCGTATCACCATTTGTCGATACCGATGCTGCGGCCATGGTCCCGGCATCTGACGTGAGGTCGATTACAAAGTTGAAAGACTCCGTGCCTTCTAAAACGGTGTCCGCCGTGAGCGTGACTGTGTGGGTCATGGCTGCGTCGTATTGCGGAAAGGTAATCGTATCTGAGGTTGCATCAGTATAGTCGGTGCCCGCAACTGCATTACCTCCGCTGGTAGTCACGTCTGCAATAGAGAAACAAAGGACACTTGCCGTTCAGCTGACTAGAGTAACTCATAATGCTCTTGGCAGCGCGTCGCACTTTTTGTTTTTAAATTAAACCCGCGCCCGTTTCCGAGTCTAGCTTCCGGTAAGGCTTTTTCCCTTTTCCTCCATCACTTTGCCCACTGCGCCCAATTTTAAGCAAAAGCAACAAGCGTTGCATAGCAGAAACATGTCTTGCAGTCTACTCTGCACTCAAAAGCTTTCTTCCTGCTACTCACCAACCACATCAGCGCTCCTGCCGTGGTAGCCTTCTCTTACCACCGTGACGGTCACCGTTGAGCCTTCTGCGTCCATGTACACTGAGTTGACCCAAAAGAGTGCTGTGGGAAAATAGTAAAGTAAGCAAAACGAATCGGTTAAACATGCACTATCTCACCGCACTTTCTGCTCGATTTAGATCTGACAGTTCACTCTTTTTTCGATTTCGTTGCAAGAGAAACGCAATTAACTCTTCAAAAAAAGCGGATGGTTTTGCACACTTACAGCTCTGGTCGATGATGAAGATTTTGGCCGTATCACCATTTGTCGATACCGATGCTGCGGCCATGGTCCCGGCATCTGACGTGAGGTCGATTACAAAGTTGAAAGACTCCGTGCCTTCTAAAACGGTGTCCGCCGTGAGCGTGACTGTGTGGGTCATGGCTGCGTCGTATTGCGGAAAGGTAATCGTATCTGAGGTTGCATCAGTATAGTCGGTGCCCGCAACTGCATTACCTCCGCTGGTAGTCACGTCTGCAATAGAGAAACAAAGGACACTTGCCGTTCAGCTGACTAGAGTAACTCATAATGCTCTTGGCAGCGCGTCGCACTTTTTGTTTTTAAATTAAACCCGCGCCCGTTTCCGAGTCTAGCTTCCGGTAAGGCTTTTTCCCTTTTCCTCCATCACTTTGCCCACTGCGCCCAATTTTAAGCAAAAGCAACAAGCGTTGCATAGCAGAAACATGTCTTGCAGTCTACTCTGCACTCAAAAGCTTTCTTCCTGCTACTCACCAACCACATCAGCGCTCCTGCCGTGGTAGCCTTCTCTTACCACCGTGACGGTCACCGTTGAGCCTTCTGCGTCCATGTACACTGAGTTGACCCAAAAGAGTGCTGTGGGAAAATAGTAAAGTAAGCAAAACGAATCGGTTAAACATGCACTATCTCACCGCACTTTCTGCTCGATTTAGATCTGACAGTTCACTCTTTGATTTCGTTGCAAGAGAAACGCAATTAACTCTTCAAAAAAAGCGGATGGTTTTGCACACTTACAGCTCTGGTCGATGATGAAGATTTTGGCCGTATCACCATTTGTCGATACCGATGCTGCGGCCATGGTCCCGGCATCTGACGTGAGGTCGATTACAAAGTTGAAAGACTCCGTGCCTTCTAAAACGGTGTCCGCCGTGAGCGTGACTGTGTGGGTCATGGCTGCGTCGTATTGCGGAAAGGTAATCGTATCTGAGGTTGCATCAGTATAGTCGGTGCCCGCAACTGCATTACCTCCGCTGGTAGTCACGTCTGCAATAGAGAAACAAAGGACACTTGCCGTTCAGCTGACTAGAGTAACTCATAATGCTCTTGGCAGCGCGTCGCACTTTTTGTTTTTAAATTAAACCCGCGCCCGTTTCCGAGTCTAGCTTCCGGTAAGGCTTTTTCCCTTTTCCTCCATCACTTTGCCCACTGCGCCCAATTTTAAGCAAAAGCAACAAGCGTTGCATAGCAGAAACATGTCTTGCAGTCTACTCTGCACTCAAAAGCTTTCTTCCTGCTACTCACCAACCACATCAGCGCTCCTGCCGTGGTAGCCTTCTCTTACCACCGTGACGGTCACCGTTGAGCCTTCTGCGTCCATGTACACTGAGTTGACCCAAAAGAGTGCTGTGGGAAAATAGTAAAGTAAGCAAAACGAATCGGTTAAACATGCACTATCTCACCGCACTTTCTGCTCGATTTAGATCTGACAGTTCACTCTTTTTTCGATTTCGTTGCAAGAGAAACGCAATTAACTCTTCAAAAAAAGCGGATGGTTTTGCACACTTACAGCTCTGGTCGATGATGAAGATTTTGGCCGTATCACCATTTGTCGATACCGATGCTGCGGCCATGGTCCCGGCATCTGACGTGAGGTCGATTACAAAGTTGAAAGACTCCGTGCCTTCTAAAACGGTGTCCGCCGTGAGCGTGACTGTGTGGGTCATGGCTGCGTCGTATTGCGGAAAGGTAATCGTATCTGAGGTTGCATCAGTATAGTCGGTGCCCGCAACTGCATTACCTCCGCTGGTAGTCACGTCTGCAATAGAGAAACAAAGGACACTTGCCGTTCAGCTGACTAGAGTAACTCATAATGCTCTTGGCAGCGCGTCGCACTTTTTGTTTTTAAATTAAACCCGCGCCCGTTTCCGAGTCTAGCTTCCGGTAAGGCTTTTTCCCTTTTCCTCCATCACTTTGCCCACTGCGCCCAATTTTAAGCAAAAGCAACAAGCGTTGCATAGCAGAAACATGTCTTGCAGTCTACTCTGCACTCAAAAGCTTTCTTCCTGCTACTCACCAACCACATCAGCGCTCCTGCCGTGGTAGCCTTCTCTTACCACCGTGACGGTCACCGTTGAGCCTTCTGCGTCCATGTACACTGAGTTGACCCAAAAGAGTGCTGTGGGAAAATAGTAAAGTAAGCAAAACGAATCGGTTAAACATGCACTATCTCACCGCACTTTCTGCTCGATTTAGATCTGACAGTTCACTCTTTGATTTCGTTGCAAGAGAAACGCAATTAACTCTTCAAAAAAAGCGGATGGTTTTGCACACTTACAGCTCTGGTCGATGATGAAGATTTTGGCCGTATCACCATTTGTCGATACCGATGCTGCGGCCATGGTCCCGGCATCTGACGTGAGGTCGATTACAAAGTTGAAAGACTCCGTGCCTTCTAAAACGGTGTCCGCCGTGAGCGTGACTGTGTGGGTCATGGCTGCGTCGTATTGCGGAAAGGTAATCGTATCTGAGGTTGCATCAGTATAGTCGGTGCCCGCAACTGCATTACCTCCGCTGGTAGTCACGTCTGCAATAGAGAAACAAAGGACACTTGCCGTTCAGCTGACTAGAGTAACTCATAATGCTCTTGGCAGCGCGTCGCACTTTTTGATTTAAATTAAACCCGCGCCCGTTTCCGAGTCTAGCTTCCGGTAAGGCTTTTTCCCTTTTCCTCCATCACTTTGCCCACTGCGCCCAATTTTAAGCAAAAGCAACAAGCGTTGCATAGCAGAAACATGTCTTGCAGTCTACTCTGCACTCAAAAGCTTTCTTCCTGCTACTCACCAACCACATCAGCGCTCCTGCCGTGGTAGCCTTCTCTTACCACCGTGACGGTCACCGTTGAGCCTTCTGCGTCCATGTACACTGAGTTGACCCAAAAGAGTGCTGTGGGAAAATAGTAAAGTAAGCAAAACGAATCGGTTAAACATGCACTATCTCACCGCACTTTCTGCTCGATTTAGATCTGACAGTTCACTCTTTTTTCGATTTCGTTGCAAGAGAAACGCAATTAACTCTTCAAAAAAAGCGGATGGTTTTGCACACTTACAGCTCTGGTCGATGATGAAGATTTTGGCCGTATCACCATTTGTCGATACCGATGCTGCGGCCATGGTCCCGGCATCTGACGTGAGGTCGATTACAAAGTTGAAAGACTCCGTGCCTTCTAAAACGGTGTCCGCCGTGAGCGTGACTGTGTGGGTCATGGCTGCGTCGTATTGCGGAAAGGTAATCGTATCTGAGGTTGCATCAGTATAGTCGGTGCCCGCAACTGCATTACCTCCGCTGGTAGTCACGTCTGCAATAGAGAAACAAAGGACACTTGCCGTTCAGCTGACTAGAGTAACTCATAATGCTCTTGGCAGCGCGTCGCACTTTTTGTTTTTAAATTAAACCCGCGCCCGTTTCCGAGTCTAGCTTCCGGGAAGGCTTTTTCCCTTTTCCTCCATCACTTTGCCCACTGCGCCCAATTTTAAGCAAAAGCAACAAGCGTTGCATAGCAGAAACATGTCTTGCAGTCTACTCTGCACTCAAAAGCTTTCTTCCTGCTACTCACCAACCACATCAGCGCTCCTGCCGTGGTAGCCTTCTCTTACCACCGTGACGGTCACCGTTGAGCCTTCTGCGTCCATGTACACTGAGTTGACCCAAAAGAGTGCTGTGGGAAAATAGTAAAGTAAGCAAAACGAATCGGTTAAACATGCACTATCTCACCGCACTTTCTGCTCGATTTAGATCTGACAGTTCACTCTTTGATTTCGTTGCAAGAGAAACGCAATTAACTCTTCAAAAAAAGCGGATGGTTTTGCACACTTACAGCTCTGGTCGATGATGAAGATTTTGGCCGTATCACCATTTGTCGATACCGATGCTGCGGCCATGGTCCCGGCATCTGACGTGAGGTCGATTACAAAGTTGAAAGACTCCGTGCCTTCTAAAACGGTGTCCGCCGTGAGCGTGACTGTGTGGGTCATGGCTGCGTCGTATTGCGGAAAGGTAATCGTATCTGAGGTTGCATCAGTATAGTCGGTGCCCGCAACTGCATTACCTCCGCTGGTAGTCACGTCTGCAATAGAGAAAGAAAGGACACTTGCCGTTCAGCTGACTAGAGTAACTCATAATGCTCTTGGCAGCGCGTCGCACTTTTTGTTTTTAAATTAAACCCGCGCCCGTTTCCGAGTCTAGCTTCCGGTAAGGCTTTTTCCCTTTTCCTCCATCACTTTGCCCACTGCGCCCAATTTTAAGCAAAAGCAACAAGCGTTGCATAGCAGAAACATGTCTTGCAGTCTACTCTGCACTCAAAAGCTTTCTTCCTGCTACTCACCAACCACATCAGCGCTCCTGCCGTGGTAGCCTTCTCTTACCACCGTGACGGTCACCGTTGAGCCTTCTGCGTCCATGTACACTGAGTTGACCCAAAAGAGTGCTGTGGGAAAATAGTAAAGTAAGCAAAACGAATCGGTTAAACATGCACTATCTCACCGCACTTTCTGCTCGATTTAGATCTGACAGTTCACTCTTTGATTTCGTTGCAAGAGAAACGCAATTAACTCTTCAAAAAAAACGGATGGTTTTGCACACTTACAGCTCTGGTCGATGATGAAGATTTTGGCCGTATCACCATTTGTCGATACCGATGCTGCGGCCATGGTCCCGGCATCTGACGTGAGGTCGATTACAAAGTTGAAAGACTCCGTGCCTTCTAAAACGGTGTCCGCCGTGAGCGTGACTGTGTGGGTCATGGCTGCGTCGTATTGCGGAAAGGTAATCGTATCTGAGGTTGCATCAGTATAGTCGGTGCCGGCAACTGCATTACCTCCGCTGGTAGTCACGTCTGCAATAGAGAAACAAAGGACACTTGCCGTTCAGCTGACTAGAGTAACTCATAATGCTCTTGGCAGCGCGTCGCACTTTTTGGTTTTTAAATTAAACCCACCCCCACTTCCGAGTGTAGCTTCCCGTTAGGCTTTTTCCCTTTTCCTCCATCACTTTGCCCACTGCGCCCAATTTTAAGCAAAAACAACAAGCGTTGCATAGCAGAAACATGTCTTGCAGTCTACTCTGCACTCAAAAGCTTTCTTCCTGCTACTCACCAACCACATCAGCGCTCCTGCCGTGGTAGCCTTCTCTTACCACCGTGACGGTCACCGATGAGCCTTCTGCGTCCATGTACACTGAGTTGACCCAAAAGAGTGCTGCAGAAAATGGTAACCAAAAAGCATAAGATTTCAGTTGTCCTAAACAAAATATATTCGTATCAGTCCGATTCATATGTCATGTTAGATCCAAATATAGGGCAGCGAAATGTTTGAATTGACTGAAAGGCTTGTCCGTATGAACTTAAACTTGGGAAGTTTAAGCATGCGTATTACAGATTAAACTGCACGATCGTGCTCGTGCTCTTATTTGCATTCTCAAAACCGTTCGCCGTTGTGATATGCTTAGGTCACATTTAGAAAGGGGCCCGACCGAATTTGTAGAATTGAAAATTTAAGCGAGTTCAAGGATCTCGCCTGGATTTCGGAGAGCTCTCTGTGACAGTCACATTCAAATAGGGCGCCTAGCGTACATCTTCAGGATAGAAGTTGGTCCATGTCCGAGCGAGTTGTGATGGACTCCGGCCGGTCGTCGACCCAATACTCTACCAATCTGCCGGATTTTGGGCGGCTGGCCCCGAGCGGTGAATGCCTTAAGCTCGGCTGGACATCTACGGGCCCCGGCGAAATGCATGTTCCGTCTTAAAGTTCGGGTGAGGTGGCGTCACTCGGCCGGGCCCGCTCTACTGGGGCGAGTTGCCAGAGAAGTACAAATCGCTGGAAAAGCTCGCAGCTCTTTAACTTTAACTAGTTTTTCTAGTTAAAAGTGCGACGAGGAGTAAGCGATTCCTAAATTTTGACAGAGGTCTTACCGGTCCCCGCATGAATTTACAGATTCCTCGTCGGACTTGCCAGTTTTTCTAGTCGCCCGGGCTATTTTTACCTACTTTTTCTAAATGTGACTGAGGCAATAGGAGAAATACTCTTATCATTATTCTAGGGCCCAGTCCTACATGCGACAGGATATGTTTAGAATAAATTATGTCCATATTTTGGTAGTTAAGCGCCACTCAAGGGTTTATCCAAGTTGATGATATAACAACTCTGTCAATCC
>CBDBEG010000035.1:0-14422 GCA_965204255.1 Rubritalea sp.
ATAATTTTGCAAATGCACCTGACCCAGGTGATGAAACAGAGGCTACCTATGTGTTCAGAGGCTTTTTGTAAGCTCTGATCCAGCCAGTATCCATTTCCTCTTCCATGACAATTCATACATGTGCATGTTATAGAAAAGGCTGGCATATCCAAACAGCTGCCCACTATTGGATTGCAATAAGAAGGAATAAAGATTGAATCCAGGTAATTCTGAAGCTGTTGAAAATGGCTGAGATCTAATAGCAAGCCTGCCCAATGTATCTCTTCCCAGATGGTCTAGTGGTTAGGATCCGGCGCTCTCACCGCCGTGGCCGGGGTTCGATTCCCCGTCTGGGAGAAAAAGGATTTTGAAATGACGTGAACATGATTAAAAACACCACACATTTGCCAAACGTGGTGATTTTGGTGATGCAGTGTGGTTAAAAAGAAAAGCAAAGAAGTGTTTAATATGGAATTTTGTGCACTACACTACGTGGCATTTCATGAAAATCCCACCTTTGCAAAGTATGGGCCCGGTTAGCTCAGTCGGTAGAGCATCAGACTTTTAAGGCAACAAGCGTAAAGGGATCTGAGGGTCAAGGGTTCAAGTCCCTTATCGGGCGAAACGTTTTCCACTTTTTCAGTGAAGTTGGGGTGACCATTGTTCCAGGATTCATGACCGAGGCGTCCCCAGGGTGCTGGGGCTTGTAACATGTACAATTATGGCTACTACAGGTCAGGGGCTTTTGGCACTAAATCCTGGCACCCGTGATAGCTCAGTTGGTAGAGCGGGAGACTGTAGTAGGAATTACAAACTGTGATCTCTAGGTCGGCGGTTCGACTCCGTCTCGCGGGATGTATCACCTTTTAGTAGAAACAAGATGCTTCCTGAACAAGCCCAAAATACCTCAGAACACAATATGCTTCCTGAACAAGCGCAAAATACCTTAGAAAGGCAAGGCGCTGTGTGTTGTACAATGCTGGAAGAGTCAATAGCTTCTTGCTCCTATCTGTGACAAGCACGGGACGCCCACAGCCAACTTGAGAGGTCCTTGGCCGCACGCAGCTACAGACAGATAATTTTGCAAATGCACCTGACCCAGGTGATGAAACAGAGGCTACCTATGTGTTCAGAGGCTTTTTGTAAGCTCTGATCCAGCCAGTATCCATTTCCTCTTCCATGACAATTCATACATGTGCATGTTATAGAAAAGGCTGGCATATCCAAACAGCTGCCCACTATTGGATTGCAATAAGAAGGAATAAAGATTGAATCCAGGTAATTCTGAAGCTGTTGAAAATGGCTGAGATCTAATAGCAAGCCTGCCCAATGTATCTCTTCCCAGATGGTCTAGTGGTTAGGATCCGGCGCTCTCACCGCCGTGGCCGGGGTTCGATTCCCCGTCTGGGAGAAAAAGGATTTTGAAATGACGTGAACATGATTAAAAACACCACACATTTGCCAAACGTGGTGATTTTGGTGATGCAGTGTGGTTAAAAAGAAAAGCAAAGAAGTGTTTAATATGGAATTTTGTGCACTACACTACATGGCATTTCATGAAAATCCCACCTTTGCAAAGTATGGGCCCGGTTAGCTCAGTCGGTAGAGCATCAGACTTTTAAGGCAACAAGCGTAAAGGGATCTGAGGGTCAAGGGTTCAAGTCCCTTATCGGGCGAAACGTTTTCCACTTTTTCAGTGAAGTTGGGGTGACCATTGTTCCAGGATTCATGACCGAGGCGTCCCCAGGGTGCTGGGGCTTGTAACATGTACAATTATGGCTACTACAGGTCAGGGGCTTTTGGCACTAAATCCTGGCACCCGTGATAGCTCAGTTGGTAGAGCGGGAGACTGTAGTAGGAATTACAAACTGTGATCTCTAGGTCGGCGGTTCGACTCCGTCTCGCGGGATGTATCACCTTTTAGTAGAAACAAGATGCTTCCTGAACAAGCCCAAAATACCTCAGAACACAATATGCTTCCTGAACAAGCGCAAAATACCTTAGAAAGGCAAGGCGCTGTGTGTTGTACAATGCTGGAAGAGTCAATAGCTTCTTGCTCCTATCTGTGACAAGCACGGGACGCCCACAGCCAACTTGAGAGGTCCTTGGCCGCACGCAGCTACAGACAGATAATTTTGCAAATGCACCTGACCCAGGTGATGAAACAGAGGCTACCTATGTGTTCAGAGGCTTTTTGTAAGCTCTGATCCAGCCAGTATCCATTTCCTCTTCCATGACAATTCATACATGTGCATGTTATAGAAAAGGCTGGCATATCCAAACAGCTGCCCACTATTGGATTGCAATAAGAAGGAATAAAGATTGAATCCAGGTAATTCTGAAGCTGTTGAAAATGGCTGAGATCTAATAGCAAGCCTGCCCAATGTATCTCTTCCCAGATGGTCTAGTGGTTAGGATCCGGCGCTCTCACCGCCGTGGCCGGGGTTCGATTCCCCGTCTGGGAGAAAAAGGATTTTGAAATGACGTGAACATGATTAAAAACACCACACATTTGCCAAACGTGGTGATTTTGGTGATGCAGTGTGGTTAAAAAGAAAAGCAAAGAAGTGTTTAATATGGAATTTTGTGCACTACACTACATGGCATTTCATGAAAATCCCACCTTTGCAAAGTATGGGCCCGGTTAGCTCAGTCGGTAGAGCATCAGACTTTTAAGGCAACAAGCGTAAAGGGATCTGAGGGTCAAGGGTTCAAGTCCCTTATCGGGCGAAACGTTTTCCACTTTTTCAGTGAAGTTGGGGTGACCATTGTTCCAGGATTCATGACCGAGGCGTCCCCAGGGTGCTGGGGCTTGTAACATGTACAATTATGGCTACTACAGGTCAGGGGCTTTTGGCACTAAATCCTGGCACCCGTGATAGCTCAGTTGGTAGAGCGGGAGACTGTAGTAGGAATTACAAACTGTGATCTCTAGGTCGGCGGTTCGACTCCGTCTCGCGGGATGTATCACCTTTTAGTAGAAACAAGATGCTTCCTGAACAAGCCCAAAATACCTCAGAACACAATATGCTTCCTGAACAAGCGCAAAATACCTTAGAAAGGCAAGGCGCTGTGTGTTGTACAATGCTGGAAGAGTCAATAGCTTCTTGCTCCTATCTGTGACAAGCACGGGACGCCCACAGCCAACTTGAGAGGTCCTTGGCCGCACGCAGCTACAGACAGATAATTTTGCAAATGCACCTGACCCAGGTGATGAAACAGAGGCTACCTATGTGTTCAGAGGCTTTTTGTAAGCTCTGATCCAGCCAGTATCCATTTCCTCTTCCATGACAATTCATACATGTGCATGTTATAGAAAAGGCTGGCATATCCAAACAGCTGCCCACTATTGGATTGCAATAAGAAGGAATAAAGATTGAATCCAGGTAATTCTGAAGCTGTTGAAAATGGCTGAGATCTAATAGCAAGCCTGCCCAATGTATCTCTTCCCAGATGGTCTAGTGGTTAGGATCCGGCGCTCTCACCGCCGTGGCCGGGGTTCGATTCCCCGTCTGGGAGAAAAAGGATTTTGAAATGACGTGAACATGATTAAAAACACCACACATTTGCCAAACGTGGTGATTTTGGTGATGCAGTGTGGTTAAAAAGAAAAGCAAAGAAGTGTTTAATATGGAATTTTGTGCACTACACTACATGGCATTTCATGAAAATCCCACCTTTGCAAAGTATGGGCCCGGTTAGCTCAGTCGGTAGAGCATCAGACTTTTAAGGCAACAAGCGTAAAGGGATCTGAGGGTCAAGGGTTCAAGTCCCTTATCGGGCGAAACGTTTTCCACTTTTTCAGTGAAGTTGGGGTGACCATTGTTCCAGGATTCATGACCGAGGCGTCCCCAGGGTGCTGGGGCTTGTAACATGTACAATTATGGCTACTACAGGTCAGGGGCTTTTGGCACTAAATCCTGGCACCCGTGATAGCTCAGTTGGTAGAGCGGGAGACTGTAGTAGGAATTACAAACTGTGATCTCTAGGTCGGCGGTTCGACTCCGTCTCGCGGGATGTATCACCTTTTAGTAGAAACAAGATGCTTCCTGAACAAGCCCAAAATACCTCAGAACACAATATGCTTCCTGAACAAGCGCAAAATACCTTAGAAAGGCAAGGCGCTGTGTGTTGTACAATGCTGGAAGAGTCAATAGCTTCTTGCTCCTATCTGTGACAAGCACGGGACGCCCACAGCCAACTTGAGAGGTCCTTGGCCGCACGCAGCTACAGACAGATAATTTTGCAAATGCACCTGACCCAGGTGATGAAACAGAGGCTACCTATGTGTTCAGAGGCTTTTTGTAAGCTCTGATCCAGCCAGTATCCATTTCCTCTTCCATGACAATTCATACATGTGCATGTTATAGAAAAGGCTGGCATATCCAAACAGCTGCCCACTATTGGATTGCAATAAGAAGGAATAAAGATTGAATCCAGGTAATTCTGAAGCTGTTGAAAATGGCTGAGATCTAATAGCAAGCCTGCCCAATGTATCTCTTCCCAGATGGTCTAGTGGTTAGGATCCGGCGCTCTCACCGCCGTGGCCGGGGTTCGATTCCCCGTCTGGGAGAAAAAGGATTTTGAAATGACGTGAACATGATTAAAAACACCACACATTTGCCAAACGTGGTGATTTTGGTGATGCAGTGTGGTTAAAAAGAAAAGCAAAGAAGTGTTTAATATGGAATTTTGTGCACTACACTACATGGCATTTCATGAAAATCCCACCTTTGCAAAGTATGGGCCCGGTTAGCTCAGTCGGTAGAGCATCAGACTTTTAAGGCAACAAGCGTAAAGGGATCTGAGGGTCAAGGGTTCAAGTCCCTTATCGGGCGAAACGTTTTCCACTTTTTCAGTGAAGTTGGGGTGACCATTGTTCCAGGATTCATGACCGAGGCGTCCCCAGGGTGCTGGGGCTTGTAACATGTACAATTATGGCTACTACAGGTCAGGGGCTTTTGGCACTAAATCCTGGCACCCGTGATAGCTCAGTTGGTAGAGCGGGAGACTGTAGTAGGAATTACAAACTGTGATCTCTAGGTCGGCGGTTCGACTCCGTCTCGCGGGATGTATCACCTTTTAGTAGAAACAAGATGCTTCCTGAACAAGCCCAAAATACCTCAGAACACAATATGCTTCCTGAACAAGCGCAAAATACCTTAGAAAGGCAAGGCGCTGTGTGTTGTACAATGCTGGAAGAGTCAATAGCTTCTTGCTCCTATCTGTGACAAGCACGGGACGCCCACAGCCAACTTGAGAGGTCCTTGGCCGCACGCAGCTACAGACAGATAATTTTGCAAATGCACCTGACCCAGGTGATGAAACAGAGGCTACCTATGTGTTCAGAGGCTTTTTGTAAGCTCTGATCCAGCCAGTATCCATTTCCTCTTCCATGACAATTCATACATGTGCATGTTATAGAAAAGGCTGGCATATCCAAACAGCTGCCCACTATTGGATTGCAATAAGAAGGAATAAAGATTGAATCCAGGTAATTCTGAAGCTGTTGAAAATGGCTGAGATCTAATAGCAAGCCTGCCCAATGTATCTCTTCCCAGATGGTCTAGTGGTTAGGATCCGGCGCTCTCACCGCCGTGGCCGGGGTTCGATTCCCCGTCTGGGAGAAAAAGGATTTTGAAATGACGTGAACATGATTAAAAACACCACACATTTGCCAAACGTGGTGATTTTGGTGATGCAGTGTGGTTAAAAAGAAAAGCAAAGAAGTGTTTAATATGGAATTTTGTGCACTACACTACATGGCATTTCATGAAAATCCCACCTTTGCAAAGTATGGGCCCGGTTAGCTCAGTCGGTAGAGCATCAGACTTTTAAGGCAACAAGCGTAAAGGGATCTGAGGGTCAAGGGTTCAAGTCCCTTATCGGGCGAAACGTTTTCCACTTTTTCAGTGAAGTTGGGGTGACCATTGTTCCAGGATTCATGACCGAGGCGTCCCCAGGGTGCTGGGGCTTGTAACATGTACAATTATGGCTACTACAGGTCAGGGGCTTTTGGCACTAAATCCTGGCACCCGTGATAGCTCAGTTGGTAGAGCGGGAGACTGTAGTAGGAATTACAAACTGTGATCTCTAGGTCGGCGGTTCGACTCCGTCTCGCGGGATGTATCACCTTTTAGTAGAAACAAGATGCTTCCTGAACAAGCCCAAAATACCTCAGAACACAATATGCTTCCTGAACAAGCGCAAAATACCTTAGAAAGGCAAGGCGCTGTGTGTTGTACAATGCTGGAAGAGTCAATAGCTTCTTGCTCCTATCTGTGACAAGCACGGGACGCCCACAGCCAACTTGAGAGGTCCTTGGCCGCACGCAGCTACAGACAGATAATTTTGCAAATGCACCTGACCCAGGTGATGAAACAGAGGCTACCTATGTGTTCAGAGGCTTTTTGTAAGCTCTGATCCAGCCAGTATCCATTTCCTCTTCCATGACAATTCATACATGTGCATGTTATAGAAAAGGCTGGCATATCCAAACAGCTGCCCACTATTGGATTGCAATAAGAAGGAATAAAGATTGAATCCAGGTAATTCTGAAGCTGTTGAAAATGGCTGAGATCTAATAGCAAGCCTGCCCAATGTATCTCTTCCCAGATGGTCTAGTGGTTAGGATCCGGCGCTCTCACCGCCGTGGCCGGGGTTCGATTCCCCGTCTGGGAGAAAAAGGATTTTGAAATGACGTGAACATGATTAAAAACACCACACATTTGCCAAACGTGGTGATTTTGGTGATGCAGTGTGGTTAAAAAGAAAAGCAAAGAAGTGTTTAATATGGAATTTTGTGCACTACACTACATGGCATTTCATGAAAATCCCACCTTTGCAAAGTATGGGCCCGGTTAGCTCAGTCGGTAGAGCATCAGACTTTTAAGGCAACAAGCGTAAAGGGATCTGAGGGTCAAGGGTTCAAGTCCCTTATCGGGCGAAACGTTTTCCACTTTTTCAGTGAAGTTGGGGTGACCATTGTTCCAGGATTCATGACCGAGGCGTCCCCAGGGTGCTGGGGCTTGTAACATGTACAATTATGGCTACTACAGGTCAGGGGCTTTTGGCACTAAATCCTGGCACCCGTGATAGCTCAGTTGGTAGAGCGGGAGACTGTAGTAGGAATTACAAACTGTGATCTCTAGGTCGGCGGTTCGACTCCGTCTCGCGGGATGTATCACCTTTTAGTAGAAACAAGATGCTTCCTGAACAAGCCCAAAATACCTCAGAACACAATATGCTTCCTGAACAAGCGCAAAATACCTTAGAAAGGCAAGGCGCTGTGTGTTGTACAATGCTGGAAGAGTCAATAGCTTCTTGCTCCTATCTGTGACAAGCACGGGACGCCCACAGCCAACTTGAGAGGTCCTTGGCCGCACGCAGCTACAGACAGATAATTTTGCAAATGCACCTGACCCAGGTGATGAAACAGAGGCTACCTATGTGTTCAGAGGCTTTTTGTAAGCTCTGATCCAGCCAGTATCCATTTCCTCTTCCATGACAATTCATACATGTGCATGTTATAGAAAAGGCTGGCATATCCAAACAGCTGCCCACTATTGGATTGCAATAAGAAGGAATAAAGATTGAATCCAGGTAATTCTGAAGCTGTTGAAAATGGCTGAGATCTAATAGCAAGCCTGCCCAATGTATCTCTTCCCAGATGGTCTAGTGGTTAGGATCCGGCGCTCTCACCGCCGTGGCCGGGGTTCGATTCCCCGTCTGGGAGAAAAAGGATTTTGAAATGACGTGAACATGATTAAAAACACCACACATTTGCCAAACGTGGTGATTTTGGTGATGCAGTGTGGTTAAAAAGAAAAGCAAAGAAGTGTTTAATATGGAATTTTGTGCACTACACTACATGGCATTTCATGAAAATCCCACCTTTGCAAAGTATGGGCCCGGTTAGCTCAGTCGGTAGAGCATCAGACTTTTAAGGCAACAAGCGTAAAGGGATCTGAGGGTCAAGGGTTCAAGTCCCTTATCGGGCGAAACGTTTTCCACTTTTTCAGTGAAGTTGGGGTGACCATTGTTCCAGGATTCATGACCGAGGCGTCCCCAGGGTGCTGGGGCTTGTAACATGTACAATTATGGCTACTACAGGTCAGGGGCTTTTGGCACTAAATCCTGGCACCCGTGATAGCTCAGTTGGTAGAGCGGGAGACTGTAGTAGGAATTACAAACTGTGATCTCTAGGTCGGCGGTTCGACTCCGTCTCGCGGGATGTATCACCTTTTAGTAGAAACAAGATGCTTCCTGAACAAGCCCAAAATACCTCAGAACACAATATGCTTCCTGAACAAGCGCAAAATACCTTAGAAAGGCAAGGCGCTGTGTGTTGTACAATGCTGGAAGAGTCAATAGCTTCTTGCTCCTATCTGTGACAAGCACGGGACGCCCACAGCCAACTTGAGAGGTCCTTGGCCGCACGCAGCTACAGACAGATAATTTTGCAAATGCACCTGACCCAGGTGATGAAACAGAGGCTACCTATGTGTTCAGAGGCTTTTTGTAAGCTCTGATCCAGCCAGTATCCATTTCCTCTTCCATGACAATTCATACATGTGCATGTTATAGAAAAGGCTGGCATATCCAAACAGCTGCCCACTATTGGATTGCAATAAGAAGGAATAAAGATTGAATCCAGGTAATTCTGAAGCTGTTGAAAATGGCTGAGATCTAATAGCAAGCCTGCCCAATGTATCTCTTCCCAGATGGTCTAGTGGTTAGGATCCGGCGCTCTCACCGCCGTGGCCGGGGTTCGATTCCCCGTCTGGGAGAAAAAGGATTTTGAAATGACGTGAACATGATTAAAAACACCACACATTTGCCAAACGTGGTGATTTTGGTGATGCAGTGTGGTTAAAAAGAAAAGCAAAGAAGTGTTTAATATGGAATTTTGTGCACTACACTACATGGCATTTCATGAAAATCCCACCTTTGCAAAGTATGGGCCCGGTTAGCTCAGTCGGTAGAGCATCAGACTTTTAAGGCAACAAGCGTAAAGGGATCTGAGGGTCAAGGGTTCAAGTCCCTTATCGGGCGAAACGTTTTCCACTTTTTCAGTGAAGTTGGGGTGACCATTGTTCCAGGATTCATGACCGAGGCGTCCCCAGGGTGCTGGGGCTTGTAACATGTACAATTATGGCTACTACAGGTCAGGGGCTTTTGGCACTAAATCCTGGCACCCGTGATAGCTCAGTTGGTAGAGCGGGAGACTGTAGTAGGAATTACAAACTGTGATCTCTAGGTCGGCGGTTCGACTCCGTCTCGCGGGATGTATCACCTTTTAGTAGAAACAAGATGCTTCCTGAACAAGCCCAAAATACCTCAGAACACAATATGCTTCCTGAACAAGCGCAAAATACCTTAGAAAGGCAAGGCGCTGTGTGTTGTACAATGCTGGAAGAGTCAATAGCTTCTTGCTCCTATCTGTGACAAGCACGGGACGCCCACAGCCAACTTGAGAGGTCCTTGGCCGCACGCAGCTACAGACAGATAATTTTGCAAATGCACCTGACCCAGGTGATGAAACAGAGGCTACCTATGTGTTCAGAGGCTTTTTGTAAGCTCTGATCCAGCCAGTATCCATTTCCTCTTCCATGACAATTCATACATGTGCATGTTATAGAAAAGGCTGGCATATCCAAACAGCTGCCCACTATTGGATTGCAATAAGAAGGAATAAAGATTGAATCCAGGTAATTCTGAAGCTGTTGAAAATGGCTGAGATCTAATAGCAAGCCTGCCCAATGTATCTCTTCCCAGATGGTCTAGTGGTTAGGATCCGGCGCTCTCACCGCCGTGGCCGGGGTTCGATTCCCCGTCTGGGAGAAAAAGGATTTTGAAATGACGTGAACATGATTAAAAACACCACACATTTGCCAAACGTGGTGATTTTGGTGATGCAGTGTGGTTAAAAAGAAAAGCAAAGAAGTGTTTAATATGGAATTTTGTGCACTACACTACGTGGCATTTCATGAAAATCCCACCTTTGCAAAGTATGGGCCCGGTTAGCTCAGTCGGTAGAGCATCAGACTTTTAAGGCAACAAGCGTAAAGGGATCTGAGGGTCAAGGGTTCAAGTCCCTTATCGGGCGAAACGTTTTCCACTTTTTCAGTGAAGTTGGGGTGACCATTGTTCCAGGATTCATGACCGAGGCGTCCCCAGGGTGCTGGGGCTTGTAACATGTACAATTATGGCTACTACAGGTCAGGGGCTTTTGGCACTAAATCCTGGCACCCGTGATAGCTCAGTTGGTAGAGCGGGAGACTGTAGTAGGAATTACAAACTGTGATCTCTAGGTCGGCGGTTCGACTCCGTCTCGCGGGATGTATCACCTTTTAGTAGAAACAAGATGCTTCCTGAACAAGCCCAAAATACCTCAGAACACAATATGCTTCCTGAACAAGCGCAAAATACCTTAGAAAGGCAAGGCGCTGTGTGTTGTACAATGCTGGAAGAGTCAATAGCTTCTTGCTCCTATCTGTGACAAGCACGGGACGCCCACAGCCAACTTGAGAGGTCCTTGGCCGCACGCAGCTACAGACAGATAATTTTGCAAATGCACCTGACCCAGGTGATGAAACAGAGGCTACCTATGTGTTCAGAGGCTTTTTGTAAGCTCTGATCCAGCCAGTATCCATTTCCTCTTCCATGACAATTCATACATGTGCATGTTATAGAAAAGGCTGGCATATCCAAACAGCTGCCCACTATTGGATTGCAATAAGAAGGAATAAAGATTGAATCCAGGTAATTCTGAAGCTGTTGAAAATGGCTGAGATCTAATAGCAAGCCTGCCCAATGTATCTCTTCCCAGATGGTCTAGTGGTTAGGATCCGGCGCTCTCACCGCCGTGGCCGGGGTTCGATTCCCCGTCTGGCAGAAAAAGGATTTTGAAATGACGTGAACATGATTAAAAACACCACACATTTGCCAAACGTGGTGATTTTGGTGATGCAGTGTGGTTAAAAAGAAAAGCAAAGAAGTGTTTAATATGGAATTTTGTGCACTACACTACATGGCATTTCATGAAAATCCCACCTTTGCAAAGTATGGGCCCGGTTAGCTCAGTCGGTAGAGCATCAGACTTTTAAGGCAACAAGCAGTAAAGGGATCTGAGGGTCAAGGGTTCAAGTCCCTTATCGGGCGAAACGTTTTCCACTTTTTCAGTGAAGTTGGGGTGACCATTGTTCCAGGATTCATGACCGAGGCGTCCCCAGGGTGCTGGGGCTTGTAACATGTACAATTATGGCTACTACAGGTCAGGGGCTTTTGGCACTAAATCCAGGCACCCGTGATAGCTCAGTTGGTAGAGCGGGAGACTGTAGTAGGAATTACAAACTGTGATCTCTAGGTCGGCGGTTCGACTCCGTCTCGCGGGATGTATCACCTTTTAGTAGAAACAAGATGCTTCCTGAACAAGCCCAAAATACCTCAGAACACAATATGCTTCCTGAACAAGCGCAAAATACCTTAGAAAGGCAAGGCGCTGTGTGTTGTACAATGCTGGAAGAGTCAATAGCTTCTTGCTCCTATCTGTGACAAGCACGGGACGCCCACAGCCAACTTGAGAGGTCCTTGGCCGCACGCAGCTACAGACAGATAATTTTGCAAATGCACCTGACCCAGGTGATGAAACAGAGGCTACCTATGTGTTCAGAGGCTTTTTGTAAGCTCTGATCCAGCCAGTATCCATTTCCTCTTCCATGACAATTCATACATGTGCATGTTATAGAAAAGGCTGGCATATCCAAACAGCTGCCCACTATTGGATTGCAATAAGAAGGAATAAAGATTGAATCCAGGTAATTCTGAAGCTGTTGAAAATGGCTGAGATCTAATAGCAAGCCTGCCCAATGTATCTCTTCCCAGATGGTCTAGTGGTTAGGATCCGGCGCTCTCACCGCCGTGGCCGGGGTTCGATTCCCCGTCTGGGAGAAAAAGGATTTTGAAATGACGTGAACATGATTAAAAACACCACACATTTGTCAAACGTGGTGATTTTGGTGATGCAGTGTGGTTAAAAAGAAAAGCAAAGAAGTGTTTAATATGGAATTTTGTGCACTACACTACATGGCATTTCATGAAAATCCCACCTTTGCAAAGTATGGGCCCGGTTAGCTCAGTCGGTAGAGCATCAGACTTTTAAGGCAACAAGCAGTAAAGGGATCTGAGGGTCAAGGGTTCAAGTCCCTTATCGGGCGAAACGTTTTCCACTTTTTCAGTGAAGTTGGGGTGACCATTGTTCCAGGATTCATGACCGAGGCGTCCCCAGGGTGCTGGGGCTTGTAACATGTACAATTATGGCTACTACAGGTCAGGGGCTTTTGGCACTAAATCCTGGCACCCGTGATAGCTCAGTTGGTAGAGCGGGAGACTGTAGTAGGAATTACAAACTGTGATCTCTAGGTCGGCGGTTCGACTCCGTCTCGCGGGATGTATCACCTTTTAGTAGAAACAAGATGCTTCCTGAACAAGCCCAAAATACCTCAGAATACAATATGCTTCCTGAACAAGCGCAAAATACCTTAGAAAGGCAAGGCGCTGTGTGTTGTACAATGCTGGAAGAGTCAATAGCTTCTTGCTCCTATCTGTGACAAGCACGGGACGCCCACAGCCAACTTGAGAGGTCCTTGGCCGCACGCAGCTACAGACAGATAATTTTGCAAATGCACCTGACCCAGGTGATGAAACAGAGGCTACCTATGTGTTCAGAGGCTTTTTGTAAGCTCTGATCCAGCCAGTATCCATTTCCTCTTCCATGACAATTCATACATGTGCATGTTATAGAAAAGGCTGGCATATCCAAACAGCTGCCCACTATTGGATTGCAATAAGAAGGAATAAAGATTGAATCCAGGTAATTCTGAAGCTGTTGAAAATGGCTGAAATCTAATAGCAAGCCTGCCCAATGTATCTCTTCCCAGATGGTCTAGTGGTTAGGATCAGGCGCTCTCACCGCCATGGCCGGGGTTCGATTCCCCGTCTGGGAGAAAAAGGATTTTGAAATGACGTGAACATGATTAAAAACACCACACATTTGCCAAACGTGGTGATTTTGGTGATGCAGTGTGGTTAAAAAGAAAAGCAAAGAAGTGTTTAATATGGAATTTTGTGCACTACACTACATGGCATTTCATGAAAATCCCACCTTTGCAAAGTATGGGCCCGGTTAGCTCAGTCGGTAGAGCATCAGACTTTTAAGGCAACAAGCAGTAAAGGGATCTGAGGGTCAAGGGTTCAAGTCCCTTATCGGGCGAAACGTTTTCCACTTTTTCAGTGAAGTTGGGGTGACCATTGTTCCAGGATTCATGACCGAGGCGTCCCCAGGGTGCTGGGGCTTGTAACATGTACAATTATGGCTACTACAGGTCAGGGGCTTTTGGCACTAAATCCTGGCACCCGTGATAGCTCAGTTGGTAGAGCGGGAGACTGTAGTAGGAATTACAAACTGTGATCTCTAGGTCGGCGGTTCGACTCCGTCTCGCGGGATGTATCACCTTTTAGTAGAAACAAGATGCTTCCTGAACAAGCCCAAAATACCTCAGAACACAATATGCTTCCTGAACAAGCGCAAAATACCTTAGAAAGGCAAGGCGCTGTGTGTTGTACAATGCTGGAAGAGTCAATAGCTTCTTGCTCCTATCTGTGACAAGCACGGGACGCCCACAGCCAACTTGAGAGGTCCTTGGCCGCACGCAGCTACAGACAGATAATTTTGCAAATGCACCTGACCCAGGTGATGAAACAGAGGCTACCTATGTGTTCAGAGGCTTTTTGTAAGCTCTGATCCAGCCAGTATCCATTTCCTCTTCCATGACAATTCATACATGTGCATGTTATAGAAAAGGCTGGCATATCCAAACAGCTGCCCACTATTGGATTGCAATAAGAAGGAATAAAGATTGAATCCAGGTAATTCTGAAGCTGTTGAAAATGGCTGAGATCTAATAGCAAGCCTGCCCAATGTATCTCTTCCCAGATGGTCTAGTGGTTAGGATCCGGCGCTCTCACCGCCGTGGCCGGGGTTCGATTCCCCGTCTGGGAGAAAAAGGATTTTGAAATGACGTGAACATGATTAAAAACACCACACATTTGTCAAACGTGGTGATTTTGGTGATGCAGTGTGGTTAAAAAGAAAAGCAAAGAAGTGTTTAATATGGAATTTTGTGCACTACACTACATGGCATTTCATGAAAATCCCACCTTTGCAAAGTATGGGCCCGGTTAGCTCAGTCGGTAGAGCATCAGACTTTTAAGGCAACAAGCGTAAAGGGATCTGAGGGTCAAGGGTTCAAGTCCCTTATCGGGCGAAACGTTTTCCACTTTTTCAGTGAAGTTGGGGTGACCATTGTTCCAGGATTCATGACCGAGGCGTCCCCAGGGTGCTGGGGCTTGTAACATGTACAATTATGGCTACTACAGGTCA
>CBDBEG010000036.1:0-12671 GCA_965204255.1 Rubritalea sp.
GAAACAGAACGACCCTAACGCAGAATCACAACAGCCCAACAGAGACGCAACTCCTCTGCTTGTTTGGTGAGAGTCGTCGATGCGGAGACATGTCCGGCTTGCTGCAAGTGATCCGTGACAGTTAGCCCAGTATCTAACGCGCGAGGATGCAACACAAGTTTTCGAAAACGCCGAATTCGATTCAGATCATAACCGTTTTTCTAATCCGCTTACAGTTATGATCTTCGTCAACGTAGGTTCGGCATACGCATCTGCTAGCTCTCGCCAACTGCAAAGCGCGTGCTCGTGTGCGTGCGAGAAGGTGCGGGTATGTGCATGCGCGCGCGTCAACGTGCACGTGCGTGTGTAAATAGGCGCGTCATAACTTGTATGCCACTACATTGTGCGTGCGTGCGCGTGTGTATTTGTGTATGTATGCGTGTGTGTGTTGACATGCCGGGTGTGGGTTCGATGCTGAGCGTGGCCGTGACATGTTTTATTGCGATAAACCAGGCAGACATATCCCAAAAAACGCCCATGTTACGCGAGATATCTTCTACGGAGGCTCACTAATGAGGCGCACAAACTAAGTTACCCGAACAAATGGTTTGCCTGACGTCCCCGCCCACCCTAGTACTTGCTCGCAGTGCGTGATCCCACTCCCTCCCAGTGTTGTTCTCTGGGGTCACACAAGTGAACACCAGTATGCGTCTCAAGAAGATGTACTTGATGTTGTCCGGCGCGCGTCCTCGCCAAAGTAGTGAACATCTCACCAGTTTGGGGCCGGTCAGTTGAAACGCGGCATCTGGTGTTTACACCCTAAGAACGATTCGTTTTTTAACTTTAGGGGTGGTTTATTGACTTTGTTAACATTTCGCTTGTGAAACATCAATTTCGCACGCTAGGTTTCGACCTCGGTGCGGGAAGCTTGCTCGATCGGACCTACAGTATCAAATTCGCGCATACGCGAAACCTTTCCCCAATGTCAATTCACGGCGATGCCACTTGAGTTTTGTCACTGCCTGTTACAGTGAAATTCTATAAACAATATTTTAAAAAATAAATCTCGTGTTTTCCCGAAATCCTCGAATTCATCATCGAATTCGTAAAGATATGTACTTCCATCTCTTAATACTGTACGGAGAGCAGTCAAGTACACGATGTAAATATGATATCCAGCACTATCACATCTTTCCCCAACCTGGGCCGTGCATATGCCACAAAAATGTCGCACAAGGTATCGAACGCTGCGTGCGCTACATTGTTCAAAAGTATCGACAGCGACAGCAAGTCAATAGCCGAAGGGCACTCACTTTATGTAATACCCGACGCTGTGGATGCTGTTAAACTCTCCCGGGCCAGCAATCCGACAAAGCCTGTGGAGCTGGACAGGGCGACATGACAGGCATGTCGGGCTGTCTGTTTGTCGGAACTGAACGACAGGCTGACATGACATGATGGGTTTGTCGGATTGCTGGCCTTACGTTTGGTGCCGACGCGCCGACAAACTCCGATATGTCTGCGCGCGCGTCTATCGCTCATAAACGTCGAACTTACCACACACAAATCCTCCGGAAAAATCACAGCCAAAATCCAGCCATCCATAACTAATCTCGCCATGTCGAAATCCGACACAGTCTTCCGCGCGAGCCTCACCGCCACGGGCATCCGGTTCATTTGCATCCCAACCTTCAATATAGTCGAACGGAGTTCCGTCGCGCCACACGAAGCCGTTTGGATTACTTCCAGCCTGAAACAAGAATGACATGCGAAACGCAAATAAACACGAATACGTTGTGGTGTGGCGCTCTTTTGAAACGACCAATCGTGGTATGCTACCGTAGGAAACGAAAGAAGCGAGATAGGGATGAAACGTAGCGCAGCAAACGCACTCAGTGTTCACAGTGAAAAATAATAAGCCTGTCTGAGAGAGCGTGTTCATCCCAAGCTCAGCCAACTCAGGTTATTTTTAGAAATGCCTGTGCCATGTGGACGACCGCGCTATGTTTTTATTTTTAAAGACGAGAACAGAAAACCGAGAAAGTGTAATAGTTGGAAGGATTCGCACGCCATACGATTTGAACGTCGAACACCTTTGTCACCGTACTGGTTCCTGAGAGAAAAGAAAACCATGTTCCTTTCACCGACTCTCGCTAGTTGGAGGGTAACGTTGGGCGTGTTGATTTTCCCCGAGCATTTCCCATGTATGCGTCGATTTGCTTATCGAAAGTTTCTCTGAGAAAATGACAAATGTTCATATCGCCTTGTGTCGTCGGAACGACTGCTGATCACTGGTTGTCGGTGTTTGCCGGCACGTGTTGCTCGAAGTGAAGCAATCTCTCAGTAATCTTGCCTTTGTTAGCTCCCAAGAGCAGAACAACGCGTGCGCATAAACAATACATCACCAAAAAGAGCAGCAGCAGATGACACACCGCTGCACAACATACAGTACCTCATTATCGATGTCATTCCCGCCAATCCAAGCATAGACAGTCGGGGTAGTTTTTACAGCTGCAATTAGAGCGGCAACTTCGATATTTTCCCCAGTGGAGTGTATGCTCGCCAGTTCTCGATTGTCCTTTCGACACTCGAAGCCTGCTTGTTGCCAAGTAAGTTGCTTGTGATGATACGTAAACTTTGGGGCACCTGCACAACAAATACACAAATTCAATCTGTGTTGGGTGATCATCAGAGCCACCAAGACAAGGGATCGGACGCTGAAACCCCGGAGTATCACGCAACTAGTGAAAAGTGAAAACCTTCCTCGGCGGTTCGTGTCACCCCGAGGGGTAGCGAACAATGCCAGTAGGGACGAATTCGTGTGCAAAGCGCAACCCGTTTTCACTGGACATGTGCGTACTCCTCAGGAGAGGAACGCAGGAAAAATAGTTCAAAGTATCACGCAAATACGTTGAATAAAATAAAGAATAACTCCCTGACCAATCCGCGGGGACGCTACTGTACATGACCAGTGCTGGGTTGTCAGAGCGCTTAACGTACTCTCCTCTCAATTCTTAGGATCTGCTGCTAGTTTCAAAGTCAAACCAGCTCATTTTACCGTCATCAGAACTACAAACTACCGTTTAACACTCGTGTGTTCCCAGTTGTCTTGCAGCAGGCTTTGTTCGTCGGGAGGTACCTAACAAATTTGAAATTCTAGAAAACATTTCCGCTGAGATACAGTAAAAACGCTGTATATTTGAACGAACGCCACACAGGTACAAAGCTCGATTCGAGTGGGCGCAGTTGTTACTTGCAGCACATGAGTTCTTTACGTAAAAACGTACACAAATATTGCCATTGGAAAACACAAATATCATGCACGTACAAACGAGCACAAACGTCAGCGTACACAAGGAATGTCTGCCCATGCAGTTTTCTGCATTACCCTTCGGCCAAGTGGTTCTCAAGAAAGCCCACTGTCGTTCCCAAAACGCAGCCGGCGCCGCATTGATTATCAGCCACTGCGGTCTACTCTCCGTAGAATGGGATAGCCATCAAAGCGTACTTTGCTCACAAACATAAAGGAGTTCTTTGTGCTCGTCATTCGAATTCCACGCGCCTGAGTCGAGCATCAACGATCCAAAGTCTCCTCCGCCACCCGACTGCGGCTCATTGTTGGCCCAATTTGCGAATAGCCCCTCGGTTGTCGTGATGACAGCATCTTGACGATTGCCAATTTGAAACACGCCCGAGCCATCGCTCCATTTCCAGTGACCCTGTCAGAAAGCAAGCGAAGCAAGAAATCACATACAATAACCACCAGAATTCATTGACTTTGTGTCTAAACATGTCTGTCTAGAAAGTTGCTATCCGCACACATACCCTGTAATTCTATTTCAAGCGCAGCTGGTATGTCACGTTTTACGATAAATCACAGCGAGCGGAGTATGGTATGAAACAGCTACAGTATTTCTATGTACGCCGCCATGTGCTTGCATGTGAGCGAGAAACGTAGCCCGTACACCAACTGCTGAAACGATCATGTGTTCGGTCAGTGCAGTCTGATACTGAAGCACAAGCACCAGCGTCAAACCGAAGTGCCACACGCATGTCACACACAAAATTCTCGCCAGCACTCTAGCTCTCTCTTCTCTGACGTTCTCTATCGTTGGCACTTTATACACCATGCCGGTATGCGGAAAACATCACCAAGAAGTACAAGTACAAGTTAATGTGTCAGTGCCGTACCGAAAAAGCCGTTCCGAGGTTTTACTGTTCGCAAATCTTGGGAAGCTGCGCAATTCATTATTTTGGTATCTTGAGAAACGAAACCCAGTGGTATACGCGATTAGCGGTAAATCATTGCGCCCTCCACATTGTCTGCAGGTAAGCGGGCAACCTTACCAATAAAAGTACATGTTACGATCAGTACTTTTCATGTACCAAAGTAGGGCACATGACGCACCTCTTTCTCGCGATCATTTGCTCCAATCCAAACTCGCGCAGCAGTAACGTTAGCACCAGCAGTTTGCAGCGAAGAATGTAAGAACTGGCGAAGAGCATCGTTCTCTTCCTGGGAAGCGATGCTCGCTAGGTGGCTGGCACTTGAACGGCAAGCTTGACGTGCCGCTTCCCATGTGACACGAGTGCTGGTGTTTTCTGGCATCCACCATCGGTTTTCGATCGTTGGCGCTATTCGAACTACACAGCAACACAGAACGTTGCATGCAAGCGCGTGCACGAAAGTGCAGCTTCCTGCGAAAAGCACAAGTGAGTTCGACGAGAAAAGATGGCTAAAAGAGGGATGTTCACGTTTGAAGATGGTGCAATTCACCCCGCATATGAGGGATCCAAAAACCGAACCTGGCGTGCGGATTTTTGTGTTGTTGTTGCTCAGCTTCGGCCAGTATTACTTTTATGTGAAAGTCATATGTCTTGCGCGTGTTTGCGTGAGCGCAGCAACGAACAATTAATCAATTAATATCAGCAACTTACGGAAATTCGGCAACACCGACCGCAGAACACCAGTCACGAAAATAACGGCGGAACTCGGGAAACAGCTCTTGGTGTTTTGTTTTTGTCAAGGCTTATGTGAATTGTTCAAGAAAAGGCGCAACAAAAGGGTGTGACAATGAAACCGATTGTCGTTGTCGATTGTGCATTTGCGGCGACCTGTATGACGTCTTTTTCCTGCGGTGTTTTACATGATACTTCCCCTGACTGTGGTACTTCATTGAATGAAATTGGTAGGAAAGAAAGAAAGAACGAAGAAAGATGAATCACAAATTGATTCGCGTCATGGTTTGCATTATTCTGAACCACAACGTCGCGGAAGAAATTCAGTCTTACTTTTGAAGTTGCCGCGGTCATCCATGAATTTGAGTCTTGGTTAGCGAGCAAAGTTTGTCACGAATACTGCGTGAGGCGTTGGGAGCGTTCGAGAATCGAACAACCGCAAGGATTGAGCAATTAGAGACTCGTGTTGCGCAAGTGGCTGAGTGTGTCGACCAGCGTCTGACATCCACTTATGACAGCAGACGACGTAGCGTGCATGACGCACACTGCCAGCAGCGAATCCACAAAGCAAATGCGCAGATGGGGAGAGTTGTGTGAACATTGCGATACTTGTGTACGCACCGTAGAAGCAATTGCTTGAGTACGTCTCACCGGAACCGATACCAGCAGGAGCCAAATAATTGCAGCGTGCGGAAGAGTCGTGCTTCTACCTTTTTGTTTTTTTTGTTGCCGCGACGAATAAATTGTACCTCCTGAGAGATCAAAAATTAACTTCGACTTTTTTTGTGTCAAGGTACGTTTTGGTAGTGAAGTCGTGTATGGTTATGGCGTGAGTGCGAAGTTGGTGGGTGTGTGCGTGTGCCTCGCTTAGCATACCTGAGGGCAGCAAATGAATGGCAGCATTTGCTGCCACCAAATTGGCCAAAACAGCAGGGATTTTGCTGCCGATTGGCAGCAAAAATTTGGTGGTGTGCAGAAACTGGTCAAAACAGGTGGGAATTTGCTGCCAATGGCAGCAAAAAATAGCTGCCCTGGGGTATGCTAAGCGTGCTTTGTGCCGTCTTTCTACGACGAACAATTCTACCTACCTACGACGAATAGCTCTACCTTTTTAGAGAACACTCCGAAATAAAGTACCTTTCTTGAGCAAATACACGAGAAAAAACGTGCAATTATTTGCCGACTGCTGCTACATGTCTGTTTTTAAGCGCTTGCGCGTCGGAGAGCGCTATGCGGTCGAGGCCGTTTGTTTTCATCAGGGAGAGAACTTGTAGGTGTGTATCCAGCACTGTGCAAATTTACTGTGCCGTCATTCACGCTTTGTATGAAGGGGTGGGCGGACATGCACAGGAATGTAGTCCTCACATAGGCTAAAAATCGAAAATTCTCAGCGTTCTTTGCTTTTTCATTATTCGAGAGTGGGAGACATTTTGACATTTGTTGGCGAAAACTCCAAGCGGATGATTCACTGGAGTTGAATGCCAATGCCCTGCGACGCCGGCCTTTGCGAGGTGTTCAATATGCCGCAAATCGCGTGGAGAGGATACTCCGCCGAAGAAGTTCGAACGGCAATGACCTCGATGTTTGCCAACGTGCTAGAGGCTACGTGAATTTGAGCCTCGAGGCTGCGTGAATACGTGTCCAGTTCTCAAAATCACGAATCTCTCTAAGTACTACCAGTAATTAGTATACCGGAGGCACGAAACATGCTCTCCTACGTGGCGCTAGAGCGCATGCTACCCCAAACAATCACCCTTGCAGTCAACTCAACGCAAGAAAAAAACAGAGCTCGCGTCACTTACCACATTCGTACGTGACTTCGTAGTATGCGCGTACGTCGTCCGGACAAGTACTCTCACCAGGAAATGCCATACCTCCGTTCAGTTCGCATACATCGCGACCACTGCACAGGCCTTGAAGGTACGTTGTCACATCGTTGTTGCAACTTTGTGCGAGAGTGTCATCATAATCGCAAACGTTGTCGTTTGGTCGCTGTCCGTTCAAGGCGCGCATTACCAGGAGGGTTTCGCCCCATTCACAGTTCAGAACTTTTGTTTCATAGTCACAAATTTCGATCATACGTGCTAAACATTAATACAAACATTTGAACAAACCGTGTGACAAAGACAGATGAGAGGGCCGCTTGTCTCCCCAAACTGTAGCTTCTGAATCTTCTAAATTCATTCGAGATAAGACATCGTGATTTGAAATTGCTTTCTTATGCTTCCAAATGGCTCCCATTTTTTCTGATTCTCACCACACTCACAGTTATCATTTTCCTGAGGGGACTAAGTTTCTCATTTACTTTCACCTCCGTTATGTTGTATCACCATTTGAAATTGCTATGACTTGTATTACGTCTTTTACCCACGGTGTTTACATGATATTCCCGTGTTTACATGAAGCGATACAGTAATAAAGAAAGAAAGAAAGAACAAGTGTCAGATCATCATCACGGCGATACGGAGTGTGAACTTAAACGGAAGCAGATTATCTCCGGCAATTTGAAAGAGCGTTCAGCAGGACTTTACGTACACCGGCTCTCAAAACGAGGCTCGAAAAATGGGTTTGTGTGAGCGTTATTTCACCACTTCGCCGAGCCCGATGAAAAACTCTGTGTCGTAACGTACAACGACTGAAAACACAGTATTTCATAAGGCTGTCAATAGACCATCGCGCAACGTAGCCCGAGAGTCGCTCAGCTCCTTCACACCACAGGCCTTTACACCGACCAAACTAGGGGGGGGGGGGGGGGGGAGGAGGACTACTGTCAACCACTTGGCTGACGAAGATGTGTGGCGCTCCCCTCTCCTCCATTTTGGTGCATTTTTCGAGGCAAAAGGCGGCTAAACCTTGGATGTTTTGAGGTGTCACAAAATGATCGTGACACGCGAAACAACATTTTCGGAGTCGATTTGGCAGGAAATCGTTGCAGAAATCGCCAAAATCATCAAATACGGTGTTTCGTGGAATAATTCTGTAGAATCAGAGTTTGACCTGAGCTTTATCTGTGTAGTGTGCCACCCCATGAAAGTGAGTTGAACCAGACAGTTCGGCTAGAATAGCAGGGTGTGTCAGTGACCTCAAAAATGGTCATTTACGCCCACCCTTTTTTATGCGTGCGTTCACTAGGTACATATAAGGGCTTGATACTGTGCGAGTTTAAAAAAATTCTGACCTTTCAATTTTTCAAAAATCGCGTTTTTGTCTGCGACACCCGATCCACGCGTGGAACAGGAAATTTGGTTATCAGTTACCGGACCGAAAATTGAAACATGAAGAAAATTTCAATTTCGTCTGAGCAGCTCACGTGTTGTACTCACTAGGTGCACGAACAATGTACAAAAGTCAGATTTGAATTTGCTCACGCCATATGGGCACCAGAGCACAAACTCTGAAAATTCGCCGAAGCGAGAGTGAACGGGTGCGCCGAACCGTTTCGCGACCGTTCCAGAAATGCCCTCCTAACTTTCTATGAAAAGACGCCACGATTGTAGTATTGCGTGTGTGTGTTCAGTAGGGCCCTAGCCGTGATGTTCAAACGTTACTTTGGTATAATTTCGTGTTTTTCGTGCACAAGACAGGTTCCCATGAGGCGTTGTCGATTTTGGACGATTTTGGCTGCTTCGAGTGTTTTTTACCGAAAACACGAAAAACTCGAAATGCGCAACGAGCTTGATTCTAACGAGTGGCAGGCACCATACTTAGTCAGTAGTAACTATTGCACAGCTTTTTGCGGTGTTGTGCATGTTGTATGTAATTTTCGAATCGATTTGTCGTTGATTTTTGGGAGAAATTGATTTTACAGGCAAATCGTCGTGGTCGCCAAGTCGATTTTTTGTAAAAATTCGCACGCACGTATATGATCACTGGGTTTCATAGCCGGGACCTCTACGAAGCTTTTGAGTCACTTTCAAGTGCCGTGGCACCCTTTCACGGCCTGAACGAAGCCAAAGCATGTGCGCTCTGATCCTCAAATTTCTGCTGTTCAAATTTCTGCACACATCCCACCAAAAACGAAGCACCAGCTTTCTCCGTACACGGCCCAAGCTGATGTTAAGCACTGAAAAAGTATCCTTATGGTGCAGGGCAACTTTTGTTTTACTGTAACCTGTCTCTTTGTGCTCAATCGCGTCACCATGTTGGGTACCAACGTCGCCCTGTGAATTTTGAGCTCCACCGACGCGCGAACTTGAACAGCTTGCACAAACCATCTTGGTACACATACCACGCACGCTTATCACACGCAACAGGTGTTCTGATTAACCTCAGACCTTTAATATGTCACTAGAAAACGTCAAAATGTAGTACAGCTACCGTAGTACAGTACACAAAGGTTGACAAAGACGAAACAAAAACAAAGAAAAAGAAAAAATCAAAAAGGAAAGAACGCGAAATTTCATTTTTAGCGGAACGGCAACAAACTTCAAATGAAAAGCTCTGTGCTTAAAACCGCGCGCATTCCCGTTTTTCACAGCTTGTCACTCGTTGAAGGCCTGATGGCCAGTGAAACACACTCAGCGTTACACGATTCTGCTCGCGATCAAGTATGTGGCCTCTGTTGGCGTCGAGTGACAGGTACATTGATGCATTTGACAACTCCGCTTGATTGACAGGATTTTTTGCGATGTACCCTTCATTGACCGCAAGGTTGCTACCCTTCCGCCCTATTTTCGTTGTGGTGAATAATTTTCGTAGTGGCAAAGTGAATTTGTAGTTGTAGCTAAGACATGGGCGATTGCGGGAGCCACAGCGTCAGTTTCTACAGCGTACATGAGTCCCTTCGTTGCTTCTGACGCTTGGCGCACACAACGTCTACGCGCCTTTCTGACCTGTTGACCAAAATCCCTCTCATGTTCCGTTTTTTGTTTCTTTTGACGTGGTTTTGCTTGAATAGAGGCTCAGCGTACAACGAAGCTCGAGGGTGTTGCCCTCAGCCAGCTCCAAGACCACCTAAAGGGGTACAGCATTTCGAACCCGTTCGTACCCCGAGTGCTGCACCGACATTGTTACCGGAACCTACAGAACCACCCAATCAGTAAGGCACCACAGCGCAAGTTCTCACAGACTATTAGGGCCGCACGAGAAAATTTGTCACATTCTCTCAACTCTCCCAGGAAAAGTCGTTCCAACGAAGAACAGGTTAGTCGTGAAAAATGCAGGTGTCGCCTCTGCGAGCTAGTGTATGCAAAACCAGAGGTAGAACGTGCTTGGCTTTTTTCCCCAGAAATAAATCCGCGAAAAGGTATGCAAACCAAGCGTCGTCGATCACGATCAAAAGACAAACGTGAAGACGAAGTCGCAGCTGTAGCCATTGATAACGCAGCAATGCTAGCTCGGCAAACGTCCACTCAGGAACACAGTACTCCTAGCTCGGCATCTCGCAAGCACAACACCAGCTGTCCTAGTAAAAAGCGATCAAAGCACGAGTTGTACGCCATTTCCACTGCGGATTGGCTACAGTTACAAAGTGACCTCAATCTTCCGACACGCAAGGCAATTCAGTTGCAGATTAGACTGAGAGCGCTCTTGAAGGATGTGATCAGCGAATCTTCGAAGGACCGAGTATTCGAGCCCGGGTTCAAGGTCGCGGCTGCCAACTTGAAGAACGTTTTTCAAGACGTGTACGAAGCCGTCGATTTTATGGGGGTGCGTGTTTATTCTTTGACTATTACAGGAAGTAGTATAGCAATTTACATTCTGGTGCGTGAGAGAGTTTGCTTGCAAAAATGTTGTACCTCGGAGGCCTAGAGGGTAAAGAACTTCAAGCTTTCTTCGATGCGTCCCGAGTAGCACGCACAGTACCTGCGTGCTCAGCACTCTCGTGTACCTTGGAGTACTTTCCGTGCGTTGCGCATGTTTCTGTGTACTTATTTCTTTTCGTAGAAGCCCTCCGTATTCGCTAAAAGCACAGACGAGCTCATCAAGCGGCTAGCCGAGATCTACAAGCGCGAGGTTGGATCAATCAACATTGGCTTCGACTACGGTGGCGATTTCCTGAAGATTTTGATGACCGTTGCATTCGAGGAGCAAGAAGACAGCACTGAGGTTCGGCTATGATGCTTTGTGCTAGGTAGCGTGACTGGAACGGGCAGGCGTCACGTAGAGGCTTGAGAAAGCTTACGACATTTACTTGATCGCACTCGAGGGTTCTTTCACACCATGCGTTACCTGGTCTCAGTTTCGCGTTAGCATTGGCCGCGACCATCCACCTTCTGGTCAGCGTTGTACGAGATCGGCTTCTGAACGTTGTACGGTGCTGTGCCAAGAAAATAGCGCTGCCGAAGCGCAACGTGGCAGCAAACGAAATGCATTGAATGCGCTTGGTTTTTCTGTAGAGCGAACCGTACTCGGCAACCGGGCGTCGAAGAGTCATCCCTCTCGCAATCATCCCGGAGCTCTCGGAAAGCAACGAAGCTTTTCACAAGGCATTCAACAGGCTGGGCTTACCATCTGAGTACCACTATGACATATGTGTTGATCTTAAAGCACTACACTTGGTGTTAGGTCTCGGTAAACACAGCTCGACTTTCTCATGTTATGCTTGTACGTGGGCGAAAAATGTCCCTGTCTCAGACAAGCAGGACGTCACGAAGCGCACCGCTGCAGCAATTCGCAAACTTTTTGACGAAAAAGAGGAAAAGGGCGGTGAGGCTCGAGATTTTTTCAGTGTGGTAGCTCAACCTATCTCGCAGCTTCCAGACGACGAGCCCATCGAAAACTTTGTTACACCTCCTGAACTTCACATGCTACTCGGAATTTTCGCTTGGCTCTTTAGTACTCTACAAAAGTGTTTTAAGGATCCACACAAGATTTATGAGTGGCCTAAGCAATTTCATGTAGTAAAATCGCGATTTTACGGTGGAGGAGGCTCTTACAATGGCAACAGCTGTCGTTTACTCTTGAAAAACCACTCTTGGTTGAGAAACATAGTTAACGCAGACAACATCATACCAGGAAAGGTGAGAGCAGCAAGGGCCGTTTGTGAAGCCATACGATTATTCGATTGTGTTGTCCATTCGATGTTCTCAAAAGTACTTGGGCTATTTTGGGACGCGGATCTCTCTCAATTCAAAAAGCAAGTTCTGTTGCTTTTCACATTTTCAAAACAGCTTGGGATAAAATCGTTGACACCAAAGTTGCATGTCTTGCTTCAGCACGCGCCTGAGTGGTGTCGCAGGCGTCACTGCGGCTTGGGGAAGTGCAGTGAGCAAAGCTTTGAAACCTCGCATCATGATTTCAAGCATCTTTGGGAGCAGCGTTTCAAAGTTAACAGCTTGAATTCGCCGAGCTACAAGAAACAGCTACTTATGGCTGTAGTAGCTTTTGCGTCCCAGCACGTTCCTGTGTCAGAGGCTCTGTCATTCGTCGACGACCTACAAAGTGACATGGCTGTTCAGAATGACGTTGAGCACGATGTAGCTGATGCTGAGCTCACGAGCGAGGTGATCAACAACTAAAGCTTTTCATTTGAAGTTTGTTGCCGTTCCGCTAAAAATGAAATTTCGCGTTCTTTCCTTTTTGATTTTTTCTTTTTCTTTGTTTTTGTTTCGTCTTTGTCAACCTTTGTGTACTGTACTACGGTAGCTGTACTACATTTTGACGTTTTCTAGTGACATATTAAAGGTCTGAGGTTAATCAGAACACCTGTTGCGTGTGATAAGCGTGCGTGGTATGTGTACCAAGATGGTTTGTGCAAGCTGTTCAAGTTCGCGCGTCGGTGGAGCTCAAAA
>CBDBEG010000037.1:0-8858 GCA_965204255.1 Rubritalea sp.
AATTGTTAAGACAGAATTAAAGCTAGGGGAATAAAGAGACGGAATTGAAGAGAGCGAATTGCCGAGGGGATTCTCAAGAAAATTGCTGAGAGGGAATTGCACGGAGACGATTACGGGGGTGGAATTGTAGAGTGGGAAATGAACAGAGGGAATTGCAGAGAGGCATTTGTAGAGAGAAAATTACAGATCGGGAATTAAAAAGAGGGAGGGATCTGCCGAGAGGGAATTGTCGCGAGGAATTAGGGAGCGTCCAGAAAATACGTCACGCTAAAATCGCGATTTTCGTGCCCCCCACCCATTCCGTCACGCTCGAGGTCCAGGCACAAAGCGTCACGTCACGCTGATGCCGTGCCCCCCCACCCATTGCGTCACGCTCAAATCTATACCTAAGAAGAACTTCCCCTTCTCCATAGGGAGGAGGGAGTTTGCGTTAGGGGTGAGTTTCACCTCCCGCCCCAGTGTTTCAATTCCCCTGCTGCACATTTGGGTGTGTGTGGGGGCGAGTTGATTTGCCCAACCCCCCACGCACCGACCCCCCCCCCACACACACACACATCCCGGAAATTCTAGGACTAGGCAATTTGCCCCAAAATCAAGGCAAAAAATGCCCAAATTTTCTTGCTCGCGCCAAAGGGGCTCGCGTAGCCTCGAAGTATCTGCAATCAGCCAAATTGGGTGCCATTTTCAGGGTATTTTTCTCTTAAGAACCGGAAATCCTCAATTTTTCACTCCCATCTTCGGCGCTCGTGAGTTCACAATACTAGATGCTTGGGGGGACGTGTGTCAAAACGCTGCCCTCCGTGCCACAATCTTCAATAGATATTGCTTCACAAACGCATGCAAACGTGCTGCTCACTTTGGTGACGCCAGTGAACAATACTAGGTGGAGGTCAAGCACCGCGAACAATATTGAGTAGGGGGGGGGAGGTCAAGCAATCCATTTGATCACGTAAGGTAATTTCTGCACTTCCAATCCGGGCGGCGGGAAGTTTCTCTATTTTCCGTGAATTCTCCACAAAAACTTTCAGAGAACACAGCCGAAAAGTGTTTTTTCTTCGTCCGCGCCGTCGGCGCTCGCAATCTACAGTAGATACCATTGCGTGTTTTGAGGTAGGCGCGCGAAAAAAACCTTCGTGAGTGCGTGCGAAATGACAGGATCCTCGCACTTCTTTTCGAGCCCTTCCTAGGACCTGTCACACATTTCTTCGTGCACGAAGGAACGGTCCGTTTTGCTATGAGGAACGCTTCGCCCTGAGTAACGTGTCTCCCAGGGGAACGTTTACTTTTTTTGCGCCAAAGATGATTGGCTACGGTTGATAGCGACAGCACAAGTAAGTTCATGTGAGAAACGCTTGTAAGGAAACTTGTTCACAACCGCAAGCGTAAATCTGCTGAACCTTTTTCGCTCGCGCTGAATGGTGACGTGCGAAAAAATGCGACTCGTAAGCCTATGTGCCACGGTGAACACACACACATACATACAGGCGCACGTACGCATAGGTAGAGACACAAGTTCAGCCGCACACATACCCGCCGACCGACTACACACACGCACGCATGCACATACTGTCACACTTATTTAACACACACAACGCTCGCACACGCAAACACTTCGTTTCCACACAGAATATTTCTCCGTACCGATGATTAATCTCTTTTCTCGAAATAAACAGATGTCCCGTGTCCTTTGATCTTTGATTCTGTGCATGTGGAGAGTTTTCCATTCCACTGTTCCCCCGTTCATCTGAGCAATGGCGGACATGCCCCAGTTCACACGTGAACAGGGTTGAATCTGTCCCTCGTTGAAAGAACATAGACTCGGCCGGAGCGCCTGTTCATGGACAGGAGCTTGGTAGTCCATGTTCACGGAACCGGGGCTTTTAGAAGGGTGTGTTCAGAGAGGAGTATTTATCGGATGTGTGCCTCAGGTAAATATCATTCACACGAAAAAAATTGACTTTCAGCTGCTCTAGCACATCGTGAGCCCAGTGAACGGAAGAAAAAAAAACGTTCCTCCGTAAGGGATCGAACTCGCTAGTCTACGATCTGGAGGTAGAAGAGCTACCAACCGTACCATGGACGCTTGCGATGTCCGCTCGGCTCCGGGACCGTTATTTCCGTACAAAACAAAAAAAACGTTACCGTCACGCTGAGGCTTTGTCCCCCCCCCCCCCCCCCCCCCCATTCCGTCACGTGACGGTTTATCTGGACGCCCCCTTAAAGAGAGCGAACTGCAGAGAGAATTGTAGAGAGGAAAATACAGAGAGGCAATTAAAAAGAGGGAACTTCCGAGAGGGCATTGTCGAGAGGAATTGCAGAGAGGGAATTGTGGAGAGGAAAATACAGAGAGGGAATTAAAAAAGAGGGAGGTACCGAGCAGGGATTGTCGAGAGGAATTGCAGAGAGGGAATTGTGGAGAAGAAATTGTAGAGGGGAAAATACAGAGAGGGAATTAAACAGAGGGAATTGTGGAGAAAAATTACAGAGAGGGAACTGTCGATAGGGGACTTCCCAGATAGGGAATTGCAGAGAGGGAATCGAACAGACAAAATTGCTGAAAGGGAGTTACAGGGAGGGAATCCACACCGGATATTTTGGCTCTTTTCCAAGTGTCTCCCCTTCGCAATTTTTTTTGCGCAAACTTTTACACTACCATAGAGCTTCAAGAAAATGAGTCTCAAAACCTTAACATTTTAGCGGCTCATTTTTGAAATTGCGATTTTCGGAATTCACGAAAAGCTAATGAATCTTCCACAGTAGCGCATAATACTGTTTTGTGGGAAGACCGCACTCGAGGGGATTGATCATCCCATTGTTCAAAACTCCGCAGACAAGAGGCACATAGCTGATCTAAAACTTGCACACTTAATCCCTTTCTCAGGCAACCTACCCACGAGAGGGAGTGGGCCCCTCCACCCCACAATTCCAACCTTTTTGAAAATCTGTTACATCTTCTACGCTTTCCGATCTAGGCGGGTAATCCAATCTTGTTTTAGGCCACAAAGGGGCATGTGCTGGAAAACATATGCTGTTATCCTTATCTTGGCGTCGTGATTACAACTCCATTTGCACTTACTGCACAGGCAGGGCTCCCAGATTTATGCCAACGAGACTGCCCTCGTTCACGCAAAATGAACCGACAGAATCAAAAATATTGTATTGTAACTGCACTGAATACCTTTACTTTTCGAAGTTCTCCCACTGACGTCGCTCCCAAGGAGGTACACCGGCTCCCTTTCCTTCCGCGAACTCGACAGCTACTTCTAGTCGATCGCGGTACTTCGATAGAGGGAATGAGTTTCTCGTTAGAACTTCCAATGACCACAGGTACACCCGCTCGGAGGTTTCTGTGTTACCAGAGTGCTTGACAATTTTTCCCTCAGGACAGGCAGCTTTGAGAGCTGGCCGGCTTGCTGACTTCTTTTTACTTGTCTCATCGCTCATGTCGATAGCGGGAGCGATGCTCCACCGCTTCGACGACTTGCGATAGAGCTTGTTCATGACAGCTTGTTGGTGCTCCGAGAGTTCGGCTTTCTTTTCTTTCTCTTTCTGCATCTGCGCCTGCGCGCCCGATCTGGTGCCATCAGAGGGACGGCTTCTTCGTCGTTTGTTGCCAGAAGTATGGTTAATGTCCTCGAGCCAAGCCTCAGTGTAGGGCAGCAGGTGTGCACGTACGTCTTGTGCCCTCATGTGGATAGCCTCCCCGGCCTGTTCGTTTGCATGGTAATAGTTGGTGCCCTTCTCACGGCACCGCTGAGGCACGAAAGTACAAAACGAGTACAGTTTCGGAGTCATCAACTTCCGAACAGCTTCACCTGGTTCTACAGCTCTGTGCAGGGGCTCATACTCTTCGAAAGTTTTCTGAAGCCTCGGGAAAGCCTCGAGATTGACGGAGTTCGACGGTGGCTTCGAGATGCTCGAGTGCGCTGAGTTGAATTCACGAAAGAGCTCGGTGGTGAGCTTCAGCGCAGCATCAAAACGATTGCAGGAGTCGGTGATAATGCGCTCATTTGGTTTGCCTCTTGCCTGTTCGCGGAGAGTACGTACGTCTTGCTTAGTGGGCAAGCGCTCTCGAAAGTGTTGAACGCTTTCAACGATTGCTTTGCAGTTATTACCAGGCTGAGAGCTTCGCCCCCTCTTGTTCGACGGTTTGAGGCCCAGCCCACCGGCACTCACAGGAGCCTCTATGGAGCTTTGCACGAATCCCGGCAATAGCTTCTCGAGCCATTCGAGAAATGTGTTCACCACGAGGAGGTAGTGCAGTGGCCCGCCGGGCATCACATCGAGCAGGGTTTTGTTTGGGAACACCTCAAAAACGTGTTGCAGCACTTCCACAGGAAAGCCTTTCACATTAAAGTACTCCTTGTCCGTTTTCTCGGTTCCCGCTTTCCTGTCGTTCTCCCGTTCTTGAGCGAGTTGCATACAGTCCCGCATCGTTCGCTCAACATTATCGCGATTCTGTCCGTCTTTTGACAGGAGTTGTGACCAAAGGCTCCAAACAAGCGGGTGTGTGCTACTGTGCGTTCCGATGTTGAGTAGATGATTTGCCATTTTCATGTCATTGGCGAAGATCAGTTCGATGTTGTGTTTCTTACAGAAATCGACAAGCTCCTTCAAGTTCAGCGAGTTATGAAGAAAGTGGACTGTGTACGTTGATTCGCCCACCCCAGGTACTTCTCCTAGTATGAACGTGCGGTTAACTCCACCATCTTTGTACTGAGCTGAACTCTGGTAGCGTTTTATGTCTTCAGCTGTGATGTCATCCTGCAAGAGGGGATCATCTTTGTATCGTATCAGCATTACCAGCTTCAGGGTCCCACGTCCACCGTCGGCGATCAAAATCATGTATCGGGCCTCCTTCGGCTACACACGAAAATTCAAAAGCGCGGAAGGGCAAGATATCCGTGTAAGAAAGCGCGAGTGCACTACAGTGCACAATTCTTGTTTCCACGGCCAATGGAGTGATGTCATGAATCACTCAAAATTCGTCACCCTGTCGAAACGAAATGAGACTTTGTTGATAATAATACTGCACAGATACAAAAGCATATTTCACAAGTGCAATTTGTCTGCATCCTAGAACACATGTCTTAATAAGGACGTGCTCGATATGTACCACCTCGAAAAAACGCCCTGATAAATTCGTTCGTTTTGCTGAATTAGTAACATGTTGACATATGGTGCGTAACGACTCAAAACCTCACGTTAAAGCATCAAGAGACTTGACCTAGCACAAAAACACCACAGTATCTAACATGCAGTACTAGTGGTTTCTAGTGCTTTGCAAAAAGCGAGTTCGTCTGGAACACCTTTGAACAATATTGTGTAACGAAGAACCGACAACAAGAACTGCAACAAATGACGCACAAATTTGCCCGAGAGCCACATTAGTTTCTTGACGTGGGAAGCTGGTCGTTTGACGAAGTAAGCGTGACCGTCGCTTGAGATTTCGAACGGGCGAGACTCAAAATCACCTTTGAATGCCTTGTTGTAGCGTGAATTATCTTGCCTAAACTTTGCCCCTGAAGGTGCTGAGACAGAGTTGCCGTCTTCTGCGCGCTGTCGTTGCCCCTGGGCCCCCCGAGCGATCGCTCGCGCTGATGCCCCAGTGTCGGCCGCAAAGCCGTGTAGATCATCTAGGCTCAAGTTCTTCGTGGGCTGCGTGGGGGTGACACGAATGATCGTGCGCTTCCTGCGTTTGTGCACTGGTATATCTGTGTTGACTTCACACAGAGGTGTTCCGCTGGAGCGGGTAGCAGCTTTGACGGAGCCGGGCGTCGTTGGCGTATCATAAAGAACTTTCTGTGGTTTTTTGCCACGTGGTCGCCCAGGAATGTGACGCTTTTTCGAGGAAGCACGAAGCTTTTTTTGTGCGATGTAGGTACGCCGTTTTCCGAGTGAGCCTTGATAGTTGTGCCTCGGGACACCTTGGGGACTTAGGCAAACTCTGCACGATCGCCCCACGCACGTAGTCTTGCTCTTCTCGCGGAGTTGACGGCATGCAATAGAAAACCTGTGGTCGATCTCCAAGATTTCGTGTTCCTTCCATGTATCGGACTTAAGAGAGGTGCCTTGGTTCTCCGATTGTGTACTTGGGATGGCTTTTGGAAGCTTACGAATGCATGTTGAGCAAATAGAGGTTGGCAGCGAGGGATTGGTCACAGAGTATGAGGGGAAAACCTGCTGAACCTTCCTCAGGAGTGCTTCGTTGTAAGGGAGATGATGAACACGTTCTGACTTTGCACTTTTCCATTGGCTCTTGGGTATTACCACAAAGCAACATGCACACTTGATGGATCGCATTTGCTTGTGTACGTCAACGGGGATGCCCTTTCGTTCCGCTTCGCGTTGAACGAGGTAAAACACGTCTGGAAAAAGCTGCGTCTTCGACATCTGAAAAAAAAGATGCGCACTATGCTATACTAGTTAGTCCACTTGGTTTTCTTACTCGCGTCTGGCTTGTTCGTACAAAACACCATCAGTGTACGGCTTTGTAGGCATAAAATTAATGAACTAACACACGATATAAAATTCTCTCCGTCGCCTTTGGCGATAATGGGGGCTGAGAAAATTGTGGACGCTGGGCCATAGCTTAGGATAAGTGTAGCGAGACTCAATTGTCTGCAGTCAACGTATTTCAGAGGAAGCATCCCGATTTACGAGCAAAGTCTTACAGCGAGTTGTTGACTAGGTACTGTGAAACCGAGAAGTGAAACATCGCGCACTTAACCGGAGGTTCTTGCGACGTTTTACATGGTAAACAGATCAGAGTACTTGTGCGCACTTGCTTTGGCTAAGGCTCTGGAGCACTAATTTTATACCTGAAAGCAAAGCTAGAGTCACAAACACTCGTGAGATTCGTGCCGCAAATAGTACTTGTTGACGTCGCAAAAGAGTAATCTGGTTCGGCTTGAAGGTTTTTAGTTCATTCTTCCGAGGAAAGCCAATCTAGAGCCCACGCATTTCCGACCTTGGGCATGCTGCTGGATCTGTTAAGGTCACAAATGCATTTACAGGCCAGCAAGAGCCAATTCTCATCAAAATCCTAAAAGTGCGATTTCAAAAATGAGCCGCTAAAACGTTAACATTTTCGAGGCATGTTTTGAGCTATTTGGGTGCTTTGTAAGCTATTTCCATAAAAAAATTGCGAAGGGGAGAACATTTCAAATATCCGGTGTGTTAATCGTAGACAAGGAGCTGAACAGAGAGGATTGCCGAGGTGGTTAGCAGAGAGGGAATTGCAGGCAGGGAATTCGCACAGAGAAAGTTTCAGAGAGGGAATTACAGAGAGATAATTACAGAGCAGGAACTGTGCAGCGGGAATTCCCAGCAGTCATTGCGGAGAAGTAATTTTAGAGAGGGAATTGCCGAGAGGGATTTACCGACAGGGAATCATAGGGCTGGATTGACTGAAGCACTTTTAGCTCCAATTTGGATTTCTACACAACTTAATCATTGCATATATCACGGTGACTTCTGGGAGCAATTATAGGCACCAGTTTTGAGGGTGATCTTCACACCGAGGTGCCTGAGTGGACGTAAGCATCTTTAAAATTGACTCTACTCTCTCCTTGCAGCTGCAATTTTAAAGATGCCTAAGTCCATTCGAGTGGGCTCGGGTATCTTTAAAATTACAATTTCGCACCTCGCAAAAAAAAGTGGATTTAGGTATCTTTAAATTACACACACATAGCCTTGGCCTTGGCGTCTGCACCGACACCTGTCGTCCTCTTTGAGCGATCCCAGCCACGTAATTACGGTGTTGTTGATCAACCCCTGAACCCGACGTTTTTGAGCTTAGCTCGGTCACCCAAGCTGGGCCTTATCAAGCCCTGTGACAGCGAGTCGTCTTTTTTGATTGTCGTGTACGTAGTCTGTTCACGTGACTAGCTTCCGTGGTCGAGCGCGATAGAATGGAGAATTTCGCTACCTTGGACCATTCTGTGACACACTATGCATGATAGATCGTATTTGAAGGCACATCGGCTTGCGATACAATCTTACTACATTGGCCCAACCGTCGTCCGTAGCATGACTTCGACATTCAGGTCGGGCGTAACGTGACCCCAGCGAGTGAGCAAACATCCGTACGCCTTGGAGTACACTCAAAACTGCAACGCTTCCACCTCACGATCAATACATGTAGTTTTTCCTCACCTTCTTTCTTTCTTTAACCACTTCATCCACTGAAGTACAACAGTCAGCGGAAATATCATGTAAAATACCGCTGGCAAAAAGACGTAATACAAGTCAAGGCAATTTCAATAGGTGATACAACACAACGGAGATTGAAAATGAGATACTTACAATAGTTCCCTCAGGAAAGTGACAAACGTGAGTGTGGTAAACCTCAGAAAAATGGGTAACGTAAGAACATACGTACTGATCCTGCCCAGAGTTAAAAAAAAAAAATGGAAAAAATCGGCCGATTTTCGACGAACTGTTGTCGCATTCGCACGTACAAGTTAGTCCTTGACACATTTTTTTCTTGCGAACTGGAATTTCTCAGGCCGAAAGTGATAATTACATTAAGATTTAACTTCTTGCATGACGATTTTTTGGCATTTTATTGGGTTTCTAGCTTTGAAATAATGTACTTTGTCACGTTTCGTAAAAGTATGATAACATGTATATCAGATAAAAGAAGAGTTAAGAAACTGAAAAACTACTGTTTTACTTTTTCGATGGTTTTGCTGTTCGAGGCTTTGTGAACAGGATAATGTTCGCCTCATGATTTAACGCACAAGAGCCTCGTTTATTTCGTAAGTTACGCATTTTTGAAATTGTATCGTTTCTTGGTAGCTTGAACCTATTTTTATCAACTTTGCTCTTCATTAATATTGGTCAAATATCAACTT
>CBDBEG010000038.1:0-14781 GCA_965204255.1 Rubritalea sp.
ACAAACATTAGAAACATGTTCATCTGTCAGTTAATTCATAACAGATGTAACTGCGGAAGTTGGAGTTCAAGACGTGGCACAGCAGAGACTGAATTATAAGAATGATTCCAATATAATTCTCAAATATAAGTATGGATTTCAACCAGAGATGGCAATTAGAGTTAACAATGCCACAACTGTCATCACATTGGCTCAGTCAACATCCTTCTGCTATGGTTGTATTCTTACAGGTAGTCATATACTAGAACTACCTGGATTTGCTATACGCATAACATTTACACACATATCATCATGCTCAGCATACTGTAGGCAGATTGATGTGTTTTGAATACTAAAGCACCATAAAATGTGGTTATCTGCAAAAAATACAGTCATAATCTCTTCGTTTTATTACATTTTGCAGAATTGTATCTATTTTATCAAGATGGTAACTATGGCATTCAAGTCCGTTAGTTTTAGTTGGAATTGTGTAATAAATCGCATAACATTTTTATAAATTGTTGGATGTGTTGCAATTTTGTGATCACAAACCAGCTTAGATAATGCCAAAGAGAATGTTATCCATCACAAAAATCAATTTGATTAGAAGAGGTCTTTACCTATTTAAAGTAATAGTTAGGAAGCTGTCATGGTCTTTTAGATGTAGAGGTTTACAGAGTGATAATATTCTACTGAAAACTATTGTTAATAGTATCTACTTCATGTGGAGCAAGTTGTCCAGAAGTGGAATGCTGTTATTCTAAACCTCATGATGAGCTTGTTACGTTATAATTTAATTGACTAGTTTTCGTCTTTTGTGTACATATACATGTATATATTAGGTCTATTCATGTTCTATGGAATGTATGTTCTGAAATAAAAAAAAAACAAACATCCTATCTTATTATGTAGTCATGTTCTCTACACTTCTGCATTAAACAAACATCTGCTTTCTGCTTTTTGTGCATTGATTTGTCCATGATGCACTTCCGGTACATCACAGCACTTTCCTGTGCACTTGTAGATAGATGCACTGAGAATGAGCTGTAACATAATGCAATGTAATGTATATAGCCCCATACAGCTAATGCAGGTAATATGTGTAGTGAGCGTGGAAAAAAAATACATTTACAAACATTAGAAAAAAATCATCTGTACATTAATTTGTAACAGAGGCAACTGCAGAAGTGTTTGAGTTCAAGCCTACGTGACATAACAGATTGAATTTCAAGAATTATTCCAATATCATTCCCCAAAATGTGGCAGGGCCAATTATCTGCTGGCTGAGTGTAGAATAATCATAATCCTTTGTTGTTGTTTGCAGAAAAATTAACTAGTTACAAGTAAAGCTCTTCAAAACAGAACTGTAGAGAATAAAATGTACACAAAGGAACTTGGACATCTGTTTTTGACTAGCTGCCAACAGGTTGAGCACTCTACCAACTGCAGTACTCCTGTGCACACTCACGCTATATATTTAAATATGTATTTTTTGTTTACCTATATGTAATTATATAAGTAAAAGTTCTTTGTGCCCGTATAGGAGGATTTGTCGCAACCCGATTTCATCCTATAAAGCATTGTCGCAGCTCGATTCGTGCCATCCTATAATGTGACATCCTATAACGCTGAGTTGAGTGTCTAGGATGTGTGTCGCAGCTCGCAGGTTGCTGTGAGTGAAAGGTACTGGGATGTTGTGTGGATGGGGGGTGGTGGTGAAAAGACACCACGACGAATAAAAACGCGTTTGTGACATGAGAGAGAGAGAGAGAGAGAGGAGGGAAAAGTGCATCAGTAACAACACAACGCATAGTTTTGGTTTTCATTTTATTGGGAACATCCGGAGGAAAAGATTACACACGAGTCTGTCGTTGAAATCTAAATTGTCACTAAAGATGTCCAGTTTGTACAGTTCTGGGTTGGCCAGACACAGGATGTAGTAAGCGCAGTAGAATCCGCATGTGTGTCGAAGACCTTGGATTCGTCTTGTGACGACGTGCTGTAACGTCTTCTCGGAGAAAGTGCCGCTGCTTCGAAGTCGGTCGAGTAGATGTTTGGCTATGGGGGCTCCCATGGGATCGAAGTAGACGACGTGGCTGCTCGTGAAGTGTAGTACGACCCAGTGTTGTCCGGGTAAGTAGTGCGGATCTGTGTTGACGACGTACGATCCCTGTTGATTCGCTGATGTTGGCAGCCGATCGGCTGCTACGACGGCTCTGAACAGTTTAGAGGTCAGTTGATTGGTTCGAAGTGCGTGCTCTAGTTGACCCGTGTTCATGTTGTGGCATAGTCAACTAGCACGTTTCTGTTTCCATCAATCCGTAGCGTGTTGTCGTATTCGGCGTAGCAGATGACATTTATGGGACGGGTTAGATCCGTTCCGAAGTGAGCTTCCAGTTTCAAAGCGCCGTGTTTTATGGGGTCGGTGTGCGCTCCTTCGCACATGTCGGTGGTCAGATCGAATCCGTAGAGGGTGTATCCTCGAGCGTAGTTGTCATAGTTGATGACCAATCCTCTGTTGCTGTTGTGCACGTTCACGGCTTGGTACAGCAGGCTCAAGACTTCTGCATATCTGCACCCGTCTCGAAAGTATGGGGTAAGGGGTGCTTCATGGGGGAAGGTTTGATCGTTGGAGGACAGGGCCAGGTAGTTGAGGCTAAAGTGCTGGAAGTTGAACGGGTTTTCTCTACCGCTGCCGTTGAAAGTGCTGTTGGTGACCAGTCCCAAGAAAACTCTCCGGGGCAGTTGCCCGATGATGAGGTTTTCTCTGTTGAAGGACCGAGTACCTGCTGGGACGACAAAAGTCGTGACGACGCCCCGCCTCAGAGGATATGTGGCAGGGATGTCTTTCTGAAGCTCTTCGATGTGTGCCAGGCTCACGTCGGGATTGACTTTGACGTTTCTTACGAGTAACAGGGCGCCGATGATTTCGACTTGTACTCTTCTGAGGACGGCTCCTCCTAGTAGGTGGAACCGTGTTGGGGATTTTGTGAATTTCAGATCGATGTCGACGCCTGGCAGTAGATATTTGTCCTGCATGAAAATGTCCACGTGGGGTCGCCCGGTCAGCTGGAAGATTCTGCTTTCCTTGATACGCTCGTTTCTTTTCTTTATCCCGGGTTGAGCGTTTCTGGCCGTGGGATCGTAGTTGTCGTTGCAAGGGTCGTCCTCTTCGTACAGTTCAGCTTGTAGCCAACTCTTCGAGCTGGCACTCCCGTGGGACAGGATTGTCTCCAAGTAGGCTTTGTAAGGGTAGGTGTCTACGTTGGCTGTCACCAGCGTCCCGTTTAGTTTGCAGTCGACCCGGGAGAAGAGGGTGTGCAGGAGCAGGTTAGCCGTGGTCACTCTTGCGTCCTGACCGAGCGCCTCTCCTGACCTTTTGGCGATTCGCAGAGTCAGCTGTAACTTTGTGCGACCTAGGTCGATGTATTCATCGGGAGATGCTTGCACGTGAAATTCCAGGGGAGTTGAGTGGGAGATCTGGGCCAGGGGTTTGTGAACGGCGTAGTCCCCTCTTTCCATAGACACGTTGTGGGGTGGGATGGTAAATAGTTCGAGCTCGGACTTGGAACATCCCTCGGCCGTCAACATCTCTAACTCGTGGTCCCCTTGCGCTTAAAGTGTAGTTTCACTGTGACAATGCCCCTCCGAAAGGGAATATTTATACCCAGGTGGTCGACTAGCTGTATTTCGACCATCTCAAACGAGCCACGTTCTACACCGCCGTAGTGTATGTTGTCGAACGTCTCGGTGATTAGATCGCCCCGTACACCGGTTCGTGTCGGTAAGGTCCTTAACAACTGCACGTAGCTGTCGCCCACTTGTTGACGCTCTATCAGGTCGCAGTAGACGTAAATCACGGGTATCAGCCTGTCCACGTTGACGGGGTGATGGGCTCTGACGTCCACGGTGCCTTCACTTCTCTGGATCTCTTTGGGGATGCGAATACCGCCGCTACCGTCCGCTTTTTCGTATGGAACGCCGTCCTCCTCTCGAAAGCCAAGAGCGTGGGCCAGAGGGTGAGAGAGTTTGAGAACGTGGTCGGACCCGTCAAAGGAAAACGTGGCTCTCTCTGAGATTTTGTCGTAGGCGAGCCTGATCTTTCTTTGGCCTCGGTAGTACGAATGGTCGGGGTGGGATATGAAAGCCTTTAGCCAGTCGTTGATCAGGTCCTGGGGGGTGATGTAATGCTTGGCCCTCACGGCGCACCTGCTCCGACGGACGGCATCGGGCTTGTCGGGGACGTGGTATTCGGCAGTAAACTCACTGACCGGAATGTTGTCATAGGTGGCGGGGTAGGTGATTTCGGCAAGACCCACCATCCACTCGCCGGGGTCGAGCCGTACGCCCCCATGTAACTTTGTGAAGTAGTGAGACGCGTCTTGCTTGTCAAAGTAAGCCTTGCTGGAATCGCTCGGCAGGGTCAGGTAGAACTCGTCCTGGCCAGGACCTCCCTCTATCATGATTTTTGCGCCGCCGTTGAGCCTTGTCTAGGCGTCTTGAACGTGGGATGGGGTAGGATGTACCCAATGCAGGAGGAGAGGAGTGAAATCCACAGGGCACTCTTGCTTTCGGCCAGGGGCGGATAAGAGAGGTTCACAATGGCCGCTATCACCACCGCGTACAGTAGAATGATTTGGCCGAAAAACACGATCTCGTTTTTGGGATAAGAGGACCCAAAACACTGCCAGAGTTTTACGCTTCTGACTGAATGAGAGTCGTCAGACTGTTTGGGTGACCTCTCCATCTGACGTACGCGCCTCTGGGGGTTCTCTTGACAACTCTTTGAATCTGCCGTCGCTGCTCTGTCACTTTTTGTAGCTCCTCTTTTTGAAAGGTTCCGATTAGAGGTTCACCAGACAGATCCTCGAGGAGATACTTGTAGCGACCTGCTGCGGTGAGAATGACTTTGGAAATGATAAACCGCTCGGACGTCCAGTTTGTTAAATATGCTTTCTCGAAGGCCCCCTTCTCTTTGGCGATTCTCACGAGGTCACCGACCTCGAATTGGGCCTTAGACGGTGGCGTCACCCATCTCGCCTTACGTCTGTGCAACAGATGGCCAAACATCCTTTTCCACACCACGTGCTGATTAAGAGCGTTCACGTCCGCGGGTTTCATTTTCGTGGTGGTGTGGACGGTGTGATTGTAGCCTCGTACCAAGTCCTCCAACACGGGTAGGTATCTGTGCGCGTTGGTGGCCGTGAAATAACGAGAAAGCTTCCCCCTCAGCGTGCGATTGAACCGTTCCGACAGAGAGGCCTTGGTGGAGTGTTGCGCCGTAAAAAACACCACTCCCCGTCTGCTCAGCATTTTTTGCACAGGCTGTCCTAGAAATTCGGTTCCTTTGTCTGTTCTTAAGCGCCGAGGTTGCCGCCCTGAGGACACGAACACGTCCTCCAACGCTATGGCCACGGTTGCCGCAGACTTGTTCATCAGGGGTCTAACCCAGGCGTGTTTCGACAGACCGTCAATGACCGTCAGCAGGTACCTGACCCCGTCGTTCTCATGGGCGTGTGCTTGGACGTCTAGCAAATCGGCCGACCATTGGTAGTCCAGACCCTCCAGGTAGATGGACTCGTGGGAGAACCGCCGTCTGGCCTGCTTGTGCAGCGTGTACGTGTCTTGACCGCGTAACCACTCCCTCGCTTGACGCTCTGTCGCCCCTTCCACCTCTTTGGCTAGCCGCCTAGCGCTACCGGTGAACGCCGCCGGTGACGTCGTATCGTAGTAAGCGTTCGCAAACTTGCTGGGGGGTGGCGCTTTTCTTTTCTTCTTCTTCTTCTTGCCCCTCCTCTCTACTTTATATCCTTCCATTCGGGAAACGCGCTCCTTGCGACGTCCAGGTCAGACTCCGCCACTGTGCTCGTGTCCTCTTCTTCCCCTTCACCTTGTGTGTAATATTCCGTGCTCGAGTCGCTAGGGGTGTACCTATCCCACACTTCCCCTCTCCACCGTGGATTTGCATAGGCCGTGGGAGGTAGCTGCTGGCGAGCCATATACCTGGTCACGTGACCGAAACCAATAGGCGGATTACGTCGTCTTCCAGATGATGCGTGGTGCAGGAGCTCTGCTAGACTGCCTCCTCTCACAGGCTTCCCCTTTAAATAGATGTTGCCCCTGGCGTCCCACGTCATGCCTTTCTGAGACCACGCGCGCATGAGTTTCTTGGCCTTTGACCTGTACGACACGGGGATTTCAGATAGAAAGCGTTCGTCCTCACTCATGGGCGTTTCACTGCTTGCAGGGGGTGCTGCTGCTACCGGCGGTGCGATAGCCCTGCCGACGTCACGCGCCTTCTTGCTTGTCAGAAACTCGCCTAACTTACGAGCTACAATCATCTGTTTGTCTGGGGGTGGGACCGTGTCACGCTCAATTGCCCGCTCCAGGCTCAAAACTTTATCCGCCACCTGCTTGTCATCGGGTCTATCAAGGTCAATTACTTTCTGATTACGTCTCCACGCATGCACAACCTCCCCAGGCACAAAGAATGCCGAGCACGTGGGCGTGTGGTGGTCCCCGTCCTCCTGATGAGTCATGACCCCGTTGTTTTCTTTTAATTTATCTCAAATTACCGGTAAGTGCGTTTACTGTGGGCCCTACCAAGCCGGCCAGAAGGGGAGCAATGAGTGCACCTATAAAGCCGCCTTTCTGGGCGATCTTAGCCCTTGTCTGATCGCTGGTGTTTTTGTTGGCGACTAGACGTACACACTTTTTATGTTTTTTCAAGCGTGTGAGCTGCTTTGACGTCAGCGGTAGTTTACCCTTCAGCACGTTGTAAGAGATCTCTCTCAGCGCTCTCATTAGCGGCTTCCCCCCTTCACGTAGTATTCTCCTTCTTGACACTGTTTTTTTGCAAGCAAACAGACGAGACAGCAATTTTAGGTCCTCCTTTCTGAGCGCCATAACTGCAAATGAATCAGCTCACGTCGTGTAGCAAGTTATTAAATTAGCATCCCCGTTACTAGCCAGCACCGCACCTTCACCGGGTAAGATGTGTGATCTAAAACGCATAGCCTCGGGCGTCTCGGGATGTAAGTCCAGCACCAGGTAGGAGAACGGCGTGCGTGTGGCGTTTGAGTACGCCTCCATGAGACGTTTCCCCTTGCCCTTTTGACCCGCAAACACTTGTCTGGCGAGCGTTGCGATCTGACCGGCGCCTCTTATGCTTTTGAACAGCACGTAGTACTGGGCGTTTAGAGCAGCGAGTCTGAACGCCCTGGTTTGCAGAAACAAGTTATGAGTCACGTAAAACACGGACGTGTTCAGGTGATGACTGGACACGGAAAACAACTCTCCAATGCTCGCCTCCTCCGACTCGGAGCTGAAATCATCGATGATGAGTAAAGTTCTTGTGTCAGGACACAATGTGTATCCTTTACACCCCTGCACAAGTTGTACGTCAGTTCGACTCAGCAACTTTTCATAAGCGGGCTGAAACTGCTTGTAACAAAGGATGATTCGACTGGGTTCAGGAGTGAAGGCTGTGGATTTGTGCTCAATGAGCGACATCAAAAATGTTGTTTTCCCGGACCCCGAGGGACCTGCCACTACGGCTGTAGCGGGGTGTTTAAAGGTGGCGTGTTGTTTGGCGTAGCATTGAAATGGCTCGTGACGCGTTTGGGCCATGGCACGTTCTTGGTAATTGGCGTCTTCACATTCACGTCTCGAATGCATGGATCGTTAGCGCACAGGGACATTTATTGCTCCCGTGGGACTGATAGGGGACCTGGCCCTCGTGCACGTCGGGAGCTCTTTCTAATTTGCGCCTTGAACGGGTCACTGAAAAAGGTTAGCGTCACAACAACATGGTCAGGTATATAAGAGAGACGCCCGGCATTCTGCACAAAACCTCCTGTGAGACACGGACGCAGACACGGATACGCACAAAACAAAAAAGAAAACATGAGAGTTATGACGACTTCACGGAGAAGGAACTTTCAAACAGAGGCGGATGTAAGTAGATGTCTTTTCATTTTTTTTTGTATAGTTATAATGACGCCACGTCTATGCAAGGCGACATATAAATGAATTTTTTTGATTGTGAACTCTGCAACGGCTGTTACGCTTTACTTTTCTTTTAACGGCTCACTGCGATATCTGTTTAAATTTTATTTTATTATTTTTTACAAACCCTCCCTGTCCTCACAAAACAGATTTAAATCCCAGATAAGAAAAGCACCATGAGTCGTGAGAAGACGTTCTCTCCTGTTTTTTTACGCTCTCCTCCGAGTACACGCGCCAAACTAAACAGTTTGTTCTAGAAATTAAGTCCGTGTTGACATTGACTGATTGATATGACGTCTTCTCACTTTTGTATAGTTATAATGATGTTTTTTTTTTTCGTCTACGCAAGATGAAATATAAAAGAATGGTTTTTTTCTTTTGATTGTCGACGTCTGTTGCGCACCACTTTTCTTTTAACGAATCACTGCAATGCCTGTTTAGAAAGAAAGAAAAAAAAAAAAAAAACCAGCGTCTTGGTTACAACGCCGTGTGCGCGTGCACGGTTTAGTCCCCCACCTTTCCCCTCCCAGATAAGAAAAGTATCGTGAGCTGTGAGAAGCCGTTGTTGTCTTTGTCACAACATATATGTGTGGGGGAGCCTGAGCACACGCCAAACTAAACAGTTTGTTCTAGAAATTAAGCCCGTGTTGACATTGGTCGATTGATACCAGGGGGGAGTGAGTGAGACGCGGTGGTATTTAAAAAGAGTTTGTTTTACAATTAGTCACGCGTGCTCACCAGTAAAAGAACGCGCCAAACTAAACAGTTTGTTCTAGAAATTAAGTCCTTGTCGCTACTGGCATTGATTGATTGATGTTGGAGGGAGAGAGGGGGGAGTGTGAGAGACGCGGAGGTATTTAAAAAGATTTGTTTTACGATTAGTCACGCGTGCTCACGGGGTAAAAGCCCACGCCAAAAGTTTGTTCTAGTCACGTGCGCTGTTGACATTGATTAATTAATTGATACGGGGAGAAGAGAGGAGGCATTGAAAACAAAATGTTTTGTTCCATAATTTTCTAGTCACATTGCAATTTTTTTTTTTTCTTTTCAGAAGTTGCAGCAAAGAATGAGCGAAAGAGGGGAAGACCCAGGACGCTGCATGAGGATAGAAAAGACAAACGTAAGTTTTTTTTGATGTGATTTATTTCTTTAAAAAAAAAATAAATAATAATCATAAGCGTGCATATATATTTTTTTAAAAAAAGACACAAATTACATCAAACCGTTCTTCTTTTTTTTTTTCTAGGAAACGAGGATCGTGACCATCGAGGACGCGTCGCCCGCCGCCGGGGCCTGCCCCCCGCCTCCGCCAGCGCCGGCCGCTGCGAGGATACGGCCATACCACGCTCTTTACGAGCCCGAGTCAACAACAGACAGTGAAGATGACGTGGAGGAGGAGGAGCCAAGAAAGAGGATGAGGAGGACGAGTAGTACGGAGACTCAGAGATGTATTTACGACTCAGATGAGGAGGAGGAGGAGGAAAGAAGACGACGGGAGGCCGAGTTGTGGTCGGACGGGGATGAAAGACCCGGTCAGTGCGGATCTCGACCCCCATCGCCGTCTCCATCGCCACCACGCCCACCTCCACCCCCACGAGAAGAAGAAGAAGAAGAAGAAGTGAGCTGCGAGGATGACATCGATGACATAATCGACGCCATCGTCCAGACAGCCGTGGATGCGAGCATGGAATTCGCGAAGAGACTATTTCAATCTGTGCCACTGGTATCGGCACCCGTTCCGCCGTACGTGGCATCGTACCCCCAGTGCCAATGTTACGATGTCATGACGCCTCCGCCACCTCTCCCATTCCAAGCAATGCCGCCTCAACAGATTCCTCCTCCTCCTCCTCCTCCTCCTCCTCCTCCTCCTCCACAGACCATCCCAACGCCTGCTGCTACTGCTGCTCCCCAGGAATATCAGCCTCCACTCCCCTACCACTACAGTGACGTACAACAACAACAACAACAGACTGGTGCACCACTGCCTCCTCCTCCTCCTCCTCCTCCTCCTCCTCCACAGACCGTCCCAATGCCTGCTGCTACCCAGGAATATCATCAGCCTCCACATTACAATGGCGTGCAACAGTACAGCACGTACGTGCGTATGGGGGACGGGTCCCTTCGTTACATGGGACAGGACAGACCGAATGGATATGACTGAATGAGCGTGTGTGTGTGTGTGTGTGAGTGAAAGAGCTTTTTTTAATTGCAACGTCTATTTTGTTCGTGTAAAGAATATGTGCATGCAATAAAAAAAACACATTTAAAAAATTTGAGGTGGCGTTGTTGGTTTGATGAGAATAAGAAAAAATGATATGTTTCCTCCACCAAAAAAAAGAGGTCATAGGAATATGGCAAGATTTGATTGTAACGCTCTGAAGTAAAAGAAGAAAAAAAAAAAAAAAAAAAATGACTTCACCATATTCCTTTGACCAGTGTGTGTGTATACCCCTCTCTCTCTCTCTCCAATGCATTCTTACACACACACAGACGCTATGGTTTTGTTTCCTTCAAACCGTATGTTTTTTTTTCTTTTGTGCTCACTACCTGGAAACGCGTGTGCTGGTGGAGAGCTGGTGAGCACATAGAAGCAAGTGGGTGCGTTGTGGCATGTGTGTGAAAGGGGGGTACGTAGTGGAGGGTCGGGGTTGCGCATATGCGTGTGCATTGTGGGTCATGGAGGCTTGAGTTGTGTGCATTGTGGACCATGGAACAAACAAAAGAGCACCAAAACAAAACAAAACAGACGATTTCGTTGCGTTTTTTTTAAAATTTTATTCACATTTCATTATGACAGACACACATAATCACTCTTTGTAAGCACGTTCTGTCCTAGTAGACGCATCACTCGCCGTTCTGTATGGCGAGGACTTCGTGGTACAACACGTGGTATTTTTCGTGCAGGTGTTTCAGTAACAGCTGTAGACCCTCCATTTTATGCGCTAATTTCTCTCTCTCTCGTCTTTCTCGGTAGAAATCTGCCGTCAGTAGTTCGATTTGCTGCACATACGCCGCTGTCGCTCCATCGTTATTAGCGTCTTTAGCGTTTTCTTCTAGCCGGCGAACTCTCTCTGTCACCATTTCAATGTCGCTGCCCTCTCTATTCTCTGCGTGTTCCATAGCTGGCGGTCACGGGTAGGGTGAATGTCTATTTGTGAAGCCAGTGCGTTTGCCTCTTTCCTTTATAGCACGGGGCGGCGGTTTCTTGTCTTCACCATCGGCGTCCACGATCAATAACGGTTCAAGCTCATCGTCCAACTCCGCGTCTGCTTTGCACAAGTCGTCTATAATCTCTGGTTTGAGGAGGTTGTCGCATACGTCAAACAGATCTGAGGGGGCTGTTTCAAGCATGGCGCGTCGTTCCTTTGCGAGCAGCATCAGCTCGTGTTGAAACGTAAAGATGGAGACGGGCACGTCCTCTCCCAGCCGATGTATCAGCGACCCTCTGCCCACGATACACTCATGATCTGTTGAGAGGGCCAGTTTTCCTTACAACCGACGCATCGTTCGGGTATGGCCTTTGTGATTGCTTCTGTTAGCAATTTCTTGTACACTTTCTCGGCGAGATGGAGTTCAGAGCCCGGCGGGTTGGACAGCCTGTTGCGCACGGAGAACCATTCCGTCGTATTCAGGGTCACCCCTTGCTTGGACGGGCCGTCACCGACGTACACTCTTATGTTGCAGTATGGCGCCTGCTTGTAACAGTTCAGAGTAAGCTTTGTCATCACTTTTTTCCAAGGTTGACCGCTCACCGTCCCAACGCGTGCCTCGGGCGTGAGCGTCCATGATTGCTCTTCCTCTCTCTGGGACCCCTCGGTCGTACGCTCCATGTAACTGGACAACTTGGAGCTCAGCCTGCACAGCTTCAGCCACTCGACCCTGGACAGCACGATTTGCTGCATCCCCTAGGGACTCTTCCTGGTGATGCTGCAGTAATCCCCGTGGCAATCGAGGTACGCCATGTCGACTGTTGAAGCGGTTGTGAGGCTGAGTCTCTTCTGGACCGCCTCTATATATCACCAGCCGTGACGTCATCACCGTCAAGCCATCCCAGGGGGACCGTGCTGACGCCGTCCGGCAGTATGTGTCGCTTGTCGTACACCACCCTGTATGTTTTCTCTTGGGACCTGGTGTACATGCCTCCTAAGCCCACCTGACCCTCTCTGACTATCGCGTGAGGACGTGTTGTCGTGACCGTCTTGTTGCCCACGCCTTCTCGCAACATCTCAAGCATGGTGTCGAAATCTATCAACTTGGACGTTTGGTAGTTGAGGGTGAAACCACGCACTTTACACTCGCAAGTGCCGTCTGCAAATCTGATGGCGTAGTTCTTGGCACCCAGTCCTACGTACTGAGTCAACTCCTGGCGGGGGTATTCGTCTTTCAAGTCCCCCAAGAAGTCGCCAGTGTCCGGATTCCACTCTCCTCGCTTGTGGACGTAGATGATGCTGTCCGTGTCTGTGTAGAGCACCCTTCGATCCAACCGTTCCATCGCATTATACAAGCGCAGTCTGGCGTTTGCCGTGGTGTACGCAGCCAGCACACAGTTGGTACGCGCGGAGCCGGGGTCGCTCTCCTCCCCTTTCACCTTGGAGTAGACCGCCACAGACTCTTCATTGGCGTACACCACGTCTTGAACTTGGATGTGCGGATCGTGCATCAGCTTGACGTAATCCGACACGTCGGCGGTGTAGACGACCTTGGACTTGTCTGATCGCTGCCCGAATTTACCCCAGTGGCTGTTCGCCAACAGTTTGGCCAGAGACCTGAGACCCGGGTTGTGTGATATTTTCCCCGGCTCCAACTCAATGCCTTCTCTCCGTTTCCACGCTGTCACGTACTCGGCCCTCTCTTCTGGCGCGTCACACCCTTTGGGGTAACCCGATGCTTCCTGCTTCAACTTGACCCACTTGTTGATGAACGCCGCCCATATCCCCCCTGTGCGCGTCTCTGGGTCGTATTGCGAGGTGTTGGGATAGTGCCAGGCTTCGATCCTCTGCAAGATCTTGTATCCGCACTCCACCGCCTTGGATAGCTCTGGCGACGTCCAGGTGCCTATGAGGATCCTGTCTTCGGGTGACGTGTGCGTGCAAGCGTGCGTCTGACCACTCTCACCGCACGACCTGCAGAGAGGGAACAGCAACTTGCCCTCGCCATTCCTCCACAGCAGCACGGGGAGAAACAGCTTAGTAGGAGGTAGCACTAAACACTTGACCAGTCCTTCCACCTCTTCTGGTATGTCCTCACCTCTGACGACCACGGGGTGTTTCACGGGATACCTGGCATACTTGTTTATGAAAGGATACAAGCTGTTGAAGTCCACGTACTTCAGCCACTCCCCCTTTTCGGGTGCTGCCTCTCTGTACAAACCTATGGCCTCCGTTCGACCGCCGTAGAACGCGTCTCTGGGCTTTATCGGGTCGTAGGCGGAAAGTAGACGCATCAACCGCCGGTGGTGTGAAGTCATTTCTGCCCTGAAGTCGCACTCCCACTGGACGTGTAGAGAGCGACCACTACTTCTGAGAGCGTGTTCGAATGCTAGCGTCTGCCTATGGTTCTCTCTGTGCGTCACGTCTTTCTTCACGGGGTGTTCCGCCTCCCTGTTTGGAAAGCATCTGGGGCACGAGTGACGGAAACAGCCGTGAAACAAGTAGACGTCCCCCTCATCGTCCACCCCATCCACCACTCTCCCAGCCACGACCTGGGTGTCGTCATTCCCCGCGTGTTTGATTCGGCGACCCGTCTGACGCTCCATGTGCATTAGCCAGCATAACCCTATTGAGGACAGTCCACCTTCAAATGAACCGGTGGATGGGATGACGCCTATCGTGGCCGGTGCCAGGAAACTCGTCCTGTAGACCCGGTTGCAGGCCCCGGCTATCGTAAACGTCTTCGTGAACGGTTCCAACCCCGTGTTTTCGACAAAGAGGTTTCTGAAGACCCCGCAGCATCGTTGCAAGATGTCCACGTCCGAAATACAGTACTTCTCCAGCTCTCGTTGAAGGTCAAAGGTGACATCTCGCTGCTCGTCGTACCACTCGTAAAACGACGCACGCTTTGTCTGGTGCATCTGATCAGGGCCGTAAAACGACGCGTCGGGTACCGTGCCCACGTAGTTTTGATTTTCTAGCATGTTCCAGAGATGGGGGAAGTACCCTTTGGTCAGCTCTTTCAGCCCAAAAGCCTCGGGCAACTTGGAGAGCGCCATGGGGAAGAAGTTGAGACTATCTATGAACGTCACGCCCTCCGCTTCCAACCGCAGTATCTTGTGTCCGGTCGTGATGACAGACGGTTGGATGACCTTCCGGTGAACAAAGTCCAACACGAAGTGACTGTCGTAGCCACTGGAGTTGTGAGCAATGCATATGCAACCTTTGAGTCTACCGGCAAACAGGTAAGCCCCAAACTGTTCCAGCGTATCCTCCCCCTTAAAGATCCTTCTTTCCCTACCGTAGTCGCACGCGACACCCTCCTCCATCGGCAAATCCATGCAGCGAGTGCACACTCTGTGTACGACGCATAAGTTAGGCTGGTGACGTCCATCCTCCAGCATCATACTTTCAAAATCGTAAAACACGTACGGGCGGCTCTTGAATTCGTCCTTGCACGTCTTCGCCGGTTGCATGTAACACTCGTGTCCCTTGGGCATCATGGCGTGACACACAGGGCAGTAGTCGTGTCCACACGTGTGCACGCCTTCCGCACCGCTGGCCAACTTTTTCTTGTACCACTTGCCACACGTCGGGCATGCGACTCTGACATCGCATATACCGCGTGCCACATGACCCGCCAGAC
>CBDBEG010000039.1:7500-12500 GCA_965204255.1 Rubritalea sp.
CGGTAATTTCAGTTGACCGACAGGTCAATGCTGAGAAGCTGCCATGTGTAGGATAACAGCTGAACGCCTCTAAGCTGGAAGCCTTGCTAGACGGAATGAAGTGATTGCTTCTCTTGTCATCGATTACGAATAGACCTTCGGGTCTGATATCATATCTTCATGACAAGTTGATGTCTTGAGAAGCGTAGATCCTTTGTAGACGACTTAATATTGAACAGGGTATTGTAAGCATGAGAGTAGCCTTGTGTTACGATCTGCTGAGATTCAGCCCGCGTTCTTGTAGATTTGTTCATTTGGACGAGAACTATGTTCTCATCCTCTATGGTTACATTTTCACTTTGAAATCTGCTTAGAATAAGTACGGTTGACACAGAGAGATTGGACAGTTGCTGCTGGCTGCGGCAACTGTGCGGTCTCTCATTTTTTTCGCCATTTTAGAGGAACTTTAGGGTAACTTGAAGTCGTTCAGGCCGGCCCAAGAAGCCTGCTGACGTTTTATATCGGAACGTGAGTAAGATTTTGAGATTCCTTTGATGTTTTTTCAGGCCGGCCCAAGAAGCCTGCTGACGTTTTATATCGGAACGTGAGTAAGATTTTGAGATTCCTTCGATGTTTTTTCAGGCCGCCCCAAGAAGCCTGCTGACGTTTTATATCGGAACGTGAGTAAGATTTTGAGATTCCTTTGATGTTTTTTCAGGCCGGCCCAAGAAGTCTGCTGACGTTTTATATCGGAACGTGAGTAAGATTTTGAGATTCCTTTGATGTTTTTTCAGGCCGGCCCAAGAAGCCTGCTGACGTTTTATATCGGAACGTGAGTAAGATTTTGAGATTCCTTTGATGTTTTTTCAGGCCGGCCCAAGAAGCCTGCTGACGTTTTATATCGGAACGTGAGTAAGATTTTGAGATTCCTTTGATGTTTTTTCAGGCCGGCCCAAGAAGCCTGCTGACGTTTTATATCGGAACGTGAGTAAGATTTTGAGATTCCTTTGATGTTTTTTCAGGCCGCCCCAAGAAGCCTGCTGACGTTTTATATCGGAACGTGAGTAAGATTTTGAGATTCCTTTGATGTTTTTTCAGGCCGGCCCAAGAAGCCTGCTGACGTTTTATATCGGAACGTGAGTAAGATTTTGAGATTCGTTTGATGTTTTTTCAGGCCGGCCCAAGAAGCCTGCTGACGTTTTATATCGGAACGTGAGTAAGATTTTGAGATTCCTTTGATGTTTTCTCAGGCCGGCCCAAGAAGCCTGCTGACGTTTTATATCGGAACGTGAGTAAGATTTTGAGATTCCTTTGATGTTTTTTCAGGCCGGCCCAAAAAGCCTGCTGACGTTTTATATCGGAACGTGAGTAAGATTTTGAGATTCCTTTGATGTTTTTTCAGGCCGGCCCAAGAAGCCTGCTGACGTTTTATATCGGAACGTGAGTAAGATTTTGAGATTCCTTTGCTGTTTTTTCAGGCCGGCCCAAGAAGCCTGCTGACGTTTTATATCGGAACGTGAGTAAGATTTTGAGATTCCTTTGATGTTTTTTCAGGCCGGCCCAAGAAGCCTGCTGACGTTTTATATCGGAACGTGAGTAAGATTTTGAGATTCCTGCTGACGTTTTATATCGGAACGTGAGTAAGATTTTGAGATGAAGCCTGCTGACGTTTTTTCAGGTCGGCCCAAGAAGCCTGCTGACGTTTTATATCGGAACGTGAGTAAGATTTTGAGATTCCTTTGATGTTTTTTCAGGCCGCCCCAAGAAGCCTGCTGACGTTTTATATCGGAACGTGAGTAAGATTTTGAGATTCCCTTGATGTTTCGCCGACTTGGGCCAAGGATAAAACATGGCTCAGCCGTTCTTTGGGCAGGCAGCTTTAGGCAGCTTTTTAAAAGGCTTCTCAATACTTTAGCGACTCTTTGTTGAAGGACTAAAGTACTGAGAAACCGTCTAAAAAGCTTCCAAAAGCTGCCTGTCAAAACAACGGCTTAGCCATGGTGCAACCTTGGCCTGTGTAGAAACGTAACGTAACTGCGATTTTGGACACCTTTCCTCAAGTGATTTATTTAGGTCGTCTCAGCCAAAACGCTTGCTCGCGTTCGGATAACAGCATCTTTTTACCCGAGGTATTGTTTGCAAAAATGATTCCATGGGAGCAAATTTCTGAAGTCTCACATGGATAAAAAAAGTACATCAAAAACGTCCACTAAGAACGACTAAAGACAACTTACCCCACATGTGCTCATATATTCCACTTTACCGAGTTCATGTCTGCTGGCTCCCGATAGGAATAGTAGAACAACTCGAAGTATGTCCCCGTATCCACGACGCGCGTCACCCATACACTTCTTGCGGGCATTTTTTGTCAAAACGAACACTCCCGTAAGTAAAATCTACGGATCTATTGTGATCCTAGCACCAACGCAGACCATGTACATGTCATGCACGAAACCAACCCATACAAATATTATGGTAAGTTGGTACGAGAAATTTAGAACGCACAATGTGTCCAATCGAAAATCCGACCAACAGTTTTTTCCCTTAGCGCCGGTAGGAAAAGTCGTAACAAGGTTTCCGTAGGTGAACCTGCGAGAAATTTAGAACGCACAATGTGTCTGGTCCATGCGAAAAGTGAACATTGGCAAACTCCATGCGAACGCACAGCAGGTTGGCAATTTGCGCGAGATGCTTTGAATCTGAACATTGTTTCATTTTTCGTGCACCAACCGTGCCGCGAAACATTAAACTGCAGCGACCGCGCAGAATATTTCGTCAGTATCGCACCTGGTACCCACGTGTGTCATCGACCGGCTTGAAGGAATTGCTCATCGAGCCACCCTCGCGTGAGGGAGGTATCACCGTAGGCAAGTCGTTTTTCCACCACAAGTCGTTTTCCCACCACAAGTCGTTTTTTCATCACGATCGCGCACCGAAAAAAAACGAACGGCGTCGCGTTTCTCCGCGGGGCTTGCTGACAGCTGCGCGACCCACACTACGCTGCAAAAAAGAAACATGCCACCTTCTTTTTTAGACGTACGGCTACCACAGGACGCCTGCCGCCTGTTCGGTGAAACCTTGTTCGGTGAAACCTGTTGGGTGAGTTTAATTTCGCGCGTGAAAGGAATGGTTGTCAATACTGAAACTCGTCGCGACAAAAACACACACCGCTTGACTTTAACAGGTTCAACAGGTGTACAGCAAACCAAGAGTAGATCAATCAACAGATCCCGTGAAAGATATTTAATGGTCGGTCTCAGCGCGCGCCATTTTTGTGCGAAAAGTACCGCTCGCCGCGGTTATGCCGGATGACGAGGAACCTCAACGATCACTAAGACCCCTGTACACATAAATGGCATTATCGTGAAGTATGCCACAGTGGTTGACGCACCTGGGGTGCGAGAGAGTGAGAGTGAGAGTGAGAGTGATTGGTTGATTGGTTGAGTGCTTCGGTTTAATTTTGACAGGTCATGCATGAGGCTGTAGCACTTATTTCTTCAACGTAATGGTTTAAGGAAGTATCTGTGCACACAGAAAGGGTGGTGCAAAAAAACCTCCGTTTTCGGCTTAAGTGCGCATCTTGCCGGATGACATACAAAGTTAAGGGTTTTTTGGTCGTTTTTTTTTTTCGGAGCTCAATGAACTCCGACCACTAAGTGAGGTCTTCTTGACCAACGCGAAATGCAGTGTTTGTTTGTTTTTAGCCGTGGATGGTTGAGTGCTTGGTTGGTTGTGTTGTTAGGACAGTTCGACATCTGTGTCATGCAATGGAATGTATGGTGGTCTAAATAATTGGGCGATAAGGCTAGGAATCTTCACTGGGCTGGCTTTCGGGGGGGGGGGGGGGGGGGATCACGAGGTTGACTAGGAGTAGTGCTCATGCACCACATATTCCACGGCAAGTTATGTGACAGTAACCACTGCAGTGCAAAAACTAAGTCAGGTGCGGGTTGGATCTTGGGGTTTCCTCGACCCCAAAAAACCAAGTCCTCAGTTTCGCGTCCGCAGAAGCGCTCTGCATGTGGTCTCGTATCCGATGTTTCTGTGGCTGGTAAGGGACACAATGGGCCAGTTTTTGGTCACTTGTTGGGTGCTGGTGGGAACTGTACGTAGGGATAGCACGCCCGTGGACACGTTCAGGCCCCTTCGAAAATTCGACAATTTTAAATGAGGGTCGCGTTTCGATGTTGAAGTACCAACGTTCTCCGACCCTCAACTAGCGTGTGCCCAGGTCATTCATACCCTATATTATATGTAGGGGCAATGCGTTCAATCAATCGAGTTTCAAAAGTCCGAAAACTGAGTTTGCGGACTTTGGGCTAGTTTGGATGGACTATCATTGACTCTACATGGTTAGTGTACTGCTAGCTTTCAAGTCGGCAATTAGCTGTTTGTTTGCTTGCGGTGAGTCGGGTACTTTGTGGTCTTTGGATTGCAAGGTTAACTTGTTGAGCCGCAGGTGAACAGCGGTGTAGCGGGTCTCTTGAAGACTTGTTCTCGTTGTCCTGTTTTCGGGCTTCGATCGAGTCGGACTTTTAGTCTGATTCGAAAGTTGTTTGAATCGGTCTGTATTCATACGCGTTGGTCGTAGGAATCTACCACAAATCGAAAGCAAGTCAATGGCCTCAGTGAGCTCCTATTGATTAATTTTGATAGATGCTGGCTCCTGGGTTCGTGAATACTTGCCTCGTCGGTTTGCGATTTGCAAAGCTCTAGTTCCGTGTTGTCTTTTCGCGTATTGCTTGTTGCTTCACTGCTTTGTCTCTTTAAGGGGGCTAAGGTGTTGCGATAGTGGTACCTTGTTGTCGATTAGATTGATTTAGGAGCTGTGATGTCTTTGACCAATTCGCAACTGGGAGAGAGTACAAGATGGTAATTGAATTGTTGGTTCAAGTATGTTGGCGACGGGCGTTTGTTCGTTGTCGATCTACTGTGAATTAAAGATTCGACTTCTATTTTGTTGGATCTCGATTGATAAACTCAAGTGGTGCGTTTGAACGGAAGTAGCCTTCTGTTTGCGT
>CBDBEG010000039.1:20000-25457 GCA_965204255.1 Rubritalea sp.
AAGCCTGCTGACGTTTTATATCGGAACGTGAGTAAGATTTTGAGATTCCTTTGATGTTTTTTCAGGCCGGCCCAAGAAGCCTGCTGACGTTTTATATCGGAACGTGAGTAAGATTTTGAGATTCCTTTGATGTTTTTTCAGGCCGGCCCAAAAAGCCTGCTGACGTTTTATATCGGAACGTGAGTAAGATTTTGAGATTCCTTTGATGTTTTTTTCAGGCCGGCCCAAGAAGCCTGCTGACGTTTTATATCGGAACGTGAGTAAGATTTTGAGATTCCTTTGCTGTTTTTTCAGGCCGGCCCAAGAAGCCTGCTGACGTTTTATATCGGAACGTGAGTAAGATTTTGAGATTCCTTTGATGTTTTTTCAGGCCGGCCCAAGAAGCCTGCTGACGTTTTATATCGGAACGTGAGTAAGATTTTGAGATTCCTTTGATGTTTTTTCAGGTCGGCCCAAGAAGCCTGCTGACGTTTTATATCGGAACGTGAGTAAGATTTTGAGATTCCTTTGATGTTTTTTCAGGCCGCCCCAAGAAGCCTGCTGACGTTTTATATCGGAACGTGAGTAAGATTTTGAGATTCGTTTTATATCGGAACGTGAGTAAGATTTTGAGATTCCTTTGCTGTTTTTTCAGGCCGGCCAAGAAGCCTGCTGACGTTTTATATCGGAACGTGAGTAAGATTTTGAGATTCCTTTGATGTTTTTTCAGGCCGGCCCAAGAAGCCTGCTGACGTTTTATATCGGAACGTGAGTAAGATTTTGAGATTCCTTTGATGTTTTTTCAGGTCGGCCCAAGAAGCCTGCTGACGTTTTATATCGGAACGTGAGTAAGATTTTGAGATTCCTTTGATGTTTTTTCAGGCCGCCCCAAGAAGCCTGCTGACGTTTTATATCGGAACGTGAGTAAGATTTTGAGATTCCCTTGATGTTTCGCCGACTTGGGCCAAGGATAAAACATGGCTCAGCCGTTCTTTGGGCAGGCAGCTTTAGGCAGCTTTTTAAAAGGCTTCTCAATACTTTAGCGACTCTTTGTTGAAGGACTAAAGTACTGAGAAACCGTCTAAAAAGCTTCCAAAAGCTGCCTGTCAAAACAACGGCTTAGCCATGGTGCAACCTTGGCCTGTGTAGAAACGTAACGTAACTGCGATTTTGGACACCTTTCCTCAAGTGATTTATTTAGGTCGTCTCAGCCAAAACGCTTGCTCGCGTTCGGATAACAGCATCTTTTTACCCGAGGTATTGTTTGCAAAAATGATTCCATGGGAGCAAATTTCTGAAGTGTCACATGGATAAAAAAAGTACATCAAAAACGTCCACTAAGAACGACTAAAGACAACTTACCCCACATGTGCTCATATATTCCACTTTACCGAGTTCATGTCTGCTGGCTCCCGATAGGAATAGTAGAACAACTCGAAGTATGTCCCCGTATCCACGACGCGCGTCACCCATACACTTCTTGCGGGCATTTTTTGTCAAAACGAACACTCCCGTAAGTAAAATCTACGGATCTATTGTGATCCTAGCATCAACGCAGACCATGTACATGTCATGCACGAAACCAACCCATACAAATATTATGGTAAGTTGGTACGAGAAATTTAGAACGCACAATGTGTCCAATCGAAAATCCGACCAACAGTTTTTTCCCTTAGCGCCGGTAGGAAAAGTCGTAACAAGGTTTCCGTAGGTGAACCTGCGAGAAATTTAGAACGCACAATGTGTCTGGTCCATGCGAAAAGTGAACATTGGCAAACTCCATGCGAACGCACAGCAGGTTGGCAATTTGCGCGAGATGCTTTGAATCTGAACATTGTTTCATTTTTCGTGCACCAACCGTGCCGCGAAACATTAAACTGCAGCGACCGCGCAGAATATTTCGTCAGTATCGCACCTGGTACCCACGTGTGTCATCGACCGGCTTGAAGGAATTGCTCATCGAGCCACCCTCGCGTGAGGGAGGTATCACCGTAGGCAAGTCGTTTTTCCACCACAAGTCGTTTTCCCACCACAAGTCGTTTTTTCATCACGATCGCGCACCGAAAAAAAACGAACGGCGTCGCGTTTCTCCGCGGGGCTTGCTGACAGCTGCGCGACCCACACTACGCTGCAAAAAAGAAACATGCCACCTTCTTTTTTAGACGTACGGCTACCACAGGACGCCTGCCGCCTGTTCGGTGAAACCTTGTTCGGTGAAACCTGTTGGGTGAGTTTAATTTCGCGCGTGAAAGGAATGGTTGTCAATACTGAAACTCGTCGCGACAAAAACACACACCGCTTGACTTTAACAGGTTCAACAGGTGTACAGCAAACCAAGAGTAGATCAATCAACAGATCCCGTGAAAGATATTTAATGGTCGGTCTCAGCGCGCGCCATTTTTGTGCGAAAAGTACCGCTCGCCGCGGTTATGCCGGATGACGAGGAACCTCAACGATCACTAAGACCCCTGTACACATAAATGGCATTATCGTGAAGTATGCCACAGTGGTTGACGCACCTGGGGTGCGAGAGAGTGAGAGTGAGAGTGAGAGTGATTGGTTGATTGGTTGAGTGCTTCGGTTTAATTTTGACAGGTCATGCATGAGGCTGTAGCACTTATTTCTTCAACGTAATGGTTTAAGGAAGTATCTGTGCACACAGAAAGGGTGGTGCAAAAAAACCTCCGTTTTCGGCTTAAGTGCGCATCTTGCCGGATGACATACAAAGTTAAGGGTTTTTTGGTCGTTTTTTTTTTTCGGAGCTCAATGAACTCCGACCACTAAGTGAGGTCTTCTTGACCAACGCGAAATGCAGTGTTTGTTTGTTTTTAGCCGTGGATGGTTGAGTGCTTGGTTGGTTGTGTTGTTAGGACAGTTCGACATCTGTGTCATGCAATGGAATGTATGGTGGTCTAAATAATTGGGCGATAAGGCTAGGAATCTTCACTGGGCTGGCTTTCGGGGGGGGGGGGGGGATCACGAGGTTGACTAGGAGTAGTGCTCATGCACCACATATTCCACGGCAAGTTATGTGACAGTAACCACTGCAGTGCAAAAACTAAGTCAGGTGCGGGTTGGATCTTGGGGTTTCCTCGACCCCAAAAAACCAAGTCCTCAGTTTCGCGTCCGCAGAAGCGCTCTGCATGTGGTCTCGTATCCGATGTTTCTGTGGCTGGTAAGGGACACAATGGGCCAGTTTTTGGTCACTTGTTGGGTGCTGGTGGGAACTGTACGTAGGGATAGCACGCCCGTGGACACGTTCAGGCCCCTTCGAAAATTCGACAATTTTAAATGAGGGTCGCGTTTCGATGTTGAAGTACCAACGTTCTCCGACCCTCAACTAGCGTGTGCCCAGGTCATTCATACCCTATATTATATGTAGGGGCAATGCGTTCAATCAATCGAGTTTCAAAAGTCCGAAAACTGAGTTTGCGGACTTTGGGCTAGTTTGGATGGACTATCATTGACTCTACATGGTTAGTGTACTGCTAGCTTTCAAGTCGGCAATTAGCTGTTTGTTTGCTTGCGGTGAGTCGGGTACTTTGTGGTCTTTGGATTGCAAGGTTAACTTGTTGAGCCGCAGGTGAACAGCGGTGTAGCGGGTCTCTTGAAGACTTGTTCTCGTTGTCCTGTTTTCGGGCTTCGATCGAGTCGGACTTTTAGTCTGATTCGAAAGTTGTTTGAATCGGTCTGTATTCATACGCGTTGGTCGTAGGAATCTACCACAAATCGAAAGCAAGTCAATGGCCTCAGTGAGCTCCTATTGATTAATTTTGATAGATGCTGGCTCCTGGGTTCGTGAATACTTGCCTCGTCGGTTTGCGATTTGCAAAGCTCTAGTTCCGTGTTGTCTTTTCGCGTATTGCTTGTTGCTTCACTGCTTTGTCTCTTTAAGGGGGCTAAGGTGTTGCGATAGTGGTACCTTGTTGTCGATTAGATTGATTTAGGAGCTGTGATGTCTTTGACCAATTCGCAACTGGGAGAGAGTACAAGATGGTAATTGAATTGTTGGTTCAAGTATGTTGGCGACGGGCGTTTGTTCGTTGTCGATCTACTGTGAATTAAAGATTCGACTTCTATTTTGTTGGATCTCGATTGATAAACTCAAGTGGTGCGTTTGAACGGAAGTAGCCTTCTGTTTGCGTACTGTTCGAGGTGCTGGATTGTTGAATTTTTCTTGAAAAAGGATGAGACAGGTCGGCGCTTGATCGAGAGATACCTGGTTGATCCTGCCAGTAGTCATATGCTTTGTTCGAGGATTAAGCCATGCATGTCTAAGTATGAACACGTTTTGTACTGTGAAACTGCAGATAGCTCATTATATCAGTTATAGTTTATTTGATGACTGTCCTGTTACACGGATAACCGTAGTAATTCTAGAGCTAATACGTGCGCAAAATCTCGACTCTCGCGAGAAGAGATGTACTTATGAGATACAAAAACCAACAGCTTTTTGGTTGGTGATTCATAATAATTGTTCGGAACACATGGTTTTATACCGGTGTTAGGTCATTCAAATTTCTGCCCTATCATGCTTTCGATGGTAGTGTAGTGGACTACCATGGCTTTGACGGGTGGCGGAGAATTAGGGTTCGATTCCGGAGAGGGAGCCTGAGAAACGGCTACCACATCCAAGGAAGGCAGCAGGCGCGTAAATTGCCCAATGCTAACACAGTGAGGCAGCGAAAAACAATAACGATAGCGGGGCTTATTGCTTTGCTAATCGGAATGAGTACAATTTAAATACCTTAACGAGGATCCAGTGCAGGGCAAGTCTGGTGCCAGCAGCCGCGGTAATACCAGCTGCACAAGTGTATATTAAAGTTGTTGCAGTTAAAAAGCTCGTAGTTGGATATCTGTCTTGACTGATCTAGCCCTAGATTCCATTTTTGGGGTTTGGTGTGCTGGTAGTGGCGACCTCTGCTTCGGCGGTTGTGTAGCCCTTCATGTCGGACATACTTCAGGAAATCTATCCTGCCTTTAATTAGGTTGGGGTAAGGATCCTGATCGTTTACTTCGAAAAAATTAGAGTGTTTAACGCAGGCTTTATCGTCGCGAATAGATTAGCATGGAATAATAAGATAGGACTTCGGCATCGTTAGTGAGTACCTTGGTGTGTAGTATGCTCGTGCTCTTCGGAGTGCGTTGTATGGTGCTCGCCTTGGATCAATGCTTGCTAGCCGTTCTATTTTGTTGGTTTCTAGAGCTGAAGTAATGATTGATAGGGATAGTTGGGGGTGCTCGTATTGCCGGGCCAGAGGTGAAATTCTCGGATTCTGGTAAGACGAACTTATGCGAAAGCATTCACCAAGGATGTCTTCTTTAATCAAGAACGAAAGTTGGGGGATCGAAGACGATCAGATACCGTCGTAGTCTCAACCGTAAACTATGCCATCTAGGGATTGGTCGACGTTGATTTTATAGGACTCGATCAGCACCTTATTTGAGAAATCAAAGACTTTGGGTTCTGGGGGGAGT
>CBDBEG010000040.1:0-11807 GCA_965204255.1 Rubritalea sp.
GAAAAAAGTAGCTCGATGACATACCTTTTTTTTCTTGTTATGTAAAGGAAATACCCTTATCCTCATCATATTAAAAAAATCAGAGAAATTTTTGGAAGGAAATATGTTGGAGCGTGCAACCTTAAAGCTGTTAAATCAACTTCCTCTCTAAATTTACCCCTGTAGATTGACCAATGTCAGTGCCTAGTTCTATGCCTAGTTTTCTCTTAGGGCCTTCAATTGCTTGGCCCAGAAACTCCTGCTTCACTCCGTGTTGTGCAATCATCTCAGAAATTCTTCTTGATGCTATTTCACTTAGTCTACCAATTTAAGAGTTCCAGGTGCGAGCAGTAGTTCTTGTGTGGGTTTTGGGATGGTTTTTTGCAAGCTCGATTCCATCCTATAATCATTGTTGCAGCTCGATTCGTGCCATCCTATAATGTGGCATCCTGTAACTGTGCTTCTAGTACGGTATGGGATTGTCGCAGCTCGCAGTGCAGGTCACCGGCAGCTCGATTCCATCCTATCCTGGAAGGTTACAGTATGGGGCTTGTCGCAGCTCGTAGCCAGCACAGTCACGAGCTCGGTTCTGTGTGGTCTTTTATATGCGTGTGTTGTGAGATGGAGCTGTTGTGTTACGACGTGTTGGTCGGGGGGAGGTGAGTCAGGTGAAAACAAAACCGTTCCACAGCATCCTCCTTCTCGTGAGCGAGCCTGGACGAAGGGTGTTGGAGACTGCAACGAATGAAACACAGCTGTTCCACGCCGTCGTCCGCGCAGGAGGATTGTATCTGATCGAAGGCGTTGGAGACTGCAATGAATGAAACACAACTGTTCCACGTCGTCGTCCACGGACCTGTTGTGTTGCAATTCAATCTAGTGAGTTGTCAGTTGTGATGAATGACGTCTGGAACGTGTTGGATCGTGTGGGGGGTGGGGGAGGGAGGTGAAAACAAAACTGTTCCACAGCATCCTCCTCCTCGTGAGCGAGTTAGAGTGATTGTTGTGTTATGACGAAGGCGTTGGAGACTGAAAAGTCCATGAGTCACCGCAACGAATGAAACACAGCTGTTCCACGCTGTCGTCCACGCCATCTCCAGGGGGACCGGTTGTGATGAATGACGCCTGGAACGTTACACCTCACACAGGTGTCGGTGAGTCAGGCCTTGAATTTGATACGGTAAAAAAAGGTGATCAGGGGTCAGTGAGACCAGACGTGATTCCACTGACTTCTACCTGGTGGTAATTAGTGACCTGTCAGTTGTGATGGACGATGTCTGGAACGTTTTGCTTTGTAGACTGTGGCTAGGAGTATAAAAAATGTGAGCAGAACGTCATTGGCCTTCTCTGGATATCGAATTGTGCTAGGATAACAAACACGATGGCTGCACTGTCGTTTGCCATTCAAAAAGCAGCATTCATGGCTAGTTGGAGTGCGTTGATGGACAATTACACGACTAGAAAGTCAGACGAATAAGCTGGATAGTTTAGAAAAAGACTTGTCATGGATGTTACAGACTGTAACGACGATCAGACAGCAGGCTAATGTGACAAAAAGCAACAAGAGAAAGAAAAAAGACAATGAAATTGCTGCCACCGTCTCACAGCAAAGTTTGTCGTCACACCGTGATGTTTTGAGTTTCTCGCAGCCACAGGAGCAGCAAGAACCGTGTGCTGGTAGTCAAGATGTTGCTCAGGATATTCTTTCTTCAATTGTGGTCGATTGCCGGTGGTGAAAAGTGGAAGAACGAGGCACTGGCTCTGGACGCTATAGACAATTGGCTTTGTGAAATGAATAATTCTTAACGTGATGATGTGAAAAAAAAATAAATAAATAAAAAAAAGATGTCGTTGTTGTTCTGCCGCATCCTATAAATGCTTCTCTCGGTTGTGTAGTGGTCCCATATGTGTGATGGCAAACCCCCTGTTACCATACAATCTCGTGGCTACGGTCAAGAGACGTATTCCAAAGTTTAATGTGGAAGGCACGCAGTACACTTTATCCATTCCGGCTATCCAACAAAATGATCTACCTTTCAACATCGTCAACGCTATGGTGCACGATGTCTTCGCACGTAAGTATGTTTTGTCGTGTGTGTGGTTTTGGTTTTTTTTTCCTATAAATTTTTTAAAATATGCTTTCTCTCCCCTCCCTGAAGGTATCTTGAGAGAACTGTTGTACGAGAATGATGCGCCCAGATATCCTAATCATCACTGAGTCAGATTGAGCATCATGAGCCCTGGACTTCACCACGAGATATGGATACCTTTCATTCCGCCGGATGATATGAGTGTGGAGAGGGTCCTGATTAGCATTGAACGTGTGCTGCAGAGTGATAAGAAATGGCTCTTCGCCGGAACGATGAGAGTGACCTTTGTACACGCAGCTCTTCCTGTTGGTAATGGTCGACTGGGGGTTTCTAAACGTCAACTGTCATCTAGTTGGGTAGAGATGTTGGGCAGGAAAAAATCGGTTATTCAAATACCTAGAGATGAGCATGACATGTGTTGTGCTCGAGCGATAGTGGTTGCCGTGGCGCAACTGAATCGTGCACCGGCCAAGAGAAAGGGGACGCCGTGGCATGAAAAAGTACGTAGATACACGTCTGTTCAAGTGCGTTTGGCGAAAGAGTTATTGGCTGAGGCCGGGATAGGCGCAGACGAGCCGTGTGGACTACCTGAATGGGAAAAGTTTCAGTCGGTGTTGAGCAAGAAGAACTTTTCTCTCGTGGTCGTGTCCAGGGATAGTTTCAACACCGTCGTCTATCATGGCGGGGACGGAAAGTTGGTCTGTTTGTATCTGGCAGACAATCACTACAACGTCATCACCAGACTGCCGGCTTTCCTGGGAGCTCGTTACGTGTGTGGTCATTGCTTTGGTCGGAGCAGGAGTGCGGCTCACCACAGGTGTAAATTGAGCTGTGAATTTTGCGGAGGGAAGTCGACGTGTAGGTGGGAGGGTGATGGAGAGCTCTGCTCGGCTTGTGGAATTACTTTCCGCAATGCGACATGTCTGGCGGGCCATGTGGCACGCGGTATATGCGACGTCAGAGTCGCATGCCCGACGTGCGGCAAGTGGTACAAGAAAAAGTTGGCCAGCGGTGCGGAAGGCACGCACACGTGTGGACACGACTACTGCCCCGTGTGTCACGCTATGATGCCCAAGGGACACGAGTGTTATATGCAGCCGGCGAAGACGTGCAAGGACGAATTCAAGATCCGCCCGTACGTGTTTTACGATTTTGAAAGCATGATGCTGGAGGATGGACGTCACCAGCCCAACTTATGCGTCGTACACAGAGTGTGCACTCGCTGCATGAGTTTGCCAATGGAGGAGGGTATCACGTGCAGCTGTGGTAGGGAAAGAAGGATCTTTAAGGGGGAGGATACGCTGGAACAGTTTGGGTCTTACCTGTTTGCCGGTAGACTCAAAGGTTGCATATGCGTTGCTCACAACTCCAGTGGCTACGACAGTCACTTCGTGTTGGACTTCGTTCACCGGAAGGTCATCAAACCGTCTGTCATCACGACTGGACACAAGATATTGCGGCTGGAAGCGGAGGGTGTGACGTTCATAGACAGTCTCAACTTCTTCCCCATGGCGCTCTCCAAGTTGCCCAAGGCTTTTGGGCTGGAAGAGCTGACCAAAGGGTTCTTCCCCCATCTCTGGAACACGCTAGAAAATCAAAACTACGTGGGTGCAGTACCTGACGCGTCGTTTTACGGGCCGGATCAGATGCACCAGACAAAGCGTGCGGCGTTTTACGAGTGGTACGACGAGCAGCGAGATGTCGCCTTTGATCTTCAACGAGAGTTGGAGAAGTACTGTATTTCGGACGTGGACATCTTGCAACGATGCTGCGGGGTCTTCAGAAACCTCTTTGTCGAAAACACGGGGTTGGAACCGTTCACGAAGACGTTTACGATAGCCGGAGCCTGCAACCGGGTATACAGGACGAATTTCCTGGCACCGGCCGTGATAGGCGTCATCCCGTCCAGTGGTTCATTTGAAGGTAGGCTGTCCTCAATAGGGCTATGCTGGCTAATGCACATGGAGCGTCAGACTGGTCACCGAATCAAACATGCGGGGAATGATGGACAGCAGGTCGTGGCTGGGAGAGCGGTGGATGGCGTGGACGACGAGGGGGACGTCTACTTGTTTCACGGCTGTTTCCGTCACTCGTGCCCCAGGTGCTTTCCAAACAGGGAGGCGGAACACCCCGTGAAGAAAGACGTGACGCACAGAGAGAATCATGTGCAGACGCTAGCGTTTGAACACGCTCTCAGAAGCAGTGGTCGCTCTCTACACGTCCAGTGGGAGTGCGACTTCAGGGCTGAAATGACTTCACACCACCAGCAGTTGATGCGACTGCTTTCCGCCTACGACCCAATAAAACCCAGAGACGCGTTCTACGGCGGTCGAACGGAGGCCATAGGTTTGTACAGAGAGGCAGCACCCGAAAAGGGGGAGCGGCTGAAGTACGTGGACTTCAACAGCTTGTACCCTTTCATAAACAAGTATGCCAGGTATCCCGTGAAACACCCCGTGGTCGTCAGAGGTGAGGACATACCCGAAGAGGTGGAAGGGCTGTTGAAGTGTTTAGTGCTACCGCCTACCCAGCTGTTTCTCCCCGTGTTGCCGTGGAGGAATGGCAAGGGCAAGTTGTTGTTCCCTCTCTGCAGGTCGTGCGGTGAGAGCGGTCAGACGCACGCTTGCACACACACGTCACCCGAAGACAGGGTTCTCATTGGCACCTGGACGTCGCCAGAGTTATCCAAGGCGGTGGAGTGCGGATACAAGATCTTGCAGAGGATCGAAGCCTGGCACTATCCCAACACCTCGCAATACGACCCAGAGACGCACACAGGGGGGATATGGGCGGCGTTCATCAACAAGTGGGTCAAGTTGAAGCAGGAAGCATCGGGTTACCCCAAAGGGTGTGACACGCCAGTAGAGAGGTCCGAGTATGTGACGGCGTGGAAACGGAGAGAAGGCATTGAGTTGGAGCCGGGGAAAATATCACACAACCCGGGTCTCAGGTCTCTGGCCAAACTGTTGGCGAACAGCCACTGGGGTAAATTCGGGCAGCGATCAGACAAGTCCAAGGTCGTCTACACCACTGACGTGTCGGATTACGTCAAGTTGATGCACGATCCGCACATCCAAGTTCAAGACGTGGTGTACGCCAATGAAGAGTCTGTGGCAGTCTACTCCAAGGTGAAAGGGGAGGAGATCGACCCCGGCTCCACACGTACCAACTGCGTGCTGGCTGCGTACACCACGGCAAATGCCAGACTGCGCTTGTATAATGCGATGGAGCGGTTGGGTCGAAGGGCGCTCTACACTGACACAGACAGCATCATCTACGTCCACAAGCGAGGAGAGTGGAATCCGGACACTGGCGACTTCTTGGGGGACTTGAAAGACGAATACCCACACCAGGAGTTGACCCAGTACGTAGGACTGGGCGCCAAGAACTACGCCATCAGATTTGCAGACGGTACTTGCGAGTGTAAAGTGCGAGGTTTCACCCTCAACTACCAAACGTCCAAGTTGATAGATTTCGACACCATGCTTGAGATGCTGCGAGAAGGCGTGGGCAACAAGTCGGTCACGACAACACGCCCTCACGCGATAGTTAGAGAGGGTCAGGTAGGCTTAGGAGGCATGTACACCAGGTCCCAAGAGAAAACATACAGGATGGTGTACGACAAGCGACGCATACTGTCAGACGGCATCAACACAGTGCCACTGGGATGGCTTGACGGTGATGACGTCACGACTCGGGATATATAGAGGCGGCTCAGAAGAGACTCAGCCTCACAACCGCTTCAACAGTCGACATGGCGTACATCGATTGCCACGGGGACTACTGCAGTATCACCAGGAAAGGTCCTGAGGGAATGCAGCAAATCGTGCTGTCCAGGGTCGAGTGGCTGAAGCTGTGCAAGCTGAGCTCCAAGGTGTCCGATTACATGGAGCGTACGACCGAGGAGTCCCAGAGAGAGGAAGAGCAATCATGGACGCTCACGCCCGAGAGACGCATTGGGACAGTGAGCGGTCAGCCTTGGAAAAAAGTGGTGACAAAACTTACTCTGACCTGTTACAAGCAGCTGCCATACTGCAACATAAGAGTGTATGTCGCCGATGGACCTTCCAAGCAAGGGGTGACCCTGAATACGACGGAATGGTTCTCCATGCGCAACAGACTGTCAAACCCCCGGGCTCTGAACTCCATCTCGCCGAGAAAGTGTACAAGAAATTGCTAACAGAAGCAATCACAAAGGCCATACCTGAACGATGCGTTGGTTGTAAGGAAAACTGGCCCTCTCAAATGGATCATGAGTGTATCGTGGGCAGAGGATCGCTGATACAGCGGCTGGGGGATGTCGTGCCCGTCTCCATCTTTACGTTTCAGCACGAGCTGACGCTGCTCGCAAAGGAACGGCACATCATGCTCGAAACAGCGCCCTCAGATCTGTTTGACGTATGCGACAACCTCCTCAAACCAGAGATTATAGACGCCTTGTGCAAAGCAGACGAGGAGTTGGACGATGAACTTGAACCATTATTGACCGTGGACACTGATGGTGAAGACAAGAAACAGACGTCGCCACCCCGTGCTATAAAGGAAAGAGGTAAACGCGCTGGCTTCACAAACAGACATTCACCCTACCCGTGACCACCAGCTATGGAACATCCGGAGAATAGAGAGGGCAGTGGCATTGAAACGGTGACAGAGAGAGTTCGCCGGCTGGAAGAAAACGGCAAAGACGCTAATAACGATGGAACGACAGCCGCGTACGTGCGGCAAATCGAACTACTGGCAGCAGATTTCTACCGAGAAAGACAAGAGAGAGAAAAACTGGCCTGTAAAATGGAGGACCTACAGCTGTTACTGAAACACCAGCGCGAAAAATACCAGACGCTGTACCACGAAGTCCTCGCCATACAGAATGGCAATGACGCGTCTACTAGGACAGAACGTGCTTACAAAGAGTGATTATGTGTGTCCGTCATAATGAAATGTTGTGTTGTAATGGGTAAATGAAAAAAATAAAATAAAAAAAAACCACAACAAAATCGTCTGTTTTGTTTTTGGTGCTTCCCAACACACGTGCACATCTCATACCTTTTGTTCCACGGTCCACAATGCACACGCATACGCACAACCCTGCCCCACAAGTCCTTTTCTTCCCAACACGCGTGCCACAATGTACCCGCTTCTATTTGCTCACCAACTCCACACGTGCCACAATGTACCCGCTTCTATTTGCTCACCAACTCCACCAGCGTTTTTCGAGGAAGTGAGCACAAAGAAATATATGCATTGAAGAAAAAACCACAGTGTGTGTAAGAATGCATTGGAGAAAGAGAGAGAGAGGGGTATACACACACTGGTCAAGGGAATATGGTAATGGCTTTTTTTCTTTTGTTTCAGAGCGTTACAATCAAATCTTGCCATATTCCTATGACTTTTTTGGGGGGGAGAGGGAGCGTATCATTTTCTTATTCTCATCAAAACAACAACGCCCTCAAATTTTTTAGTTTTTTTTATTATATACACATATTCTTTACAAAAAATAGATGTTGCAAAAACCACAAGGGGAAAAAGTCTTTCACTCACACACATACACGCTCGCTCAATTGTAGCCGTTTGGTCCGTCCAGCCCCATATATCGCAGGGATCCGTCCCCCATACGGATGTAGGTGCTGCAGTGATACGGCGTCTGTTGCTGCACGTCATTGTAGTGGTAGGGGGGAGGAGGTAGATATTCCTGGGCAGCAGGCATCGGGGCGGTCTGTGGAGGAGGGGGAGGAGGAGGAGGTGGTGGCGGTGTTGTCATTGCTTGCTGCTGGAATGGAAGGGCTGGTGGAGGCGGTATGTCATAACACTGGCACTGGGGGTACGAGGCCACGTACGGGGGAACGGGGGCTGTTACAAGCGGGGCGGACTGGAACACTCTTTTTGCAAACTCCATACTGGCGTCCACTGCCGTTTGCACGACGACGTCAATGATGTTATTTAGGTCGTCTTCGTCGTCGTCTTCTTCTTCTTCTTCTTGTGGTGGTGATGGTGGTGGGGATGGAGATGATGGCGATGGTGGTCGACAATCACGCTGGTGAAAGTCGCTGTCAGCGTGATCCGACCACAAGTCATCCTCCCGACGTCTTCTTTCCTCCAGACTCTCTTGATCAGAGTCCCAAAGAGACCTCTGCGTCTCTGTGCTGCTCGTTCTCACCTTCTTCCTCCTCTTTCTCGGTTCTTCCTCCTCCACTTCATCTTCAGTGTCTGTCGAAACATCGTCATAAAGATGATAGTATCGTCGTATCCGGGTGGCACCGGCCGCCGGGGGCGGGGGGCAAGGCCCGGGCGACGAGGGAGAGTCGTCCTCAACAGTCACGATCTCCGTTTCCTAGAAAAAAAGAACGCTTTGATGTAATTTGTGTCTTTTAAAAAAATATATATACACGCTTATGATATTTTTTTTAAAGAAATAAATCACATCAAAACTTACATCCGTCTTTTGCATCCTCACACGTCGTCCCAGCTCTTCGCCCCTTTCACGCATTCTTTGTTGCAACTTCTGAAAAAAAAAAAAAGCAACGTGACTAGAAAATTATGGAACAAAACTTTTGTTTAAATGCCACCACATCTCTTCTCCCGTATCAATTAATCAATGTCAACAGCGCACGTGACTAGAACAAACTTTTGGCGTGTGCTTTTACTCGTGAGCACGCGTGACTAATTGTAAAACAAACTTTTTTAAATACCTCCACGTCTCACTCTCTCCCCCCCAGTATCAATCAATCAATGTCAACACAGACTTAATTTCTAGAACAAACTGTTTAGTTGGCGTGTGCTTGGAGGTGGTCACGTGTATGTTGTAACAAAGACATTTAAAACAGGAGAGAAAACAACGACGCCTTCTCACAACTCATGGTACTTTTCTTATCTGGGATTTAAATCCTGACCCGTGTTTTGTGAGGGAGCTAAACAGTACACACAACGTTGTAACAAAGATGCGTTTTGGGTTTTTTTTTTAAACAGACATTGCAGTGATCCGTTAAAAGAAAAGTGAAGTGTAACAGACGTTGCAGAGTCGACAATCAAAATATTCTTTTATATATCATCTTGCGTAGACGAAACGTCATTATAACTATACAAAAGTGAAAGGTAACTACTTACATCCGCTTCTGTTTGGGGCGTACGGGTGGTGACAGGAACGCTCCTTCTCCGTGAAGTCGACATAACTCTCATAATTTTTTTGTGTCCGTGTATCCGTACGTCTCACTGGAGGGGAGGGATTTTGTGCAGAATGCTGGACGCTCCGCGTCCTCTCTTATATACCTGACGATGTCGTGGTGACGCTAACCTTTTTTCAGTGACCCGTTCAAGGCACAAATTAGAAAGAGTCCTGACGCGCGTGAAGGCGAGGTCCACTATCAATCCCACGGGAGTAATAAATGTCCCTGTGCGCTAACGACCCGTGCATTCAAGACGTAGATGTGAAGACTCCTATTACCTGGAACGTGCCATGGCACAAACGCGTCAAGCACCATTTCAATGCTATGGCAAACAACATGCGACCTTTAAACACCCCGCTACTTGTGTAGTGGCCGGACCCTCTGGTTCCGGGAAAACATCATTTTTGATGTCGCTCATTGAGCACAAATCCACAGCCTTCACTCCTGAACCCAGTCGAATCATCCTTTGTTACAAGCAGTTTCAGCCCGCTTATGAAAAGCTGCTGAGCCGAACCGATGTACAACTTGTGCAGGGATGTAAAGGATACACTTTGTGTCCTGACACAAGAACTTTACTAATCATCGATGATTTCAGTTCCGAGTCGGAGGAAGCAAACATTGGAGAGTTGTTTTCCGTGTCCAGTCACCACCTCAACACGTCCGTGTTTTATGTGACCCGTAACCTGTTTCTGCAAACCAGAGCGTTCAGACTCGCTGCTCTAAACGCCCAGTACTACGTGCTGTTCAAAAGCATAAGGGGAGCCGGTCAGATTGCAACGCTTGCCAGACAAGTTTTTGCGGGTCAAAAGGACAAGGGGAAACGTTTCATGGAAGCATACTCAAATGCCACACGCACACCATTCTCCTACCTCGTGCTGGACTTACATCCCGAGACGCCCGAGGCTATGCGTTTTAGATCACACATCTTACCCGGTGAAGGTGCGGTGCTGGCTAGTAACGGGGATGCTAATTTAATAACTTCCTACGCGGCGTGAGCCGATTCATTTGCAGTTATGGCGCTCAGAAAGGAGGACCTAAGGTTGCTGTCTCGTCTGTTTGCTTGCAAAAAAGTTGTGTCAAGAAGGAGAATTCTCCGTGAAGGGGGGAAGCCGCTAATGAGAGCGCTGAGAGAGATCGCTTATAACGTGCTGAAGGGTAAACTACCACTGACGTCAAAGCAGCTCGCACGCTTGAAAAAACATAAACAGTGCGTGCGTCTAGTCGCCAACAAAAACACCAATGATCAGACAAGGGTTAAAATCGCTCAGAAAGGTGGTTTTATAAGTGCACTCATTGCCCCGCATCTGGCTGGATTGGTAGGGCCCACAATAAACGCGCTTACTGGTAATTTGAGATAAATTAAATGAAAACAACAGACCATGACTCATCAGGAGGACGGAGACCGCCACACGCCCACGTGCTCGGCATTCTTTGTGCCTGCCGAGATTGTGCACCCGTGGAGACGTAATCAGAAAGTGATTGACCTTGATAGACCCGATGACAAGCAGGTGGGGGATAAAGTTTTGAGCCTGGAGCGAGCGATTGAACGTGACACGGTCCCACCCCCAGACAAACAGATGATTGTGGCTCGTAAGTTAGGCGAGTTTCTGACAAGCAAGAAGATGCGTGACGTCGGCGGCGTTATCACACCACCGGTAGCAGCACCTGCAAGCAGTGAAACGGCAATGAGTGAGGACGAACGCTTTGTATCTGAAATCCCCATGTCGTACAGGTCAAAGGCCAAGAAACTCATGCACGCGTGGTCTCAGAAAGGCATGACGTGGGACGACGGGGGCAACATCTATTTAAAGGGGAAGGCTGTGAGAGGGGCCAGTCTAGCACAGCTCCTGCACCACGCATCATCTGGGAGACGTCGTAACCCGCCTATTGGTTTCGGTCACGTGACCAGGTATACGGCCAGCCAGCGGCTACCTTCCACAGCCTATGCAAATCTACAGTGGAGAGGGGTGGCGTGGGATAGGTATACGCCTAGCGACTCAAGCACGGAATATTACACACAAGGTGAAGGGGAAGAGGACACGAGCACGGTGTCGGGATCTGACCAGGATGTCACAGGGAGTGCGTTTCCCGAATGGGTGAATATGAAGTAGGAAGGAGGGGAAAGAAGAAGAAGAAAAGAAAAGCACCACCCCCCAGCAAGTTTGCGAACGCTTACTACGATGTGACGTCACCAGCGGCGTTCACTGGTAGCGCTAGACGGCTAGCCAAAGAGGTGGAAGGGGCGACAGAGCGTCAAGCGAGGGAGTGGTTACGTGGTCAAGACACGTACACGCTGCACAAGCAGGCAAGACGACGGTTCTCCCACGAGTCCATCTACCTGGAGGGTCTGGACTACCAGTGGTCGGCCGATTTGCTAGACATTCAAGCACACGCCCATAAGAACGATGGCGTCAGGTACCTGCTGACAGTCATTGATGGACTGTCGAAATACGCCTGGGTTAGGCCCCTAATGAACAAGTCTGCGGCAACCGTGGCCATAGCGTTGGAGGACGTGTTCGTGTCCTCAGGACGACAACCTCGCCGTTTAAGAACTGACAAAGGAACTGAATTTCTAGGA
>CBDBEG010000041.1:0-9461 GCA_965204255.1 Rubritalea sp.
CGCGCGGGCGCGGGTGCGCGGGTGCGGGTGCGCGGTAGGGGAAGATGGGCGGGGGAGAGACTGGGACTTAACAATAATCTCGTATTTCATGGAACTTCGCTCTAAGTCTAAGAGTCTAAACGCCTTCGATTTCGTAAGTCTAAGACTATGCGCATTTTCCGGCGCTTGACTCGTATTCTTCGCAGTCTAGGATTCGCGGCGTCCGGGCCGGGTGACAGCCGGCGGCGCCGAGGTGCCTTTCGGACGCTTAGACCCTGTAGCAACGAGATACCGGGCGCGACAATCCGCGCAGGTGGCCGACTGGCCACCCAATCCGTAGCAAGCCTTCCGGGGCCCAACGACGGATGAAGCGAAAGGAATCCGAGCCTTGTAGCCGGTTAGATTCCGGTTCCGGTATCGTCTCGAGAGAAACCTAGGGAAACAGTCAAGCCGCCGTAGTAGGTTCCCCCACCTTCGGGATGGTCGAAGCCTGCACTAGAAAGACTAGGGCGCGAAGCGGATTCCGCAGCAGCCGGGCGCGTAGCCTGACATTGAATTTCCCTTACCCTGTAACAGCCGCAGGAGCCGCTACAAGGTGGAAAGCGCGAAGCGCTTGAAGCCTTGTCTTAGCCGGTTCGCCGCGCGGCTGCAGGGGTCGAAGCCTTGTAGGGATACAAGGCGGGAATCGCCGGGAGTGAGTAACAAGGTTCGCGACTCACCTACGAGACTGCCTGCGAGTGTTCGCCTAACGGCGGCTTTTTAACCTGACTTGGATTGAGAGCGCGCTCTGAATGCGCTTGAACGATGGAACGGCATATAGGTATCGGTAGCGAGAGACAAGACAAAATCGTGAGTCTTGGATACCTGAACCCCGGATATCCGGCTAGGGCCCAAGGCAGACCGAACAAAATCCGAAAGGCTAGACAAGGGAAACGCCCGGCGCGGCACCCTAGGGAGTAACTTCCCTAGGCATTGTGCGTAGGCGCGGAACGGAATCAAATCGGAGTCTCTCGCAAGTTACAGGGTCAGAGCCCCAGGCGACTGGGGCCGGTATCCAATTCCAATTGCGCGCCTAGCAAGCGCGTAGGAATCGGATCGTAGAGCAGCCGCCGAAAGACTGCCTTTCGCGGCGACGATGCTTGATTCCCTTGTAGGTGAGGAGCCTGCAGGGGGTGGAAAGAATCAAGCGGAACTCGCCGCCGGATTTGGTAAGCATTCGACGATGTTGCTTCGACGATCTCTTGATACAAGGCTGCGAGCCGGGATTCCGGGCAGCAGTCAGACAACAAGGGGATACGCGCACAGCCGCCGGGATACTGGCGGCGACGATGCGCGCCTAGCCTTGTCCGTCTTTCTGCGGCCCCCCGGCTAGTTGACTTCGCCGGGTGTAGGTGAAGCCTGACTAAGCAAGCCGCTCGATCTAGCCGGATATCCGGCTAGGCGCCGGGCGGCGCGCCGGAGACAAGGGAAATCGAAGTTGTTGAATCGGAGAGAGACGGCAGAAAAACGGCGGCTGCTCACCCCCTTCCGGCAAGTCGCCGGAAGGCGGAACGATCCGCCATTCAACCTTCCGGCTGAAGGAAGTAACAAGGTTCGCGGCAGTCGCCGCCGGCTGCTAGGCGCGCACAATCCGGCGCGCCCTAAGCGGCTCGCGGCAGTCGAGACTAGGCAAGGTCGAAGCGAGACAATCAAGCAACAATCGCAAATCGCACCCGGCCCTAGGCAGAGACAAGGCTCGCAGGATGTTTTACGCCCCTTGTTGCTTCGACCAGTAAGGCGGAGGAGTTAAGAATGGATTGAAAGGTTGACCAGGTCGAAACTCGCCGTCGCCGGAGGTCGAAAGACTGCCGGATAAACACGGCGGCGAGTCTCGCAGCCGGATGCTACCCCGGCTGCGACTGATGAGAATCGCGTAGCAACACAACCCACAATGACCAAACTCGCAAGAGAGATTCTCATGAGAGAACTCGAACGGCTGGTTCGGGTGGAAATCCCCGACCTCCGCGCGGAGATTCTCGAAGAGGAATCCGATCGCATGAGTCTGCCTAACAAGGCTGACCGGGAAGCGGTCGACTGCTCGAAGTATCTCAACGAGAAACTCGAGGTTGAAATCCGGCGCCGGAACTATCTCCAGAAGGTCTTGTCCCTCTGATGATCGTTTCGATCTTTTTCCCCGGAAAGCCTGACTGCATCCGGGACCAGTTCACGACCGTTCACAAAACTCTGGTGAACGGTCTCTGCCCCAGGTGCGGGATGGGTCTCATGGATATTCTCCGTGAACCCGCCCGCCCGGTCTTTCTCAAGAAAAGGCTGTGGGTTTTCCCGCCTTCCCCCCACAGGATTTCCCTTGGGGTGTACATCCGGGTCAAGTAGCACCATGGAATTCTTCGCCTGGGATCGCTACGACGCTCTGGCTACCGTGATGGTTCTCATCTTTCGGTGGGCTCACCTGAACTCGAAGAAAAGGAGGGTTACCCTCTGACTCTGATGTTGAAAATCCGCAAGGTGAACGATGCGAAACATCGCACCGTTACGCGTATGCGGAAGTCGAAGAATCCGCAGGAGCGGATTCGCTACGAGAACGCTCTGAAAACCTTGATGGGGTTCTCGGAGAAACTGAACCGGGAACTCATCCGGCGGCGGCGGAATCCGTACGCGCAACGGATGAGTAACCTGATGATCCCCAGGAGGGGTCGCCGGTGATCTATCGGATCGCTCGCTTTCTCTGGGTGGAATACCGGGTTTACCGGTTCCGCTCGCAAATCCGAAACCTCTATCGAACCTAGGAGGGTTCTATGACCAGAACTATCATCCTGACCGGCGCGCTTCAAGCGCGGGTCCGAGCCCAGAGGCGGGCCGAAACCTGCTCCCCGTGGGGTGAAGGTATCCTGCGGAAGTATCAGCTGGGCGAGACGGTCATGAGACTTGATCGCTTGATCGAGAAACTCATCAGGGGGTAGCCTTGAGCGACCTCTGCGACTTCCCTTCCCCCAAGAAATTGGGGGTGGGGATGGACCCGAAAGACTTTTCGGAAGTCTGGTCTTTCTGGACGGACATTCCCTATGAAACTCATGGGGAATCCATCGAAAAGGGGATAGATTTCTCTCATCCCCTTGCCCCAGAAGATGCCGTGGTTATCCCGGTTGACGATCTCAACAACGAGTATCCCGATAAGCCGCGGTACCACATTACCTGCTACATCGTCTAGTGTTCTAGACAAACCTTCGACCAGCATTATCTGATAATCAGATTATCGAAATAATCAAATAATCAGATAAGGCAGATACGGTTTCATAGGTGAAACTCCCGGAATCTGCCGGGAGTTTATCGAGTATGCTAGTTATCTCGATACTGATGATCCTTGCTAGCAATTCCCACCAACCTATCACTATCTAAGGAGTGAAACATGACCTGGGAAAAGACCTACACCAACACCTTCGGGAACATCTCTGCCGTGGTTTATCGTGAGCAGGGTGAAAAGAACTGGTCGTACTCGTTGAGTCGAGACGGAAAGGGGTTCTACAACCCTCCGGGGAATTTCATCACCGCGAAGCGTGCGATGGCGGAGGCGGAAAGTGTTGCCGCCATCGTCTCCGGGATTCTGAACTCGGAGAACCAGGAGAACAACGACCAGGAGAACGCTTCCGAGTAGTTTCTCCCCACCTTTCCCCACCCATCCTGCAACCCTGACTCCCGAAGTTTCTTCGCTTCGGGAGTCTCTCAATGCCTTGAGGAGTTCAAATGCCCAGCATCCCACAAAACCTTCGAGAGAAGTATCTGAAAGCGGAAAGCGTCCGGCACGAAGACATAATCCGTGAGCAGGAGATTTCTCGGAAAGAAACCGTAGCGGACTTGGAGAAGAAACTCCAAGAGTCTCTTCGCAAGTACAAGGGGGCAGAGTGAAAATACTCGAACCCGATCGCTTCAAGAAAGAAATGCGGAACTGCAAGCATCCGTATTTTGTTGTAGTTCGATGGGCTGATGAAGTCGTTATCAAAACCTGCGATACCTGTGGCAGGGAAAATAACGACTTCAAGGGAACTCGAATGGGCCCTTACACCAACATCTACAAAAGGATTCAAGAATGATATCCGAAATAGGAGGTCATAAAATAACCTTCGAATCATCTGACCGAGTATCTGTTGGAGATATTGGTGTAATAACTCATCTCTTCAACGACGGATGGCATTCTCGTTCCATCTTCACCCCATCCAAGAAACTACAAGAACTTGGGATGGAAAAGATAGAGTCAATAGCACCTTCAAGCAAAACAAGGGCTATGAAAAGACTCATCCGAAAAGCAATCAACATCTCAGAAAGGATACAACTAAATGCCTGAAATCGATCTTCAGGATTTCCAACAGGAAATGTTGGAAGATTCTGACAACTTCAATCTGGAATGGAATCGTTGTGAAGACGAATCCTTTTCTGAGGAGTTTCAACAACATGCGGCAGAATGCCCAGGTTGTTCGATCTGTTTCGATGCCGAGTTCCTTCGGCTAATGTGCGACGAAAATCAGGAGTGCTGAGTTTCTGATGAAATGCTCACATTGGGCTTGTCAGAGAACATCCGAGATTCAGGTCAATGGATACTGGTGGTGTTTCTGGCACAAACTTGGATGCCTTGAATGGTTGTAGAGAAAAGTCAATGACCTACATCCAATGGATAAACCTTCTCTGTCTATCTGTGCTAGAGAAAGGTGAACTCCTTATCGAACATCGTTGGTATCAACGGTACTACATAAATCTGGACTGGGATCAAGAAGAGTATCTTCTGAGTACTTATAAGCGTGATTCCATCCATTCACAAACGGGGTTCAGTCGTGATTCAAGTAACTGAAAATCACATCAGAAAAGGCACAAAGGGCGATGTAACAAGTTGCCCCATCTCTTTGGCATGTAAAGAGATATTCCCAGACATTGATTTCTATGTGTTCCCAGTTTTCAATGATACCGGTCGCGGAATCCGGCTGACCTGTTTCGCCGAAAGAACTAACTCTTATAATCATAGGCGACAAGTTTCTTTCTTCTTCTGCGATGAGTTCGCTTACGAATGGATTGATTGCTTTGACAGTGGAGAAAAAGTCGGCGAGTTTGATATAGATTTCGATCTACGGAAAAGGCTTACCGAAACTCCAAACTTTCTTACCTGAAAGAGGTTCTATGGCAGAAAAAGCAATGACAAAAGGCAGAAAAGATATTACTGACCTTTTCAACAACAACAAAGAAGAACATCCTTATCTGCACAAAGATAAGGATGGTTCTGTAAACATGACCAGACTCCATGATTTTGGGGCGATGTGCGAGTACATCTCACATCACTACTGGGAATGGAGAGAGAACTACTCTGAAGATAATGAAAGATTCTTTCTTGCAGGCATATCAGACATGAGAGAAGGACTCATGAATGATTACTTTTTCAAGTTGTTCAACACAAAGGAGTAGAATGACAAAAGAGTACAAAGAGATTCTGGATTTGCTTGAAGAACATTCAGGCAGTGACGGAGAAACTCTATCTTGGATGGAGGATGGAGTCGGAGAATATGTTGTATTCTTCGATCGAGAGTACTTCAACAAAGGAGAAGTAAACTTCTACAATGATGAAGTAGGCGTTCTCTACACAGAAAATGACCAGGGGCATCGTTCCTGGGAATGCGTAGATCAAAGTGTAGTGGACTATTGGACTTCATTCATGGAGGCGAAAATCCAGATACACGATCATGAAGAGGGGTTCTGTGAATCTTACTCATGCCCTTTTTGTGAAGTGAATCTTATCCCGAAAGAACAAATCCCTGTTCCGCACATCGAAACTCATCTTGAAAGGTGGATCTGAAAATGCGAATTGATGTAACCGAATCTCACATCGAAAGAGGCAAGCGGGGTTCTTCATCTTGTTGCCCTATCGCTATTGCAGTAAGAGAAGCATTTAGCATGGAGGAACATGAAGTTGAAGTCTATGAGGCTGATGATGTTGTGAGAATCTCTTTGCTACGAATAAATGAAGGTGGAGGAACCTACTGGGAAGATCACGATCTTATCAGTAATGACGCAGCACAATGGATTAGGGATTTCGATAACGGGAAACCTGTTTATCCGTGCTTTGTGGATACTGAAAGTTGGGCTTGGTGAAATACAAGCAAAAATCTTTTGTAGCAGATGGTAGAACTATAACCGAAACAGAGTACGAGTGGTGGGACGGGAATGTTAAGGTTAGTAAAGAGCATATCCGTGATGGTGTTACTAACTTCTGGAACTATTCTGATGATTGTTCTGTAGCACTGGCATTGAAGGATGCTCTTGTAGGAATACCGGGAGTTGAAGTAAACATGCAGCCTACTAATAATGGCAACATGTTTTTGAGTATTGCCTTGTGCCGTCCGTACGCTTATAGGAATGGCTGGTCTTACCATAGTGTTTACATAAGTAAGTGGGACGGATGTACGCCTATTTCATTCAAACTCAACGGAGTTATGTGGGAGAACCCTGTAGTTGCTTGACGAAAATGGAATAAATCATGGTAGAAAGTGTGACAACTATATGGTATGTGATGGTTGCTATGCTTGCTATCGAACTTTCGGAGAATGTTTTGATGTTTTTGGGACTCCAGATGGGGTACTAGGGACATGTAGAGAATGTGAAGAGATAAAGGAGATTGTTCAATCAAGAACTCTCTGGCATGGTGAATATGGATCATGCTACACATACATGAAACATTGTGATGATTGTTATCGGGAGTACAATTAATGAAAATCAATGTTAATGACGACGGGCGCATAGAGGCTCACGAGTATCCATTCGACGAGTTGCCGTCTGGAAGTTTTGTTACAATCTCCCCTTACAACTATGTTGTTTTGGGATATAAGAGAATGTTGAACAAGAAGTACATTATTGTTTCCAGACTTTTGGGAGATATATGGACTTCGCTGACTAGAATCCAAACCCTAAATAGCAATGCGAATCGAGATAGACCATAATCACATCTGGGATAGTCGTGTAAATAACTTTATATGGTTTCCGCACACGCTAGCAATAGAAGAAAGGCTTGGCGAGGATATCATAAGTCTAGAAGGCAGAGACTTTCATTCAGTTAGTCTCGATGTTTACGATGCCTATACTAGGCGCGTTTATGCTTACACTTGGAAAGTACCTAAGCATCTTAGGGAATGGCTTACCAACTTCTATGGAGTTGGTGATCCTGTAAAGGCAGACGCGGAACCTACTTCTTTCCGATTCCCAAGCATTGAAAGGATGATTAGATATGGTAGCAGGATTGAAAGATAAGTCTTACTGCGAATGTGATGAGTGTGATACTGCACTAAACCTTTTTAGCGGGTATGAATCTTACTTTACTGACGATCCAAATCTAACAAAAGATTTCTGGACAGAGACGCTAAACGCATACGCTTGCCTGTTCTTCAAGTGTAAAGAGGCAAATGAAATATTGAACACACTTACAACTTGTTTGAGTAAAGATATCGAGGAAAGAAAGTGAACGATATTTTCAACAATCAAGAAGATTTACATCTCAGCAGAGACTATTGCGTGATATGTGGTAGTCCAGATTGTTACGCAGAATGTCTAGAAGGTGAAGCGACACCTGAAGATATTATGCTTATAGAGGGAGAACTTTTTATTCAGGAACTGTTGATAGATGAAGAAGAAGAAAAAGAAAAACAGTAAGTGTAGTTTGTGGTGTTGGAACTGTCGTATGACTAGAGACTTCATCAAAAATCGTTGCGTAAGTTGCTTTGCTGCAGTACCTGTTAGGAGGTAAAAAATGGCAGATCAAAAACTTACAGACTCCGAGTATGCCAAGTTGCGGAAGACAAAGTTTCTTTCTTGCAGGTGTACTCATCCATGGCAAGATTCCGAATATAAGGGCAAGCGAGTATTCAATCTGACTCGCCGCCGACTTGAAAAAGGAATCTATCGCTGCACAGTGTGCGGAGAAACACAATGACAACAAGTATGCCTGTCCACAGTTACATCTGGCATAGGGATACAACTATCACACGGAAAGGCCAAAAGTTTTGGCTGCGAGGTGTAGGTAGATGTGATGTTTTGCAGGTTAGGCGAGATGGGGACTACAAGATCGTCTCTTGGTTGCCTGAAAGATGGTCGTGTACTGGAGATCATCTTGAAGAAGACGGGATAGCAAGAACTAGAATCATTGAGATTCTTGCGCTGGCATTCGACAGCAACTATCCATTCAAGCATCTTTATGGGAATTCAGTTGTCCATCCGCATCAAAGGTTCATTATGAATCCATCAGATGATTTTGTTGCTTCGGTTGACAAATGGCGATGGAATCATGATGATAGGAATCCGAAGGGAGAAGGGACAGTATGAGAGATGAAGAAACACTCGAAGAACTACGACTGAAATTCCATCAGACTTTGTTTTGGGCAGTCGTCTGCGCAGCCCTTTTTGTAGCAACATCTTTCTGGAGTATGTGAATGGCTATTGACGCAAATCGAAGAAGTTTCACACATGATATTGTTGAAAACTTCGAAGATGAGATGCTGCCCCGTGCTAGGTATCTTACTAATCTGACAAGTTGCCTTGAAAGCGCAGCCCGAAAGTCTAAACTTGTCAATCAGACAAGAGATATGTACGATCTAGATGAGTTGATTACATCTCTTCTAGATGTTCAAAGCCTTGTTGGGCAGCCATATGAACTTGAAAGTTATCAATGCAGAATAACAGATATCCGGGAAGGAACTGTTTGTCATGTGTGCGAAAGCAATACCGCTAAGTTGTATGATGACGATCCGTACAAAATCTGTGTTTCCTGTATTGCAGATCATCATCTTCTAGAAATCGAAAGGAAAGAAAATGGACGATAGGAAAGAAGTATATTCAACACCAGAGGATATCACCGAAGAAGAACTCGACGGATATATCGAAGATTTGGAATTGACGATCAATCTCTATCGTGAATGGCGACATCACGGATGGATTGTTGACAAGGTCAACTTCCTCGACAAGTTGGAAGAGGTGCTTCGAGATTCACAGAATCTTGAAGTAACAAACAGAAAGGTAGTGAGGCTACATCAATGAGAAGGCAACAGTACTTCTATCTCCCGGCAACAGATGATGGATTCCATCTATATGTGAATCCAATGCCTATTAAAAATATCGACTTCCATTGGGTTCTGGCTACTGATACAGGCGCGAGGCAAGAAGCAGCACGAAGAACTGATAATGCGTTCTATATGATTAGAGACACAAGGATCGGTGAAGGCCCAGGCCATAGGAGCAGATGGAAGCGAGAATGGAGTTGGGGGACAATTGACAATATCGAACAATGGGCTGATTCGCAAGAAGAAGCATTCGATAATTGGAATAATGCCGCTAGGCAGAAAGGATATAGCATCTAATGCGAGATAAAGAAGGACACTATATAGGGGACGCAAGCAAGAATGCTTGTGGGCTTGGCTATCTGGCAGAGTACATGTACGACGGCATTAATATTCTGTTGG
>CBDBEG010000042.1:0-32379 GCA_965204255.1 Rubritalea sp.
TGCACATGGCAAGATACGAAACGTGTTAATTTTTTATCTAATTTTCATTCTCCATCGGACATGGGTGTTGTTTCAAGACGGGGAGCGCAGGTTCCAGTTCCAAAGGTAATTGAAGATTGCCAAAAGTACATGGGCGGTGTGGATCTGTGTGACCAAAACGTATCCTATTATATGGCTTCGTTAAAGTCAAAAAAGTGGTGGCGCCGTCTATTTTTCTATTTTATGCAGGTATCCATATTTAATACATACAAATTGAAGATTACCAAAAGTACATGGGCGGTGTGGATCTGTGTGACCAAAACGTATCCTATTATATGGCTTCGTTAAAGTCAAAAAAGTGGTGGCGCCATCTATTTTTCTATTTTATGCAGGTATCCATATTTAATACATACATATTTGCAAAATATACTAATCCAAATATAAAGCGTAAATACCCGGATCAATTAAATTTCATTGAGGCACTGGCCTCCAGCCTTATTGGTGATTACAAGTCCGCTAAAAGTGAAATGAATGTCAGCCACGACTTAGCACCACTCCCACCAACACTTCCTCATGTGATAAAGAAGATCTTCCCAAACAGAACAGTTTGTGTGGAGTGTAAACGCAATAAGCCCGATAAACCAAGCAACTGTCGTGTTACCCCAATTTGGCTGTGTGAGTTGCAAAGTTGGTGTCCATTTGTCGTGCCAAAGTGATCATGTTCAACGCATCACAGGTACTTTTAATTGTTAATGAAAACCTGCAACAGACAAAAAGTCAGTTTGATATATAATATAAATATTAACTACACACACATAAAGTCTTTTACTGAGCAAGTATCATGTGCTTATGGCGTAGTATAAGGGGTTAATTCATGGTTATGAGTGGAGGTTAAGATTTGATGGACTCGTGTTGAGGTTTGGCTAAAAGATACACGAGTGAGCGTAGCGACGAACGGGTTTATTTTTTCCCCAAAACCTCAACCCGAGTCAAATCTTAACCTTCACGATTTTACCAGGAAATAATACATTTCTCCCACAAGAAATTTAGTATTTTCCCAATCACGGCAGCATCTCATCTTCAGCTTTGCATGCATGCACGTATTGAGCGCGCGACAAATACGTGCGTCACGTAGGCTATATCATCCGTGTATGCACATCATGTGCGCATTGTCCACGCTCAGTAAAAGATGTTGTGTGTGTTTGTGGTTGATGCAGTGCTTTACCGTTAATGTCATGGTAACAGAGTATCTTTCATGGATTGTCTAATAAGTGTTGTCATGAACATCAAACTGTCAGAAGAACTCAACCATTTTGAGAAGGTTCGAATACCTTTCACAAATGGGATGAATTTGTTTTGGACAAAACTACTACAACGAGAAGTAGTACTTTGCTAGAACTGCACGTTAAAACTTTTTATTTTAATCGTGTTAGAAACAGAACTCGAGATCTTTCGATAGATTAGTGTTGTAATATTGCATTTTGTTTTCCTATTTTATCGATTTCTGATGCACTGTAAACATAAACGTGGTACTGTTTACATTTTTTGCATCCACACTCGCCATATTGCTTACATCGATGCTTCTGATTCTTGTTAGATTGAACACTTTTTGATAAAGTTCATGGTTCTGTAAGGTGAACATGTATGAGAAAACAGCCTCAATACAACATTCCATAAGTATAACCACGGTGAATCAAGATTTGCGATTGGATTGGGTTTGCGTTGTTTCATGACACCTGGTCTCGGTAAGGACATTCGACGTCATGTATGACCATACTTTTTCTGAACTTCCAAATCACCAGATCAGACATCAGGCCACAGATAAAGTGGGCTGTCAGCCTGGTGATTGCATGTGGTCACTTTATATTTCTCATGGGTTTGTATGGGTTACCATACTCACTTTATTACCCCCGAGGGAGTTGCGATTGGAGGCCATTCTGGGAGTGGGGATCAGGATTGGCTACACTGTCATTTTCAATGATAACATAACCGTCTACTGGGGGAAACATGGATCGATATACGTGGACGCATGATGCGCCATCAATATGTGCAGGCATGCAAAGCAGAAGACGAGATGCTGCCTTGATTGGGAGAATACTTAACTCTTAAAGTGCTAGTCACGACAGTTGATGCCCTGGGACACTTTTAAACAGGATCATTACAACACAGTGGGAGGGGATGGGGGATGTAGGGTCGGCGAGGTACGAGCCAACACTACTTCCCCATGCCCGACCATAAGGGCTTTAGCCACAGTAACTGTCAGAGAGCCACCGACTCCATTTCTAAGTGAATTTTCAGAAATTTAGCACTTTAAGGGTTAATATCTTGTTTGAGAAATGTGTTAAAATAGTAAATTCGTAGAGGTTATTATTTGATGGACTCTTGTTAAGGTTTTGGCAAAATAACAAACCCATTCGCTATGCTCACTCGTGTGGTTTTTTTTAAAAGCAAACCTCAACTCGAGCCCATCAAACCTTAACCTTCACTCATAACCATGTAATAACCCCTTAATATGGTATCACTTCTGGAATATTTCAGCACTCCTAGCAGCATAGAGGCAGGTCACACAGGTAACTTTTTTGTTCCACCAGGTACCCATTAGAGCCAGGTAACACTTCTACCCAACACTTCTACACATGAACCGGTACGCGGAGCCCCGGGTCAGGCGTCAAATTTGGCCTGACCCGGACAATTAATTAATTATTTTTCAGAGTTGACTGACCCAGGAGTAGTTCTTTAGGTCGGTTTGGGAGGATTTGTCGCAACTCGATTTCATCCTATAAAGCATTGTCGCAGCTCGATTCGTGCCATCCTATAATGTGGCATCCTATAACGGTGAGTCGGGTGTCTAGGATGTGTGTCGCAGCTCGCAGGCTGCTGTATGTGGAGTCAGAGGTGTTGTGAGTGAAAGGTACTGGGATGTTGTGTGGATGGGGTGGTGAAAGACACCACGACGAATCAAACACGTTTGTGACATGGGGGGAGAGAGGAGGGGGAGTGTGCGTGTGTGGAGGGAAAAGTGCATCAGTAACAACACAACGTATAGTCTTGGTTTTCATTTTATTGGGAACATCCGGAGGAAAAGATTACACACGAGTCTGTCATTGAAATCTAAATTGTCACTAAAGATGTCCAGTTTGTACAGTTCTGGGTTGGCCAGACACAGGATGTAGTAAGCGCAGTAGAATCCGCATGTGTGTCGAAGACCTTGGATTCGTCTTGTGACGACGTGCTGTAACGTCTTCTCGGAGAAAGTGCCGCTGCTTCGAAGTCGGTCGAGTAGATGTTTGGCTATGGGTGCTCCCATGGGATCGAAGTAGACGACGTGGCTGCTCGTGAAGTGTAGTACGACCCAGTGTTGTCCGGGTAAGTAGTGCGGATCTGTGTTGACGACGTACGATCCCTGTTGATTCGCTGATGTTGGCAGCCGATCGGCTGCTACGACGGCTCTGAACAGTTTAGAGGTCAGTTGATTGGTTCGAAGTGCGTGCTCTAGTTGACCCGTGTTCATGTTGTGGCATAGTCAACTAGCACGTTTCTGTTTCCATCAATCCGTAGCGTGTTGTCGTATTCGGCGTAGCAGATGACATTTATGGGACGGGTTAGACCTGTTCCGAAGTGAGCTTCCAGTTTCAAAGCGCCGTGTTTTATGGGGTCGGTGTGCGCTCCTTCGCACATGTCGGTGGTCAGATCGAATCCGTAGAGGGTGTATCCTCGAGTGTAGTTGTCATAGTTGATGACCAATCCTCTGTTGCTGTTGTGCACGTTCACGGCTTGGTACAGCAGGCTCAAGACTTCTGCATATCTGCACCCGTCTCGAAAGTATGGGGTAAGGGGTGCTTCATGGGGGAAGCTTTGATCGTTGGAGTGACAGGGTCAGGTAGTTGAGGCTAAAGTGCCGGAAGTTGAACGGGTTTTCTCTACCGCTGCCGTTGAAAGTGGTGTTGGTGACCAGTCCCAAGAAAACTCTCCTGGGCAGTTGCCCGATGACGAGGTTTTCTCTGTTGAAGGACCGAGTACCTGCTGGGACGACAAAAGTCGTGACGACGCCCCGCCTCAGAGGATATGTGGCAGGGATGCCTTTCTGAAGCTCTTCGATGTGTGCCAGGCTCACGTCGGGATTGACTTTGACGCTTCTTACGAGTAACAGGGCGCTGATGATTTCGACTTGTGCTCTTCTGAGGACAGCTCCTCCTAGTAGGTGGAACCGTGTTGGGGATTTTGTGAATTTCAGATCGATGTCGACGCCTGGCAGTAGATATTTGTCCTGCATGAAAATGTCCACGTGGGGTCGCCCGGTCAGCTGGAAGATTCTGCTTTCCTTGATACGCTCGTTTCTTTTCTTTATCCCGGGTTGAGCGTCTCTGGCCGTGGGATCGTAGTTGTCGTTGCAAGGGGCGTCCTCTTCGTACAGTTCAGCTTGTAGCCAACTCTTCGAGCTGGCACTCCCGTGGGACAGGATTGTCTCCAAGTAGGCTTTGTAAGGGTAGGTGTCTACGTTGGCTGTCACCAGCGTCCCGTTTAGTTTGCAGTCGACCCGGGAGAAGAGGGTGTGCAGGAGTAGGTTAGCCGTGGTCACTCTTGCGTCCTGACCGAGCGCCTCTCCTGACCTTTTGGCGATTCGCAGAGTCAGCTGTAACTTTGTGCGACCTAGGTCGATGTATTCATCGGGAGATGCTTGCACGTGAAATTCCAGGGGAGTTGAGTGGGAGATCTGGGCCAGGGGTTTGTGAACGGCGTAGTCCCCTCTTTCCATAGACACGTTGTGGGGTGGGATGGTAAATAGTTCGAGCTCGGACTTGGAACATCCCTCGGTCGTCAACATCTCTAACTCGTGGTCCCCTTGCGCTTAAAGTGTAGTTTCACTGTGACAATACCCCTCCGAAAGGGGATATTTATACCCAGGTGGTCGACTAGCTGTATTTCGACCATCTCAAACGATCCACGTTCTACACCGCCGTAGTGTATGTTGTCGAACGTCTCGGTGATTAGATCGCCCCGTACACCGGTTCGTGTCGGTAAGGTCCTTAACAACTGCACGTAGCTGTCGCCCACTTGTTGACGCTCTATCAGGTCGCAGTAGACGTAAATCACGGGTATCAGCCTGTCCACGTTGACGGGGTGATGGGCTCTGACGTCCACCGTGCCTTCACTTCTCTGGATCTCTTTGGGGATGCGAATACCACCGCTACCGTCCGCTTTTTCGTATGGAACGCCGTCCTCCTCTCGAAAGCCAAGAGCGTGGGCCAGAGGGTGAGAGAGTTTGAGAACGTGGTCGGACCCGTCAAAGGAAAACGTGGCTCTCTCTGAGATTTTGTCGTAGGCGAGCCTGATCTTTCTTTGGCCTCGGTAGTACGAATGGTCGGGGTGGGATATGAAAGCCTTTAGCCAGTCGTTGATCAGGTCCTGGGGGGCGATGTAATGCTTGGCCCTCACGGCGCACCTGCTCCGACGGACGGCATCGGGCTTGTCGGGGACGTGGTATTCGGCAGTAAACTCACTGACCGGAATGTTGTCATAGGTGGCGGGGTAGGTGATTTCGGCAAGACCCACCATCCACTCGCCGGGGTCGAGCCGTACGCCCCCATGTAACTTTGTGAAGTAGTGAGACGCGTCTTGCTTGTCAAAGTAAGCCTTGCTGGAATCGCTCGGCAGGGTCAGGTAGAACTCGTCCTGGCCAGGACCTCCCTCTATCATGATTTTTGCGCCGCCGTTGAGCCTTGTCTAGGCGTCTTGAACGTGGGATGGGGCAGGATGTACCCAATGCAGGAGGAGAGGAGTGAAATCCACAGGGCACTCTTGCTTTCGGCCAGGGGTGGATAAGAGAGGTTCACAATGGCCGCTATCACCACCGCGTACAGTAGAATGATTTGGCCGAAAAACACGATCTCGTTTTTGGGATAAGAGGACCCAAAACACTGCCAGAGTTTTACGCTTCTGACTGAATGAGAGTCGTCAGACTGTTTGGGTGACCTCTCCATCTGACGTACGCCCCTCTGGGGGTTCTCTTGACAACTCTTTGAATCTGCCGTCGCTGCTCTGTCACTTTTTGTAGCTCCTCTTTTTGAAAGGTTCCGATTAGAGGTTCACCAGACAGATCCTCGAGGAGATACTTGTAGCGACCTGCTGCGGTGAGAATGACTTTGGAAATGATAAACCGCTCGGACGTCCAGTTTGTTAAATACGCTTTCTCGAAGGCCCCCTTCTCTTTGGCGATTCTCACGAGGTCACCGACCTCGAATTGGGCCTTAGACGGTGGCGTCACCCATCTCGCCTTACGTCTGTGCAACAGATGGCCAAACATCCTTTTCCACACCACGTGCTGATTAAGAGCGTTCACGTCCGCGGGTTTCATTTTCGTGGTGGTGTGGACGGTGTGATTGTAGCCTCGTACCAAGTCCTCCAACACGGGTAGGTATCTGTGCGCGTTGGTGGCCGTGAAATAACGAGAAAGCTTCCCCCTCAGCGTGCGATTGAACCGTTCCGACAGAGAGGCCTTGGTGGAGTGTTGCGCCGTAAAAAACACCACTCCCCGTCTGCTCAGCATTTTTTGCACAGGCTGTCCTAGAAATTCGGTTCCTTTGTCTGTTCTTAAACGCCGAGGTTGCCGCCCTGAGGACACGAACACGTCCTCCAACGCTATGGCCACGGTTGCCGCAGACTTGTTCATCAGGGGTCTAACCCAGGCGTGTTTCGACAGTCCGTCAATGACCGTCAGCAGGTACCTGACCCCGTCGTTCTCATGGGCGTGTGCTTGGACGTCTAGCAAATCGGCCGACCACTGGTAGTCCAGACCCTCCAGGTAGATGGACTCGTGGGAGAACCGCCGTCTGGCCTGCTTGTGCAGCGTGTACGTGTCTTGACTGCGTAACCACTCCCTCGCTTGACGTTCTGTCGCCCCTTCCACCTCTTTGGCTAGCCGCCTAGCGCTACCGGTGAACGCCGCCGGTGACGTCGTATCGTAGTAAGCGTTCGCAAACTTGCTGGGGGGTGGCGCTTTTCTTTTCTTCTTCTTCTTCTTGCCCCTCCTTTCTACTTTATATCCTTCCATTCGGGAAACGCGCTCCCTGCGACGTCCAGGTCAGACTCCGACACTGTGCTCGTGTCCTCTTCTTCCCCTTCACCTTGTGTGTAATATTCCGTGCTCGAGTCGCTAGGGGTGTACCTATCCCACACTTCCCCTCTCCACCGTGGATTTGCATAGGCCGTGGGAGGTAGCTGCTGGCGAACCATATACCTGGTCACGTGACCGAAACCAATAGGCGGATTACGTCGTCTTCCAGATGATGCGTGGTGCAGGAGCTCTGCTAGACTGCCCCCTCTCACAGGCTTCCCCTTTAAATAGATGTTGCCCCTGTCGTCCCACGTCATGCCTTTCTGAGACCACGCGTGCATGAGTTTCTTGGCCTTTGACCTGTACGACACGGGGATTTCAGATAGAAAGCGTTCGTCCTCACTCATGGGTGTTTCACTGCTTGCAGGGGGCTGCTGCTGCTGCTGCTGCTACCGGCGGTGCGATAGCCCTGCCGACGTCACGCGCCTTCTTGCTTGTCAGAAACTCGCCTAACTTACGAGCTACAATCATCTGTTTGTCTGGGGGTGGGACCGTGTCACGTTCAATCGCTCGCTCCAGGCTCAAAACTTTATCCCCCACCTGCTTGTCATCGGGTCTATCAAGGTCAATTACTTTCTGATTACGTCTCCACGCGTGCACAACCTCCCCAGGCACAAAGAATGCCGAGCACGCGGGCGTGTGGTGGGCCCCGTCCTCCTGATGAGTCATGACCCGTTGTTTTCTTTTAATTTATCTCAAATTACCAGTAAGTGCGTTTACTGCGGGCCCTACCAATCCAGCCAGAAGGGGGGCAATGAGTGCACCTATAAAGCCGCCTTTCTGGGCGATCTTAGCCCTTGTCTGATCGCTGGTGTTTTTGTTGGCGACTAGACGTACACACTTTTTATGTTTTTTCAAGCGTGCGAGCTGCTTTGACGTCAGCGGTAGTTTACCCTTCAGCACGTTATAAGAGATCTCTCTCAGCGCTCTCATTAGCGGCTTCCCCCCTTCACGGAGTATTCTCCTTCTTGACACTGTTTTTTTGCAAGCAAACAGACGAGACAGCAATTTTAGGTCCTCCTTTCTGAGCGCCATAACTGCAAATGAATCGGCTCACGTCGTGTAGCAAGTTATTAAATTAGCATCCCCGTTACTAGCCAGCACCACGCCTTCACCGGGTAAGATGTGTGATCTAAAACGCATAGCCTCGGGCGTCTCGGGATGTAAGTCCAGCACCAGGTAGGAGAACGGCGTGCGTGTGGCGTTTGAGTACGCCTCCATGAGACGTTTCCCCTTGCCCTTTTGACCCGCAAACACTTGTCTGGCGAGCGTTGCGATCTGACCGGCGCCTCTTATGCTTTTGAACAGCACGTAGTACTGGGCGTTTAGAGCGGCGAGTCTGAACGCTCTGGTTTGCAGAAACAAGTTATGGGTCACATAAAACACGGACGTGTTCAGGTGATGACTGGACACGGAAAACAACTCTCCAATGCTCGCCTCCTCCGACTCGGAACTGAAATCATCGATGATTAGTAAAGTTCTTGTGTCAGGACACAAAGTGTATCCTTTACACCCCTGCACAAGTTGTACGTCAGTTCGACTCAGCAGCTTTTCATAAGCGGGCTGAAACTGCTTGTAACAAAGGATGATTCGACTGGGTTCAGGAGTGAAGGCTGTGGATTTGTGCTCAATGAGCGACATCAAAAATGTTGTTTTCCCGGACCCCGAGGGGCCGGCCACTACGGCTGTAGCGGGGTGTTTAAAGGTGGCGTGTTGTTTGGCGTAGCATTGAAATGGCGCGTGACGCGTTTGGGCCATGGCACGTTCCTGGTAATTGGCGTCTTCACATTCACGTCTCGAATGCATGGATCGTTAGCGCACAGGGACATTTATTGCTCCCGTGGGACTGATAGGGGACCTCGCCCTCGTGCACGTCGGGAGCTCTTTCTAATTTGTGCCTTGAACGGGTCACTGAAAAAAGGTTAGCGTCACCACAACATGGTCTGGTATATAAGAGAGACGCCCAGCATTCTGCACAAAACCTCCTGTGAGACACAGACACAGACACGGATACGCACAAAACAAAAAAAAATGAGAGTTATGGCAACTTCACGGAGAAGGAACGTTCAAACAGAAGCGGATGTAAGTAGATGCCTTTCATTTTTTTGTATAGTTATAATGACGTTTCGTCTATGCAAGACGGCATATAAAAGAATTTTTTTGATTGTGAACTCTGCAACGTCTGTTACGCTTCACTTTTCTTTTAACAGCTCACTGCAATATCTGTTTAAATTTTATTTTATTTTTTTTTAATTATTTTTTACAACCCCGTGTGCGTGTGTACGGCTTAGCCTCCTCACAAAACAGATTTAAATCCCAGATAAGAAAAGCACCATGAGTCGTGAGAAGACGTTCTCTCCTGTTTTTTTTTACCCACTCCTCCGAGTACACACGCCAAACTAAACAGTTTGTTCTAGAAATTAAGCCCGTGTTGACATTGATTGATTGATATGGCGTCTTCTCACTTTTGTATAGTTATAATGATGTTTTTTCGTCTACGCAAGATGAAATATAAAAGAATGCTTTTTTTTTTTTTTTTTTTGATTGTCGACGTCTGTTACGCTCCACTTTTCTTTTAACGAATCACTGCAATGTCTGTTTAAAAAGCAAAAAAAAAACCCCACGTCTTGGTTACAACGCCGTGTGTGTGTGCACGGTTTAGCCCCCTTCCCCTCCCCTCCCCAGATAAGAAAAGTACCGTGAGCTGTGAGAAGCCGTCGTTGTCTTTGTCACAACATATGTGGGGGGGCCTGAGCACACGCCAAACTAAACAGTTTGTTCTAGAAATTAAGTCCGTGTTGACATTGATTGATTGATACTGGAGGAGTGAGTGAGACGCAGTGGTATTTAAAAAGAGTTTGTTTTACAATTAGTCACGCGTGCTCACCAGTAAAAGAACACGCCAAACTAAACAGTTTGTTCTAGAAATTAAGTCCTTGTCGCTACTGACATTGATTGATTGATACTGGAGGGGGGAGTGTGAGAGACGCGGAGGTATTTAAAAAGATTTGTTTTACAATTAGTCACGCGTGCTCACGGGTAAAAGCTCACGCCAAAAGTTTGTTCTAGTCACGTGTGCTGTTGACATTGATTAATTGATACGGGGAGAAGAGGTGGTATTGAAAACAAAATGTTTTGTTCCATAATTTTCTAGTCACATTGCAATTTTTTTTTTCTTTTCAGAAGTTGCAACAAAGAATGGGTGAAAGAGGGGAAGAGCCAGGACGCTGCATGAGGATAGAAAAGACAAATGTAAGTTTTTGATGTGATTTATTTCTTAAAAAAAAAAAAAATAAATAAATAATAATCATAAGCGTGCATATATATATATATTTTTTAAAAGACACAAATTACATCAAACCGTTCTTCTTTTTTTCTAGGAAACGAGGATCGTGACCATCGAGGACGCGTCGCCCGCGCCGCCGCGGGGCCTGCCCCCCGCCTCCGCCGGCACCGGCCGCTGCGAGGATACGGCCATACCACGCCCTTTACGAACCCGTGTCAACAACAGACAGTGAAGATGACGTGGAGGTGGAGGAGGAGCCAAGAAAGAGGAGGAGGAGGAACAGGATGAGGACGAGTAGTACGGAGACTCAGAGATCTATTTACGACTCAGATGAGGAGGAAAGAAGACGACGGGAGGCCGAGTTGTGGTCGGACGGTGATGAAAGTCCCTGTCAGTGCGAGTATCAGCCCCCATCACCGTCTCCATCGCCACCACTCCCACCTCCACCCCCACGAGAAGAAGAAGAAGAAGAAGAAGCGATCTGCGAGGATGACGTCGATGACATAATCGACGTCATCGTCCAGACAGCTGTGGATGCAAGCATGGAATTTGCTAAGAGGCTATTTCGATCTGCTCCACTGGTATCGGCACCTGTTCCACCGTACGTGGCATCGTACCCCCAGTGCCAATGTTACGATATGACGCCTCCACCATCTCTCCCATTCCAAGCAATGCCACCTCAACAGATTGTTGCTCCTCCTCCTCCTCCACAGAGCGTCCCAATGCCTGCTGCTGCTACCCAGGAATATCAGCCTCCGCCCCCCTACCACTACAACGACGTACAACAACAACAGACTGCTGCACCACCTCCTCCTCCTCCTCCTCCTCCTCCACAGACCGTTGTTCCTCCTCCTCCTCCACAGAGCGTCCCAATGCCTGCTGCTACCCAGGAATATCAGCCTCCACACTACAACGGCGTGCAACAACAACAGATACCGTGTCAGTACAGCACGTACATACGTATGGGGGACGGGTCCCTGCGTTACATGGGACTGGACAGGCCGAATGGATACGACTGAATGAGCGTGTGTATGTGCGCGTGTGTGTGTGAGTGAAAGAGTTTTTTTTTATTGCAACGTCTATTTTGTTTGTGTAAAGAATATGTGCATGCAATAAAAAAAACACATTTAAAAAATTTGAGGGTGTTGTTGGTTTGATGAGAATAAGAAAAAATGATATGTTTCCTCCACCAAAAAAAAAAAAGAGGTCATAGGAATATGGCAAGATTTGATTGTAACGCTCTGAAACAAAAGAGAGGAAAAAAAAAAAAAAAAATGACTTCACCATATTCCTTTGACCAGTGTGTGTGTGTATACCCCTCTCTCTCTCCAATGCATTCTTACACACACACACACACACACACGCTATGGTTTTGTTTCCTTCAAACCATATGTTTTTTTTCTTTTGTGCTCACTACCTGGAAACGCGCGTGCTGGTGGAGAGCTGGTGAGCAAATAGAAGCAAGCGGGTGCGTTGTGGCACGTGTGTGTTGGGAAGAAAAAGGGGACGTAGTGGAGGGCCGGGGTTGTGCGTATGCGTGTGCATTGTGGGTCATGGAAGCTTGAGTTGTGTGCATTGTGGACCATGGAACAAAAAGGGGTATGAGACGCGTTGGGAAGCACCAAAACAAAACAAAACAGACGATTTTGTTGTGTTTTTTTAAAAATTTTATTCACATTTCATTATGACAGACACACATAATCACTCTTTGTAAGCACGTTCTGTCCTAGTAGACGCATCACTTGCCGTTCTGTATGGCGAGGACTTCGTGGTACAACGTGTGGTATTTTTCGCGCAGGTGTTTCAGTAACAGCTGTAGGCCCTCCATTTTATGCGCCAGTTTTTCTCTCTCTCGTCTTTCTCGGTAGAAATCTGCCGTCAGTAGTTCGATTTGCTGCACGTACGCCGCTGTCGTTCCATCGTTATTAGCGTCTTTGGCGTTTTCTTCTAGCCGGCGAACTCTCTCTGTCACCATTTCAATGTCACTGCCCTCTCTATTCTCTGCATGTTCCATAGCTGGTGGTCACGGGTAGGGTGAATGCCTATTTGTGAAGCCAGTGCGTTTACCTCTTTCCTTTATAGCACGGGGTGGCGGCGCCTGTTTCTTGTCTTCACCATCAACGTCCACGATCAATAACGGTTCAAGCTCATCGTCCAACTCCGCGTCTGCTTTGCACAAGACGTCTATAATCTCTGGTTTGAGGAGGTTGTCGCATACGTCAAACAGATCTGAGGGGGCTGTTTCAAGCATGACGTGTCGTTCCTTTGCGAGCAGCATCAGCTCGTGTTGAAACGTAAAGACGGAGACGGGCACGTCCTCTCCCAGCCGATGTATCAGCGACCCTCTGCCCACGATACACTCATGATCTGTTTGAGAGGGCCAGTTTTCCTTACAACCGACGCATCGTTCAGGTATGGCCTTTGTGATTGCTTCTGTTAGCAATTTCTTGTACACTTTCTCGGCGAGATGGAGTTCAGAGCCCGGCGGGTTGGACAGCCTGTTGCGCACGGAGAACCATTCCGTCGTATTCAGGGTCACCCCTTGCTTGGACGGGCCATCAGCGACGTACACTCTTATGTTGCAGTATGGCGCCTGCTTGTAACAGGTCAGAGTAAGCTTTGTCACCACTTTTTTCCAAGGTTGACCGCTCACCGTCCCAACGCGTGCCTCGGGCGTGAGCGCCCATGATTGCTCTTCCTCTCTCTGGGACCCCTCGGTCGTACGCTCCATGTAACTGGACACCTTGGAGCTCAGCCTGCACAGCTTCAGCCACTCGACCCTGGACAGCACGATTTGCTGCATCCCCTCGGGACTCTTCCTGGTGATGCTGCAGTAATCCCCGTGGCAATCGATGTACGCCATGTCGACTGTTGAAGCGGTTGTGAGGCTGAGTCTCTTCTGGACCACCTCTATATATCCCCAGCCGTGACGTCATCACCGTCAAGCCATCCCAGGGGTACCGTGCTGACGCCGTCCGGCAGTATGCGTCGCTTGTCGTACACCATCCTGTATGTTTTCTCTTGGGACCTGGTGTACATGCCTCCTAAGCCTACCTGACCCTCTCTGACTATCGCGTGAGGACGTGTTGTCGTGACCGACTTGTTGCCCACGCCTTCTCGCAACATCTCAAGCATGGTGTCGAAATCTATCAACTTGGACGTTTGGTAGTTGAGGGTGAAACCACGCACTTTACACTCGCAAGTACCGTCTGCAAATCTGATGGCGTAGTTCTTGGCACCCAGTCCTACGTACTGAGTCAACTCCTGGCGGGGGTATTCGTCTTTCAAGTCCCCCAAGAAGTCACCAGTGTCCGGATTCCACTCTCCTCGCTTGTGGACGTAGATGATGCTGTCCGTGTCTGTGTAGAGCACCCTTCGACCCAACCGCTCCATCGCATTATACAAGCGCAGTCTGGCGTTTGCCGTGGTGTACGCAGCCAGCACGCAGTTGGTACGCGCGGAGCCGGGGTCGCTCTCCTCCCCTTTCACCTTGGAGTAGACCGCCACAGACTCTTCATTGGCGTACACCACGTCTTGAACTTGGATGTGCGGATCGTGCATCAACTTGACGTAATCCGACACGTCGGCGGTGTAGACGACCTTGGACTTGTCTGATCGCTGCCCGAATTTACCCCAGTGGCTGTTCGCCAACAGTTTGGCCAGAGACCTGAGACCCGGGTTGTGTGATATTTTCCCCGGCTCCAACTCAATGCCTTCTCTCCGTTTCCACGCTGCCACGTACTCGGCCCTCTCTTCTGGCGCGTCACACCCTTTGGGGTAACCCGATGCTTCCTGCTTCAACTTGACCCACTTGTTGATGAACGCCGCCCATATCCCCCCTGTGCGCGTCTCTGGGTCGTATTGCGAGGTGTTGGGATAGTGCCAGGCTTCGATCCTCTGCAAGATCTTGTATCCGCACTCCACCGCCTTGGATAGCTCTGGCGACGTCCAGGTGCCTATGAGAACCCTGTCTTCGGGTGACGTGTGCGTGCAAGCGTGCGTCTGACCACTCTCACCGCACGACCTGCAGAGAGGGAACAGCAACTTGCCCTCGCCATTCCTCCACGGCAGCACGGGGAGAAACAGCTGAGTAGGAGGTAGCACTAAACACTTCAACAGCCCTTCCACCTCTTCGGGTATGTCCTCACCTCTGACGACCACGGGGTGTTTCACGGGATACCTGGCATACTTGTTTATGAAAGGGTACAAGCTGTTGAAGTCCACGTACTTCAGCCGCTCCCCCTTTTCGGGTGCCGCCTCTCTGTACAAACCTATGGCCTCCGTTCGACCGCCGTAGAACGCGTCTCTGGGCTTTATCGAGTCGTAGGCGGAAAGTAGACGCATCAACCGCCGGTGGTGTGAAGTCATTTCAGCCCTGAAGTCGCACTCCCACTGGACGTGTAGAGAGCGACCACTGCTTCTGAGAGCGTGTTCGAATGCTAGCGTCTGCCCATGGTTCTCTCTGTGCGTCACGTCTTTCTTCACGGGGTGTTCCGCCTCCCTGTTTGGAAAGCACCTGGGGCACGAGTGACGGAAACAGCCGTGAAACAAGTAGACGTCCCCCTCGTCGTCCACACCATCCACCGCTCTCCCAGCCACGACCTGGGAGCCGTCATTCCCCGCGTGTTTGATTCGGCGACCCGTCTGACGCTCCATGTGCATTAGCCAGCATAACCCTATTGAGGACTGCCCACCTTCAAATGAACCGGTGGATGGGATGACGCCTATCACGGCCGGTGCCAGGAAACTCGTCCTGTATACCCGGTTGCAGGCCCCGGCTATCGTAAACGTCTTCGTGAACGGTTCCAACCCCGTGTTTTCGACAAAGAGGTTTCTGAAGACCCCGCAGCATCGTTGCAAGATGTCCACGTCCGAAATACAGTACTTCTCCAACTCTCGTTGAAGGTCAAAGGCGACATCTCGCTGCTCGTCGTACCACTCGTAAAACGCCGCACGCTTTGTCTGGTGCATCTGATCAGGACCGTAAAACGACGCGTCAGGTACTGCGCCCACGTAGTTTTGATTTTCTAGCGTGTTCCAGAGATGGGGGAAGTACCCTTTGGTCAGCTCTTCCAGCCCAAAAGCCTCGGGCAACTTGGAGAGCGCCATGGGGAAGAAGTTGAGACTATCTATGAACGTCACACCCTCCGCTTCCAGCCGCAATATCTTGTGCCCGGTCGTGATGACAGACGGTTTGATGACCTTCCGGTGAACAAAGTCCAACACGAAGTGACTGTCGTAGCCACTGGAGTTGTGAGCAATGCATATGCAACCTTTGAGTCTACCGGCAAACAGGTAAGCCCCAAACTGTTCCAGCGTATCCTCCCCCTTAAAGATCCTTCTTTCCCTACCGCAGTCGCACGCGACACCCTCCTCCATTGGCAAATCCATGCAGCGAGTGCACACTCTGTGTACGACGCATAAGTTGGGCTGGTGACGTCCATCCTCCAGCATCATGCTTTCAAAATCGTAAAACACGTACGGGCGGATCTTGAATTCGTCCTTGCACGTCTTCGCCGGTTGCATATAACACTCGTGTCCCTTGGGCATCATGGCGTGACACACGGGGCAGTAGTCGTGTCCACACGTGTGCACGCCTTCCGCACCGCTGGCCAACTTTTTCTTGTACCACTTGCCACACGTCGGGCATGCGACTCTGACGTCGCATATACCGCGTGCCACATGACCCGCCAGACACGTCGCATTGCGGAAAGTAATTCCACAAGCCGAGCAGAACTCTCCATCACCCTCCCACCCACACGTCGACTTCCCTCCGCAAAATTCACAGCTCAATTTACACCTGTGGTGAGCCGCACTCCTGCTCCGACCAAAGCAATGGCCACACACGTAACGAGCTCCCAGGAAAGCCGGCAGTCTGGTGATGACGCTGTAGTGATTGTCTGCCAGATACAAACAGACCAACTTTCCGTCCCCGCCATGATAGACCACGGTGTTGAAACTATCCCTGGACACGACCACGAGAGAAAAGTTCTTCTTGCTCAACACCGACTGAAACTTTTCCCATTCGGGTAGCCCACACGGCTCGTCTGCACCTATCCCGGCCTCAGCCAATAACTCTTTCGCCAAACGCACTTGAACAGACGTGTATCTACGTACTTTTTCGTGCCACGGCGTCCCCTTTCTCTTGGCGGGTGCACGATTCAGTTGCGCCACGGCAACCACTATCGCTCGAGCGCAACACATGTCGTGCTCATCTCTAGGTATTTGAATAATCGATTTTTTCCTGCCCAACATCTCTACCCAACTAGACGACAGCTGGCGTGTAGAAATCCCCAGTCGACCATTACCCACGGGAAGAGCTGCGTGTACAAAGGTCACTCTCATCGTTCCGGCGAAGAGCCATTTCTTATCACTTTGCAGCACACGTTCAATGCTAATCAGGACTCTCTCCACACTCATATCATCCGGCGGAATGAAAGGTATCCATATCTCGTGGTGCAGTCCAGGGCTCATGATGCTCAATCTGACTCGGTGGTGATTAGGATATCTGGGCGCGTCATTCTCGTACAACAGTTCTCTCAAGATACCTTCAAGGGAGGAGGGGAAGGGATAGAGAAAGCACATTTAAAAAATTTATAGGAAAAAAAAAAAAAAAAAAAAAAAAAAAAACCCAAACCACACACGCACACACAACAACACGTAGACCTACTTACGTGCGAAGACATCGTGCACCATAGCGTTGACGACGTTGAAAGGTAGATCATTTTGTTGGATAGCCGGAATGGATAAAGTGTACTGCGTGCCTTCCACATTAAACTTTGGAATACGTCTCTTGACCGTAGCCACGAGGTTGTATGGTAACAGGGGGTTTGCCATCACGCATATGGGGTCACTACACCACTGAGAGAAACATTTATAGGTCGTGACAGAACAACAACGCTATCTTTTTTTATTTTATTTATTTATTTTTTTTTTTTACATCCTCGCATTAAGGTCTATTTATTTCAAACAACCAATTGTCTATAGCGTCCAGAGCCAGTGCGTCGTTCTTCCACTTTTCACCACCATCGCCACCAGCAATCATCCACGATTGAGAAAGAACATCCTGAGCAACATCTTGACTACCGGCACACGGTTCTTGTTGCTCCTGTGACTGCGAGAGACTCAAAACATCCCGGTGTGACGGCAAACTTTGCTGTGAGACGGCGGCACCCGTTTCATTGTCTTTTTTCTTTCTCTTGGTGCTTTTTGTCACATTAGACTGCTGTTTGAGCGACGCTACAGTCTGTAACATCCATGACACGTCTTTTTCTAAACTATCCAGCTTATCGTCTGACTTTCTAGTCATGTAATTATCCACCAACGCACTCCAACTAGTCATGAACGCCGCTTTTTGAATGGCAAACGACAGGGCAGCCATCGTGTTTGTTATCCTAGCACAATTCGATATCCAGAGAAGGTCAACAACGTTCTGCTCGCATTTTTTATACTCCCAGCCACAGTCTACAAAGCAAAACGTTCCAGACATCGTCCATCACAACTGGCAGGTCAGTAATTACCACCAGGTAGAAGTCAGCACGGAATCACGTCTGGTCTCACTGACCCCTGACCACCTGTGTGAAGGCGTAACGTTTCCAGACGTGATTCATCACAACCAGTCCCCCCTGGGAGATGGCATGGACGCGTGGAACAGCTGTGTTTCACTCAGTTGCGGTGACTCATAGACTTTTTCAGTCTCCAACGCCTTCGTCATAACACAACAATCACTCTCACGAGGAGGTGGATGCTGTAGAACAGTTTCGTTCCAACACGCTCCAGACGTCATTCATCACGACCGACAGCTCACTAGATTGAATTTGCAACACAACAGACCCCGTGGACGACGACGTGGAACAGTCGTGTTTTTTCATTCGTTACAGTCTCCAACACCTTCGATCAGATACAACTCCTGCGCGGACGACGACATGGAACAGGCTCCAACACCTCTTCGTCCAGGCTCACTCAAGGATGGCGTGGAACAGTTTTGTTTTCACACCAACACGCCGTAACACAACAACTTCACAACACCCACATATAAAAGGCCACACAGAACTGAGCTCGTGACTGTGCTGGCTACAAGCTGCGACAACACCTCCTCCTCCACACACACAGCAGCCTGCGAGCTGCGACACACATCCTAGAAGCTCAACTCACCATTATAGGATGTCACATTATAGGATGGCACGAATCGAGCTGCGACAATGCTTTATAGGATGGAATCGAGTTGCGACAAATCCTCCCAAACCGACCTAAAGAACTACTTTGCTGCTAGAAAAACACAATTCTCAGCCAATATGCATAATCAGTCAGGTAAACTATCAGTAGTCAAAATGATAAAGAGACGACTTCATTATGAGTGTAGCTCACACACAAAGCTCACACAGCTTGTTAAAATCTCCATTTTAGGTTTCAGGTTTCAGGTTTATAACAGCCTGCCATATGTCTATATGCTTATAGGCTGTGTGCGGTGTAGAGAGAGAAATAAGTGGATAGAAAGAACAGTGTTAATGAGAAAAGGGAAAAGATAAAAGAGTTAGTGGAGTGGGAGATAAAAGCAGAGCCAAAGAGATAGATGTTAGTATGGCATTTCATGTTGCAAGGTGGCAATCCGACTTTTGAAGATTGCCAGGGATTTCGCCGAAAGAGTGTCTCCGGGTAAATGGTTCCAATCAGAGACAGTACGAGGGAAGAATGAATACAGGTAATAGTTAGGCTTGGCGTATATGGTTTGGAGGTGGACACCATCTCTCTGAACTTTAATAAACTGGCCGATTGGAATTGCCACAAGACCATGCACTATTTTGTACGCCATGCACAGCCTGCTATCCACCCTTCGCTGGTTTAGATCTCTCCAGCCTAAATCACTGAGCATATCGCTGACTGATGACATATTGTGGAATCGTCCTGTGACCCAGCGTGCGGCTCTTCTCTGCACCTTTTCTACGGTTGCGGCTTGAGTCTTGTAATGGGGATCCCACACTGTTGCACAATACTCGACTGTTGGACGAACAATAGCTTTGTACGCTTTTTCCTTTAAGGTACTGTCCTTCACTTTGATGTTTCTCTTTAAGAAGCCGAGCTTTTTGTTCGCCTTAGCTGCTGTGCTGTCAATGTGATTATTCCACGTCATGTCATTTAATATGGTGACGCCAAGATATTTTGCAGATTTTACCTCCGTCAAGACTTGTCCATGTAGAGAGTATGGAAATGTGGCTGTATTTTTCTTCCTACTAATTCGCAGCACATGACATTTGGCTGGGTGGAATTCCATGAGCCATTCCTTTTCCCACACTTCCAGTCTCTTGAGATCTTCCTGCAAATTCTGACAATCATCCTTGTTGGTTATAGTCAAATAGACAATCGTGTCATCAGCGAACAGCCTAACCTGAGAGTGCTTCGTGTACTTGGGCATGTCGTCTATGTACACCAGGAAAAGAATTGGTCCAAGAACCGATCCTTGGGGCACTCCACTCGTGACTGGTACAGCGTCAGACTCTTCACCATCGATCACAACCTTCTGCGTTCTCATGGACAGGAATGACTTGACCCATGCACTGGTTTGGGGGTCGATACCAGCACGATCAAGTTTGTACAAGAGACGATCATGGGAGACTTTGTCAAACGCTTTGCTGAAATCCATTATTATGGTGTCACACTGTTTTCTGTCTCTCAGGGTTTTTAAGACATCATCTGTGAATTCAAGAAGTTGCGTTTCACAAGACCTTTCGGAGCGGAACCCATGCTGCTTGTCATACAGGAGATTGCTTGAGTTCAGATGAGCCATGATGTTGCTGGCTATAATATGTGCTCCATCTGCTTGCAGAGAATACAAGTTAGGGAGACAGGACGGTAATTAACAGCCTTGTATTTCTCTCCTTTCTTGTAAACTGGTGTCACATGTGCCTCTCTCCAAGTATCCGGAGTTTTGGCTTGACTGAGTGAAGCACGAAAGAGTCTTGTTATTACTGGGGCGATGACATCTGCCAGTTCTTTCAGAACTAAAGGGGTGATCCTGTCTGGTCCAGCTGCCTTGTGTGGATTGAGTTGGCTTAGTCTTTTCCTCACTCCCTCTTCTGTAATGTTTATTGGGGGCATTTTGGGTGTGGTGTTCCGTGTTCCATCCGGTCTGAGGAAACCTGCCGCTCTGGTACTCAGGGCTTTGAGTGACAGTGGGGTCCGCGGGGAAAATACTGACTGGAACTGGGCATTCAGGATATTGGCCTTTTTTATTAGGTCATCTTCCATTTTGCCATTACTCTTGAGTGGTGCGACTCCTTGTGCTTCCTGCCGTTGATGCTTGACAAATTTCCAGAATCTCTTGTCAGATGTTGGGGGTTCATCTTCATTGTCGGTGATGAGTCCATTAACATACATCCAGTAGTCCTTCTTGACGCTACGTTGTGTAAAGGCTTTTAGTGATCTGTAATGCTGTGCTACTCGGCTGGCTCTAGCACTCCCTTTCTGTTTTCTGAATAGGTCACGCTGTTTCCTGAGCAGCCGTTTAGTTTCTGGTGAGATCCACGGGGACTTTTCTCTGGCTTTTGACATTCTAGTTGGTACATATTTATCTATTGCATTCTGGAGTGCTGATGAGAAACTAAAGAGGATGTTATCAACAGGAGTGGCTTCTGTGGTGTCTCTTAGGATTTGATCACCAGCTTCTTTCATGTGTTCCTTCATTTTCTCCCAATCAGCCTTCTTATAGCAGTGCATTTTCCTGGGCTTCTTTCTTTTACGGGTGAGAGAAATATCCAGCTCAACATAAACAGCATGGTGACCATCCTTGGAGATACCAGGGATTACTTGACTATTATATACCAGGGAAGGGTTGCTCACGAAGAATAGGTCAAGAATATTCTCATAGTATGTTGGCTCTTTCACTGTTTGCGTAAGACCATTATCAGCCATGATGTCAAGAAATGTGCGTGTAAGTTCAGGTTGGCTGCATCCAGACTTTATATGATGTTTGGCCCAATCATATCCCGGAAGGTTGAAGTCACCGCCAATCCATATATGACTTGAACTTCTGTTGCAGATTCTTTCCAGGGACTTTTGCAGCTCTTCCAAACTGTGCCTGTCATTCTCATGGGGTCGATAGAATGAAGCAACATACACAGATTTGCATCCTGCTATATCAAACTTGGTCCATGTTACTTCGCAATCAGTTTCAAGTTCAGTTTGCCGAACAGCCATGATGTCATCCTTTACTAATACGAAAGTTCCACCCCCTCTGATATCTGGGTTATCTGCATAGAGCGGTACATCTTGCCTATCTCTTCTTGCCACTGAAAGTTTATATCCTTCGGGGAAAATTTCCGAGTTCAAAATTCCCTTTTCCTTGTGATCGGGTATGAGCCACGATTCTGTTCCAATAATTACATCGGGTTTCATTGAGTCAGCCAAATTTTGCAAAAGTTCGGGTTTGTTTTTCAGCGATTGACAGTTTACTACTATTACTCTTACAGTCCATTTCTTTTTGGGTCGAAAGTTTTGAGGTTTTGGAGGTTTCTCAGGTGAAGACGTAAACATGGGATAGCCAAACCAGGAATAGCTGGTATCAGAGTTTATGGTGCTGTTAAAGCTGGCACTAAGAGGATGAAATGAATTTGAAGATAGGTCGCCAAACCCCCGGATCGACGATTCAAAAGCATGTTGGGAGTAATTAACTTCTCCGCATTTCTGACAGATCCAGCTAACGTTAGGGGTCTTCAATTTCTCATAACTCTCTGTATGAATGTTGTGACAGTCAGTATGGTACCATGTGTAGCACTCTTCACAGCATACCGCTCGGTCCTCCCAAGTCACGTGCCGGGTGCAAACTCCACATGGGTAGTAAGTAGAGTCTTCACTTCCCTGAGACAAAGAGTCCGTAACAGATGATGTGGGTGCTGGAGGGCCAGGATTGGGGTTTACATCAGCACTAACCATGAGTAGTAACAGGCACAGGTAACTATTGCTGCTTTTTATGACTGGGGTATTTCTCTGAGATAGCAAGAAGACATGGGCGGAGATCTTGGATTTCAGTGTCTGGATGGCAAGTTGATTCACAAATTTGGTAGAAGGCTCATGGTTGATCCAGTAGCAAGCTAGTACGATGGCATACAATAGTGCAGATCTTGTGAGGATATTGGATTTGTGCATGGTGTCCATAAAGAAGAAAGAAACACAAAAAGGGAGGGACGAATTTTGACAGAAATTTTATGTGGGCGATAATAGAGGTATGACCAGCAATTTTGAAAACAGGTGGAGAAAAAACGCCAAAACTCACAATTACTTGTCCATACATATATCCAGATAAGTGCCCACACATTTACTGAGTCCATTTAAATCCACTGAATCACTTTCTTGTACATATTTAGGTTCGTTTTTACCTTATTTTGTCATCTTTGTATCACATGAATCCAGAAAACAGTACTGCATCGAGTACTGCAGAATACATTTCCATAAACAAAACTCGTTTTTTGTCACTTATAACAATATCCAGGTAGTTTCTAACATGATAATATCCTTCTACATTTGATTATTCATTGTTTCACACAAACCACCATTTGATATCCTTACTAAAACATCACATTTAAATGATTTTTCTTAGAGACAGCCAAAATACGTCCTGCCATCTTGATGCTGACGTCACCCTACAGAAAGCCCAATGATATCTGAGCAACCGGAGAGACCTTGGAGTAAAGTAGCATGTGATTTTGTTTTCATATGGAGGAAAAACCTTCCTTGTAACAGTTGATTGCTACAGCAATTTCATCGAAGTGGACCATCTAAGAAATGAGAATTCATTCACTGTTATGTGTAAGCTGAAGGCACACTTTGCACGACAAGGAATTCCTGATGTTCTTGTTACTGACAATGGGCCACAGTTTACTTCTGCTGATTTCAAGCAGTTTGTAAAATCATGGGGCTTTGAACACAGGACAAGCAGTCCAGGATACCCTCAAGCCAATGGATCTGCAGAAGCTGCTGTAAAAGTCGCTAAATCTATCATGAGAAAGTCCACTTCAACAAATGATGACTACTTCCTTGCTCTGTTGAACCATCGCAATACACCCTCAGTTGGTTTGAACACAAGTCCTGCACAGCCTCTCATGGGTAGACGTACTAAGACCACACTGCCTAGTACACAGAATCAACTAATACCTATGAACCATGACTGTAAGAAAAATGTGGAAATGAGAGAAACTATGAGGATCAAAGCATGTGAAATCTCTTCCCACAAGAAAGATCTAATGCCATTGACACCTGGTGATAATGTACGAATGGAACCTCTAGTGAGGGGTGAAAGGCAGTGGCAGCAAGGTACAGTTAAAGAACAATTACCAAATAGATCATATATTGTTGAAACTGATCAAGGACGGCAGCTAGTTAGAAATCGACGGCATCTTCTCAAGTCTAAGGTATCCACCCATTCTCAGCCCATGAAGTCTAATAGGACCAAGCGACTGCGTGATGGAACTTCAGCAAACACTGATGACGATGCAGATGCACCAATAGATCGACCTAATCACCTGGAATCTGGCTCAAATGAAGAATCAATTCCAGCAGAAAACCCTCATGTTGTCCCTAGACCTGATGCTAAACAATCAACTACAGAAGTAGTTCGCACCCATTATGGCTGTGAAAGTCGAGCACCCAAGCGCTATGGAATACACAAACCATAACAGAGACACTCTGATGCTAGATTTTAATTATGTGTGTATCATACTATAAATCGAGCAGCGTTTGTCTGTTTGTCTGTCTGTCTGTTTGTTCCCTATCTCCTCCGAGGTCCTTTGACCGATCTTCGCCAAACTTCGTGGGTGTATGTGGGTGGACCTCGGAATTGCCCTTGAGGGGTTCTTTTTCGAAAAGGTCAACGGCTCGACGGGTCAACGGGTCACTTTCACTTTCCACTATATTATATATGTGCCAGCCTCACTCCACACAGCTGCAAAAGGCGACTTTGCTGCTACTGCATGTAATTAGACTAAAAGGCACCTTTTGCTGCATTGACGGCTGGTGGGTGTATGTAGGTGGATCTCGGAATTGTTTGCTCGACGGGTAATATTTCCTAGTATACTTAATTCTGTTTCAAGACAAGACTTAAGGGGGGAGATGTTTGGTGATTATCTATTTCAATCTACCTCATGGATTAAAAGATTTAGTATTCACTTCATGTCAGTATATAGATACTTTACCATATTATTATGTGTGAAATCTAAGGGCAGTATGCATGTAAGACTACTGTTGTGTATGCTGAGTGTGAGTTTAGATGTTGGGCAAAACCTCTCATACCAGACCGCCTCTGTCCACCCAGCAGTGATGGGTACCTGGTGGAACGAAAAAATGGAGAATTGTGAAATGTGAAATGGCATTGTGATATGTCATTAGCTGCAGAAAATGCGCTGAATTCTCCCCAGAGGAGATGAGACCGTATAAGAGTGAGTTCCGATACCAGGGGTGTAAATTGTGCAGTCTGCTGAACTCTGCTGAAGGGGATATCAAGACTATAAACATACACATTTACATTTACATTTACATTTATGTCATTGATTAAAAGTTACAAAATGTCTACTCTTGTGCTGTCTACTGTTGCACTTAACACAGCCTATAGTGATAGATATTCTTCTTCTTCTTCTTCCGGATACGAGCTGTCCCCTTCCTCAGGGCTTATCAGCTCGGAAGTGCATGTATGTGCTGTGGATGTAAAGGGGTGTTTCGGCATATATTGTCGTCCGGCATAGATTGTCGCCGCCGACAATATATGTAAAGTCATACAGCATATATTGTCACCAAAATACATATATTGTCGCTGGTGACAATATATGCAGAAATATCCTTTTCACTAATTTTCAACCAGTGAGATGAAGAAAAGCATCGTCATATATTGTCGTCCAGTATGAATAGTTATAAATTGTCGCCAGTGAGATGAAGTAAGGCGTCGTCACATATTGTCCTCCCATAGAAATAGGTATAAATTGTCGCCAAGAGAAAGAGTCAAACGGCATATATTGCCACCATCAGTGGCCTACTGCTGCTATTACCCCAACCTCCTTACTTATATACTGCAAGCCTAGTTTACAGTTTGGAGATAGGTATATAATTATATACAAAGTTGATTTTATTAATGCAGTCACCCTCCCAACTGAGGCCAGCCACAGTGGGCTTATGAGACTGTATTGCTATCACAACCCAACCTCCATACTCGTATGATGCATGCCTAGTTCACTTTATGCAGCTAACTACATAGTAAAATTTCCTGATGGCTGTAGTAGTTTCGTGTAGTTGTGAAAATGTTCTTTTCGGTACATAATAGGCCTACTGTGTAAAACTTGTTAGCTCGGAATATCATGGCAGTTACCTCTGCCAAGTAAAGCGACGAATGAAAATTATGTGAACACCTGCGTCTATGTGTGTGAGAGTGTGTGAGAAAGGGTGTGTGTGTGTCTATCTGCCTGTGTTCAAGATTACTTGATATGTTATGGATTTTTTTTACAAAAATTGTTGTGATTGAATGATCATCATCAAAAAATCTTCCTTAAGTTTGAATATGACGGCACTTGATTGAGTGCATACCTCTGCCAAGGTCAATATAGTGGTAATGACCTGCCTTGGTGGAGGTATGCGCTATCTGAATACTTCTAGTTACAGTCATGACAGCTTTTCATTATGCATCCAAAATACTTTAACTTGTGAATGTAACAATAGAAATAGACAACACTGTCTAACTTTCACACACACCTAGAACTCTATTGGTTATGTATTGAAAACGTTTTAATTAAACCCAGCTAATAATCTGGGTTCAATACGTTTCCAATGCATACCCAATTGATTCCCAGGGGGTGGGAATGTATGTTTTTGTCCAGTGATTTATGTCTTTCAACCCAAAACACAAAGCCACACTTACTACCATCAGGATACAAATGTTTCCACATAAAATGAACATGTTCCATGATGCTTAATCCTGTTACTATATATAGAGCACGCTCAATATCTACTCTGTCACCGTGGGGGCTATCATCTACTCCTTCCCACCAGTCGGTATCATCTAGTCTCCCCCTGGGGGTTATCTACTCCCTCACCCTGCTCTATCAGTAACTGGAAGCACTCAGAGAGCGCAGACCTCCTTGGCCGAGGCAGATCATTGTGCTCATATATTGCCCACTGTAAAAATGTTGAGCCCTGGTTGTGAAAGACTACCCCACCCCCCCCCCCCCCCGACCCCTAAAAAAAATTATAAAAAAAAAAATAGGTTCTGGATCATTACCTGCACCACGATCTGGGTATGCTACCACTATTACGGTGTTTTTTGCTCATTTACTCATCTTATAATACCCAGATCACCACCAAAATTTAATCAGTTCTTCCTTGTACTACTCTGGACCCCGCCAAAAAATTTCATCCCAATCCGTTCGTAACTTTTTGAGTAATGTTGTCCACAGACAAACAGACAGACAAACAGACAAACTAACTAACCAACGCTACCAAAAACATAACCTCCTTTGCCAAGGAGGTAACCAGAGAGTGCAGCACAGGTAGCACTCCCTGTTATCCAGGTAAGCCATCACGTTCTTCTCTGGCATCTTGTGACTACTCTCTCAAAGTGGGAGCTATCTTACTCACTCACCCTGCTCGCTCCTCTTACGCCTTCACTCTTCAACTTCTCACTCTAGCATTATAATTTGGCCTTTTGTAGGAAATATAGGGTGGCGTCAGTATATGTCGTTATCCCTCATACGTGTATATATTGTCGTCGGCCTTACTAAAAAGGGTGGCGTCAGTATGTGCCGTTATCACTGATACATGTATATATTGTCATCAGCGACAGTTTATGCAGACGACAATATACGCTGACAACAATCCTTGCAACATGTACTGTCGCCGGCGACAATTTATGCAGACGACAATATATGCCGTAACAAGGTGCAATAAGAAAATAGAAAGATAGCAAAGGAGAGGAAAGTGAATAGGAGTGCATGTGTGTTATTAGTGCAAGGTGAGATAAAAGAGACAGAGTTTTAATGATGGGTGAGGCCTGAGACACCTTCTTTAAAGGTGCCCAGGCTTGTTGACATGGCAACGGATGCAGGGAGCGTATTCCATTGATCCACTGTTCTTGGGAGGTAGCTGTTTTGGATATATCGTCTGGTATCTATTATAGGGATGAATGACATGGGATGATTGTTGCGCATGTCCCGGACTTGAGGCTTGAGTTCACTGCTGAAGTCGACAGCAACGAGACCATTCAGGGACTTGTAGAAGAAGATTAGCCTGATGTCAGCCCTTCTTTGCTGTAAGCTGCCCCACCCCAATCTCTGGATCATTTCAGTGGGACTTGTAGTAGAGAGGCCGTAACTGTTGAATACATAACGAGCGGCACGTCTCTGGACCATCTCAAGTTGGTGGCATTTTTTCTTTGTCCATGGATCCCACACCGAGGCAGCATATTCCAGTTGGGGTCGTACAAGAGTTGTGTATGTGTTGGCTTTAATGTGTGATTGAGAGATTTTGAAGTTGCGACGAAGGAAGGCAAGAGATCTGTTCGCTTTACTGCATACATTATCGATATGATTGTTCCAATTTAATTTATTGTTCACTGTTACTCCTAAATATTTACTATCTGTTTCTGTTTGAAGGATGTGGCCATGAAGCTGGTATTGATGAATTAAAGGTGACTTCTTATGGGTTAAGCGAAGGACACTGCATTTTTGTGGGTGGAACTGCATTTTCCATTTATTTTCCCATGCCGCCAAACGATCAAGATCTTCTTGAAGAGACGCCGCATCACTTGCTCCAGACATTGTCATGTACATAATGGTGTCGTCTGCAAAGAGCCTTACAGTAGACCGAATCTCCTCCGGAAGGTCATTGATGTAGATGAGGAATAGGATTGGCCCGATTACTGACCTTTGTGGAACACCACTTAGTACTGGTGCCCAGTTCGAGTGTTGGAAGGACAAGTAGGATGAAGGATGAGCAACATGTTCAACTCAACAAACAAAGGCATGACAATGTTCAATGTGTTATTTCCACTGAGGACACCACACGAGGGGATGTGGTCAAACTCTTAGCCAGTGTTCAGCACACAAGTAGCGAAAACCAAATCACCGTTTACACAAGCACAGAACTAAGTCATGCTAAAGGCCAGCATGTGAGTCGTATTGACTTGGAGCAAGATGTTAGAGTCAGGCTTTCAGAGTACTTTCGTAATGTAGTTCTGTGTCAAGATGTTGTTGGGATGGATTGTAGTAAATCTCCGCAGCTTCCAGCGTAGTTGTCCTCATACTCGTCATCGTACTCTATCCAGTGTCTCCAAGGACTACAGCTGACTTTCTTCATTCAACACAAGGAATGCCTTGCAGGAGAGTTTGTGTCTGAAACAACCATAGAGGTCCAAGATTCTCCTTTTCATGTATACAACATAACAGTGAATGTTCTGGATCAAGATCAAGAATCCTCGTACTACCTTGCTCATGTGTTACCTGACAGTGCGAGAGATGTAAGTAGATATCATGACCCATGCTGTGTACCACTAGTAGTCATCTATGTAACACGGAAGAAGATAGCAGCTTTGCAAGTGATTGATGTTCTACGCAAGTCTGCCAATGCATCCAAGCCACCCTCCATCTGTCGGTCAACATGGACGACAGGGTCTTCAGTCATGGAGGAACAAGAAGTTATGGCACAATTCGGGAAGCAAGAGATCTGTGGGATGAAACTAACCGGAGGTCCCATGATGTCTCTATCAACAATATTGGTTTACAGCAAGAGGTTTGTGATTCGCCTGATGGGATAATACCGATCTCTCCTCCAAAGGATGTACCTCCTAACCCAGACACCATACCGCCAGATATTCTGCATGTACAGAAGTGGGGATGTGTTGTGTTGAAGACAACATCATCTTGCAGCGAAGTCTTGCGCATTACAAAGTTAGGGGGAAATAACCACTTCTAAACATCCCCGTGAATATAGTTGACTGAAAAACCTAGGTTATTGCTCTTATGGAAGATAAAGAGGAAAAGTGGTTGCGCCAGTGGATTGTGACTTTAGTTCTCATTACGAGTTCAGTTTAATTGGTCATTTAGTTTATATGTTCTAAGTTAGCCTTTAGTTATGGGTTGTAAGTTATGCATGATATCTTCAACCTTGACTGTTTCCTGAACAAGCTGGGGATAGAAGGAGAGAAGTAATCACGCCAGTGTATTCTATACACTTGTTGTTAGCCCTAGTTGCAATGCTGGCGCCCAAGCCGTGCTAACACCTCAGTGATGTAATCTGTTGCTGTAATCCCTTCAGTACATGTAGTATGTTCACATGTAATATCTCATTGTACTGTCTGATCATTCTCTGCTGTGTTGTCACTGGGATAAGATGTGTAATTAAAGTCTACCGTATATAACCACTTGTTCTTCACTGGCGTAGGTCCATCGCGGGTTTGTCCCTAAAACAAAATGGCCGCCGCCGATTTCTATTTTTCAACTGTCTTAGCATCTTGACATCTTAAAATCCTGATTTTAGTGACCAAATACGTATTATTGTGAATGAGTAATATAGTTATATCACTTTTAGCATTATAAAACCAAATAAAATAAAAGAGGGCTATTTTTCAATATGGCCGCCACTGATTTTTATCATTTCTATGTCGATTTCAATCATTTCCATGTCTCAGAAGCCATACATCTTAAAATGTTGAATTAAGTTTCAAAATATACAATTTCATGGATCAGAAATGTATTTGCTTCAGTTTAAACAGGATATTACCAATTAAAACAAAATAGTGGCCATTTTTCAATATAAGATAAGATAAGTTTATTGGCCTTTGCAGGAATTTGTTGTGAGGATCATACAACCATGTTTTAAACGTGTTTATTGATATCCAAACAAGTAAAGAACTTATACAAATGGACACCGATAAGATGATGACATATGGAACATTTACAATGGATGATGAAAAACTCACACAGTCATAATTAAACACAACAGAATTGGTAGATTAGATAAATATAGCATCAATCAAACCTTTTAGATTCTTTTATAAATCTTAGTGTTTCAGCTATAATAATCTTGCTTTCTTCAAATTCAAAAGTATCATTTCCGTATAATAATGTTCTTACTGTTAAAGGTGCTATGTGTGCTAGAGCGTTTAGAAGTGTGACTCTTGGCCTATAATACAGCGGACATGCTAAAAAGAAATGAATTTCATCTTCATTTTTAAACCCACAAGAGCAAGCAGATGATTCAATAATTTTCATAGAATGAAGATGACCTTTTAAATCACTGGAATGCATTCTTAGCCTCGCCATTATAATTTGCTCCTGTCTAGTGCCTAAGTGAAATAAAGGGTTGTCATTGACATTTCCCATCAAAGTTTCTTTGAAAAGCTCGTAATTTGAAATAGTCCTTGTGTCTTCTTCCAGGCTATTCCAAAGAGAAACAGCAAATGGAAGAAAAGACTTTTGATATGTTCTTAATCTCCATTCTGGAGGTACAAACTCATCTTTATTACGAAACATATAGCCAACCATAATACACATAATACCACTCTCCAACGCAGAACGACCTGACTATCTGCCTGACTGCATAGCCATAGTCCCTCTGCCACCAGTGGCATCCATCTTGTATTCATCCGCTCTATTTCGTCTGCTAAATGGTCAGACATGTTTCAATTTGAACAATAGCTTTGAATAGTGCAGTAGAACATGCATGTATTTTAATAATACAGTAAAACACCATGCATGTACATGATAGTGTGCCTAATTACCTCCTTGGCAAAGGAGGTTATGTTTTTGGTAGCGTTGGTTAGTTTGTCTGTCTGTCTGTCTGTCTGTCTGTCTGTTTGTCTATTTGTTTGTCTGTGGACAACATTACTCAAAAAGTTATGAACGGATTCGGATGAAATTTTATGGACGGGTCCTGAGTAGTACAAGGAAGAACTGATTAAATTTTTGTGGTGATCTGGGTATTGTAAGATGAGTAAATGAGCAAAAAAAACACCGTAATAGTGGTAGCATACCCAGATCGTCGTGCAGGTAATGATCCAGAACCTTTTTTTTTTTTTTTTTTTTTTTTTTTTAGGGGGTGGGTAGTCTTTCACAACCAAGGCTCAACATTTTTACAGTGGGCAATATGAGAGTAATGATCTGCCTCGGCCAAGGAGGTCTGCGCTCTCTGAGTGCTTCTAGTTTCTAATGCAATAACAACTTGCAATAATATGTTGGCCCTTTTTTGTTTGTTTTTGTATTATTAATATGAGAACTGAGATACCAATAAAAGTGGTCAACATAGAGGGGTATAGATAATTTACATTCGTGTCTTCCCCATGTAAATACAGATACATCACTTAGGAATAGAGTTTAAAATCAAAGTGGCAAACACATAAGAGATGTTTATTTGATTCATTTATGCAAATTCCCCCACTTCTTCACGAAGCAAAGTTGCAGATAGATTCTTTTGTCTCTTTGTTAAGCTGTCATTTTCCAAGACAAAGAAAGATACATAGAAGTTAAGAACTATGATTTTAAAACGTACATTCAATGAAAGCTTTTGCTACGTGAGATCTTTCCAGCTCAGTTATTTGAAAAGCTGATTTCACTTTGTGTGTTTAATAATATACATAAAGTTTTCCTGGAGTTTTGTCCAAAGAAGAAAAACACTTTGGATTTTTCCTGTCCGTGGCCAAGGTGTTTGTTTGTTTTGATAACCATAGCAACGGCTTTATATAAACGCGCTTGTCACAAAATTTTTCTGTGATCCAGGCTACATTCGAGACAAACCTTGTTTACGTTCCCTGATCGAGACTAGATATTGCCTCCGCGTTCGTGCTGTGATTAGAAGAACGAGGGCGGGTGCATTATGAGCTGAGTTACGAAGATTAGTGGATTTAGTCTCAATAGTACAACATGAAATGGACGACTAATGTATTTGTAACTGATATCTGTTCCCCTTTCATTGCTTAATACATGTAGTGGGATAAAAATGGACAAAAATCGTCCCAATGGTGGCTACCTGTGGCCGA
>CBDBEG010000043.1:0-6462 GCA_965204255.1 Rubritalea sp.
CTCAACAACCCCGATAGTGCTCGACCCACCTCTTGTGGAACTCCAACCTTCAGGGGATACTACGTTCACAGAAACTCCTGCATCAATATCACCGACATCAGATCAAGCACCAAGCACCGCACCACCCTCGTTCACACTGCGTAGATCAAAAAGGGTAACGCGCCCAACAAAGCGTTACATAGAGCAATGCGATAATGTATATACCCGGTCAAGTGCTGGCAACCTCTGACTGATGGGATACTTTTATTTTCAGGATTGCTCAATTGCCACCTCATTACTACTGTGGCTTACATGGACTTTGCATCGAATGTTTATAAACAACGTCGTTTTATTTAGGATTACTTGTGATCTTATATATGGCTGACTTTTTAAGTGTTCTCTAACATCTAGCATCATTATGTTACCACTGTAGGTAATTTTTCTTTTCTTTGTAGCTCATACTATACTATATGAGCTTGGGAAGGGAGGGGCATAGATAGGTATGCCATAATGCACCCACAACTATTAACATAATGTACTCTTAGGATATTGCGCAATGAATTCACTTGGCTGTAAACATTCTTCAGCATAATAAACTTTGTGGAAAGAAAGATCTTTGTCTAGACGCTTTTCGCTCGACTTCCGACTTGTTCGCTTGCTCCCGCAACAGAGGACGATGGACCTCAGCGTTCCTGCTTTTATAGCGCCCCAAGCCACGTGATGCCAAGCACGTGATGCCGCCCCCATTGTCTCCCTCGAGGCCGACGTCGGACATACGTCGACTGTGACGTCAGACATACATCGACTCGGGGGAATCATTAACGCAAGCGTCCGAGCCCCGAGCTAATCCCCAGGGAAAAGATAATCTTTTAAGTAGATAAATTGACTTCTATGTAATTAACTAAACCTAAGTAACGATTTAAATTGGTAACACCTGTGGGACTACAAACTTATCATCAGTAACTTGTCACTTTCTCAGAGGCCACGCAGGGTGCCTGCAACATCCCGGCCCCTTAAAATGAGCTACTTATTTTACCACCTATCTCTCCAGTTGCTGGCACCCTACGTGACCTACCTAGTCAGCGTGACTCTCCCTCCTCTTACGTCCTTGCTCTCGTAGCCTTGACCAATTGGCTGCGTGTAACACTGTGGCGTGCATGCGGCCACAGTTCTCCGCCTTACATCTCATTTTGGAGGTACAATCCCGTGTGATGTGTCCTTCCTTCAGACAAACAAAACACAACCTCAGGCGGATGGCCGTCTGCAGCCGATCCTCCGGTCTCAATGTGGCAAATTCTTCGCAGTTCAGGACCTCATGTCCTTCCTTCTCGCATACTGGGCACGGTGAACTATTGCTGGTAACATACGCAACTCTCGTAGATACTGGGTTCTTCTCTGACTTCTGGTTGCCGTAGACCGGATCTGAAGCCACTGCTGCTGCTTCCTCAACATACTCTACGACATCTCGCATATCCGGCCTTCGATACTCATGCACCTTCAGACGTCTCACTACGTCTCTCCACCTGTTCTGCAGGTACTCGGGCAACTTCTTGACAATTTTCGATAAGTTACTCTGACTCTGCAGCTCGTCCAACGCGTCGAGTGCACTCAAGGACTCGTATCCCGCTCGCAGCTCGTCTGCGAACTCCCTCAGCGACATCCTATTACTTGTACTCAGTAGACGCTGTCCCCATAGCTCGGCGATCACAAACTCATCCCCGAACCTGTCTTTGAGCAATTGCCGCGCTCTAACATAGCCTCTTTCGGGGAGCATCAAAGTGCATCCTTGAATCACCCGGGCCGCCTCCCCAGTGCATGACTGCATGAGGCGAGCCAGTTTGGAGCTGGGGTCGCTGATTACTCTTTCCACGTTGTCGTCAAATGCCCTTATAAACATGTGATATTGCATTGGATCTCCCTTGAACGTGGGGAGGTCCACCTTGGGTGCCTGGAGCACTCTTATCAGGGCTTCCAGGCCATTAGCGGTGCTTCCTCCGGTGTCTGTTGCTCGGGTAGCCTCTCTCACAGGTCCCTCGTACCTCGGAATCTCGTACTGCGGGCTTCGTGGTCGCCGTCTAGAGGAACGCGTCGACGTCTCAGCGTATGTGTCCTGTACTCGAGTGCTCGGGCGCCTCAACAATTCCTCATCTCTGAAGCTGTCCGACCCCGAAGCTCTTGAAAGGGGCTCGCGCTTGACGATATGACGGGACTCGAGGTTCGTCACGATCACTTGGGGGGAATCGGTGTGAGTCCACGACGTCTCCCTCGTCTGTCTCGAGGGTCGAACCTTTCTGGGGGTCTCATTCTTGCCTATGAAGTGAGGGGAGTAACTTCGTCGCTCACTTCTTCGTTCGTGCTGGCTAATTGGCGGGAACTCCACATATTCTGTCGGACTCGTTTCGTCCTGAAGTCCTAGGTTCGAGTCTCTCGCTGATCGGTAAATAAAATTCGTCTCTTCCCAGTCGCTGCACACTGTTTCCGCTCTATCTCTCTGTCGGGGCACAGTCTTCGGCGTCCTGCTTCTCGCTGTTCGATAGACAGGGTTCGTTCCCTCCCATCCGCTGTTCGCTGTATCCGTTCTCTTTCGAGGGGACGCAATTCTCGACATTCGGTGTCTTCGCAAACTCTGGCTTCCTTTCTCTCTCTGGCTCATTTCAAATGTCTCGCTCAGTCGTCTTCTTGGATGTAAATCTTCGCTCTCTACGCTTCTTCGCTGTAAGGTCGCATAGACCTGGTTACTCGCTTGCCTGGGTACCTTTACCCTGACGTCTTGGTCTCGGTATATTACTCTTGATTCTTCGCTGTCCTTCCGATTCGTCTCTGGAGTCGCCGCCTCAGAGACCCATGCTTCGATTCTGTTCCTTCTTCCTTCCTCTGTGTCTTCAGTCACCCGAGGAAGTTCCAAAGATCCTCCCGGTAGCGCAGCGCGGGACCCGTTGGCAACTGTGGCCTGGGGCTCGCCTTCCTCCTCCCTAAAGAGTCTCCTCGGTATGATGGACCGATGGCTACTGCTCTGTGCTACGCTATTTTCGATGTTTCCGCTCCTCTCCATGCAGGAGGGCTTCGCATTTGCTTTTCGCGCTCTTCTTGCTTGATCATCCTGTGTCCATGACCCGACCCCCCTGGGCTCGGAAACCGCTCTACGGCTGGGGGGGCCAGTCTTACGCAATTCCTCAGTGAATACTTTGCCTGCCACTTCCAAGGCCTCCCGCGCTCCTTCTGTTTCTATTCCAACGATTTCCTCTCTCAGGGCTGCTATTTCTGATTCTTTAGCAGCACATCGACGCGCGGTCCGCGCTCGCACCTCTGCTGCCGCCCTCCTTGCTTTCTCGCTAGCTCTCGACATCGATGACCCGGCCTGGCTGGCCGAGTCTCCTGGCGCTACGTCCTTGTCCTCGACTAGGGACCGGAACCCAGAATTGCTACCTCTGTCACTCATTGCTCTAATGCCCAACGTTTTAACTGTGTTAATGGTCACCGCAAGCAACTACGTATACAGAGTACCAACAAAACTGTTTTCTTTGTCTAGCCTTTATTGATGCTCGTTAAAACCTGCAACAAACGATGCATGGTTGTCCTCACAGGTGTTCCACGTATAATAAAAGGAAATACATTTACCTAATTTTAACAAACCCTACAGACTAACTCATGAGCTCGGGAGCGTCCCCCTTTGCTCGCTCCGGGACACCCCGAGCTCCCTCAAACTATCTTACGCAACAGTTAAATTACAATTTACAAAATTACGCAACATCTAAACTTCTTGGGCCGGGGAAAAATCCTGTCCGGCCACTAGAGTGGAGCCACGTCCAGTCCATGGGCCGTTACGGCGCCCCGAGCCTTACAAACAAACTCTACACAATAGATCGGGCGCCTCTCCTTGGTCAAGGGCCCAACTCGCCCCCAGACCCGGCACTAGTGGGACACTCGAACCTCCTTGCTTATCAAGTACAAATAAACTTTACAATAATTTACAGTCGACGCAATAACTCAAAAAACATAGCAAAGAAACATTTCACAATTTAGCATAAGTCAATACCAGACTCAAGCAACTCGTAACAAAACACCACACACTTTTAACCTTACGCAACACTAAACTAACTAGACCCCCTCGGGGCGGCTCACCCCTTCTAGGGAACAAAAAATGGCGCAGTCCCCGGGAGACCACAACTCCCGAGGTCCTAAATTCACTACGAAACTATACAAGAAGTCTTTCCCCTGGGGAAAACTATCTGAGCTCGAGCACTTACGTTTTGGGGGCTTGTCACTTGCCGTGGCCTTTGCGTTTCTCAGGGCGCTATGTGTTCGGACGATGGTGATTCTTGTGGGCGACGGCGGGGTATGACCTTACGCAATTCGAACTCTCCTAGACGCTTTTCGCTCGACTTCCGACTTGTTCGCTTGCTCCCGCAACAGAGGACGATGGACCTCAGCGTTCCTGCTTTTATAGCGCCCCAAGCCACGTGATGCCAAGCACGTGATGCCGCCCCCATTGTCTCCCTCGAGGCCGACGTCGGACATACGTCGACTGTGACGTCAGACATACATCGACTCGGGGGAATCATTAACGCAAGCGTCCGAGCCCCGAGCTAATCCCCAGGGAAAAGATAATCTTTTAAGTAGATAAATTGACTTCTATGTAATTAACTAAACCTAAGTAACGATTTAAATTGGTAACACCTGTGGGACTACAAACTTATCATCAGTAACTTGTCACTTTCTCAGAGGCCACGCAGGGTGCCTGCAACAATCACCATATGCTAGTGATGGGATACCAAATCAACTTGAACTCTCAATCAGTGAGGCTAAGGTTAAGCCACAAAAAGCTTGTCGAAATCTCGGGGTGATGTTTGACTGTCACTTGAACATGGAGTGTCAAATCCAGAATATTTGTAAGTCGGCCTACTTTCACTTGAGGAACATTGGGGCAGTGCGTAGCCATCTACCTGACTCTGCAACTGTACAATTAGTCCACGCCCTGATCACATCAAGGCTAGACTATTGTAATTCTCTCTTATATGGTATACCAAAACACAAAACGGATCGCCTTCAACGTGTACATAATATAGCAGCTAGGATTGTGGCGCGATGCCCAAAGTTCACAAACATCACCCCTGTCCTCTATGAACTACACTGGCTTCCAATATATAAGAGAATTGTTTTCAAGTTACTTCTGCTTGTCTATCGATCAGTGAATCAGCTTGCACCTACATATTTATGTGAACTCTTAAAACCTTACGAGGAGGTTCAAATGCGGGATGATCTACGCTCAACTACGCAACACCTGCTTCATATACCTTGGTCAGGATCAGTGTCTTTCAGGGATCGATCTTTCAGGGTTGCTGGTCCAACTGAGTGGAATGCCCTACCCCTGGACATCAAGCAGGCAAACTCCATTGAGACATTTAAAAGCAAGCTAAAGACACATCTTTTCAAGCAACATTTTGGAAAAACGCAGGAATGAATATGATGAATGATGCGTGATAGTGTGGGGTGGCAACTAAATGTCATCAAATGAATAATTTTTTAAATTTAAGACTTAAACAGTTTAAGTCAGCCTATTCTTACACTCTTTTTTTGTAAATTGCAATTAGAATTATATTATTGTACTTGTAAGGTCTACTGAACTGGGATTTATTCCTGGGATATTAAGACTTGAAATAAATTATTATTATTAGGTGATACACTGCTGAATACTGTGATCCTTATACTTATGCATCAGGTATCGCAGACTGTTGAGTACTGATATTTGTATACTGTACATGATCATTACCCTGTTGGTCATTCTCTGTCCTGACCTGAGTGTGTTGAGTCTGGCCTGTAATAAAGTTTCCTGTTCTGCCTGCTGTGGTTGTCAAGTGGATAAAGTGACGTCTTGTCTAGTCAACTGGCGTGGTGGCAGCGTCTCATTACCCACGTAGCCAGCAACACTCCATAGCATTGGATTCAAGCAGCAGGTTCTTACATTCTTCAGAGAAACTTTGAACAGCGTCAGTACACATCAGTGAAGGATGGCGGCCACACACCGTGCACCGAAGCAGTGGTGCCTTGGAAAGACAGAAACTATAAATTCTCTAGAAAACTAGTGGCAAAATCTGATGTACACACTTTACCAAGATGGTGCATTTTCCCCATACCTCGAGCCAGACAAATCATGGCAGGCAAGAGGAAGATCATCTATCACAAGGGGATTTACTGATGATGGTGAAAGTATAGCAGCAGATAAATGGCAGACTGCTCAGCAGAAAGTAGCCACCTTAGAAATGATGCTAGGACAAATCGCCAATTACTGCCCTGTTATATCAAGAAACACTATAGTGAAGAGCAGCAAATCCATTAGCCAGATCTACCAAACCATCAGGCTCCACTATGGCTTCCAGTCGTCTGGTGCCCAGTTCATTGATTTTGCTGATATAAAGTTGGAACCTGACGAAAGACATGAGGATTTATACCAGAGGATTGTCGCGTTTGTAGAAGACAATCTAC
>CBDBEG010000044.1:0-43838 GCA_965204255.1 Rubritalea sp.
GCCTCCCCTGTGCTCCGAGGCGAAACCCGATCCATTTGTCTTGCTCAATACGACAAGCATGTCATTCAACATTTATCCATTCAACCTCTTTAGGTTGCTCTCCGGTCTCTGATATCTACTCGGCATCTTGCTGTGGCTTTGCCTTTGCCTTCTTGGCAGGAGCCTTCTTCTTTGGCGGTTCTGCATTGATAAGATCGATAAGGTCAAACAATTCATTGACTCTGTCGTCAGCCTGACCTTGGAGACGTTTCTTGATAAGTCTTTGAAACGTCTTATCACGGATGAGATCATTGTTGAAATGCTCTGAGTAATACTCGCTTTGTGCATTGCGATAGTCTTGTATCGCTTTTCTCTGCTCATCCGTCCAATTTTTTCGCCATGGCTCCTCATTCGCTTGCTTTACGAGATCGAGAACATCTTTGCTTTGTGTTGCTTCAAACTCCTTTTCCACCTTTGCACCGATAGACCTTCTCTTGTTATTCAAAGAGGCATGGTCTTTAGGTGTCCACAGCTTTGACGGGTCTTCATACTCTTTACTGTCTCCCGAACCGCCTATCACCTTAACAGGAGGTGCATACTGATCATCTGCGATCAATAATGCTGTCCCTACGACGGTGTTGATGTCGTAGTCTGATAAGGTGTAAGATGGGCGACGCTCTCCCGCTTGAAGCTTTTGATACAGAAATCCTGCCATTGTAAAAAACCCCTTTCTCATTCGGAACGGTCTTTGAAATACAAGACCATCTGTGAATGGAACAGTCTCAACAAGTCTCTGTCCCTATAATGTGTATGCCCTGCCACATCAATGATTTTTACGAAATCGACAATGCCTGCATCCTTAAGACGCTCATTGACCACAAAAGAAACAATGTTTTCCCAATACCTCGTATTCTTCGCCGAAGATTTGTGTGCATTCGCCTTCTCCGTCGCATTCAGTCCGGTAAGGTCCCTGTTAAAATCGGACAGGCTCAAGCGATACACCACATCGCCAGCACTGTTCCAAGCACCTGTTCCGAGCTTAAAATATGCCTTATACTCTGTACCACCCTCCTCACGCTCTATCTGCCACAACAACCCTTCCGTGATATTCACAAAAGAACCGCGTTCATACGATAACAATGCCATAACATCTACCTCCTATACCAAAGAAAGAAAAACATCTTTTTTTCTTTTTTTTCCGAATGCGTTGCAAATATAATCGGCAAAAAAATAAATGCAAGCAGAAAAATAAAAAAAAATAAGAAAAAATGGACAGAAGCGACTCAGGAACTGGGCAATGTCATGTTGGATAAGTCAGGCAACACAAGATGAGCAAACGATTATGCCCGTGAAAAGTTATTCGCCATCCTGTCAGGACAGCGTTTTAGGAGGACCCCGCAGACCATTCGATCCGCTAAAGGCTTCGCCGTGACACCACTCCTGTCCATATATCACTCACCCGGAACTATCAGAACCGACCTTTTGCAACCTCTCCGTAAGACGATTTATCTCTCGCACCGCAGCACCATATTTGCCCTTCATAGACAAATACTTCCTCCTATAAGACACATCCTTTACCTTCGGCTTAGGCTTCTTAGACAATGCCTCATATTTCGCCTTCCATTCGTTTCTGTCCTTTTGCATCGCCTCACTCGTCTTCCAACCATTACTACTCTCTTTCTCCACACGTTGCAACTCATTTTTTGCCTTATCACGCTCCCTCGAAACCTCCTCAACCCTGTTCTGCTGTTGCGTCACCCGTTCGGCAAGGCCCGAGTTCTCGTTATCCAAATATTCATTTTTTTCTTTCAGATCGGCTATCTCTCGTCCCATTTTCTCATTCTCATTGATCTTTGTCTCATAACCGCACTTGAAATGAGAAACATCTTTTTTTAATGCCAATACCATTGCCTGCTCATCGGACAATTTCTTCTCAAGGCACTTCCTTATCTCCTCGAGTTCAACGATCTCCAAAGCATCTCCCTTGCTCTTCGATTCCAAACGGGCATTCTCTACACGGGACATCTTGAAGGCAAAAGCAAAAAATACCATGCCGAAAAAGGCGACAATAAAACTATAAAAAAACAGTTCGCTTTCCATCACTCATCCCCCCTCATGCGGTTAAGCGTAAATCCCACATCCAATGCCAATTCCATTTTCCACACGTTGCCACCAGAAAACACCTCATGATCGCGAAAACGCTCAATATTTTTCCGCAAATGATCCAACCAGGAAATCTCGCTATCAGGGCCATTATACGACTGATAGGCACCATGCCAATCGCAGACCATCTCGATAACATCCAAAAAGCCCATCTCACCACCGTTTTTTTCAAAATGCTCAGGATGATGCCTGTTCCGTTCAAAATGCTTCGACACACATCCCGTCGCCTTATCCACACGATCCACAGCATCGAAATAATCCTTGGTACCATATTCCGTCGTGGACACCGCATCCTTCAACTGGACGACACCAAAAAATTCGTCATTATTCAATTTGGAACGATCATGAACCCTTGCACGCCATTCAAGAGCTTTGGCAATGCTCACCAAACCATCACTGACAAAACTGCGATGCTTCAACAGCAACAGCAACGTCCTCATATCCTCTTTATCCATCACCTTCATCATTCACTCTCCTTTTTGTCAGATACACCCATTTCAGTTGGCGAAGGATGATACCCATTTTTCGAGCTACCAAAATAATAGCCATAGGTATCTTTACTCAAAACCACCAAGGCACCAAATAGCGAATGGACAGGATCAGGTATCTCTGCATATACCCGCGTCAATAACAACCAAATATATGTCAGAATGCCCACCATGGGTAATACCGCAAGAATAGGCATTACAACCTCCTCTATCACATGAAAACGCCTCATTCGCTTTTCCTCTCTATTAAAATCAAGTTTTTCATTTTTCAACCATAACTATCCCGCTGTTCCAATTCTATCTCTCCCATATCACGCCCGCCCCTCTTGAATGCCCATTTTATCGTCGATGTAAATATAATCCCAATCACGGACCTGGCTTTTCATATCGTCAATATTCGCCTGCAATGATTCGATCTCAGAATGTAAATCTGCAATATACTTACGCAACTGATTATTCTCCCTACGTAAACGGTCACGCTCGATAACCAGATACACCTTGTCATGCGGCTTAAATTCCATTTTGACACTCCCAAGATTTAACCATAATTGTAACCCATCTCATGACCATCCGTCCACCAATTGATCTCGTTCCTGACCACCCTCAGCTTATGCCTAAAAACATTCCTCGCCGTCTTCACCAAATAATCTTTGCCGCCCTCATGGATAACCGTCGCCCCGAACCTGATAGAACATAGCCCAGAACGTTGACGATATTTGCCACCCTGACGCAATTTCACGCCCCCTGGGGCGACATCTACGCGAAACCTTCTAACTACCCCAAAGCCCAAATGTGCCCGTAACGTGTAAAGGACAAGACCCAAATTGTCACACGATAAAACGATATTGTTACGAGCACCTATATCCTTATCAAAAGCACTATTGCCCAAATGCTCTAAACCATCCTTATCTTCCCGCCAACGATACCATCTTATTTCCGTCCCATCAGCTTCAGACACTATCGCCAAAATCCAATCGTCCTTATCAGTATAACCACCATCCAAGGGATAACACTCAAGACCGACAGCATACGGCCTGTAATCCAAATCAAAAGAACATGCATCATCCATCATACGACCATGACCGATATGCAGATGACCACTACCATGCCCCCCGCCGTAAGTACAGCACGCAAGCATATATGAACAAGTGTCAATACCCCCAACGTGAGGATCGCCAAAACGATGAGCGACAACCAAATCCACGCAATGGTTATTGAGCAACTCGCCATGCTCTTCCGAATTACGGCTAATGATCCAACCGCCCTTCCATTTCGCAATCCCCTGGATATGATTGCAAATCTTAAAATGCAATTTTGGATCAGCAGACTTAGGAACGTAAAAATCCTCATGCATATCATTCCCCCCGCTCTTACGCCAAGACATCAATACGATCCACCTCGTCAAAAGGAATAATCGTTTTTTCATTGTCCATCTCATTGCCGTTCCCCATTCCACTTCCGGGATCGAGCACTCTGAAATGAGACTCATCCTCAAGGCCAATCGCCACAACAAAATGCCCTCTCGGGAAGTGCAAGATGATCGGTGTGCCTTTTTCCAAATACTCCAACCCTATATCAAAGCCCACATTTTGCAGACATGCTCTCCCGCCAATTTCCGTAAGGACTGTCCAATCGATCAGCGAAGTCTCTTTATAAAATGCATTCCGAGTATTCAACTCCGAAACGATATCAGGGACAGACCTATCGAGAATCATCGCCATACATGTTGCATAGCATCCCGATCTCTGAATTGTATCGCCACCAGGACGCAACAGGTCAGCTTTATAGGCGTCATCAAATTGCGATCGCCACTCCAACGAGATAGGCGAGTCTTCGGACAGATCGGTATCCGGCGGCCCCACTGCCTCCGCAGGTGGTCCAATTTTAGTAATCGGACGATTCTGCATGAGGACATCCAAAATAGCCCCTTCAGTGGAAGGTCCAATAAATCCGTCTTCATCCACACTCTGCCCAAAATTCAAATTGAGCATACGCTGAATCTGTTCCATCTGTTTAGAATACGGCATTACACATCCTCCTTTTCAGAACGGTCAATAAGAACGTTCAATTTGTGATCCATAGCATCAAGATCACGCCGAAATTCTGCAATATCCTCCTTGGTTACCAAGTTCTCAAGAAATTCGCCCATCGCCAACTGCCACTCTCGCAAGTCTTCAAAGAATTCGGAGATGTCTTCGATGGGTTTATCCGCTTTTTCAAGAAGACCGAACGTGACGTTGTCCACCGCCCGTTCACCGACCTCTTTCGCCGCCCGAGCGGTCTGCCTGGCGGTAAATTTTCCGGCCTTCTTCAAAAATCCCAATGCCATAAATCACTCCTCCAATTTGTAATGTTCGGCAGAAAGCAATAAGGCACCGACACAACGCTTCGCCACATCCTCAGCAATTACCCCCTCATGATACTCACGCAACACCTTATCCAATTCAGATACCGCCTCGCCATCATAGGATATCCTATCGGAAACACTGAAACCCAATGCCCGCACATCATCCTTCCAAGCCATTACCCCATCCCCCCATTTTTAACATTCAGGATCGCCATAACAAGAAAAATTGTAGGAGACAAGAGGATACGGAAACACGCCATGATCATCACAAAATGCCTTTATATCCCCATTCGCTTTCTTCCATATCTCCAAATCCCCCAACAGACGCCCCTTGCCATCCTCATCACAACGGCCATACATCTCTCGTAACCTCCGCAAATCTTCCCTGATCATATCACTCCTCCTCCGATTATTCCACATCCGTATAACTTCTGTTTTTTATAACATCCCCGATAACACTATGACTCACACCGTACTTCTTTGCCAACTGATGATATGTAACCTTGCCATCCCCCTTGCCATCAAAATACTCACGGCGGATAGCACGCACATGATCATCCGTAAGACTCCTATTGCCATGACGAACTACCTCCTTAACTTCTTTGTCCGCTTCCTTCGCATCTTTCGCTTCTTTTCGCTTCGCCTTCGCCTTTTCATCCCTCTCCCTCCTACCACGACCACGCAATGGCAACACCTGATTTGTCGCCTCCCAATTCCCCTTCTCCGTGCCACCAGATGGCATCTCTTTCCACGCCTCACACCACTCAATACCCTTTACAACCAATTCCTCGCCATCTCCCGCATCATCTCCATGATCCATATAATAGAACTCGTCCAACAACATATTGCGTTCTAACAGGCTGTCGCAAAGCCGCAGGCACTCCCGAACAGTCTCTCCATACGACGACTTCTCCATTCCCGCACGGAGACGATACAAACGCCCCATCGTCTCACTATCGGCACCCAAACTGATACGCTTCTCGCCATCCTGCACCATAGAACAACTCTCCTATCCCGCCACCTTATCCTTATAAAAAAACATCTTTTTTACTTATGACCATCCACATCCATCTCCCGCTCCACCTTACGACACAATTCACTCACTCCCATACGAATCACATCGCTATCACTCACCAAACCGAGAAAATCGCGAACAGATTGCAAACGCTCATTCAGAGAAATAGGGAAACTCGCCGACTTCATAACAACGCCCTTCCGTTCCATAACAAAACCCCCAACTATAATAAAATAATATATCAATGTATGACTTATCGCAATATAATAAATAAAAATGATAATGCAACAATTATTTATACGAAAATAGACAAATCTTACCGGCGATTTCAAAAATGACATCACACATTATGACCACTCATACAGACACCATAACAGCCACAAGACAAACGCTTGCACTCACAGGCGATAGGCTCACCATAAGCCTCATTGTATCCACCGCAAACCTTACACGTCTTATACACATCCGTCAAACTATTACCCATACCAACACGCTCCGACCGATTCTTCAGACGCTCCCATTGTGCATATACCACACGACCGACACCATAACGCTCAGGCTCCACATGAACAAAAAAATCCTCATCATCAGAAAATAATGCCCAACGGACAGCATAAAAACCCGTACCATCCTTGTTCGGCCTATAATTGCCAGGCAAACCGATCTCCATCCTACGCCTACGAATAGGCTCCGTACGAAACAGTGCATACGCAAGATAACCCAATTCCGGACGATCAAAATGTGCCAAAGCATACAACATGTGCGTAGTATATCCCGCCAATATCTTATGCCACTCCGTCTCGCCACCATAACTAACACGACAACGTATCGTAAAATCAGTATCAAAACGATTCTTGTAACGACCATAACGCCTAGCACGGACAGCAATACAAGAATTCCCCGATACCACATCCGTGCTCTCAAACAAATCCCTACTATCACCCTCCTCAACAACAATAGGATCATCAGGAAAAAAACGATGCAAAGTAGCATATACACTTGCAACCAATACATCCTGAGCAGGATAATAATTTCCCTTAAAATTATCCCTCGACGAACTTGTCTGATTCATTACCAAAAACCTCCCAACCCTCAATAAATTCACGACCAAACAGCACACAACGACGACCACCCGTCACCCGTGTTATCGTATCATAAAACTCCACAGGCTTGCGGCTATGCTCACGACGCCTACCATCAAAACATGCAAAGAAATTCTTGGTATCCAAAAATGCCATAGGAGCACCCTTACGACCATACAAAACAAATTCACAATTATACTGCATCAAATTGAACGGCTGAAAACCCCCATTTTTACGCCACACCATCGTCGATACATAACGCACATCCCATGCCTTAAAACACTCGAAAGCATCAGGCAAATACTTGTGCGTCGTCCATAAAAAAATATGAGCATTCTCACAAGGCAATTCCAAACCCTTAATTTCTTTTACACTCATCACAGGATACTCAAAACCCGTCTGCCCCATACTCACATCACGATCAATTTTCTCCACAGGCCAAGGCGGATCAATATCCACAACCGCATAGTCACGAAACTCACCCACATCATCAGGACTATCCGTATCCAACTCCGCCTGTGCCTGCTTCTGGATACGACGCTTCGCGTTACGAACAAAACGACCCCTCGCCACCTTGCCCGTAATATCACCCTTACGCAAACTGTCCAACACACGCTTATCCTCAACCAACAAACCACCAACAACCTGAGAATCCACAACATCAGCAATAACAGACGAATCAGACGGAACAAGAGACAACTGAGACATGCCAGACTTATCTTGAACTTCACTTTTTAGTGCCCCGTCACTAAAAAGTGAAGTTTTCTTTAATGAAGAACTTATATTGCCAATACCCCCCTCAGTCAACCCCACCTCATTTGCAATTTCTTTGTGTGTCATACCTTCTGCAAGCAGTTTTTCAACATAAATATGACGTGCCTGTTGATAATTTCTGACCGTACCCTTCAAGTCCCCTGTGATCGTATCTTCTGAAACACCAAATATACCCGGCATCATGGCACGAACACGAGCACGAGCCTCAAAAGCATCACACATCCTCTCCTCGTCACCACCCGCCTCGTTAAAAAGTAACATCACAGACTTCATCCTATCCTGGACATCCAATGGCTTGCCATGAACAACATTCAAACGACACGACAAAGTAATGAAAGATACCACACTATCCGTATATTCACGCACCGCACAAATACGATCACGACCCGCCAACACATGAGCATCAACACGATGCTTACCATCGATCAACCATCCGTCCTGATTCAACAGCACAGGAGGCAACTCATCCAAACATTTAGAATAACGCTCCACCGTCGCATCATCCGTCACCAAACGAGGATAATACTTCTCATGAAAAACGATATCCCCGATACGAACATCAAACACCTTCTTTTCCAAACCCATGACCAACCTCCTAAAAAAAAGCCGGGCGATGATATGGATCGCCCGGCCGCATCCTCGTATCCGAGTGACCGAGACACGAGAACAATAAACCGATTAGAGACCATATCTCTCTAAGAATTTTTACCGCTTTTTACCACACACACAATTAAAACCCATTTAACAAAAAACCCTTACCAAACATTATTTTTTCGTATTTGTTTATGTACATATTTTTTTATCAAAATAGGCGAGACAAGGAATTGAACCCGTCTCGCCCCTTGCGAAGTATGGCTAAACGAAACGTATCCAATATCCCTATCACAAGCAAATCTCTTTTTCTTCTTTTTTTTATTTCACCCTCCCTTTCCCATTCGCCCGCCCATTACTATATCGCCTACGCGTCACATTATCCCCGTACCAAAACAAAAACTCCCGCCCCTTGTTCCGCTTGCCAAAAGCACCGATCAAACGATCCGCCGTCCTGTGTGCATTCTGAATAAAATAATCACTCACAAAACGCACATGAACCTCCTCCCCCGTCACATCCTCGATCTTCAATCCCTCCATATCCACACCCGCCAGATATCCCGCAACTTTATTATCACGCTCACCATCCATATTCCCATAGTGCCACTGCGTCAAACCATCCAACAGCCTATCACGAAAACTCCCGACACTACCCCCACCAACCAACTCGCCCGGCCCAGGACCACCATGGCCCTCCCGGTGGACCGGTTTTGACTTTGATTCTGATTTTGATTTTGACTTTGGTTCTCGGTCTTGCGAAGGTGGCGAAGGTTTTGATTTTGACTTTGACTTTAGATCCGATTTTGACTCTGATTTTAGATCCGGTTTTGACTTTGGTTTACCGTCTGTAGATAGGTACGGAAATTCCGTACTGTCAAATTCATGCTCACAGTACGGAATTTCCGTACTGTCAAACAGGAGAGGATAGATACGCAGGTTACTCTTTTTGTCAGGAGACCTCGTCCTTTCTATACGAATACAGCCCTTTTCCTTGAGCAACCTGAGAATAGAATCGACCTTATCATACCGACCCTTTTTAGAGACCCAACCAAATTCTTCTGACAGATACTTCCTGCTCGCATAACAATATCCCTCACGTTCTGAGAGCTTGCAAATAGTGCCATAAACAACCCAATGTTCAAGAGACAACCCATCGACCCCTTTTATAGCCTCTGTGGACAGGTGACGCTTGTATCGGATATTCAATTTAACCATAGACGACTCCAATACAAAAAAATAGGGCGATCCGTGTGAGATGGTCACGGATCGCCCGTAGAGAATTGGATAGGGATATAAACAATTCTCATACAACCTACGAAGAAAGACTGCCATCTCATTCAGTCTGTATATGTGTATCCGTGCTCGGGGTCCCTAAGCCCTGAACGGATAATTTTTAGATTTTTCTCCCCGTTATGTAATGTTGAAGCAAAGTATAGCAAATCACGAAACCCATGGCAAAGGGTTTCGTCACTCTTTTTCAACCTTTTTTTCTTCCCCACCATCCGAAGCCTCCAAAGCATCAAGACGCTCCGTATAGTCTCGAAAAAGACGACTTGCCACATTAAGGCGATCCGTCAGGACAGCAACAAGTGCTTCAAGGTCAGACACGCGAGCAATCAAACCATTGACAGCATCGTTCAGCACATGAAAATCATTGCCCAATTTCTCAACCTCTTTGCCCACAGGCCTGTTCTTCGGCTCCACAACCTCTGACTGCACACTGCCACCCTTTACCTCATTCAATGTCCCCCCCGGAACAGATAAAGGAACAAAATCCTTCTGACGACCCTTACGATGCTTGTCCACTAGCTCACCCCCTCTCTGTGACGCATTCTCCGCAGTTCTGACGCCTTCTTTTTATTATCCCGCTCCTGTATCCGATTCAATGCTTTGTCAATCAGGACGCGACATACGGCTTTATTAGCCTTACTGCTGTCGAGCCACGCCCTTGTCGCCTCCGCCTCTAATTCACTAAACTCACTGGACAACGTCAATTTAAGCAAAAGATCACGCTGACGGTCACTAGGCGGATCAGGTGGCAACACTATCTTATTCATCATCTATCACCTCATCGACCACCTCCGTGTCAGGAGGAAAAAAGAAAGACTGGACACCCAAAATAAATGCCATCTTCATCTCATGCGACATCTTCCTCATACCAAAACGCTCCTCCAAAAACCTCGGCTCGACCATCAATGTAAAACTGACGGCAGGAGACACCACAGTCTCGCCACCATCAATATCCCTAGCATCCTTAAAAAGAAACCCCCATTTGTCGCTGTTCTCCCGCAACCACTTAAAATCATCTCCGAGACCATCCTTACCTCTCTTTCCCATCCTATTCGCCATCAGACACCTCCTCGCCATACGCGACAGATATCGCATCCGTCAATTTCTCCATATCAACAATAAACTGATCGACACCACTTGCCTCAACAGTACACACACGAGCACCCGACGCCTCGAGGTCTGAACACCATGCCTGCTGGGGAGCACGCAACTTCTGACCATCCCGCTTGCATTCAATAAAAAACAACACACCGCCCTTTACACAGGTGATATCAGGAAAACCGATACTACCCTGAACCATGCGGCTATCAGGCCAATAGACCCAACGCCAACCCAAACGGGTCAGATGATAACAGATGCGACGGCGAACATCACGCTCCGACATCTTCTTCTTACCCCTCCTACTATCCCTAGCCATCTGTTGTCCCTCCCCCCATCTCATCGCCATGACAATGACCCGACGATATAAATTCATTCAACATCACCTCGATAGTATCTCGCATGCCACGCAGGTGTGTCAAGCAATCCTCAAACAATACAGCATCCTCACCGCCGACACTTTCTCGGTTCTTATCCAATGTATCCTTGAGAATTTCATATCCGAGATCAAAAGACAAATAATACGATTCAAGAAATGTTCCGATAGCATCAAAAACCTTATCATCATCACCATAAAACGCCGTCAGCAGTTCCGCCTCGTTGACCTGCAACTTCGCCTGAACCTGCAAACGGATAGCATGATTCCCCTCACATCCTTTATCCTTATCCATCACGCACCACTCCCTCCTTGATATCCTTCTGAATCAACCCCAGTTCCTTCTCGTCCTTACGCAAGCGAGACAGCAAGATCATCCTCAAGTACTCGCTATCGCTACGCAAACCCAATGCCTCACGAACACGAACCAAACGCCTATTCGTTTCCCTATCAATTTCAAATGACTTGTTCACACCAACCCCCTATCCAAACCAAAGTAAAACTATGACGGTTGATTATCCGCTCAACCGACAAAGCGTTCTTGTCAATTACTCAGGCCGTGTTGCATCCGGCGGCGTTAAATGAAAAGCCCCATCATTATTGACATCCACCCAACAAATACCCCCAAAACAATGAACCCCCGCCCCTTTACTCTCATCCTCAACATAAACATCGTACCAATTCCCATCATCCGCTTCGAGATACAGCCGAACAAAGACGTCAAACGTTCCCTCCTCCACCGAATCAGAATCATTTGACACATACGAACCGACTTCGACCTTCACCCCAGGAAACTTCTTTTCATAAAATTCCTCCATAAACCGCCAATTTTCAGGAAACCGCTGTGCATCCTCATCAAAATCATCCTCCCAATTTTCCGGATAATACCGATAACAATCACGATACCACCATTGTGCCTGCGTCTGCTCAATACCAATATCCAAATCCGTGACGACACACTGCTTACCCTCATACTCCACCGTGATACGATCCTGCACCTGCGAACCACTTGCAACAGCAACCATGACAACCTCCTCGATAAAAATGGATTGTTCAAGGGCACAACCCCGAAGCCCTTTAATTGACCGCCTTAGTAATATACAACGGATATCCGCTAAAAGCAAGAAGAAAATGGCATATTTCCCAAAATAATTTAAAATAATTAAAAAAAGATCGGTGACTTTGTGCTCTAACCCCAAAAGTTTTTGCAAAGTTTTCGGGTTCTCCCCCCACGCACGCATGGGGGATACTGCCTTGACTTTCCCTTTCCTTTAGCCTTTCATAAAAACAACAAGGCTGTGGCAAGAAATAGTATTTGCGTGTTCCCAGCACACAGATACTAAAAAGTAAAAAATGACCACGAACAGTCTTGAATAAGGGGGGCAACCTAACCACACAAATACATGGTTGTCCCTCTCCCTATGTGTGCCCCCCCCAAAAATGAGCAATGCGATCAAATTTTATCCTCAAATCACGAAACGCTATAATATAAGCATATTCCAAAATCCACTTTTTCACGATATGCTACTATATAAGATTATTGAGCAATGCGATGAATAAAAATTTGACAAAAGATCAAGTGTATTATATTTGCACACTTTGTTAACATTTTATCCTATTTATAAAAATCCCCCCAAAAATGAGCAATGCGATGAATAAAAATTGAACGCGGTTGCCTTTGTATTATATCAAAGAAAAAGCCCTATCTTGCAAATATATATCATATACAAGATAGGGCTTTGTACTTGTCGACCCCTTCCCTCCTCACGGCACGGGGTGGACTACCACATACCATGATATACGGAAAAGGAATCAACACGCGAGCCACATACAGGACAAATGACTGTACGGATGCTCAAGCGACTTTCAACTTCTTTTCTATCTGCAACTCCAAACAATGAAGCTTCTCTTGGATGTCCCGCCCCTGCTTATTGTTTTCCTCGCGAAGCAATTTTATCTCCACAGCCAGCTCTTTGATCTCCGACTCCCTGCTATCGATCCGCTTATGCAAGGTAGTAAAATCTTCCTTCAACGATTCATAGTCCTTCTCCAAATGTGCCACCCGCGTCTCCGTCTTGCCCTTATCCCCCGCCAATTTCCAATAGCCCACACTCACAGGAATAAGCGTAGCAACGAAGACGCCGATAGCCGCAACGACCACTTCCCAAACACCCATAACACACCTCTCTACTCGGGAGTATAATTGTCTATAAATACCTTCAAGCCGTCAAACATCTTATAACACTCCTCACCATCAAGATTTTTTCCCTGCCAACACACCTCATACCACCCACTCGGATTGTGCATCTCGACCATCCTAATATCACAGCCGGCAGCTCCATCGCCATCAAAGACAACCTCTACAAAGCTATGACCACCTTTGGAGACAAACCGATGGACAGCACCTGCCCATTCAAAAGCAAATTCAGAACATTTCAGATCAGCCAATTGCTCACGACTCCATGTCTCCCGCTTTCGCCGTTCTTCCCCATCCTCCCTATTATCCAAAAAGTCAATAGGATCAAAAGACCAACGATCAATAACCGACCGATATTTTTGATACAACCATGGCAACGAAACAATGATACGAAAATTGTCCATACCCAACCCTCCTAATATCCCAATGCATAGACTATCAACTGGCTACCCGCCGTCCAATAGCTTACATGGTCAAAACCGACATACATATTCCCATTACCCACCCAATGGCTTCCCCATGTCCTGCTCTGGTTACGGATCTGCATCCTAAAACAATTTGCATTTGTTCCATGATTTTGGAAAGCATCCTGATGGTCCATCAGTTCATACCCTTCTACGATGGATAATTCAGGAACACCCGGACTGTTGAAGTTTCTATCATCGGCCAGGTTGTGAGCAGAACTGCCCATTGCGGCCAATGCCTTTATATCTTGTGACAATACATCCCTGAACGTGTGAAGCAATCGCGTCCTCGTCCCCTGTTGCAAAGCAAACCTGAGAAGAACGCCGTCAGGGATATTTGACAGATTTAGCGGATTAGCAAACTGATCGCCCAACCAACTCTGATCACGATAGTTCCGCACCAATGCCCAATCGTTTGCAGACATGCGATATATCTCTCGCCAACGCACATCCCTACCGATCTCATCGCTATATTTCTGCTCATCACTACCACCCCTCACAGACAGATAATTGCCATCAACATTGACCAATTCCGCCTGTCCCGTGATCGTCCTCCTATTCCCCGCCCCATCTATCGGCTTGTCCTTCGCCGCCAAAGCAATAGACGTCTGAACAATAACCTGACTCCCCGCCTTGTTCACCAACGCATAAGTACGCTGATCGGCAGGGGCCTCATTGTTCAAATAGAACAAGAAAGACAACGGATCAAACTCCCGCTTTCTATTACGGAAAAAGTCAAAGGTCACACGATCACGCAAACGATGGTCAACGTAATCATGGGGATGAAAAATAACATTGTGCAAGCCGCCAGGGAAACCATCAACCCTATTCCCCGCATCGTCTTGATACCATCCAGTAGCAGGCAAATAACTTTGACTTAATGTCGGTCCCTGAGCAGGAGCAAACCTCGGCCTCTCCACCCAATTATCAGCAGAAAACTCTAAGGTGAAATACTTCGGCGATTCACTCGTGATCTCCTCAGTCTGATAACGCCGCTTCGTTCCAGAACCATACGTCGCCTTCCGCTGACTCGGATACAAGTCCGTGCCAATACGTTGATAATCTGCCAACAGTTCCACCCAAGCATTGGCACCACTCGCATTGCTCAATTCGTACAATTCCCCACCGACACTCACAAGGCTTCCCAATGACCTATCAGACACACTAGGCAAAGCCCCTAATGTCTCCACAGGGCCAGGCAACTTCGCCCTATCTAAGATGTCCGTATTCCCCACCAATGCCCACGAAGCAACAGAAGGCAATGATACCCTCGCCTCCAAATGCCAATGGCTATCAGAACGATACTGAAACAGATCATACGCCTTACCGATAGTGCCAGCATTCCCATCGCCATCGAGGTAAGACAAATTGCTCACATCGCTATCTTGAATGTGAAACTGACCCACTATCGGAGCAACCGGAAAAGCACTGCCAACATGGATAACTCCCGCAGATACCAATGCCTGCAAACCATCAAGGGAGATATAGAAGGTTTTATCAAAAGGATTGCCACCAAAGAACTGATCACCATCATCAGCCTCATCATCACGGGTATTCACCGTTTTTTCCAAACTCGTAGCAGTAACAGCATCGCCACTATCAATAGATACAGTATATTGCAAACCCCTCTTATTTCCCCCATCCGTCCAAGGGACATTAGCCTCTCCCTGACCATTCCCATCCAAGCTCTTTCTCACACCGGCAAAATATATATCATCCCAATCATCTCCACCGACCGCAGGATCCTTCGTCCACATGACCAAATTATTGCTGCTACCAATATACTCGGCACCCAACCATTGTTCATTGATCTCATCATCCGTCAAGGTGCTCGAATCGACGATCTCTCCGAGTCCATTGCCCCAACGGAAATTGTTGCCGACCTGAACAAAACGCAAAACAATATCATGACGCTTCGTCTTGCCACGCACCAATACCTTATCGACAGACGTTCCAGCAGGAAGATCAGAGATACTTGTAGAAATGTGCTCGGTGATATCCACACGCGTAGTATCTCCCGTAGCAACGTAAACATCGCCGACCTTATACGTCTTACCACCATAATCAAAAGCCCCCGTCACAACCAAGAAAACAACCCCATCGTAAGACTGATTCAACTCCGCAGCACTATCGATCCGTACAACACTCGCAGGAGGTATCTGACCCACGGGGACCTTTACAGAAGCATCTCTCGCAAACCTTAACGTAGCATCCGCCTTGTCCAATGATGCCTGGACACTCGCCACCATATCTTCACGACGCCATTCCGTCCTATACGTATCACCATCAGGAAATACCGCAGGATGACGAACCGCCTGTCCCTGCCACAGATGAACAAATTGTCCCGTTACGATATATTGCACAGGCTGCTTCTTGATCTCAAAATGCAATGATGTGCCATTCGCCACACCACCATCAGATACACGGAAGATCAATGCGTAAAAAAGATTACCCGCATCAATGCCCACCACGCCCTTATCAGATATCGTCTCTCCCTTGCCCGTCGCCGTAGATACAGATGTCTCACGATCTCCATCAGACACACGGATAAATTCAGCAACCTCGTGGGGAGACAAATCATCTTCCAATTCCTCGCCATCCAAGAACAGGTCAAGATCGCCATCATTGTCAGGATCGTAAGGAACAGAACCGGTACCCCCCGTCCAACGCATCCTATTAGAACTAGAAGCAACAATCGTCAAGTCAAACAAGACATCAGGCTCCGTATATACAAGCCTCGCATGGCTCTCCACAATGACAGAACCATCAACCGTCGGCGTATATACCAATGGCTTCTGTCCGTCCCAACCGATACGTATATCCGTGCCAGGAACCAATATCCCGTAAGCATCATCCGTCACGCCGACAGCATCCCCCGCCGTTGCAGGTGTCTTACTTCTCAAATTCTCAAAAGTGAAAGCATCGACATTATGCTTCGTCAAACCAATATCGACCTCAAAGCCCCCCTCCAATGGAATGATCTTGGCACCAGGCTCCGTCTGCCAATTAGGACCATGCGTGAAAATATCCTGCAAAAACTCATCGGGAGGCTCCACCTTAGCAGTATCAGGAGTAACCGTCGTATGAGGCAATTGCTCGACCTTTACAGACTTGTTATCTCCCGTTCTCTTATAAAATTTTAACGTGTTCCCCACCACCTCGCCATCCGTCACCACACTAAATGTCTCCAAGACCTCCGCACCGACCGTCCTGTTCAATGTCGTATTGTGATCCAACTGCACCAATACAAAATTGTTGCCATCAGCAAAATTCTTTCCGATCAAAAAGCCCAAATTGAAAACACCATCCTCATCCTGACTCACAGCATTTCTCACATGCAAGATACTATTAGCATCAGGAGGATCATCAGGATCACGCCAGTTGATGCTCTCCGTAGCATCATTCAAAGCATGCAATGCCGCCGCATCCACATACACATCCTTGCTATCCGACGGATCAGAAATTGTAAAACGAATCATCCCCGAACTCGGCAAGGTCTCTCCCACATCAAGTGTAAGGCGAGTATTCGCATGAGCATCAAAAGCAAATGCCTTCGGAGTAATCAATACCTCCATCGCCCTCGGAAAATTCTCCTGACGCTCCAAATAACGCAACAGACCATCCGCATCAATCTTGTCAAAAGGAATTTCGACAGGCGTATCCAAATTCGCCAAAGCCCAATCCTCAACAGCCTGATCGATAGCCCGCGTAACAGCCTCCGTAGTGATACCACCCGTCGGCAGATTAGGAACGATAAACTTCTCTTTGAACATCTCGATAGAATCCGCCGCCAATTCCTTGGTCTCAGGATCAACACCGTAAATCAGGTCTCCCAATTCCAATGACCTATCAATAACATCCCGATCAAGCATCCTCGGCATGACAGAACCCCCTTTATTTCATCGCTACCGCCTAATTCCCTTACACATCAAAGCCGATCTAAACATTTCCGACCCGTTACCCCTACAACACACAACACGCCACACAACGGCTTAAAATGCCTCTTACTCACTGTCAATATCAAACCTCAAACCAGCACGGTTGGGTTCATAACCCGAAAACACACGATTACTCACATCTCCCGCATAGGATCTAATACGCACCCAATACGTGCCACCAGGTGTCCCTGACCAACTGTAACTGACTCTATCCCTGCCAGAAACATATCGCGTCTGATATGCACCAAAGCCCTGCTCCTCCGTGATATCTATCGCATAACCATCCACAACAGCGTTGCCGACGGCCCAGTGGAAGGTCACATCGCCCGGCGTCTGTCCCTGCTCAACAGTGACGCCCTGACCGATCGTCGGTGCAGGTGGTGCTGTTGCTGTCACCGATACGCCCAAATCGGATGGTATCCAATCCGATTCACCGCCAGGGCCGTTTGCTTTGACACGGAAATGGTATGGCGTGCCTGCCGTCAAATCCCCCGTCAGTGTGTAGGTGACCTTACCATCATCCCCCACCGTCGCCGATGCCGTCTCCGTCTCCGAACCCACCCAAGATATTCTCTCCGAATACTCCACCGTGTAGTTGCTCACATTCCCCGTCGCCGGTGTCCATTGCACCTGGAAGTTGTTGTGAACATTGCTCGGAAATGTCAATGTTCCCGACAGTGTAGGTGCCACCGGCGGCGTTCCGACCGTGGTCACATCTTGTTCCAACGCTCCCCCAAATCCCCCATCATTATGTGGACGAACGACAACCTTGTAATCCGTGCTCGCAGACAACCCATCGACAACCTGTTCCGTTACAGTTGGCCCATAACGTTTTACAAACCTGATTGTCCGAAAACGAACCCCACGCCCTCCCGGTGTGCGGTGAGTAACGTAGACATATTTATAAACATGGACACTGTAATACTCCGTATTCGTGCTTGCAGGCAACCACGACGCCTTGAAACTGTTGTGAGAGACATCTTCAATCGTCAGCCGCTTTACTTCCAACCAACGCGGCGGGACATGTGGTGTATCAATGTGTGCATACAATGTGCTACTCTCTTGATCGCTATCGTTCGTCGCATAGACACCAAAATAGTATGTCGTCCCACGCAACAGATTGCCAACAGAATGTATCAACTGATCGGGTTCGAGCTCTATATCTGAAGGCGATGTGGCATGGGACAGGGGTGCCGTCGCCCATTGCAGAACATATTTAGAAACCTCTCCCTCCGCTTGCGGCCATTCCGCACGGATACCCACTTTGGTTCCAGTGCCATAGTTCGTCAAGACGGTCAGCGACAGGTCACCGCCAAGCTCTGGCGCCGGCAGGTCAGGCTCCGGATCCAGCGTCGTCTGGTTGGCAAACAAATACTGTGGATTTGCCGTCGTCCCGCCGACATTATGTGCCGACACACGCAACCAATATGTCGTGTTATTCGCCAATGGCGTGATGACCTGCGTAAAGGTCTCTTGCGACGCAGAGACATTGTGCAAAATCCCATGCAGAACCCGTGATCTTGTAGCATAATCGGATTGAGAGAATATCTCCCAATAGTATGACGTCGCTCCCCCAACAGCCTTATCCCACGTCGCCGTCAACTGACCACGCCCCTGTGCCAAAGACAATGTCGCATCGCCCCATGTCGGTGCGGTGACAGTAGTATCTGGCGACAGGTCAACAGATCCAAAGATCGGTGCTGTCGACCACCCCTGGGCATTTTGTGCAACAACACGGATATAATGGGTTTTATCCCGATCCGCCTCTGGCACATTATAGGTAATACTTCGCCGTGTCCCTGTTGACCTGTTATTTGTGCCAGAGAAATCCCCCTCGGTTGTACTGATCTTATACCGGTATTCAGTGATAGGTCCATTTGACGGCTCCACCCATTCAGCACGGAACGATGTCGACGTCTTTAATGGGAAGGTGACCGTCCTATCTTGCCCATTTACTTGCGGCCAGAACGGCACACCGGCTGGAGGATCGGCGGTGCGAAACTTCTTCGTCAGATATTTCGGATTATCTGTTGTCCCACGAGCATTCCTTGCATATACACGGACCCAATAGTCCGTGCCCGATGTGACCGTCTCCGTGTCGCCAAAGGCGTAAGTTCGCCCCCTCTGTGCAGGAGAGACAGTCCTGTTGTTGAAACTCGCATTGTTGGCGACCTCAACATAATAGTCTATACCTCCCACGGCCGAAGACACCGCGGCAGGCCATTCCACCGTAAAGCCGTCCGTGCTGGGATTCGGGTCAACATCATCATCCAAAGAAAGCTCCGCCCCAAAGGGCCACGAGGGTATTCCCGACTCTTCCAACGTGCTCACACCGCCCGATGTAAGCGGATCATCCGATTCCCCACCACCGCCGACCGCCCATACACGGAAAAAGTACTCTTGATCGTCGTCCAAGCCGGTGAAAGGGACTGTGTTATAGTCTATGCCATCGATCTCTTCCTGTTCGTGCAATCTGTTTTGTATTGTGCCACGCAAAACGATATTGGCAAATGCACCCCCCGTTGCAAGCTCGTAACGATAACCGCTGGTGTTTGCATCGCCAGGCGTCCATACCGCCCGCATCGTCGTTATGCCCGGCGTATCAAGAAATGCTTTGGCACCGGCCGGGAATGTCGGCTTAGGAACATTTTCCAGCCGGAGGATTTTTGATCCCCACAAAAATCCTCCCTGAACCGATCCGTTATACGCCCGGACAATGAATCGGTAGTGCCTGCCCGCATTCAGACGATCTAATCTAACAGACAAATTTGTGCCCGCCGAATGTTCTGGGATATCTGACCAACTAAACTCTCCCTCCTGATCAGTGTATTGATACCGGTATTCGGTGACCACCCCCTGCTGTGGAGTGACCCACGTTGCCGTCAAGGACGTCGCACTGTTGACCGTCAAATCTAACGTGGTCCCACGATTCCATCGTGGTGCACCACCCGCCAATGATCCCGCCGTCGTCTTGACGACAAGCCACTTCGGATCCGATGTTGTCCCCTCATCGTTTGATGCCGCCACACCAAAATAGTATTCCTCTCCCGCCGTCAGTTGATCAAAGACCGCCGTTCCCGTTGTCGCCCCAGTGGACAAAACAATCCCGCTCTTGGTGCGATCAAATGTCTGATCCGATTCAGCGATGGCGACAGAACGGATACGCACCGTCGCAAGCCTGTTATTACAGGCAATCTTTCCATCCGTCGTCCAAGCAATACGCAACTGCTGGCCCGGTGCCTCGATATAATATGCGGGATCGTTCCATCCCGTATTTGTTCCAACCTCCACTGGCGTCTTGCTACGCAGGTTCTCAAAAGTGAACACGGCAGCCTGGTTTAATGTAGCACCTATTAAGACCTCAAACGCACCCGCATAAGGTATTACATCTCTATACTCATTCCCTTGCCAGTTTTGAACCCGCCGCACGCCTTGATTAAAAAAGGTGTGCGGTTGCAGATAACCACTAAACGGCGTATCACTCTGCACGGCGGTATAGTTGACCGTCGAGGTGCCACGTTGCACCACAGCGGCAGGAAAGGACAACGTCACCGATGACGGTGTCCTTCGTGCATCCGGCGCCGTCAAGACCGCCCCTGTTCCCCATGATGGTGCAGACTCCCTCTGACCACCCGGCGGTGGTGGTGGTCCACCACTCCCTGCCGCCAGCGTCGTCGCCATCGCTTCTCTATACCCCGTCCCATTCGGATCATCCGTCGCCCGTGTCGCACCGCCCCCATTTACGGGCCAGACCCGAAACCAATAATCCGTTGACGCCAATAATCCGTCAAACCTCTTGGACCGCGAAGTATCGTCGTCGTTTATCGTACCAAAAGCCCCCGGCACGAGGTTTTGTCCAGGCGTGCTACTGCGAGAAAGCTCATAACGCCATCCCGTCTCTCCCGTAGCATCGTCCCAATGTGCGGTAAGACCCGTCGCACTGATGGTATCTATACGTGCCTCCGCACCTGCATTCCATACGGGGCGTGCCACAGTAGCCACATACGTTCCCTGCGAACGCTCAAGGGCGGGGGATGGTCCATCCGCATTTTCGGCGACAACACGGCAGTAATACGTTGTGCCAGGATTACCGGTAAAGGCATAGCTCGTCGCCGAACCTACGCTATGCCGATTTGGTGATGCACCCGAAAAGTCTGCATTTGTGCTCACCGTCACATAATACGTTATCGCCGTCGTGCTCTCCGCCCCCGGCCATGTAATCGTAAAGCCCGTCGATGAAATATCTTCAAAACCCAATCGTGCACCAGGATGGGGAAGGTTGGGCCAACGGGGAGCAGTCTTAGAAACTTTTCGCGTAGTGACGGTGACCTGCCTGTAATCCGAGTTCCTTCCATTATTCGCCCGCACACGGACGGGATAGGCGGTCTGCTCCGTCAGGTTGTCGAAATCAAATGTTCGCTCCTCTTGAAGCGGTGATGTTACCCACCGCCCATTTTTTCGTATCTCTACCTGATAACGCATCGTTCCCTGACCCAATGCCTCAGGCCATGCGATAGAGAAACTGTCCGGCTCCACATTGTAAGGGCGTATCTCCGCATCTGACGGCCATGTCGGCTTGAGAGTCTGACGCAATGTCGTCGTCGTTTTTGCTGGGAGAAAGCCGTTCGTCCTGCCCGCATTGTCCGCCTGCACACGGACCCAATATGCCGTGTTCGATGCCAACTTTGTAATCGGTATCTGCTGTTCAACAATGATCTCATCGCGGACAATGATATGAAAATCCTCATCCGTCGCCACCTGATAGTGGTATCCCGTCGCATGGGATGCACCATCCCACGAAGCGGTGAAACCATCAACAGCCTCTCCCCACAATGTCAACTCGGCTCCCGTCTCCCATTGGGGAGCAACGGTCTGACCGCCCTGCGTTTGGAGACGAACGGTTAGGGGCGTGCTGTAACCATTATTGTCTTTTGCTCTTATTCGCAGATAGATAGTTGATCCTGCCGTCAGACCTGTAAAATCTATCTGACGATCATCCAACCCCGGAAAGTTGTCTTTGTTATACAACGTCTCCGGCTCAGTATCAAAGACGCCATCACTACTCTTGGAAAAATAATATTGCAAAGCACCATGACCACCAGGAGAATCGTGTTGCACCGCTTCCGGCCATTCTATTCTGATACGATTCGCCCCTCGAAACAGAACAGTCAATCCCGCACCCGCCGGCCATGTCGGTTCGGTGCCTAATGATTCCGTAATCGTCCGTGTATTCTCCAACCAACCCGATTCGCCATGTGCATTCGATGCCTGTATGCCTACTTCGTATTCGCTTCCGCTGTCCCCAAGGATCAGCACGGCTCGATCTTCACCGACACTCTGAACCGGCTGATAAGCCCCCCATTCCGTTGTTCCTATACTACGCTCTCTATACCGATACGAAAATAGGGCATTTTCTCCTGCCGTCTCCGGAACGGGCCAACTGGCACGGATATAGACACCTCTCTCCGTAGTCAATGTCAATCTTTGACCTGACCCCCAAGCCGGTGCCGTGCCAGGTGCCACAGATGTTCTATGCGTATCCGACAATCGGTTACTCGGCACACCCTCGTTTTCCGCTTGCACCGAAACACGGTATTGCGTATTCGCTTCAAGAGTGCCCAAAAAGCTATATTCCTCGGCAGTGACAAAGCCCACCGGCACATCGTCAAGAAAAATACGATATCCCTGAAATACACCCGTTGCCTCTGTCCAAGTAACTTTGAATCCCGTCTCATCGGTAAGGGTAAAGGTCAACCCCCCCGTCAGAACCGGAGCAGGGATAGGTATTGTATGTTCCGTCGTATGTGTAAATGTCCTGCTCCAAATCCGATCTGCATCCGGCGATGTCTTCGTCACCTGGATATTGTATGTCGTCCCTGCATCGAGCGGAGAAAGATCAAAAATGTGAGATTGCTGTAACGGCTCCGTCGTCCACGTCGTTCGTAAAAGCGTATCCGTTCTCTGATACCTGAGACCATATAACCCCGTCGCTCCGCCACCATGCACCGTCACACGCATAGATGTTTGCTCGACCTCGCTAAAGCCGAGCCAATAGGCATTCGCATTGTTTGCCAACTCAAGATCACGGAGACGATCCTGCAAGCCTCCAACATCGCTAACTTCGATAAACTGCCAAAACGCCTTCTCGGTACCCAATTTTACGAACTGACCAGGGAGACCGCCCACGGGAAGATCAGCCCCCGCATCGACAATACCACAAGGTTGGGGATTTCCAAAATCAGCATAATCACCCCGTTCGGGCACCCATTTTCTCACTACACAATCGACCTCGTAGTGGGGGAAAAAGTTTGCTAGCGATATCTGCTCATGTGTTGGCGAGCCATAAAACCATCGTGATTCTACTCCTGTCCCTGTCTCGGTGTTCCACTCGTCCGTAGAGTTTTGTTTAAATCTTACACGCAACCTGAACAACTGGGAACTCTGCTCGATTGTTCCATCCGGCGTCTCTTTGCGGACACCCCCCGGAATGACACGAGTAGGTACTTTTTCCTCTATTTCCCCATCCCTTGTATGAATCGCTATTTCTCCATACTGTTTTCCCGGAACCGGCGGAAACTTACTCCTGATCCATGTATTACTCAGATTTCTCGGAATCGTAGATTCTATTCCATCGCGGCGACTATAGCTGTCCCAGATCATCCACTCCACTATATTATACCCGCGAGGTGTGATAGCGAAAAACTCCTGATCGGGTATCTCTGCCTCACGAAGCAAGACACCAATAGACCAATCCTCCCATGTCCTATCGAACTCCGTCCCGCCGGTTTTTCTGCGAATATAATAATAGACGTAGAAAATCTCGTTGGCAGGATCGTAAGAGATTTGCAATGGCTGTTTGCTAAAACCAGCAGGGATGACCCCATCAATCCTCCGATCCGACGGATTTGTCGCAATAGGAGCAACACGACTCCTCGACCCCGCAAACGCCCATTCGACCGTCTCCGAATCTTTGCCAAACTCCTCGATGGTATATACCTCTGACCACTTCTCATAATCCGCATTCGGCGTATCACCAACGGCGGCACTAGCGGGAACATCACGATCCACACCATCAAGAATCGGTTTACCAGGAGTAATGGATGGACGGACAGACCGCCAACCATCATCGGGGAATGGCGTCTCCCTATATTTGCGAGACTCGGCAGGCTTGGCCGCCTTAGGCTGTCCATCACGACGGAGACGATAAAGTTTCTCATTTGTTTTACCGGTCACCCCGTCCCGCCCCCACCGTGCTCCTATGCCAATATATTTAAATGCTGTCCATCCGTCTTTGAAAACTTTGACACTCGCATCGGGATCGACATACGGAGATTCGCCATCCTCAGGCGTGCCTGCCACACCACGCCTATAAAGATGACCTATCCGCTTATCGGCACTCAACTTGGGACCATCGGTAAAGTCCCCCTGAGGAGCGTCATAACCCCAATCGTTTGACGGATTATCATCTGGCCGATCCTCTGAATCCGTCGCCAACCAAACATCTTCCCTGCCCTGACCATCCTGTCCCCACCGTGCCTGAATCTTATCCCATTTCCATGCCGTCCATCCGTCTTTGAAAACTTTGGGAGTAGCATCGGGATCAACATACGGAGATTCGTTAAATGTCGGCGTCCCCGCCACACCTCTCGAATAGCGGTGACCATTCGGCTTATCGGCACTCAACTCGGCACCATCGGTAAAATCCCCTTGCGGATTGTCGTATCCCCAATCGTTCGATGGAACATCTGTTGGCCGATCCTCTGAATCCGTTGCCAGCCATATATACTCAACGCCCTCGCCATCGTCTCCCCTCTCCCCCTTTGCTCCCCGTGCAAGCTGGAAATCAAATATCAAAATAGGACGACGAGAAGTAGACCCAAAGGTAGGATAAGGGGCTTCAAAGTTTGTGTGCACCCAATTGGCGGCAAACCATATTGTATCGACCTCACCATCATCAAGGGTATAACGAAGCGTTCTTATCCGTGCAATCCCCCAATAGTTATCTAACCCTTGCACACCAATTTTTACCAACGTGCTCGCAAATTTAGGAAACTGCTCACGCCCCGCACGCCTCGCTAATCGTTCCGAGTTGGCATCGGCAAAATCTATCAAAGATAATGAACCGCTTTCGACAGGGTTGAGCACAATAGCATCTGCACCCTGACCGGCCACACCAAACGACTCGAACAATGCTCTCGTAATGGGAGGTCCAACCCCACCGGGCGATGGCGGCGGGTTATTGTGGTAATACCACGATCCCGCATTCCACGTATCGGCAGGAGATTCGGGAGGCGTTCTCTGTTGATAATCGTTGTAGACGAACCTCCCACCAATCGGGAAATTTTGAAACAGATTGACAAGATCATCAGCCGATTCGGTCGTCGCCGTAACCGTCACGCCGTCACTTTTATTGCCCGACCGATCGACATCTTTGACGACGATGGACAAAGATATTTTTTCGTTCTTAGCTATATCGCTAAAACGTTTCTCCCCATCTGTCCCTGTGAATTCAAGCGTAACGCTTTTTTCACTCCCCCCCGTCGGCGTATAGGTGATAACCGCTTCGGTATGATCGTAATCGGGAACGGTGGCAGGATCGATCTCCGTCTTGGAGATATGGACGCCCTGAACAATACCCTCTGCCTCAACACCGACAGGCACGGGAGGGGCAACACGATCTTTGGCAGGATTGTAATCTATATCGTCCGACCAATCCGACAGCCGCCCATTACGATTTGCATTAGCGAGCTGAACAATATAATCCGTCTCATCCTCAAATAATCCCGCAAAGGTCTGCCGATACTCACGACTCGCTGTCCGTTCATTGATCCATTCCCTAGTCCCCGCCCATTCCGTATCCGTGGCCAACCGCCAACGCAAAAAGGTCTTCGGATAAAAAATCCTGTTCTTATACGTCAATACCGTTGTGTTTACTCCCGTCACCAAATTACGAACAGTGTCGATGACAATTTCTTCTGGATATGCAGGCTGTGGCAAAGACAACTGCACACGCTTTGCATCGGGAGGGTTGTAGCTATCCTCAAAAGTGTTGCGAGGCTCATGAAGCAAGGTCAGGCGAACCCTGCCATCATCCAATTTGCTCGGCAACATCACCCTACATGGTGCATGGTCCAACTTGTGGTAACTGCTCGACAGCAACAAAGGATCGGCAGGCAATAGTTCCAAAGTCTCCCGCGTAGCCTTAACAAAATGCTCCGGAATAAACAACGACGCACGCTGACGCATCAGCATGATATTGCCAGTACGGACAACCTCCATCAAATCAGTACAATAACGGACAGTACCGAGATCATGGACACGCTCCTCACCCTCTTTTTCTATCACATCATCATCACGGAGAATAAATTCTATCTCCTCAAAATTGTGTGCTCCGCTCCTGACCGTTCCCCGAACAGCATTGAAACGCCTACTCAACAATGCCCGCGGAACAAGCTGTGGACGACCAGATTCATCAAGTGCAACATCGTCATCCGTCAGATGTAACAAGGGCTCGTTCGGACGATCAATAGGAACATTATCGCCCACAGTGATAGACAACTTGCCATTATTCCAAAAATGTGTTCCCTGCCTTTTCCAATCACAAAAATCAAGGATTTCTGATAACTCCGCACCGTTCTGCTCTACAACACCACTGAAACTCGCACGCTTGCTCGTAGCAGGAAATTGACGATATGTGCTACTATTCAACCCCTCGCTAAGCTTGATATGCGTCAAGCTGTCCACCAAGCTCATATCGTTAGGACTCTGCACCAAACACCTGTTATATGCCTTCTGAATACTCAACCAATCAATATTGTCACCATCAATACCCTCGACCATCGTGCTATAAATATCTCCCTCAACAGCCGCACAGTTGTTTGTAAATATCTTCGGACCACTGATATTTGACGGATCAATAACGCTCACACCACCACACACAGGACGGATAACAGGCAAACGATCAAAGGTGACATCATCATTATCTACCAAGACAATATGTATCCAGCTCTGATTCGCATCCACATAACTCCTATCAATATCATTAGGATAATTACGTGCCAACACTTCAGGATAAAAAGAAGAACCAAAATACTGATAGACAAAGATTTTTCCAAAATACTGATCCTGACGGTTCTTAACGCCATAAGGCAGCCCGGTCTGTGTCAAACGCTCCATCTTTACAAAACGGCCATCGATCTTTAACCCATCAAAAGCATTCAATGTCCCCATGCTGATCCATGCACCGACATCCATAACCGCAGCAGGCCTAGACCTATCAAGGCCACTATATGCCTCTATCTGATCCCCCTCCCCACCGCTATATTCACGCACACCACCAAAACCCGGCCAGAAGTCCGTATCCTCCATACCATACAATTTTCGCTTGGGAAACCTCGCAAACACGGGCAACCTTCCCTGACCATAACGCAATGCCCTAGGGACAGGAGGCGGATCGGTCAATTGATATGCCAATGCCGCCATACCCGCCATGGCCGCACCGACAGGCTGACCGTGTGCAAGAAAACTGACACCACCGACAGCACCCGCCTTCAGCACTTTCTCGCCGATATTTCGTATCACACCCATATCGCTATTATTCCCCTTCAGACAATAAAGGCCAATCAAAAACCCTATTGTCCCTACTCAATGTTGCCACATGACGAAAAATGTTGCTGCTATTGTGATCATACTCGCCATCCTTTAACCGCAAGGTCGTCGCAGGATCACGCTCATCAATACGGACACTGCTCTCCCCATCGAGAGTAAATTCCAAATTGACACCATCCTGCACATATACAAGACTCGCAGGCATACCATCAATATCACCCAGATCAGACAAGGTGTTCTCCTGAGCAAACTTGCTTTCAGGAACAGGAGCATCTACCCAATTCGGATGCGTAACAAAATACACATCATCGCGAACAGATTGATCCACATACCCACGGATATCTCTTATAACAATATCCTTGCGGATATCAGAAAACTCACTGCTCGTCAACACGCTATCAACGATCTTTAACACACACAAAGCATTGCCACTATTTACTCCCTCAATACGCAATGTCCTATGGGTATCTCCACTCAAGATAGGCAAGCTATACCTCGCCAATGTCTCCGTACTGCCATCAGGCAAAACAGTCACAGAAGACGAAGACCCCAATGAAAAGTCCAAATCGCTGATATCGTGATCCTCGCCATCATCGCCATAGACCGTCCAATCAAAACGATCCAATTCATAGAAATAAACCAATCCCGCATTCAAGGCAAGATCACGACCTATCAAAGAAGCATCATACAGGCTATTCCCGCCCACCTTTTTATCTGGATACACATCTACCAACAACTCCTTAACATTCGTCCCCTGCGTCAATGTAAGCGTGTTATTCGCTATCGTATTGACACTAGACGCATTAGGAACAATCCGTACCTTAAACTCCGTAGCCGTCTTTGTAACTGTCGCCGTCACATCCGTTGCTCCACCGACCGTCAAAGCACCACCGCCGATATCAAAATATGACCGCAAGTCCTGCTCACAATACTCAGCACCACGATATAGGATAACCTGTCCCAACCGTGTATCTGCCTTCGTCACCTCACGATCACTGCTGATATGTGGCGTGCCATTGCACACCACCTCGGTGCGACGCCCATCGTCCGTAACATCATTAGACAAAGCATCTACAGTTACCCCGACCTCTCCCGTCCGTAAAAAACTATAAAAAATACCGCCAGGCCTCTCCTCCACATATATATCAGGGCCATGATCGGCAACAAAAGAATAGTCTCGTATATTTGTCTGCGTCTTACCGTTCGGCAAATAGACCAAATACCCCTCACTGCTCTCCTTGCCGACCTCCTGAGTGATACGACGCTGTGCAAAAGGACCCGTCGCCAATGTCCAATATATTGTCTCCCCACCCAAAACAATCTCTATCCTACGCAACATCCCCGCAGAACTCGGATAATTAGCATTGAACTGGATATCATCCCCCTCCTGCACCTGATACGGCAAAGATACAGGAGCGACGACATTATCCTTCCTCGCAACAAAATTCGTCGCCGAACCCGGCATGCCCGTAGCACCCAATACTATCGTCCTACCAGAACGACCTATCCAATAAATCCTTCCACCATGATAGAACCCATACGCATTATTCACAACACGAGTGCCATCCGCACTTAAGGCAACACTAGGGCGACTCATCAGCTGAGCAACAGTCCTCGTCCTCGCAAGAGAACCGTCAATATAAAAATCCACAGAACCGCTATCCGGAATCTGTGGACTGCCCGCAACGCCATACAACTTGTTCTGATTGCTCACCGTCATCGTCTGTGTAAAACTCGCAAAGACAATGTCCTGATCCTTGCTCGCCGTAGGACTGCCCGGACCCCGTATAGACGACAACACCAACCCCTCCGGAACATTACGAAAACGAACATTCTTGCGGACAGGACTGCCCCCCGAACCCGAAACAGTCTCACCAAAAAAGGGATAAACAAAACCCTTTCTGTCGGGAGCAAGGATACCGAGCAACTGACTCCTCACTATCCCACCACTCACCGTCCCCTGATTCTCGCTAAACACCTGACGGAAATGCTCATCGGGAATACCCACAGAACGTTGCAAAGCAACATTAGTATTCGCACCAGTATCCACACTACCCGTCTCGATAAGGGTAGGATTGCTATTATACAAAGACCGCACCCTGTCGGGATCATCGGTGAAACTCGCCACAAGGTTGTCATCCTTGTCATACAAGTTATATACCTTAGAAATATCAAAGACCTGCCCTGTCGTCCGCTTAGCCATTTTTTTTCCTACCCTATATGCTCATACAAGGGAACTTCATAGACCTCACTCAACCGCTGACCCATACCGACAAAGATATCCACATCATCGGGCAAGCCATAGCAACGAAACAAACTCGCAGGGCTTACCGTCACAGTACCCACATGAACATTAGGCCACAGAACCTTACGACGTGCCGTAATAGATTCGTCGATGACAAATAATCTCGTCGTCCCGTTATAAACAATATTCACATACGTGCCAACCCCCGCACTATCATTCGCCGTCAAGGTGATAACAAATTGCTGACGCTGACTATCCCACGCCGTCGTTCCCGTCCGTGTCGTCGACAAAGTATCCAACTCCGCCCGAGACAAAGGGACATCGCTATAATTTCCCAATAAACTGATACCCTCAAGCCAACGACGCAAACGATCCCTATATCCTCTATCCATTACCGACGTAGGAAAAAACCATGCCGTCATAGCAAAACTACCCGCCCCGACACGACGGCCGATACGCAACGAAGTGTCTAGGCGAACACTTGCCGCAGCCTCCCCCTTGCGGATATCCATATCCGTAAGATTGTCCTCTAAACCATCAAAAGGAATATTCATCCTAATACGCTCTCACTAAAAATACCTGCGATCACCATCGAAATTCATCGTCTCCGTAGCGATCCGCCGGCTATTGCTACGCAAAACACGCTCGATACCCCTAGCATCTACCGCATCGACAGTTATGTTCTGGATGATAACAGGCTTGCTACTCCGCCGACCACCAAAACCACTCGGAGCACGATCCCCCACATCCCCCGTAGGTGCAGACGTAGGAACAGGAAAGACAGGAACAGCAACACCACTCAACTTCTTCACCGCCTCCGCACCACTCGGATATACAAGGCCCGTCAACTTATTCGCCAACGGCTCTATAAATGTCAGACGCAAAATAAACTGTGCCAATAGCCGCAAATTCTCTCTCAAAAAATCTCCCCAACTCTGGGTCTTTCGCAACACCTGATCGAGCAAGTTGCCACCGATCTGCTCTATCATCTGACGGATCTGTGCAAACAAATTCGCCCGTGCCTGCAACAGCCTATTCATATACTCCTCAAGACGACGCCTCGCATCCAATTCTGCCTGCTCACGCTTCAACCTCTCCTGCTCATTTGCCTGCTGACCCAAACGGATAATCTGATCCTGCTCAAAAGCAATCTGACCACGCGTGTTGGCAATATCAAGCAAAACACTCGCCTGCGAATTGTATGCAGACAAACGATCACGAGCCAACTTATTCGCCTGCTCAGCATTCGCCACTTCCTCTTTGCTACGAGTAACCAAAGCCTCCTTCGCCTTCACCTCTTTTATCAACTCCTGAACATTCCCCTCACCCAATTCCTGACGCTTCTTGGCAAGGCTCAATTCCAATTCCGCCTGCTTCAAACTGTTCTGACGTGTGTATAACTCACGACCAGACAAGTCCACCCTACGCTCAAACTCCGTCTTGCCCTCACGAATCAACCGCACCGCCCTTTGTGCGGTATCATAACTGAAACCAACATCAGGAATAGCAAGCAACCTACGCACCTCACCAAAAGCATCACGCAAGTCATTTGACAACACAAAATTACCCAATTCATCCTTCAAACCCTGGATACCCGCAACCATCGCATTGATATCATCAACCATGCTCTGACGCACTTCCTTGAACTTCGCCTCCAAACTGTCCAAGTCATTCTCCACCTTCTTATCAACCAATGACGCCAAACGCTTACGCATAGCCTCAGCCGCCCTATTCGCCTCCTCCAATTCCTTACGCAAAGCAACCAACTTCGCCTGTATAACCTCTCTATCAACCGTACTCTCCGCCTTCTCCAACTCCCCCTCCAAGCGAGCAACCTCATCGGCAACACGCTTCGCCTCCGTATCCCAATGGTTAAACAACAACAATATCTCACGCAAAGTACGACTCTCACGAACAAAGGCATTACTCAATTCCTCGTTCTGTAAGAGGAACGTTCTCATTTTCGCTATTCTATCTGCCAACTGTTGAGACTGATCCTGCTGTTGCTGTTGTCCAGGCGTCTGCCTACCCTCTACCAATAATGCCTCACGCAACAAACGACCAAAACCATCCGCACCACCAACCAAACCCCTCGCCCTGTCTATCTCCTCAAGTAATTTCTTTAACTCATTACGCACCTGAAACAATGAACGCTCAACAGTCGGCGGAGGCTCTATATCCCCCCACAGATCGAGACCACGCAAAGTCGCTATACGCAAACCAATTAAAACCAATGCAGCTAAAAGTGTACCGATACCTCCAAGCAAATTGCCCAAACGACTCAGCGTACTCAAAAGCCCTTTACTCGCACTCACAGTCGCCGCCGCCGCACGACCCAAATTATATAATTGACGAGCAAGTTTTCCTATTCCACTAAACACTAAAGCAATAAGGATATAGTCGATATTCCGAAGTACAAAAAGAAAAGTATTCAACAAAAACTTCTGTTCTAACAATATAGCAGTCAACTTTACAAGCGGATCAAGAACATTCCTCACCTGAATAAAAAAAGCATACATCTCTCCCGCAACCTTACCAATATCCACACCCTCTATTGTATCACGCAAACTATCAAAACTCGCAGATATACCACTCGTTATTCCAAGCAATTCATCAAGCTGTGCAACAGACTGACGGACACTCGCCACCAACCTATTAAAACTATTCGCCACGGTATCCGCCGCACCACCTGCCGATTGTGCTAACCTACTACGATCCTGGTTCAACGCCTCTAAAAGTTGGTCAAAACTGAAACCCGTAGAAGTCAGTGTCCTCAGTGTCGTATCACGGCTTGACGCATATCTGTTCAAAGTTGCACGGATACCCACAAGCCTATCCATAATTATCGTTAAGTCTTCCCACTGGACACGCCCCTCAGCCGCCGCCTGTCCCATCTGACGCAAAGCTTCTGTCAAATCCTCCGTACTGCTACCACCAATCCGTGCCGCATTCGCAAAGGTCTCAAGGATAACAATGATATTCTCATGGGATAAACTCGCCCGATCCGCAGACAATGCCAATTGGGAATATCCCCGCGTCAGTGCATCTATGCTCGTATTCGCCTGTTCTGCCAAGCCACGCAACTGATCCTGTGCCTGATAGAAATTTCCCAATTCCTCAGTACCGGCCCGCAACTGACCCTCAAGGACACGGACCTCATCGACCATCTGCACAATACCCCTGCCGAGTTGCAACAGACCACCACCCGCCGCAACAGCAAGGAAGCCACGCATAAGACTCGTCGCCCTAGCCTGAAAGGTGTTGAACTGACGGAACGACCTATTCGCATTCCCCATCGTTTGGTTAAAACGACGCTGTATCTGTATGTTCCTGTTCACATCCTGACGAAAGTCAGAACCATCAGCACCAAACAATACTTCCCATGCCGGCCTAGCCATTGACGCTCACCCCCTCTTACCATCTCGGAACCATACTACCGCCATTGTCCGCCCATACCTTCCATGCCTCTTCCTGACTCAAGTCCATACTCGGATCGTATCCGTCCGGCCATTCTCTACCCTTTTTTGCAACACCACTATCCACAACATCAACATCAACATCACTATCCTCACCACTCAAACCCCTACCAATTTGTGACAAAACAATATGACTCGGATAGAACATCTCAAAATTCTCTAAACAAGCAGTAAAAACAAAAATAGGAGCCTCAAGCACTTCGTATAAATTCCCCAAGACTCCATCACGAGCAACCATCCACACTTGCTCTGAAAAGACCTCTACGTTTGTTTTTTTTTGCCCGCATCATCACTATCCAACTCCTTAACCATCTCCTCGACCTTTGCCACATCCTCCTCACTCATACGCTTGCCACGAATATGGAACAACACATTATTCCACAACTCACTATCATAAAAACCCAACATAGCACCGTCACCCTGCAAACCCGCGTCCTTCAAAAATGCCCATGCCATATCATCATTAAACTCAAAACCCGCCGCCTTCGCCTCATCACTCACAACATAAACCATCTTCAAAATATCCAACAACGCTTGAATTTCATCCACACGCCCCTTATCCCTACCCTTCTTACCCCGACGACTCACTCCCGTCAAAACATCGATCTTGCTCTCCATCTTCAAAACATCTTTAACAGACAAAGTACGAAAAGTATACTCGCTCTCAATACCATCAGCGGAGATATAATAATAAGTCCTGTCCTTCGTCTGCTCAGCCAAATGCACCAAAGCATCTCTTGCCATGTCCACCCCTTAAGAAAACAAAATGTATATAGGGGCCCGCTTACAAAGGCGAACCCCCATGAAACCCCCGGTTATTCCCCATCATCACCATCGCCGACCAATGTCGTCAGCATACCAATTTCATCGCGAATCACCTGCAAGTTCTCCTCAGCCAAAGCCTTAGCGGCCTTGCCATCCCTGATCAACTGATCGCAACGTGCCACCTCGGCAACGGCATCAACCTCCTGTGCCTTCTTGCTCTCCAAATTTGCAACATGGTGAGCACGCACATTTGCACCTTGAACAGCCATAATAGACCTCCTAGCAAAGAGTCACAAAACAAAAAAAACATAAAAAATTCTACGTGAACGGTATCAACGTCGGATCAGGAAACCTATTCGCAACAGGAGCCAATTGTGCATTCACAGTACGACGACCACCAACAACACGACCAGGACTGCCAGGATTATTCACAAGGCAACTGAAACCACTCGGAGCAGACCTCGTGCTCAACCCGTAACACTCAACAGGCTGACCGACCTTAAAACCTGTCGGCGTGCCAACAGCCGCAACAGCAGCCCCTGACGGATCCGTAACACGAAAAGTCTTGAGAGCATCCGTATCGCTTACTATCTCCGCGATAGAATACACACGGCCACCGATCTCAAACTGCTTGCCATCCTCAATAGACGCATCATCAAGACGAGTGATCTGCTTAGTATTATCACCCACCGCCGTTCCCGCAACAGTCACAAGGCCCATACCATGATACTTGCCCGTAGCCGACGTATAATCACTACCCGCAACAGCAACAGTTGCACCGATCTCCGCAGGGACAGTATAATTCTCCTCATGCGTACCATCCGTCAGCAGGGCAATCTTCACAGGCTTCTTTGGAATGTTGTTGCGAGGGTCCCCAAAGGCGTCACGCAACGTCTTCCAGGTAATATGAGACAACACTGCCGTCGCATCATTGATATCAATAGTGAAAGTACTCGGAGTACCAGGGAGGTTCAAAATACCATCCTTCGTACGCAAATGAGGCACAGGCTCACTAGTCGTCTCACCACCACTAGTCGTCCATTGCGTAGGACCCTTCAAAGGTAAAAAATAACCCCCACTACGAGTTTCAACCAAAACATCTGTTCCCCCAAAAATTCCAACGGGCATAACATCCTCCTTTTGCAATTTAACCCTATTTAACGCCCTATTTGACGCCCTAAACGTGTCCCTGCTAACTCACGAGGACTACGACGGATCAACTCACTCGTATTCCTGTTCCACGACTCTAAAGCCTTTCTCTGAAACACTGTATAAAACTCCGTCGCCTGCTCACCTAATGTCCTATGCAAATACATTCGAGCAGGAATACCCGTGCGAGTACCATACTCAAGAAAATGAAAATAATATACTCCCCCCTCCTCCTTCTTACGCCTATTGCCTATACGCAAGGCACCTGCACTACGGCTGACCTTCTGACCATATATCGTCGACGATACCCTAGCACCTCTGATACTCCTACGCAAACGCCCCGACCTAACAGGAACAATAGACCGCAACTCCTTAGCTGCAAACCTCGCCACCTCACCTAAGCCATCACCAAGAACAGCACCAACAAAACGAGGATCCTTTACCTCTCCAAACATCTTTATCAAGTTCTGACCACGTATCGCAATATTGTAAGGCATAACACTATCCGCCTTTTAAGTCAGAACCATCAGCAGAAACACAGAAATTACCAAGACCCTTCGTCATATTCACATTAAAGAAAATACTTGCCTCAAACTCCAAATTTTGCACAACACCCTGTTCAAAAGCAAAACCCGTAACGAAAAAACCCACCTCACGCAAATACTGATGCAAACGCTTCAAGTAGTCCAAAAATACCCACGAAAAATAATGATAGTCACTCTTCGATGAGTCCAAGTCCGTATTCAATACAACACGAATACCGATCAAGTCGTAACCCTCCTCCTCATCACTCAGATACTCCGGACCACTCACATCGCCCAAATTGATATCCAACTGTATAGGAGCAATTACCTTGCTGTTCGTACGAAAAGTAACAACCTCTCCGCCCAACAGCCGTTCACTATTACAAAACTCTCTGATAGCCAAATGCACCGCCCACATTATCTCGCCTCCATAGCAGAACCATCAAGCGTCAATGGATCGCCATCTAAAGTAACCACTTCAGTATCAAAAGCATCTGGAATAGCACTGCTCTTTTCTAACTCCACATACAAATCATAATCCCTGCCGACCTGATCAACCCTTGTAAAATTCTGTTGAATATATACCCCATTCGCCTTGTCCCAAACATGAACATACCAATTTTCTGTATTTATCCCGTCATACCACAAACCACCACGAACACGATAGATATTCACATCGCCAGGGATCCTGTTCAAATTCTCATAGTCCTCAAACTCACTACCCGACGATGCACGCATACCAGGATTCAAGACCTCATAGTCCTCATAGTTGATATCACCCGTCTCGGGGTTACGCGAGATAGGCTTCTGTATCTTCAACATATCACACCACCGTCCGTCCGAGAATGGCAAGGATAGTCTTCTGGACAGGATACGGACGGCTCTCCTCATCACCACGAAAAGCATTCGCCGCCGCCAATGTCGCCTGCCGATACAAAGGAAAGTCCCTATCTGTCACCTTAACACCGACCCAAACAGAAAAATAACACGGCTTGTTCAAATCCATATCCGCCGGCCATTCACCCGATAATGTCGTCACTATACGACGACGCATAGGGAAAATAGTGTCCGCAACATCCACCAAACCATCACTATCCAAATGACCACCCGGAACGACATCATCGCCATCACGAAAATATACCAACGGATAAACATTATCAACACCATAACTCGCAAAACGACTAAATTCCATCACATCAAGCAATACCTTGCCCATCCTTATGCTCGGAGGAACAACAGCAATAGACTCCTCACCCGTCAAAAGCCTATCAACAAGGTTACGACCCGCCACCTTCGCGACATTGCGGACAGCGGCATCTATATATATCTCCTCACGAGCATTCGCATACAACTGTGCCTCCTGATCAACAGCAAACTTCTGCTGAACACTCAAAGTTCCATATACAGCACCAGCAGGCAAATTCCAATGCTCACGAGCATTTAATACTCCGATAGCCCGATCAATATCTCGAGCTATCGGAGTCAAGACAATACCCGACGCATCAGCAAATTCCTGTGCCGTAAGAAAATCGCTGACCTGTGCCATCAAAGACACTCCCTTGCCGTTAAGCCTTCTTCGTTCCGTAAGCATGCAGGGCTTCACACTTGCCGGGAACCGTGCCGACAGACAAAGCATTGCAGTCCCACGCCTTGCATGTCACGCCGACCCTTGAAAACTTATACGTACCATACGTAGCAGCACCATCCCCCGGTCCATACTGCTGCAAGAACATATCGATCTCACGAACAGCCATATAACCGAACCGTCCAAACACAGAAACCATCTCGTCCAAGTTTGAACCGCTACCCGCACTACCTTGCAAATCTCCAAGGTCATTGTTCACATACACAGGAGAACCGAACAGCCACAAACGACGAGACGGGTTATCCCCCTCCTGCTCAAACGTCATCCACCACGGCAACGCATTGTTCTCGCTTTGCGTAACCGCCAATGCAGTGATAGCACTCAAGCAACTATCAGACATCATCCACGCCAAAGAGTCCACACGAGTACCCATCTGGCCCTGTACCCTATAATCACCAACCTCGGCATCAACGAGCATAATATCATCCTCGCTACCCGTCCTATATGCACGGTTGGGCTTATAGTAATGGGCATTGATCTCCTCACTCGAATAAGCCGCATTCGAAGTCAACAGAGTATAGGGAACAGCACTCTTCAAACCAACCACCTGTGTCCTTGCCTCACTAGAACCATCAGCAGTTGAATTTGTCAACAAGTCATTCACACGGCGAGCCATACCCGTCTCAAGCAAACGCATGTGACCCGCAGAGCCAGGAACAACAGTACGACGCTCAGACCGTGCCGTCCACCGCGTGAACATAATGTTCTCGAGGTCCGTGAACCATGCCTGATGTGCCACATTATACGTAACTTCCGTATTCGCAAAATTCGGATACGTCTCATCCTTCATACTATTGCTAGCACCAGGAAAACCCGCCTTTGTCCCTGTCTGATCGCCAATAGGAACGCGAAAATCCTTCATAGGCAAATTGAACTTCTGAAACAAAGCATAACAAGCACCATAGGCGAGCAAACGCTCAATAGCCCTCGGCTGGATACCCGTCTCAACAACCGTCGCACCATCACCACTATCAGACTGCCAAGCCATCTGAGGACGCAAACGAAAACCATCCTCCGTAACAAACTTCTTCTCCTCCTCAGCAGTCAGATCCTTAAAACTGATCGTCCCCTTCTCATCGTAATTCGCATACACCTTCTTCGCCGCCTCAGCATGCTCACGATAGACGCTCTCCGTCTCGTTAGCAATGCTCTCGGTCTTTTCAGAACCGAGATCAGCCGTCGCCTTAGCGAATTGCAACTCACGAAGAACATCATTCAACTCATGACGATCCTCCGTCATCGCCTTACGCCATTCGATCAAACGCTTGTTCTCCGGACTATCCGCATCGGCATTCTTCCCTTGCTTAGTCAACTCCGCAAGGTTGTCAACCTCAGCACGATAGTTCTTCTTCATCTCGACCAGGCGACTATTCACCGCCTCAAACCGCCCAGTCAATTCAGCAACAGATGCACCACTTAAATTCACCATCGTACTACCCCCTTTTGTTAATATACCAACACCATCTCATCATCCGCCTCAAGCTCAGCATACAAGGCATCCATACGCTCCTCACGACGCAAAGCCAACTCAACAGCATTCTCTACATCCTCTACATCATCGACAGTATATACCTCATCGAAAAATCCCTCATCAACAGCCTTCTTCCCAACCAAAAAGGTCTCGTCATTCAACATCTGGGACAATTCCTTACGATCCTTGCCCGTCTGCTTAACATAACTATCCAACAAACTCTCATTGATGCCCTCAAGCCATTCCTTACGCTTCTGCATCTTCACAATCTGCTTCTCATAATCCTCAACACGATAACGACCAAAATTAAACTGCGTCAACGAAGCCTCATGGATCATATACGTAGCACCATCACTGATAATCTTCTTCTGTGCATCCGTAGCCACCCAAGTAGCCGCACTAGCCATCAGGCCGATGTTGTGAACAGTAACCTCATCACCCCCCTTTATCCTCTCCTGGATAACAGTACGGATAGCACTAGCCTCCAAAACATTGCCCCCCTCACTGTTCACAAGAATAGTAAAATTACCACTGATATTGCCCAACCCCGTAATGAAGTCGTCCACCAAGCACACATCAGCATCAGGACCATACAACCAACGCTCAATAGCCGCCGTCCTTTGTGAACAGATAGGGCCAAACATACGAATAGTGTTGTCACCCTCAAGAGCACTCATAGGCTTGCTCTTCTCCCTATTCGCCTCAATAGCTTCAAGCCTTGCAGGAGACAAAAACTTCTCCCGACCCTCCTTCTCCAAAAAGGCTATCACGCTGTCCGTATCCACAGACCACTTATTCTCCATACAAAACCCCCTTTTCCAGTTGGTTACATGTTCTCCCCATCACTATTGTTGCTCTCGCTATCACCACCCATACTCCCCTGTGCTCCCATATAGATTTCATCACCACCCATATCCTCACCACGCGGAGGCAAGTCAAACAAGTTCTTCCGCACCTCGTCCAATGTCGCTATCCCCGCCATGCTCTGTGCCAACTTCGCCAAATCACCCGTACTCATAAAATAACGCAAGTTTGGAACATTCAAAGCAGTACCATCAAGCAATTTACGCTCGATCTCATACTTCGCACTATTCACGATAGGCAACACACCATGACGGAAGTTCGCCTGACTCAACTCCGCCGCACCCGTTCCTGTCCGGGCGGCGTCAGAACCCAAGTCACTCGGAGAGACACCAAAGAAGCTCGCAATACGTGCTTCGCAATCGTCCTTGATCATGTGTAACGTCTTATCATAGTCAGGAAAAGCCGTTATAGGCGTAACAGTAACCGTCGTTCCCTCGATCTTAAACGGCACCATCACCTTGTTCATCGCCTTCAGTTCCTTCAAATACTCAAAATCACTCTCGCTCTCATTCTCCATAGTTATCACATGACCAAATTTCAACGACCCATCACTCTCCCAAAAAAACCTTTCCAACAAATCTATCACCAACCCCTGACGGATAACATGACTCAAAGCATGATACGTAGGCATAGGAACAAAACGATCACTATAAACAGGCCCATTGCCTATATTCTGATAAAAAGTTTTTACATTCGGCCTAGTGATATGCAACATGTTTTTATCTTCAAGACGCTTATTCTTCTTCCTATCCCTACCCATAACATTCTCTATACGCTCCAAAACAAGAAATTCCAACTTGTCACCAACCATAGCAGGCTCAACACAACTTTGTGGATGAGGAGTGATCACCCTGCTCGGCCTCGTACCACCAATTTCACCATAGAACACACCATCGATATTCAAATTGATAAAAGCACGACGCCAAAAACTATACCTGTTCTGATAACCCGACCAACCATCCTTGCTCTCGCTACGATAACTATTTATCCTCGTTCGTTCCTCCGGAATAGCCTCACAGATCAATGATGCCGCCGCCTCCGCACTCTGAATAACCGCACGATGATATACCGAATATTCCAAAGCCTCATTACGACCAATAATTTTTTCAGGATCACAATAACCAATAATTTCCTTAAACTGCTCTATCCTATCTATCGTACTACCCACCCTATCTTCTACATCATCACCATCAAGACCACCACCACCAAAAACACTACGCTCAACACGACGACGACGCTCCTCACGGGGACGGTTCCAATTGTTCTCCACATCCAAACCGCCACGACGCTCTATATCCCTAGCAGAAGGAGCATCAAAACGCTCCTGAACGCCCTGTAACATATCAATAGTTGTACCTAACGCCCGATCAATGATGTTCATATCTATAACCCCAACAATTTGTCATACTCCCCAACAGCGGCTAACAATGCCTCAGAACCCGCCCTGTTCTCCCTTCGCGTCTCAAGCCTATGACATTCCCTACATACAAACAATAAATTGTCCTCGTCCCAAAACTGATCCAACGAAACCATATCACGACGACCTACTATATGATGAATATCAAAACGATCACCAGGATACAACATACAACGCTCGCTATGACCCATCTGACACCGATAATTATCCCGCCTGGCGATCTCCCAACGTAAGAGATGCCACCGACGACTCGTCAGCCACCTCCGCATCAGCCTCTGTGACTCCACGCCCAACATCGCCATACCTACCCCTATGCCAACCAAAACGAACCTTCTTCTTCAACAAAGCATGCATAGTCCCACCAGCCGCATGGCAAAAAGCACTCACAGCATCTATCCTGCTCTTGCTATGTGCCCTATCCAATTTCAAACTCCCCTCATTGCTTTGGATAACACGGCTATCACGCAAACCCAATTCAAAGATACCACTACGCTCCATAGTAACCATACGACGCTGAACCAACTCCCTAGCACATTCAATATCATAATTCACATTCTCAGCACCATACCGCTTCAAAACATTTATAGGCAAACCCATACTCTCTATACTCTGTGTTACCCTCGTAGCACAATAACGATCCAATAACAACGCATCTATACCATTGAAACCCCACAAGTCTATGACATCCTCAACGAACTCGCCCGCATCTATTATACGCCCCGCATACAAACGTATCTCTCCACTATCAACCAAACGACGATATAAATTGCCCACACCATCCGCTTTTCCCCGATCAACAATATCAGGCGTATCAGGAAATGCCCCAACAAATTCACAACGACCACTCTCCGGCCAGATACCCACAGCCGCAGACATCGACGTAGACCCACCCATATCAATACCGATGACAACCTTGCCAACATACGGCGGCATCTCCTCATCAATGCCCAAGCAAACGCTCTGATACTCCTTACTGCTCAACAGCAAATTAGCACTAGGATCAACCTGCATATTCAAATGATGACTGAAAAACTTCGACTCCGTCTCCTTCGTAACCTTCGCCTTCGCACTCTCATCACGCATAAACTTCATGCTCTTAATACCACATTCCAAACCAGGATTGCTCTTATACCACGTAGCCTCATCATACGGATCATCATTCTCATCAGGAGCATGATTCTGGACATACACATGGGGCAAGTTACGGCGATCCAATACCTCCTGAAGAAAAGGGCTATCACCACGAATTGATAATGCAACCAAACGCCCTTCCCTCGCACTCAACGAACTCGCCGCCGCAGATATCAAATCCCGCTGGCTCTCAGGAATCAATCCCAATTCATCTATGATACTCAGATCAGCCCCGACCGCATGACCCGTCCCCTTCTCAGCAGTAAGAAAATCCACACGAGCACGATTATCACCGACAATATGACCAGGACTAGGCGTCTTGTTAAACTTCCACGCCTTAGCCTTACGATCCCTCAAAATAGGACTCGCATCGAAAAAATCCTCCATCAACTTCCTCAACTCCGACGCCAAATTGCCATTAACACTGATAACAGTACAACGGAAATTATACACATTCAAAGGACCAAACAGAACACACAACAAAAATACCGCTATCAAACTGCTCTTAGCATTTTTCCTCGCAATACACAATAACGACTCAGATATCTCCCTTTTGAACGTATTACACAAAAATTCCTCCTGAAAATCCGCCAAAACAAATTTCTGCCCCTGCAAAACACCATGAGGAATATACAAATTACCCTCCGCCCATTCCTTCAACACCCTCACCAATTCCTCTCCCTCAGGCAAAGCAGTAACCCTATCGCCAATATCCACATCCCCATCATCAGACTTACCATT
>CBDBEG010000045.1:0-11345 GCA_965204255.1 Rubritalea sp.
GACACTATCGACAGCGCAATGCTCGGCCTGTCGGCCGCCGAGGCGGGGCACATTACCGTGTCGGCGCGCTCTATGGCCCTGACGGCGCGCACCGTGAGCAGGTCGGCCTCGCCGGGGCCGACGCCGATCCCCGTCAGGCTTCCGGCCGCCACGGCCCCGCCCCGCCGGGCGCCGATTAAAACCTAGGCTCTCCGCGGCCGCGGCCTAGGCGGCCCGCGTCGCCGACACGATGCCGACGGGGTTGCGCGAGAGCATCATTGTGCCCGTCGACGTCTGCCTTCCCTTTGCGACAATGAGCTGCGTGACGTCGACATCCTCGAACGGCCCGCCGCGCAGGGCCCCGACCACGCCGGCGAGCGTCTCGACCTGGACGGTCCCGGCGACGATCCGGCCCGTCCCGCGCGCGAGCCTCTCGCCGCACAGGCGGACGATCTCGGCCGTCGCGCCGCCGGTCCCGCCCACGATGGCCGCGCCGGCGCGCGGCAGGCCCGGTATGGCGTCGAGCGCATCGCCGCGCACCACCTCGGCGTTGCCTATCCCGAACCGCTCCAGGTTGCGGCCGGTCAGGGCCGCGGCCTCGGGGTCCGAGTCGACCGCGTACACCCTCCCCGAGGGCCCCACGCGAAGCGCCGCCTCGACCGTAACCGACCCGCTGCCGCACCCGATGTCGTACACGGTCATTCCCTCGTCGAGCCGCGCCTTGCTTATCTGCACGGCGCGCGCCTCCTCCTTTGTTATCGGCACCGACCCCGACCTCTCGAACATGCCGTCGGGTATGCCCGGCACGGCGTGCGGCCATCCCCTTGCGCCGCCCTCTTCCGGCACGCCCGCCGCCACCCCTAGGGGATCGGGGAGGCGATGATCCCCGCCTCCGGCATGTTCACGAGCGTGTACGACACTATCCACATGAACAGGTACAGGAAGATGTAGCTGCCGATCCCCTGCGTTACGAGCTTTTTCCGGTCCGACGGAGGCAGGCGTATGTTCATCATCTTGCCGAACATGACGGTGCCGATAAAGACGACGATCATGAACCCTATCGAGGCCCACCGCCGCTCCTCGCCCAGTATGGGCTCGAAGATGAACGTCGCCGCCACGCCGGCCGCAATCGCCACGCCGACGCGCACCCAGAACAGCCTGTCGAGCTTTGCCTTGTGCACCGGGTCGATGGACTCGCCCTGGCCGCCGCCCTTGCCGCCCTTCTTGGGGCCGCCCGGCTCCTCGGTCGGCGGCGCGCGGGTGGCCGGCCGCGCGGGGCCCGGCGGCGCGCCGCGCGGCTGATCTGCACCGCCGCCAGATTTGTCCCTTCTCGTCCCCTCCTTAGGCGGAGCCGGATCCTTCGTCGGTTCCGACTTGCGCCTTTTGTGCCTAGCCAAGCTGTACGCCGCGCCCGGCCGCCGTGCTTGTTTAAGTGCTTTGAATGGGGTTGCTGCCAAGAACGGGGCGCGTAATAGTCGAATATAACATGAGGCTGTAGGCGGTCAAAAAACCAGGTGGATGAAACAAGACCTGGCTCTAGTTAACTTGCAGTGGCAAGAGGATCAGCAGAGGGTCACCTTCTGCACGCCTCGCCCAGCAGTCCCTGCCCAGCAGTCCCTGCCGTAGCTTGATCGTGGGCCATGTGGTACCCGTAGCCGTCGTGATGGCCACACAGCACAACCTGAGTCCATCAACGGGCCTAGCGCCGCGGACGCGCCGGCGGACCATGCGTCACGAACCCGTTGCCGGCAAGTTATAGCGAGAACCTAAGCATGTCGTGCATGCGGAGTCGATCTCATGCGCGCGAGTACGTATGGCTACCTGCTTACCAGATCAACGTTCGTCTCCATGGCTCGATCTCCAGTCGTGGACAATCCAATGAAGGCGATTTTGTTCAATTTTTTCTATTGTGTCTAACAACTTCTTACCAGGATTTTGAATCTTTGTTATGCGAGGATTCTCAAACACATGCTCAACGACATATATCCAATATTCATCACCTAACCGGCATGCGGTCTGCCATTCGTGATCAGTAAGTATTATGCTCCCTGTTGCCTTATGAGATTTTACTTCTATTTTTCGATCAAATGATTCTACATCATACCCACAATTGGCTGTAGAGCAGTCACTAATTTGTTCTCGAGCTATAAGGTTGGGCGCCCTATCTTTTTCATGTTGTAACACAGCATTCATCCCTGCCATGTCTACTCTAATTCGTACATCAGATCCGTCAATGGGAGTTATCTGCGCAACTCCAATCAGCTGCGCACTAGCTTTTGTTACATACTTTTCATTCAGTTTTGCCTTTTTACTCCGAGCTTGATTTTTTAGCGCAAGAATTTTATCTTTTTTATTAGCTATGATGGTCTCAACATACGGTCCGTCCTTCGACACTTCCAAGTCTCTGATGCTGTCTTCCAGTTCGCTCACCTTGTGGGCATAGTATGCAGTATAGGCCTCACGCGCTTTCTCCTTAACATCTAACAGCCTTTCATCAACGCATCCCTTCCGTTTAGATGCAGCCTTAGCAGCATACGACTCTATTCTTTTAGCCGCACCCACCAGTGCATCAACGTTTAACATTCTATCGGAGGTTTCATATGTCCAGACACTTCGAACATCAACCTCTGTTATCACACCATCTGCCTGTTCAAAAAAAGCAACAACCTTGGCATCTTTTTGTGCGGATGCTCCATCACGAACAACAATCTTGTACACGCACAACACGCCACTTTGACTTTCGTGTACTAGGGATGCGACATGATCGGCCGCCGCATCGATCAACATTGCGTTCACTACTGGGTGACCTAATGCTAGGTAATGATATGACTCCCTTTGAGATTCTTCTAGGTCAAAGACGCCGTAAAATTCTCCTGTTTCCAACCTTTGCGCCTGTTTGTTTGCTGGACGCACACGATACAGATGGCCATCTTGGTGAATTTTTTCCATAGTTCCTCCATTCAATTCAACGTACGTATGCATGAACCGCTTCACCTCGTCTATCACGACAGCCGCCTTGCGTATGTTTCGAATTGTATCAAGACCAGTGCCGTCCAACCTGTGCCCCTCCATCAACATTTTACGCTTTTTGATTATGTCCAACCTGGTAGCCTCGATTGACGACAATAATTTTGATGTTATTGGTTCCCACTGGTCCTGAGGGAGAGAACGTAGCCCGTCATAATATTTTCCAATATCATCACTATGGATTAGCATGCCAACTACGTCGTAAACTGCCTCACCCATAGCTTCCTTGATGCTTTCAATTTTATCAAGCAAGCGCCGCATAATATATCCATCTATAGTTGATTTTGAATCTACCACAAAGTTATAGTATGAAACATTTTGATCCTGGCCAATTCTGTGTATGCGCCCCATCCTCTGTTCAAGCTTATTTGGATTCCAAGGCAGGTCATAGTTTATCTCAACGTTACAAAACTGCATGTCAATGCCTTCGCCAGCCGCATCGGTACACAAAAGTATTTCGTTCCCTGTGGGGTCTCTAAAGTCTGCTAGGGCCTGCTCGCGCTCTGTCATGGACATCGTGCCATCGATTCTCCCAGACTTCCAACCTTCCAATGCAGCTTCAAGGTATTTTAAAGTGTCACGATACTCGGTAAACACTACAAGCTTGGCATTGAATTTTTTTGATTTTAATTCTCTAATAAAAGTAATTAAATGCTCCATCTTTGAGTCCGAATCCAATTTTTTAACTTCTCTTAAAATTAGTTCGATCATTTTTTCTTCTTCGCCACCCTCAAGTACGTTGAACCCATCATCAATTTCCATGTCTTCAAAATCTACATCTTCATGTTCACCTTCATCACTTTCATAGCTATTGTCGCCCACTTGTTTGCCACCTGCCTTGAGTTTTTCTAGTCTCCTCTTTAGCGATACTTGAAGGGAATAAAATGACGAACTTGCTCTCTTCCTATATGTGTGGCGTAGGAAGCGTACGGCACTCTGTTCTTGTGGCGTAACTGCAGATCTATCAAGAACATCAAAATATTTTTCCAAGAGGCTGATAATGTTACGTTCTTTGTTTCGGAGCGGTATGTCAATCGTCTTGCTGGTTCGCTCAGGAAAGACTTTTAGTCCTTCTATGTCTACCACATCTTCCTTTACAGCTCTAGTCCACAGTCGCTTAGCAGACTGCACATCTGCTACGTACGTATCGAGCAACTTTACACGCTCCATGAAATCCTCATCACTTCCATCATGTGGAGTCGCTGTTAGCAACATTAAGACATCAGTTTTTTGTGCCAGGTATTGGCCAAGCTCAAGCCTATTGTTGCCCTTTTTCATTTTGTGAGCCTCATCGATCACGACAACATCAATATCTGTGTCAAGCTTGACCATGATGTGGGGTTGTTTTAGGTAGTCGATAGATGCAACGTAGGCAAACTCGTCACCGAATGGATTATTATTGGTCCTCATAAATTCTGCGTTTAGTATGGTAGCTGGTATATCAAACTTTTGTATCAACTCATTTTTCCATTTTAGCTGAAGCGATTTTGGTACAACAAACAACATTTTGTTCGACATGCCTCTGGCCTTGATTTCGGAAACAATCAAACCCGCCACTATGGTTTTTCCTAGCCCGACTTCGTCTGCAATCATTATTCTAGGGTTGTCTAACCCCCAGATCACTTCGTTAATCTGGTGCGGAAATATCTTGATTTTAGTGGATGATGCAAGAACGTAGGGGTTAAATTTGTATTCAGTTAGCAACCTGTGTGCGTCGATTCCTACCATGAAATCCAACGCACTCTCGACTTCTTGGCGTGCTACTCTTGCGAGTGGGCCATACCTGAAATCCGCTGCGGCAAGATCGTACTTACGTATTTCTGATCCCACCACTACTTTTACATGTTGATAGTTGATATCTACAATCGTTCCTTGGCCGTCGGGCGTGACAACCGCATCGCCAACTCTCATGTTTCTAGCCTCGATTGACTTTTGTCATTCATGCCCATGTAGTCAGCGATGTTTGCAAGTATGCTTTCTTCCTCCAAATTTTCACTTGTGAGGTCAAGCCCCCTGTTGCGTTGTAATTTGTAACTTTTAATAAGAAGGCCTATTATGGGTTTGAGATCGTTGGTATTTATGTTTTTATGGTGCAAAAGATCTTCTATGTCGGACTTGTGTGAAACCAGATAGCAAAGCTGTTGGTATAGGTTCTTTGGGTCTACTCGGTCTGGCCCGTGATTCATGGTGCGCTTTAGACCTCCCAAATGCATCTCGCCTGCTCTTTGACTGATCAAATTCTCACCCTGTAGCGTTTCAACGCTTGTATTGTAGACTTGCGCAATTTTCAGCGCTTCATCTGCAGAAACTTGTCCGCCATTGAAGACCTTAACAATAATATAGAACGACATGTTAGTTCCGATTATTCCAGGCTGCATTTTGAGAACTTTTTCAACAAGCTGCTTCGTGATCGACGTACGCGCATTTTTGATTAATGTTTCAAAATCTGGCTTAAAGTCTTTCGTATAGCTTTTGAGCACTGTGTGTTGTGTGGAAGCTTGTAGAACCTTGCCATACACCATTGTTAACAAGTCTGTCATCGGCAATTCAATAATTCGATCGTCCGGTATGTCATCGATGACTTTTCTCACGCTATCGTCTATGGCAGGTATCAGGTCTTCGAAAAATTGTACAGACTCCTTGTTTATTTTACGACAGGTTACTATTATGGATGATTGAAATGATGCTTTGTTGCGAGCGAGAACGTTGGTTGCAAGCTCTGTGTGCACTATGTAACTTGACACTATTCGTAACCTGGCCTCTTGCAAGGCGGCAAGAAGCTGGTTCCATGCTTCACTGCTAGAGTGCGCAAACAGAACCACGAGTAACCCATCGTCCTTTAGCTTTTTTGCCGTTGCCTTGAATGCTTTTTTTAGGCCAGCGCCAAAAAACTCCTTGGCCTTTTTTCGGTCGCCAAACCTCCCCCGACTTTCACAGTAGTCTTCGTCTAGCGAGATTCGTGTTGGTAAACTATAGTAGTCTGCTAAAACTCGATATACCCATACATAGAAAAATTCAGAGAGCTCACCGTATTGAACATCGTCACCATATGGAGGATCAGTGATTATAAGATCATATTTTTCACTGGACGGATCTGTAGCAGATGTGTTGTTGCAGGTAACTCCACCGGGTACTCTAGAGGCAAATTTAATTGCTTTGCCAACTGACCGAACAATATTAATTAGGCTACCACCTACATTTTCAAAGGGGTTAGACTCTGCGAAATTATAGCTTATGCTTGGACGCCGCATAGTTAACAAGTGAACTGGCATGGTTCTGGTTTTACTCCAGATAACTCCCAGACCGGCATTGTCAATTCGCTTTGCTAGTACAAAGGAGAGATACGTTGCTATCATAAAACGTTTTTCGCTGGGCACGTTTGCACATGCTTTTTTTATATTTTTGATTAAACTGCACAGGACGAGTAGTTGCCGTTCGTCGAAATATTGATCCCATGTATTTATGCCATAATTCCAGAGCGTATTTTTAATTCCCTGACTTGCAAGTATTTGCTCTGTTGGAATCAAACCATCAGATTCCAGTTCTTGCCGCTTTTGATTAAAATCATAAACTGCGTTTTTGTACATCTTCTTGTCATCGTCACTGGGTAGTACATAATCGCGTCCTTTTGCAGTGTGTATCTGCACAGCAATCATTTCCCGGTCTTTGTGTTTCTTTATATCATTTTCTATTTTAACTCTTTGTATAGTGTTGGTGCATGATATGCACACTGCCTTACCGCGTTTTTGAGTGTATTTTTTCCCATCGGCCTCCGTCATTCCACGTACTAGCTCAATGCGAAAATCACCATCTTCGGGCCATATTTTTATTCCAATTTTTCTTTTGCTAGTGGCTTCTATGTACATGTGGTTAGTAAGAGGAAATCGTTGAGAACAGTAAGGACAACGTATACACCAACACCACAAATACGTTAGGGATGACTTTTTGAAGTACTTGCCGACTTCCCTCTGCGTCATTTCTATCGCTTTAGTAGCACAATCCAAAAAATCGTCACGCAGCGAGGCCCCATACTTTGCTGGGAATTCTAGTACGCCACGTTCAATCAACCATGCTAAGGGGTTGTAGTCTGACACAGTGACATCTAGCCCTAGTTGCGCGGCTGGCAGCACAAGATTTCCAGATCCTCCAAATGGATCAAGAACGCTAATTTTACTAAGATCCACCCCCACCTTTTTCGCCAGGTTGTCAGTGTCTGTGATGTATTCGTACGGCTTGTTCGACTCTAGGCCTGCCATTTGTTCTACATCAGTTTGATTGTCAAGAATGCTAGCAAGTATGATAGATCGTCCAACCACGAGAGGCTTTCGAGTCCACCAATACATCATCTGGTTGAGATCTATCGTGGCTTGTTTTTCTTTTTTCGCTTTTTTACTGACACGGTAGAACAAATCCATAACATCTATCGTAGATCTTTCAATTAAGGACGTGTTCATTCTGCATCACCATTGAGATGCTTCCATGCGTTGGGTGCTTTTTTGTTAACTAAAAACTGGTGAGCCCAGAAATGTATTCCCATTTCACTTTCTGCTTTTACATGGTTGAGAAACTTAATGCCTTGATGAGGATCTTTGGCTACTCTGAGGACCATCATTCCTACATACTTCCGTGCAAGATTTTCATTCCATTCTTCTTGATTAAAGAGCAGGTGCTTTTCCGCCACCGCCGCACGCCAACCAGACAGCGACATACAGTTAAATTTCTGTTTTCCAAAACGATCGCTTACATATATTCTAAACGCAATCGACTTTCCGCTTTTACTTTTTTGCAACACATGTTGAAATTGTCTCATTTTAGCCCATCCCCAAGTCTTGTAGCATGTCAGTGATGTCGTTGCTCGATTCCAACTTGAGACTTCCTGAACACTTTCCTTTATGGTATGCCATAACGCTGTTAACAATACTTCGTACTGGCGTTGTATTTTCTAACGTGCTAGATAACGTAATTGTTGTGTTTTCGTCTAAGCACATTTCCACTTGCAGCTGTTTCCGTACAGGCTTGAAATCCCCGACAAGAATATTGTCTATGTTTTTAATTATGTCTTGGATTCGACTAACTGGAATTTCATATTTGTATGCCAGGGGTTCCGGCGGGGGGGGGGGGTCGGCTTCAACAGGTTCGTCTGCGGCCCTTTCCAGGTGTGTTTCATTTATGATATAGCCCGCATATCGGACTTTTGCGTCCGCGTTTATTATGCCGGCATGTACCTCATCTGATTCAGTGATATGATCGCTGTAGCCAAAAGCACCTTTTTGAACCCCCTCACGTACCGCATCAATTATTGATGCCACGTTTTCAAGAAATTTCTTTCGTTTGTCAGAAACAAATTCATTGTGAATCTCGCCCACGTTTTTGACCGATTCAACAATGATTGCGTCATGTCCTAGCACTGCTATGAGTTTGCCCTTGTTGCGTAAGAATTCGCGTACGAGCTCTCCGATCGTCTGCCCCGTCATGTCACTGTATGGCATAGTACCAAACCGCGGCTCTGGGCCATCTGGATATCCAACGTGCGCGTACGCCCGCACGCATGCCGCATTTAGATTTCCTACTGCCCTTTCTTGTTTTTGGCTGATGTTTGTAACAAACGTTTTGTCCGCCTTAACCCTTTCATCTTTTTTTGCCTTAATGATGGCACAGAGCTCCTTCGCCGATGCTGTTATCTCGCTTACTCTGCTAGGCTCCGCCCACACGAAAGCTATCGTATTGGGGTAGTTGCGGGGCTTCTCCTGTACGTGGTCTATTAGACTAGAAACTCTGTTCATAGCTGTACTGGGTTTTTGGTCGTATCTAAACAAAAACAGTTTTAACGAGGTGGTGTCCTCTACGGCACCTTCATCCCATATTGTTGCCTTAAATGGAGTGCCCATAGTCAGACGCTCAAGTGTTTTTTGAATGCGCTCGTCCATCTCGGAAACTGTGACGTTGGCCGCGTGTTCTGCAATTATCGCGTTTTCATTAACTGCATCAACAAAATAAAACTGATTGTTTGTTTCTTGTATGTACCAAAAGCGCGGCCGTATGGCCTCGTGCAGCGCCTTGTCAACCAGTGATGCATTAAATCCTGGCTTGCCCACTGCGATCTTTATTTGATTGGACGTTATGCCGGATTTTTTGCTTGGGATTTCATGCAATGAATTCAAGTATATAGTACTAGCTACAGTTTTAATTATTTTTATGTGCCTTTCGTTGTCAAGCTCACGAGCATGCTCTATGCAGTCGGTGTCAATGATTTTTGTATACTCATTTCGGTCAATTTTTGAGGTGAGCTCGTCAGCTATTGCGGCAGATTCGAGGCGAATATCCCCAGTTCCAACCAACGTGCACTCGGCGCTTCTCTTGTAAACGTCGTTGAGGACAAGCGCCAGAAACCTTAACGTCCCTCGAGTTTGGTTGAACTTTGATATGGTGGAAACACGTTCATACAACATGTCGATCAAATTGGGATGTATTGGATATGACTTTTCAAACCTTTCACGAAACTTGGGATCCGTGACTAGGCCTTCTTCCGTATAATATTCCATGTATTTATTGATCGTTTCATTTTTTTCGCTTTGATCAATTTTTTTAACCAGCCTCTTACAAATAACACTGTAAATTTCCTCCTTTTGAACGGGGTTCATTATGGATGTCTGGCGTGATAGAGTTTCTTTGAGATCATTCATTGTACCGTCTACTACGAAGTCTGTTAGGGCGGACTTAATGCCGTCTACCCTCTCCTTGTACAATTGTTGGTTTTCTGTTAGCGTCACTACCAGCGCCGCTTTCTTACTGGATGAAGCAGCCGAGATTAATTTGTAGAGGAACCCTTCTGTTAGTTTTGATTTTGTTGTGTCACCCACTTTGTCACCTAACGTTTCAGACAAATAATGAGGCAACTCGTCTATCATTAGGACAACGGGTTCGCTGAAAAACGCCTTTATTGTCTCCATATTTGTAATCGGTTTGGACATCCTGTCATACTCTTCAACCGTTTCATACATATCTAACCTGTCCGCTATTTCACCCCAAAGTGTGTTCTTCTTGATGTCCCTACAGTCTATGGCTACGACTTTGACCTTGGAAATGCGGTCTATACCAAGCTCCTTATCGAGATCATACGTGCACAAATATTTAAAACCGAGTTCTCTGTTGGTTAGAATGTGGTATAGCAACATTAGTGTGTGTGTTTTTCCACCACCAAAGCCCGTATCTATGACTATGGATGGGACGCCGGATGACCTTTCGGTCCTTTTAAGTACGTCCCTTAGGATGGTTTTCATCTGTGATGTGAGGTATGTATTGTCGAGGAATTTTTGCGGGTCACTGTACACGGGATCGGCCGTGCCTGACAGCACATCGTACAGCTCCACAGCAAATTTGTGCAGTTCTAGATCCCCCGACACTATCTCATCGCTGAACTGGCAGGCCTCCCACACGTTCTTCACCTGCGCCGCCTCCGTGTTTCCAACGAGCCTGCGGAAATGGCCTAGTATTTGTATGTTTGCCGTAGGATGCGCGGCTCAACGGCGCATTCAGGTCCCTGGTGACATCTGCGCCTAGGCCGCCCCTTTTGATGCACGGTGCATCGTACCTGCCGAGCGCGCACCGAGTCCCCCCGTAGCGCCTAGGCCGCCCCTTTTGATGCACGGTGCATCGTACCTGCCGAGCGCGCGCCGAGTCCCCCCGTAGCGCCTAGGCCGCCCCTTTTGATGCACGGTGCATCGTACCTGCCGAGCGCGCGCCGAGTCCCCCCGTAGCGCCTAGGCCGCCCCTTTTGATGCACGGTGCAGCAGGGGTTGGTGAGACCTGATCGTGCACGTTGAACGAGGATGTTCTTGCCTCCCCCCTACTTGAAAGATCGCTTGCGCTGACGCAGGGGCATGGTTGGGGCCGCATTGGTGGCTTGAACGTGTACAGCTGATCAACGAATTGCACACGAGCAAGGGGTTCACGCAGATGCGGCTTGCCAAGTGCGCGCGTGGGTAGGGTAAAGTCCCTTGGGGGACTGCACGATGGTAGCAGCATTCTGGCCATGATCGATCGGGGTGTTAAATCAAAGCCTTCGTGTATGCCTAGGCCTAAGAATAGAGTGGCGCACAAAAGATGCTAGTGGAGTTGTTACGATGAGTGGGTGACAGCTCCCATCAGTGATGCATTCTGGCTACTGCCAACCGTTATTATCATCGTTGTGTTTGCCCCGGGCGTGAACATAGCTGGTATCGAGCTGCGCTACCTCACGTCTTCGCTCAACGAGAGGACCGCCGGCTACTACGTGAGCAACATCTACGGCGTCTCGCGGCAGAGCCTCCTGCTCAAGCTGCACCACCCGGAAAAGCCCG
>CBDBEG010000046.1:0-6395 GCA_965204255.1 Rubritalea sp.
TGACCTCATCAGTTGAAGTCGCCGCAGTCTTCTTCATGTGGCATAAGGCACTGGGTGTGTTACTCTTCTGAAGAATTGGCGTCTGCTCCTCCTTCAGTGGGAGGAACTATGATTGGGTCTGTGGTTGAGCGGGTTTGCGCTCCTTCGGAATAAGTTCTGTCAAGTTCAATACTGTCAACTGGGGCAACAGGTATTGCATCCTTTGGATCATCGCCACTGCGGATGTGGTCCAAGCCTCCACCAAACTGCTTGCGAGGTTGGGCTTTCAGGGGGGCAGGTGGGGGAGGTGGAGTGGGTTGGTCGGCGGCTTGTGAAGAGCCGTTGTCTTGTGTATCTTCTAACATGACAATAATACTATCAGAAATATCAGCCATGCCGCGCTTATACTCTGAGCTGATTTGTATAGGCCTCGTTGCTTTTTGATGAATTTCAGGAGTGCCGCTATGTACTGAGTGAGATTGTGGCGTCTTTGCCGCACTATGGGATTTCGCCGTCCTTCGGCAAACCCGTCAAGGCGGCCAGACATGCGATAGGCTTCAAGTCTTGGAGCAGATAGCACTATCCACGCCCATACTGCTGTCGGTGCCAAGAATGTGAGAGCAGCGAGGCCCAGCTCTCCTCCTGTGAGTGCCCATGAGATTTCCGAGGAAGATGATGTGGTGCCCAGAAAGAGCAAGATGAATCCAAGAGAAGCCATCCACCAGTATGAGCGATTCACCCTCATCCTCCATCCCTCAGTTCTCTCACGCAGTTCAGCCTCTAGGTCGCTGATAAGTTGATGCTCTTGCTCCAAGTACCAGCCTGCTGCTCTACCCATTTCTGCTATAGCAGGCTCAGTAAAGCATTCTGATGATATTTCATTAGCCAGGTAGTCCTCCGTAAATCTCTCGGCTTGCAAAGAGTCTGGATGGTATCCCGTCAATCTCTGCCAGTTGATGTGCTTGCTGTTGCTTGATTTAGAATCCTCAGAAACCATCGTGCTGAGAGTGCCGATCTTGTGGAACAGGCTGAGAAAGCTATCCCGTTTGTCGCCGAACTCTCGTATGGCCCTATGCCGACCGCCAGCTAGTTTCATGATTTCCATCATGGATAGAGCAATGCTGTTCATTCGGGCCTCGTCTGGAGAGCCATGTTCAAAGGTCATCTATCAAAGTCCTCGTTGATGCTACGAATCTTCTTCTAAAACTTCTATTTCATCCCACTCTGTATAGAAAGTGTATTTTACAGCTTCGGGGGAAATGTAGCTTTCTTGGGCGGAAGCCAATCTGACCAGCACAATTCTCTCAGTGCCATCTCGGTGTCCGATCACGGCGGAGACAGAAACTGGCGACACCTGTCTCACACCGGCATGAGCGGGACGCTCGGCAAGCTAGCATCCTTCTGTCGCTTGATGAGTTATCCTATCTCTAGGAGCCTAAACCTTGAACGCAAAGGAGCTTCCTCTAGTAGCTGAAGGCAATCGTATGCTGCGTAGTCGCGAGAACCTATGCTCCCGCTTGCCTGAAGAGCAAGATTGTTTTTGTACTCTACGAACATTGTGGCTTCAATTTTGAGGCAGACCACGCCGCGTTTGCTTCCGGTGCTCCAAACTGATCCTCCTGAGAAAGTGGTTAAGCTGCTGTATCCCAACTCCACATCGCAGAATTGGTAGCCGTCGCTCAAAATTTCGTCTTCATTAAATCTGAATGACGGAAGGCTAGACAAGTCTAGCTTTTCTATGGATTCGACTTCCCAATGTGCGTCGTCTGCAACCGGATCCCTGTTTTTTATAGGTATCCCGTTCTCCATCCAGTCGGACAGCCTATCTGCTTCGCTTACGCACCTGTCCAAAGGGATGGTTGTCGTGGTCGTAGTGGGCGGTAATGTGGATGTAGTAGTCACATCCGAGGTTGTAGTCACCGTCGCCGCGGCCGGTGTGGCGATATGGCTCTGGGCTGTGGATGTCGTAGCTATATCCGAAGTCGTAGTCATCTCTATAGATGCCGAGTCGGTATTTTCTTCGCCGCAACTCGCCAAGAGGATGCTACTGACGGCTAGCACAGCTACCACGATGATAGTAATAACAAATGGTTTCTTCAAGATAAGTTTCATTTTTTCTTTCGTGTTGGTGGCCGGTTATCTGTTGGGTACTGAAGAGTAAAACTTGATGCTTCATCGTTTCTCAACTTCCGCTTTGTTCAGAAGTCAGATCGCTAGCTTCCGCTTCTCCTGTGGGGTCTAAACTCTCGTTCGGCACCCTCTTGCCAGAGTTTGGAGAAGGAAGTCACGAGACATCTCTGCTGTAGATCAGAGAATGTCCAGTCTTTTCTAGTTTCTCGCCGGAAACATTGAGGCGTTCCATTTCGTAGTCGTTGTAGACCCAGAGGTCGAAGAACAAGTCGTGCTCTGCGCAGTTGCGGCGAATCCAGTTGAAGTCGCGCTCGTTTTCAAGCATCGTGCCGTCTGCGTCCACGAAGACCTTCAGGGAGATATGAGGGTCTTGGCCATAGTAGGACTTGCCTACTTGCAGGTAGGCCTCACGGATGGCTGGGTCGCTCGCCAGATGGGGGCGGATGATGGAGGCTATCCCTTCGTGGAGAGCCGAGGGCTGTTCTGCGGTCGCTCTGCTGGCAGGCTCGCTGCCGTTCCCGCCCACGACTAGGGTGAATTGGCCTGTTTCACGATTGAAAGTGGCTGATGCTGTCCTCATAAGAATTCACTATAGCAGCCGTTGCTGCAAAAGGTCAATCATTGTTTGGCATCTTTTCCAGTAGTGGGAGACAGCGCAATGCGGGGGCGGATTAGACACGGCCTCGGTCGGTGTCTCGCTCATTGCCACCACCGCTCTTCGCAGTCAGGGATGACTTTGGCTGGCAGCTTGGAGAGAAGATGCTCAAATATCTGCTCACGAGATGTGTGAGGGTTGGCTTCTAGGAATTCTGACAGGCGGCCGTCGTTCGTCATCCAGTCTCTTAGGGCTTCAAGAGGCAGTGCGGTTTCAGCGGGGGGCGGGGCTGAGGTCTCAGCAGATGCCATGATGCCAATTTATCTGGCAGGGCAGTATCATCCTGCCAACGCGAGGAAAGACTAGGGCTGTCTGCTTCCGAGCTTCTGCTAAGTCGGCTGTCGTTGCCAACTCCCAGCCAGATAGAGATGAGTTGGAGGGGGAGGCACGCATCTGGTATAATGGGGATATGGTCACAACGATAATCCCAGAGAAGGAAGAGATGCTGTCTGTGAAGGAGATAAGCGACATCTTGGCTGAGCCTCTCCGCCGCTACGGGGCGACCGTTGCTTATCTGGGCGGAGGGTATGTGCGGGCCGACCGCAACGGCGACATCCGCAGCGATGACGAGTTGACGCTGTTCGTGGTTGCTGCCGAATTGCCCGATGGTCATATTGATAGATACGAGCATTTTCGCCCTGCTTTGCGACTGGCTGAAGACAAGAGAATTTATCTACGGTTCATAGCACGCACTCAGGCGGAAATGGATAATGTGGGGGGCATAGAAAAAGGACTAAGGATGACTCTTGACGATTGGGCTGAAGTTATATTGGGCGATGATATAAGGTAGAAAAAGGATGAAAAGGGGATAGTGATGGATTTTAGGGTAGCGAGCATCGATCTGGAAACTGCTACGTCAACTGCTGGGAGTATCTGCGAGGTAGCGGTAGCCGTCTTTGACGAGCAGGGTCAGTATTTGGCGCAGGATTCAGTGGAGAGTCTCGTTAAGCCTCCTGGAAATGAGTATTTTTGGGGCAACACGAAATTTGCCCATCAGCTTACAGCCGAGGATACTATTGAGTCCGATAATTGGGAAGTTGTGTCTAAACTAGTAGAGGCTTGCTGTGCAGACTATAGAATTATTGCTCACAATGCTGTCTTTGAAAACAGACATTTGAGTGGTGCAAATGAAACTATGGGAACATGGAGTCCTGATAATGATAAATTTATTTGTACACTTGAGTTGACAAAACACTATTTTCCAAATTTAAAAGGCGGTCATAAATTGGAAAATATTGTTAGGCAATTTGATATTTCTTATGAGGCAGATAAACTGCACAGAGCGTTGCCTGATGCTATTCTTTGTGGTAAAGTTTTCTATCATATCTTTCGCTCTGAAGGATTTACTTCTGTTATTGATTTGATTGATATATATGACTCAGAGATCAAAGGAAATTTTGCTACCTATACTGGAAGGATAAGCAGGCAAAACAATGATCTAGCTTACCCAGATATGCCGCAATGTCTTAATTCTGAGGATGCAATTAAGCAACTAGATAAGTGTATTATTGATAACTTGCCAATATGCATAACTGGAACTGTGTTGAATAAAGAAGGAAGTCGTGTCAAAAGAGACGACATCAAAGCTATGGCTTTAAATGCTGGCTTCAAATACAGCGATAGCAGATTTGATCTGCTTGTTGTCGGCTCGCCAAGACCAGGAGAAGCTTCAAGGAAAATTCAAAAATATAAAGATAATTTAAGCAATATGTACGCGATAGATGGGCTTGACTTTATTAATTATTTGCAGAATATACTGTAAGAGACTACGACCAATTTAGAATTATAATAATTGACAGCGTGATAGTTGGAGAAGATTAGAAGTCTTTTACTTTAGACACGAAAGGATAAAATACTATGACAGTGACTGAATACATAGTTTTTTTCAATTATGGGGGCGAGGAAGCAGAGAACGAGTTATTCGTCAGACTTGGTGATTCGCCTCCACAACTTCCTCCGGCCATGACTCTGTATGATAGAGAGCAGGCAGTGTTGTATTGTCTTTCTATTCAGCATTCCATCTTAGACTATTTCAATATGTTCAGCATAGCGAAGGCTACACCGGAAGAAATGGTGCAGGGCTATTTTAATGAAAATGGATTGTCAGTTGAAGTAAGTAGTGATATCATTGTAGGGTTTATCCTTGTGACGGTTGGCGGTGAAGGAACAGGGTATGAAGTTCTATGTACTGTGGATGATATTGAGGGTAAAGCACCGCCTTTTGGCATGAGAATGCTAGAAATCAATCAAATGTATTATTGGTGGAAATTTGTACCAGCAGGTGCTTGGTGGTCAGATTCAAGTTATTTTATGCCAGACGAAGCAGATTCGTATTCAGAAGACTCAGCGCTGTTCAGCCGTTTGAAAGAACTTCGCTTGTCACTAGCCCATGAGCGTGGAGTTCCCGCATACATCATCTTCCACGATCGCACCTTGGAAGCCATGGTAGCCCGTCGTCCCAAGACTGCGACTGAGTTCGCCACCATCCCAGGTGTAGGCCCAGCCAAACTCGCTGAATTCGGCGATGCCTTCATAGCACTGATACGGGAATTTGAGTAATAAATTGCTTAGAAAACTTCATATTTCAGTAAGTATATTGCTGAAATTATTAAAGGTTATATATCAACACCAGCCCTCTAAGTGAGTTAGCAAGAAAAGAGTTGCCTCAGTAAATTTGTTTATCTCTTCAGGAGACATGAAGTATATCAGCTTTTTGATACTGGGTATATTTTGCGAAGCCTGATGTATTCTCCCATCCCTTTCACACCGGGATCAGCAGATTCTATGTTCTCTAGGCAGTTCATCTGGTTTTCCAGAAAATACGGCCTTGCTTCTGTAATGGCATCCAAAAATATAAGGGACTCTCTTGGGAATTTGCTGTCCAAACCTTTTTCTATTAACTGCTCAGCGAATTCATACGATGAGTCCCTAGGTATAGATGGATCTTCATGGGAGAGCCATATTTTTAGTGTGTCTACAGCTTCTGGAAATTTTTCTCCAGCTAGCAAGCAAATTTCTCCCATTCTGTGCGATGTTAGATAAGAGTTTTTGTGTTCTTTTTTTGGGAAATAGGCTTTGTAGAAGGGAAGTATCTTTTGGGACCAGCAGACTTCTTTTTCTGAGGCTTGTTCCATATAGGAGTGCAGAGCATTTGCCATCTCAGCAATTTTCTCTGGGTTCCAATTTGCTATAGATGAACGCAGACGACTCTCATAAGCTTGGAAAACTTCTTTTTCACAAAGCAACATAGACCACACAAGAAAACAAATAAACGGATGAAAGTAGCTGAGTTTCAGCACCGGAAGACTCTCTATGTCTTCTGCTAGATCGGTTAGATTTGCTGTAATTTCTTTCACCAGACCTGGAACTATCCGTATAGCTCTGAAAAACCCTGACCAGACAACGATGCTTTCTGGAGAGATGGATAATGAGAATTTGGGCAAAAGGTGATCCTTCACCCACTCCTCATCTATTATGAACAGGTTGTTGGTCTGAGAAGCTACAATGCACTTGGCCTGCATCCTGCCATCAGCTTCCATAATTTTGTTAAAAAATTTGCGGTATTCATCTGGTAGACCACTGTCTTTATCGCGAGAGGTCTTGAATAGTGCACACATGATGGCATCTAATG
>CBDBEG010000047.1:0-8004 GCA_965204255.1 Rubritalea sp.
TAGAAATAAATATGTTGTACATTCAAAAGCATGGAGGGCTCATTTTTGTTACATTTGATATTCTTGGATGCTCTTATAAATTGAAAACTTACCTTCAACTGAACCTTTACAAAGGCACTGACACCAACATAATACTTGGCGTTCACATGATCAACAAAGTCTGGAAAAAAAAGAATAAAATAATCTGCAATATAATCATACACATCTATAGAAGTTACACAGCATATCAAATATATGAATGTCATATCAAATTGCTGTCGAATACCTTTAAGCAATGTTTTTCAGATGACAGATGGGAATGTTATGATCTAAAATCTTAAAGCAAGTTTTACCAATACATACATCCTCCTATGAAATGTCTACAATTTCAAAAACTGTCTTTGATAAAATGGGTTAAAGCACAAGTGCAAAGTCTTAACCTTAAAGCATAATGTCCCTCCTGATGAACAAACCATGTCTGTCTCCTGAGTGCATTATGATCCAAACACTTGAGCAATTTACATGAACACAGCCTTGTGAGAAATGAACATGTGGCGTGTTTAAAACAAGTATAACACATTAAAATAAAAGGGTAGTATATTACCAACAGTCTGATGAGTGACAGAGTGAGACCATCCATTGAATCCAAATGTTTCATTGGCAAGATTCACTAACTTCCAGCCTTCAATGTATGCCAACTGAAACAGATGTGGAGGTGAAAATATGAAATGTTTTTGAAAATGAAATATAAAATACAGTCTATGTATGAGCAAAATTAAGAAATGATGTCGACCTTGAGATAAAGGATGTAAAATACAAATCAATGAGGTCATATGCTTCAGCTTGAGAGTTTTCGAGTACTATATCTGTATCGCACCTTCTGTCCCCCTGCTCCTGACCGCTGACTGATGAATGTTGGGCCAAGTCTTTTACGCAGTGCATCTTGAATGGCCTTATGCTGTTCATTTGTGTACTCATGCTGAAAAAAGAAAAGATATGCAGGCCTAGTTACTCGAGCCTAGAAGAATCCAGAACATTCCAGTGGAAGTGAGGTCAATCGAGGCTAGCTGATCGATGAAGGATATGAATCTGTGCTGTGGTGAAATATTATGAACGCGCAAGCAGCACCAAACACGTGGATTATTATGGACTTTAAATCTGTAAGTTTAGGTTTATTTGGACATTGTATGTAATTCATTTGTTGCTCATAATGCTAAGCTATGTTTTATTATTGTTACAGAGTTGTATCATCGTTCCACAAACTGAATAAAACATTTGGAAAGCATTTGAACGAGGAGTTTTCTTCATGATACAACTAGCTTCCTCATAATATCGCTCGTGAGCCTTCCCCAGTCTATAGTAGAGGAACAATTGGTGGGTCCCGTGGCACTCTCTCAGGAGCAAGAGTTTGGTGGTTGATTTGGGGCATCTGATCCAGACACCAACCATGGCCGTAGAGTTTCGTTGTGAGTTTCCTGGATGCACAGTGGTCAAAAGTGCTGACTCCGAGCAGACAGCTCTGGGCTTGCTGCAGCTACACCAGACGAATGTCCACAGCAATGCCACCCAGAAACAAAGACCCCCAAAGGTGGATAGACCTCGGATAGCAGGAGGAGCTACAGCAGAAGAGTGGGCAACGTTCAACCGGCGTTGGGAAACTTTCAAATCAGCCACTGATATGTCCCAAGCAGAAACAAAGTGCCAACTACTAGCATGTTGCGAGCAAGAGCTGGAGGCCAATCTGTTTAAGGATGACCCAAAGCTACGAGATAAGACTGAAGGAGACATCCTAGCATCAATGAAAAGCCTGGCTGTGATTGATGTAGCAGCCACAGTAAGAGTAACTGAGTTGTTGGCCATGAAACAGGATCATGGTGAAGGGATCCGCTCATTTGTAGCCAGAGTCCGCGGCACAGCGAACATTTGTGCATTGGAAAAGGCATGCACATGCGGACTTAACGTCAATTACACTGATGAGGTGGTGCGATGGGTTGTCCTGGCAGGCCTATCATCCCCAGAGATTGCGAGAGAAGTGTTGGGCACCATGGATATCGACCGTAAGAGCTTGTCGGACACTGTTTCAATTGTGGAATCCAAGGAGCGTGCGGCGAGAGCATGCATGGGTGAATCGGCAGTCTCTGCAGCATCGACATACAAGAAGGAGAAGAAGGCAGTGACAATAAACTGCAAAGACTGCGGGAAGACCACCCCTAAGTTCGGTCGGAACAGGCGGAGGAAAATCGTGGAGTACAAACTGTGCACAGAATGCTTTCGTGCCAAGCAATCAGGACAGGCAGAGAGCAAGGATCAGAAAGAACTGTCAGACAGCAAGACTGCAGCAGTTTCCCAGTCTGGGACTTTTGAGGTACTTGGGGCAATGCACAACGGGGCCTCCAAGAAGCCCACAGTGCAGGGCACTGTTGACAACCTTGTGTTTGATGCCCACTCTGGATGGCAGACAAAAAACTCTAAGGAACAGCCCATGGTGACCCTAGAAGCCCAAGTGGACTGCAATGCATACACACAGATTGGATACAAATGCCCAGTTGCCAAAAAGACGGTAGTGAGGTGCATTAGCGACACAGGTGCCCAGTCATGCCTCATGGGCCAGAACACAACACGGCAGCTGGGACTGAAGGAGCGTGATCTAGTGCCTGTGAGCCGGAAGATGCGTGCAGTGAATAATGAAGAAATCGCCCTTTCAGGTGCGACTTTCCTCACACTATCAGGCCGTGACAAGGAGGGAGCCCTGCATGAAGCACCAGTAATGGTATACGTGTCCCCAGCCGTAGACACTCTGTACCTCAGCCGCGCAGCAATGGAGCAGTTGAAGATCATATCAGACTCCTTTCCAGAGGTGGGATCAGCCGCTGCATTGAAAGACATTGGGCACCAGCTCGCCGCGTGTGGATGCCCACGCCGAAGTCCACCTCCAGACATGCCACAAGAGTTGCCGTTTAAAGCCACATCGGAGAACACAGAGAAAATGCGCCAGTGGATCCTGTCTCGGTATGCAGCATCAACCTTCAACACATGTCCACACCAACCTCTACCAGCTATGACTGGCCCACCCATGTCCATACGGGTAAAACCCGATGCAGAGCCCGTAGCCACCAGCAGACCCGTGAGAGTACCAGCGCATTGGAGAGAGCAAGTAGCCGAGCAACTGGAGCGGGATGTGGCTCTGGGTGTGATAGAGAGGGTGCCACCAGGCACGCCTGTCACCTGGCTGCACAACATGGTGGTCACAGCAAAAGCCGATGGTACCCCGAGGCGCACTGTGGACCTACAAGCTCTGAACAAAGTCTCGGTCAGGGAGACACACCACACAGTCCCACCCGCCAAGCAGGCAAGATCCATTCCCAGAAATCAGATAAAAACAGTCACAGATGCATGGAATGGGTACCATTCGATCCCAATCAATGCTGAGGATAGGGACAAGCTGACATTCATCACCGAGGATGGCCGATACAGGTACTGTCGAGCGCCCATGGGATTCTTGTCCAGTGGGGACGCGTACACGCACCGTTACGACCTCATCATCGCAGATGTGCCACGGGTCACGAAGTGTGTGGACGACGTGATGCTCTATGATGACATCGCTGACCTGGAAGGACACTGGAAAAGAGTGATGGAATACATTGGCAAAGTGGGTCACAGTGGTGTGGTTCTGAACCCAGACAAGTTTCAGTTTGCCGTGGAGGAGGTAGACTTCACCGCCTTTAGAATCACGAAGACGGACGTAAAGCCACTGCCGAAGTACATCAAAGCGATTGAGGACTTTCCCCGTCCTCGCAACATATCAGACGTTCGGTCTTGGTTCGGCTTAGTGAACCAGGTGGCCCATTATGGACAGTTGGTAGGTGCTATGGCCCCATTTAAGAGCCTCTTAAGCCCCAAAACTCCATTCCAGTGGTCAGATCAGCTGGAGGAATCATTTGTAAACTCTAAAAAGGCCATTATTTTAGCCATACAAGATGGGGTGGAGATCTTTGACCCGGCACGCAAAACATGCCTACAGACAGATTTCTCCAAGCAGGGCTTAGGTTATTGGTTGAAACAAAAGCATTGCGACTGCAGAGTTGACAAGCTAGAATGCTGTGACAATGGATGGCGGGTTACCCTAGCAGGGTCACGGTTCCTCAGGGACGCAGAAAGTCGCTACGCCCCAATTGAAGGAGAATGTCTGGGGGTAGCATGGGCTCTGGAGGACACTCGCTGGTTCACCCTCGGTTGTGATGATTTGTTAATTGCGACTGACCACAAACCTCTCCTGAAGATACTGGGTGACAAATGCCTGGACGACATCACTAACCCACGTCTGTTCCGCCTTAAGCTTCGAACCATGAGATGGCGTTTCAACATTGTGCACATCGCAGGGAAATCGAACAGTGCTGCTGATGCCACATCTCGGAATCCTGCGACAGAGAGCAATAGTGGTGAGGCGAGGCGGAGAGACCTGTGCCTGGAGTCCGTCAATAGCAGCATGGAAAGTGAGGTGATCGCTGACATCAGGACAGAGGCAAGGCACCATGGCGTCATCACGTGGGCAGAGTTGCAAAAGGCTACGTCGTCAGATGAGGAGCTCCAAGAGTTAGCTAAATGGGTGATGAATGGATTCCCAGATGAGAAACAGCCACTGTCAAAGAATTGCCAAGACTACTGGCAGTACAGGGAAAAGCTGTGTGTGGTTGATGGGGTAATACTGCTAGGTCAGCGTATGATCATACCCAAAGGCTTACGGTTGAGTGTCCTACAGGCCCTACATTCTGCACACCAGGGCACCTCCGGCATGACTAGCCGTGCTCAAGGCTGTGTATTTTGGCCAGGCATATCAGACGACATCAGCAAGACACGTAACCAGTGCGGGATATGCAACAGGATTGCACCATCGCAAGCTCACATGCCCCCAATCGAGTCCAACCCTTCCCTCTACCCCTTCCAAGCAATAGCAGCGGACTACTTTTCTCTACGAGGCGTAAAGTTCTTGGTAGTGGTAGACCGTTTCAGCGGATGGCCACATCTGATGAGAGCAACAGGGTCAGATGAAGCCCTGGGAGCTAATGGACTCATCCGCTGTTTGAAGTTCATATTTGCCACCTTTGGCATTCCAGAGGAAGTGAGCAGTGACGGGGGTCCAGAATTTGTAGCTGCTGAAACACAAGCGTTCCTTGGCAAGTGGGGTGTCCGTCATCGGCTGGCCTCAGCTTACAACCCCAGAAGCAACGGCAGGGCGGAGGTAGCGGTCAAGTCCATGAAGCGTCTTCTACATGGCGCCACCACTGCAGAGGGGGCATTGAACGAGGACGCCGTGATCTTTGGCCTCCTGCAGTACCGCAACACCCCACAGGCGCACTCAGGGACATCACCCGCGCAGATTCTATTTGGCAGAACATTGAAGGACCGCATACCCATCCCGCCTGGTACTACGATCTTTGAGCATGGGCACACAGCACCAATATGGCAGGAGACGTGGAAGGCCCGGGAGGAAGCATTAAGGGTGAGATTTGGAAAACAATTGGAGTTGCTGCGGAGAAACACCCGGGACCTTCCTGGTCTCAACGCAGGCGACAGATGCCAGATCCAGAACCAGCACGGCACCCACGCGAACAAATGGGACCGCACAGGCAGAGTGGTTGAAGCTTTACCTTACAACCAATACCTGGTGCGGGTGGATGGGTCCGGCCGAATAACCCGTCGTAACCGTAAAGCCCTAAGGAAAATCTTAGCCTTCGAACCAGAAGGCATGACAGTACCCCCAGATCGAGCCCAGTATGTGCCCGCTTTGCCCGAAGTGCAAATGCCCAAAAGACCAGAGAGACAGGACAAACCTGCCTCCGGCAAAGGAACGTCAATGGACTTGCAGCCTCACGAAGGAGTGCCCGCAGAGTCTGAGGTACAGCCCAGTGAAGTAGCACCTGATGGAGCAGCAACGTCGGGTGAGTCAGACAGTCCACCTGGAGGCCCAGAGGCCGAGCCCAGGAAGCCAACAAATCTGACCCCAGCACCTGTGGCTACAACGCCACTAGTAAACCCATCCCTTGGTCAAGCAACAGACAGCGAGCCAACAGCAGTGGTTCCGCGCCGATCAACACGTCTACGGCGGAAACCAGCATACCTTCTAAAAGACTATGAGTGTTAAAAGTTTCCAGGTCTAGAAACTTGGGGGGGATGTAGAAGAATCCAGAACATTCCAGTGGAAGTGAGGTCAATCGAGGCTAGCTGATCGATGAAGGATATGAATCTGTGCTGTGGTGAAATATTATGAACGCGCAAGCAGCACCAAACACGTGGATTATTATGGACTTTAAATCTGTAAGTTTAGGTTTATTTGGACATTGTATGTAATTCATTTGTTGCTCATAATGCTAAGCTATGTTTTATTATTGTTACAGAGTTGTATCATCGTTCCACAAACTGAATAAAACATTTGGAAAGCATTTGAACGAGGAGTTTTCTTCAAAAGAAATGAATTTTAACCCCATGCGAAAGGCACTGAAAGACAAAAGATTTTCTGCTCAAACCGGAAGTTGCAGACAGCGGAAGTTGCAATCAGCTGCTGCATTATTCATGAGCTGCATTGATTGAAAGGATCCAGACAGCGAGCGAGTTTATCACAAAGTTGAGCAGTATTTAAGTCCACGTTTTCGCTCAATCTACCATGTGAGGATAATGAATATTGTCCAATTACTTCCACACTTGGATTTTGTCGATAAACTGTGTACTTATTCGTTAATTTAGCAGCATCCGTCAAAATGTACTCGGAAAGTTCTCATCTCAGTGGGAGCGGCAGGAAGAAGGGAGATGGAGCGAATGCAACAGGCAGTTTTGGAGTAGTTCACAGTCCCACAAAAGTTCCCTCGGGCCTTGGGGGCTTGCGTTCAAGTTCCTCAAGTAGTTCAATAAGTATGTCTCCCAGTCGTACACCCACTAGAAGAGCAAGAACAATGTCGGGGAGCCGCTCCAACAGTCCTTTAACCCTGCAGATGGATGGAATAGCCACAGCTTACAATAACATGAACATGGCCTATTTGAATGATCCGGTTGGAAGTCCTGCACACTCCAGCGGACATCGATCGCCATTTCACAGTCCGGCACACAGTAGATCGAGTAGTATGACAAGTGTAAAAAGTTTGCTTCGTGAGCGTTCAGGCAGTGGATCGGATACCCAGAGCACTCATAGTCTTCCCCATAGCTCCGATCACAAGTCCCCACATGCACATGGTGGCCCACATGGATTACCTCCTCGGGGACAAGGATTACTTAGGGATCGCTCTTTGGATCGTAATCTGGATCGGCATTTAAATGGTGGATATCACACGCTTACTGGTAACTTATCTCGGGATAGATCATTAGAACGTGACCAGTATTCACCCATGAGTGCACGGTCTTTTGACAGGGACCTACATTTAAGTAGTAACCTTGTCCGTTCACAATCAATTGACCACGAGTATCTCCTAAACCAAGCCTTATATGTCCCCTCTTCTACAGAACTTCGACATACTCGTGATTCTTTAATATTAGACCTCCAATCACAAATGGCCGAGTTAAATAAAGAATGTGCGAGTCTTCAACGAGAGTTAGATTCAAATAAGGATAAATTGAGTTCTAGTATGAATAGCATTAAAACTTTCTGGAGTCCGGAGTTAAAAAAGGAGCGAGCACAAAGGAAGGAGGAGAGTGCAAAATTAAGCCACCTACAGGAGACATACAATATCATTCAGGCACAAAATCAGGTAAGTCTTTTTTTTTGTTTCGTATATGCTCATCTGTTACTGTATCGCATATTATCTGAATATCAAAACTTGCTGTTCAAGTCATTGCCCAAAACTCCTTGTCCATATGTACTCAATGGATACAACTCATCTACAACTCATTATCTACTGTGTGGACATTCAAAACACCGCTCCAAAGTGACTCAGGTACTCTTATAGGAAAACCTTGTTTATCCCTTCTGCTCATCACCAAGTGCACCACAAGTCACTTGGATGATATGTCTAATTGCCCATGTAATTCATGGTTTCA
>CBDBEG010000048.1:0-6346 GCA_965204255.1 Rubritalea sp.
CCCATCCATTGCAAAAGAATTTATATGTGCTCATATGGACTTCCAGTTTGCTGATATACTCAGAGCACTGTAGAAGAGGCACAGTACTTCATCACTGGCACCAATTACTGTTAGTAGATAGAAGTACAAATGTATTGCGGATTCAATTTTTACTAGAGATCTCACCAGCATTGAAGGGAGAAGTACAGTTTGATCCATAAGATTGTGAATCAACACAGTTAAAGCGTTACTTATACATAGGTATGTATTGTAACAAAATTCTATGAAGGAAGGCAAAGTAATTTGGGGAGTAGTAAAGTTGACAGTTTTTTTTGTCAGGAAATATCTCAATCTTCTACCTGCATTAAATGCTGGCCACTAAAGGCAACATCTCAGAGTTACCACCCCTATAGGATGGATCAACCTTAACATCAAGATTGTTGTTTGGCGATCACCTGTTGATGGTGATAAATAGACTATGTTCCAGTCATCCACTGTTACAGTAATGTTGATCACTTGAAAATGTTATTGTGGCATTGATATTTCCCAGAAAACTTCATCGCCAAGCGTAACTTTTTTGGATAAGGATCAAACTGAACTTCTTGATTCAATGCTGGCAATTAAGAGGACATGACAATCAAAACCTTTTGTACATGCATTATTATACCTTTCAAGACCACCAACAGTAGTATTAATGAAAGTTTGATGCCAGTGATGTAGTACTTGTACCCCTCCTACAGTGGCTCTGAGTACAGCAACACTGCAGAATTTACCAGCAAAATTATGATGAGAATTGCAACTTACAGTTACAGTAGTGATCACCAACCTGGGATTTCTAGTAGACTACAGCTGTAAGCAAACACGTTGATTGTGATGAGAAGGAGCCTGGGGGTGATCTGACATTAAACAGGCACTGGAGAACAGCACTGCAACCTTGGAGATCCAGTAGTGAGTAAGACTCATGCCCAATTGTTCACCTCTCCACGAGGTGCGGTCTGGTATCATTCAAAACGTCTGGAGGTAGCTACAATAGTTTCCATGTGTGTGCAGCAAGTCTGTCGTAATCATGCAGTGGGCATGCATACAGTAGGGGTTAAATGAATCTGATAACACGGAAATATACGTATCTCCGTAAAAACGGCGTCCAAATTCGAAAAGCGCCTGGGAACGTCATCGTCGCTAGCTGTTGAAGGAGAAGCTATGCAAGTCGGATTTTAGTCGGTTTAGCCGATGTTCCACAGTCATGTCAACAGAATTTCCCGTATTTTTGCCGTGTACGAAGCGCTTTAGCACATTAGCTGTATACCATGGTAAAGCCTATAGTATCCGCGATAAATAATCTCAAAACGATGGGTGGAGGACACGCTGTGCACGAGCGGCAAGCTATTTTATCGACCAAGGTAGTCATTTCCCATACATTTTGTATGGAGAACGAGAAAGAGCTTAGTCTCGTTCCCAGACCCTCCATACGATAAACGCACGCGAGAGAGAGGGTCTGGTGAATATACTACAAAATTTTTAAACACCGCAGAATTTCCGTGGTAACAATCTCATTGGTCAAGCGAGTCACGTGCTACTGACGTCAACTATTTCCCACGCAAACACGTTTGCAAAATGTCGAAGACTGTTGCGAGCATCGGAAAGTTGAGTGCTTCTGCTCCGTGTTGAACGCTAGAGATCTTCTCGCCCCTGGGACAAAGCTATCTGTGCGAACAACAACCGGTCGCTTTTGTGCTGGAGGACGATAGCGTGGTGTACTGGATATTAGCGGTGAGTCGCTTGCACTTCTCTTCCTACTGGTACTATCCTTCGGCGAGAGAGTGGACGTAACTCGCGAGCGCAGGCAACCTAAAAAGCGCGCTTTCAATAGTGCCACGGTAGTTTGTGCCTTGCGTAGCTTCTCAAGGTCTTGAAAGCAACTTCTGCACACTGGGCCTTGCACTAGCTGCATTCTGCGGCAATCTAACTCTTGGCACAAACCGTCCAACGCAGCAGTGGCGCATTCTGAAGTTCTTGTGCCTAGTTTCCGCAGGTATTTGCTGTCGGTGACTTCGCATCTGCACAAATGGCAACTCACTGAAAGCTGCCGTGGAACTGCAGTAGCCATCGCTGACTAGCACTGAAGTTGTGATGTATGTATGGTTTCACGCACCTACTTAACACCTACTTTTGTTATATAATTTGTGAACCCCATGCCGCCACAAGTGTAGTATCCCATATTATGAAGTTGTACTATATTCACCAGACCCTCTCTCTCGCGTGCGTTTATCGTATGGAGGGTCTGGGAACGAGACTAGAACGAGCTGACCCCCAGAGGCCGGAGGGCGTGGCAATAATACGTTATGCTACATGCAAGTTAGTCTCGTCCCCAGACACCAAATTTTTCGCGCGCGACCTGCGGCCTTGTCGAAAAATAGGGTCTGGACACCTTCACTGGTAAAACTGGGGCGTAATTATACGAGCGTAGTGTCATGTTGTCGCACCAATCAGATTGCTCAGGTAAAGTAAATTGCGTTATGCGTTATCATAAATAGCCAGCTTGCAAATTTTTTGGCGCCAAAGCAAACGCTGCTGGTTGCTGATAATGTAATTAACACCTACAATTACCCAATTTACTGCCCACCATATATAAACTTGCCCCAGTTTTCCCAGTGAAAGTGTCCAGACCCTATTTTTCGACGAGTCCGCAGGGCGCGCGCGAAAAATTTGGTCTGGGGACGAGACTACATGCAAGTCGGCCATTGCCAACAATTTCATGGTCAAACACCTATTTTTATGGTCAAAACTCTCATTTTTGTTGTCAAAACTGATTTTTTAATGTTCAGACCTACAAATTTTTAGTCTCGTTCCCAGGCCTTCAATCGCCTAACGCGGTGGAAGGCTAGTCTGGCGAAGCCAGACCCAAGCGCGCAGCGCGGGGTCTGGCTTCGCCAGACTAGCCTTCCACTGCGTTAGGTCCGCGGCTCGATAATTATTGTCAAAGCAGGCGCTCTATCAGGGACAGGCATTCAACGACAGAACAGTCTGTTGTCACTTTTCGGATTTCAAGAAGCCGCCTGACAGATGCACTTAAAACGTCTGAAACCTGCGGCTTGTAGCTATAGCATCGTGGTTACAACGAATGCCACTATGTACCGAGAAGCAGGCGCGCGCCTCCAAGTATGTTAACCCTTTGATGCCTCCTGCCGCCATATATATACACAGTGAAGACCCTCTTCCTCTGCATTTTCTTAGTTCCAAAGGATGAAACAGGTATGTGTGTATGATAAGACTGTAAGTAATCTTTGCTGTATATGCTTAGATACTCAACCATGTTGATTAACTGCCTGATATCCAGGCAAGAGCGATGACTTTGTCCAGTGTGTGGCCCGGGTTTGTTGCTGTGGAACGCCTGTCCACATTGATAGAAAGGCTGCCTGATATGTCAAATTTTCCTGCTAAGATCCACTATCACTGAGGTAGTTGGACCTGGTACATGATTTCACGTGTGTGATTTCAGGATTGAAATATCTTAACTGTGCATGATCATTGAGAGCAGCAAAATGAGCCATCGCAACTAAGTTGAACTTACCTCATGTATCTCGCTAGTTGAGGCAGTAACTATACTTGAATATGGATGTATTTGCTTGACCAATTTGCTGAAAGTTTTGTCCATTTGTGAAATCATGCCCTGGCAGGAGCTTATAACCACTTTACAGTGCTCAGAAGTTCCTCGTTATGGTCTTGTGAGATTATGTACCATACTCTTCCTACTTTTCTGAATCTTTACCATGTCTGAATAATAGCTATTCCATTCAGTAAGTGTATAGCCCTCCTTTCCACGAACACAAAGGCTTGCCAAGGTGTTGTAAGAGACTCGTAACCATACATTCACATCACTATCTCAAGCTGTAGTCTCGCAAGCCACACCCTTTGCAGAGAGGAAGGGTCTTGTCACGCTGCAACCATTGAGTTGTCCTCACGGCAGAAACTTGATGTGACCAATCAGATCCATGCTCTTCGTAGATAGCATCCGTTGTCATGGAATACAATTATGTCGCGTGTTTAGCGGATCTCAGCATTTTATTACCTAACTGCTTACCTACGCTAACACATGTATACATGTATGCACATTGACTAGTGCAATATGCATAAAATGTCTCGTCCCCATTTAAATACTTGTTATGTCAATGCCAAGTCAAACAAGTGTTTTGAACAACTATCTGTCTATGTCTAAGTTTGCCATGAGTAGTAAAGAGACTTCACCAAAGAATGGGCAAAGTGCTAGAGACTAAATAGCCTCAGAATCGACCTGGGAAGCTCAAACTTTTCTGGGGAATGACGTCCCTAGTTTCTTCTGCATTTTTACACAGATGTTCTCGCTAATGTTGTGTGCCCATGGTGTGCTCTGGCATTGGCTGTGTTCTGGCTATACCCCTGATACACAGCTATATGCCACAGGACTGTGGCTAAACGCCTAATGCTATTGTATGAGTGTAAGGTGTTGCTTGTCAGTTCTATAATTATGCTTTTTCCCCACAGATGAGTGAACGTTGGTCCTTGACTATTGTAAAGGCGAACCGAGTTTCTCCTTTGGGTTATATTTTGTGTATACCTCTTGTTACATGCCGGTCTGAGATTATTGCATCTGACAGTAGCTCAAATCTTATACACCATGCATGTATTATATTTCATATATATTTTTGCTACCATGTTTTAACCGAATTCAACACAGCGTTTGGCGGGTGTGGCTACTTCAATCTCCCCATTGTCAGATCCGAGAGACAACTAATTATCAAGCATACACTTGTGTGTACTTGTATCCTTGGGCTCACTCTCTAGTCCACGCTTGAACTGTGGGGAGTACTGAATGTGGACATTCCGGGTTAAAATGTACGCCGCGGCGCGCGCCTGCTTCTCGGTTAATAGTGGTATTCATATGCAACATCTACCTGACGTCATTCTACGTAGGAGTTTTACCAGGCCTTCCACTAGCCTCGTTCCCAGGCCCTGCGCGTTCGTCGCTTGCAGTACGAAATTCGCGCAGAGGGCGCTGGCCTGGGCTCGTTCATCACGTGATGTCTGCCCCAGTCGTGTTTTTACGTCACCAGATAGCAATGTTTGCCGTGTTGCCTATGTACAAGGAAGTTTCAAGTTGAAACAAGTCAAACGCGTACGATAGACTATAGTTGTAAACTCTAGATGAGGCGTACGAGGAGCTGAACCCCTGGTTGGACCTAGAAACACGTTGTGGCCAAGTTTAATTTGACCAAGGTATCTGAATATATAAACGTTTATTAAATTATATCCAGCTAAGTATGACAGCTTTGCTATCTCGCTACCGCGACTTATAGCAGTTAGCTAAGCTTGCGCACGAGCCACGCCTTGCTGCTTACCATCGGTGTCGTTTGAGCGTTTACTGGGAACAGTTACGCTAGCTCTACTTCACCGACGATGTTAGCCTCGTACCCAGGCCACGTGTCGGAGGGAAAAGTGGCCTGGTATCCACTGTTTGCGCATGCGCGAACGATTCCGGAAATTTTCCGCGAACAAGTCCGAATACGGACAAGTTACACATGGCTGTTATGCGGAGAAATAACCAAACTAGATATACGGCTTGCAGTGTGGGAGCTGTGTTTACGCGGCGATCGCTTTTCATTATCCAGTGGCGGATTTAGGGGGGGTAAGGGGGGTGCAAATGCACCCCCTTTGGCGGCTAGTAGTGTATTTTTGCGTACATAACTGCACGAGTCCATCAAATGATTATGCGGCAGTGGCATACAGCAACAACAATCAGGCACAGTTACACACTCACGTATCAGTTTCTTACTGATCTCCAGACGTTTGACTAGGCCTAGAGTTGCTTTGAGATCAGGGCCGGCGGCAATGGTACGGCCGGTACAACCATGGCCGTACCGGTTTTTGAGGGAGAAAAATTAGCGTCGCTTGGATTCTAACTTATGCGTGCGTTATAGAATGGCTTCTCCGAGCGGTTCACCTTGGCTTGGGACGTTTAAATTATGGCGAGGTCTTCTTCGAGTCTTCTAGCATTCAAAGTAGTGACGAGAGAATCGACGTTTCTCTATGGCGACACTTGAGCGCGCAAATTTGGGAGGGGCTAACATGCGCATCGTGCGTGGCGGTCATTCCTGGCAGCTCGGTTCAATCGCTTCTCTAGCTAGAGAAACTACGGGTGGGGAGATTCTAGTAGCAGTTTGGCCCAAAAATGGCCTCAGAAGCGATCTCAGAGTGCCTAATTTAAAAACTTTTCCTGGGGGAGCCTGCCCCCAGACCCCCCTAGCTTGTACACACTTAAAGCGTACGCTCATCCCTCATCTCAATGGCCGTACCAGAGCTAGCTCCGGCTCTGGAGATATTCAGATCGGAC
>CBDBEG010000049.1:0-12935 GCA_965204255.1 Rubritalea sp.
TGGTAAGTAGGGCATAATTAATTAGTGATCCTAGATGCCTGTCAGGGGAGGGCAATATGTAAAGGCATGCTGAGGGACTGGCAAAGGCCAGGAGCCTGGAGGGGTGTGAGGAGGGTGTACAGGAAGGAGGCGGGTGGGGAGTGGGAGACGGCAATGGGGAGGGGGACGGGGAGGGGGGCAACGGGGAGAGGGGCAACAGGTAACAACAAAAACAGGGAGGGGGCAAAGGCGATGGGGAGAAGAAGCGGCCAGAGAAGGGGGGATTTCACAGATGGATATGATGGAATGCCTAGGTGGACATAGGCTATAGGGTTGATTGATTGCTGCAAGCAGATAGAATGCCTGGGGCAACAGAGGCTGTGGAGTTCACTGATAGCTACAAGCACATGGAATGCCTGGGTGGAATGAGGTACAGAGTTTTCCGACTAATGGTCACTATGTTTACCCGTGCAATGCCGGGTACCCCATCTAGTTACTCTATATATACACTGTATCATGTGTACGAAGAGATGTGAAGCTGCCAAGCGCACACAATCATTGTGTGCGCTTGGCAGCTTCACATCCATTGAATGTTACTTTGCATTACATTGCCTTGCCAGTGAAAGGCTAACCCCAAAGGTTCTGGATACTACCTGCACAATGATCTGGTCATGCTACACCTATTATGGTTTTTGCTCATTTATTCATCGTAGAAGACCCTGATCACCGCCAAAATTTAATCAGTACCTTATTATCCCACCGAAGACCCACCCACAAATTTCACTACAGTTCATTCATAATTTTTTGAGTCATGTTGTCTACAAACAAACGGATGGACAGACAGACATACCTAGGCAAACAAATTCTACCAAGAACATTAGACGCATTGGGAGAGCCCAGATATCCTTGACCAATGCAAGTGATTGCTCCCAAAATATTATTTATATAATCCTTTAGCCAAGGAGGTAATGAATGTTGAGCCTTGGTGATCGAAAGGCTAAACCCAAAGGTTCTGGATCATTACCTGTACTATGACTTGATCATGCTACAACTATTATAATCTTTTTTGGTCATTTACTCATCTTAGAAGACCTAGATCATCACCAAAATTTTATCAAGTCTTCATTGTACCATCCAAGACCCCTCCATAAATTTCCATTCATAACTCTTTGAGTAATGTTATTCAAGTTTGTCAAGGAGATAACTCCCTTTGCTAAGAAGTCATTAAGTATTCTTGAGTAACAAATTTCTGTTGTCTTGCTCAACCAATCTCTAATCTTGCAGGTAACATGTTGTTACCAGTATGCTGAAAGCAAATTTGTACTGGGCCAATAGATAGTTTCTGGTAAGATATTGGTACTGGTATACTGAGGGCAAAATGGTACTGGGCCAGAAGATATTTGCCGGTACACTGCTGGTACCGGTACGCTGAGGGCAAAACGGCACTGGGCCAGAAGATATTTGCCAGTAAGATACCGGTACCAGTATGCTAAGGGCAAAATGGTACTGGGCCAGAAGATATTTGCCGGTACACTGCTGGTACTGGTACGCTGAGGGCAAAACGGCACTGGGCCAGAAGATATTTGCCAGTAAGATACCGGTACCAGTATGCTAAGGGCAAAATGGTACTGGGCCAGAAGATATTTGCCGGTACGATGTTGGTATCGGTATGTTGACGGCAAAATGGTACCGGGCCAGATGATATTAGCCAGTAAGATGTTGGTATCGGTATGTTGACGGCAAAATGGTACCGGGCCAGAAGATATTTGCCAGTAAGAAGTAGGTACCGGTATGCTGATAGCAAAACGGTTCCAGGCCAGAAGATATTTACCGGTAACGTGTGGATGTATTGGTGTGCCGGTATCCAAATGGTACCGGGCCAGAAGATATTTGCTGGTAAGAAATAGGTACCGGCATGCTGATAGCAAAACGGTACTGGGCCAGAAGACATTTGCCTGTAGATTGTAGGTATCGGCATGAAGGTACTGGAACGGTACCAAGCCGGTATTGGCAAACAGTATACGGCATGTACGGTACAAGCCCGGTAGGTGCCGGTACCGGTACGATACTTGCATGTTTACTGGGTGTGTTTGCACATACCCTCATGGGATGCAGAAGGGCAATCACAAGTCAGCTCCTGGAGATCAACTTTCCAATGCCGATTCATCTGAGAGCCACTTGCAACTGTAAATTTCCCACCCTGAAGCCATGTGATTTGTTGATCCCAATTTCTAGCTTGGAGATCTTTTGCGGCATGCAGGGCCACTTTGTTGTTGTCTATTGTAGTGCGAGAGGTTCTGCCAGCATCCTGCAATGCTCCAACGTAGTCATAATAATGCTGAATTTTTCCATCCATCAGCAGAAGGAGATCATCAATCCTTTTGTTTGTGTAGCCCCGTAAAAAGTGGTATTTTAGGGCAAAGAAAAATCTTTCAACCATGTTGTTTGTTTCGCTGTTTTTGTGGCAATGCATTCGCCCATAGTTGGCCCACATTTTTCCTGATGTCACCCAATTTTTCTGTATGTATGTCCTTGCTGTTTGTGATATTTCAGCCCCCTGAAATGTCTGATTGAAGACGGTTTCCTCTGTGCAAGCCTTCAACTTAATCATCAGATTGATTACATTCTTTCTGTCTCTGCCTGCTGTGGGCCAGGAAAACCAGCTTTCGATATCAGCCATCTGTGCACTGCCTGTAAGACATGGAACCAGCACAGCAGAACAGATGCAGTAGGAATTAAAAATCCTCTCGATTGCAGCAACCTCCTTGAAGTCTTTGTCAATCATAAAGGACCTGGGAGTCCACGATGTGTTTGCCTTGTGCAATGCTTTCAGTGCTATAGCTAGACATTCTTCAGTGTCCTTGCTCATAATGAAGTACGCCACAGGCCTACCTCTCCCGTAATTATCTCGGATCATCATCGAATATACTGGGTATCCATAAGCTGTTAAACCTGAGAACGAGGCATCTAGGAATACCATTGACCCATGGTCGAGCAGTGCTTGTTTTTGCCTCTCGTTTTGGTAGACAATGATCAATGGTTGTTCATGTTCTTTAGATAATTTCTGGTAGAATACGATGCTCCCTTCCAGATCATGGCGTACCAGCAGAGAGACACTAATGGCATCATCCTCAGCTTTTCTTCCTTGTTGAGTCCTTCGTTGTACCAAGTACTCAATAACACAGTGAGTGGGCCAGTATCGACTGTCAACGGGGTCTGGATGATCATGCTCATCCAACCAAACTTTCAAATGCGCAATAATTTCAATTGGCTTCTTTCCCTGAGACGCTAGCTTCTCTATGTAGTCTCGTGTTGTCTGTTCAAGTTTGTTAACTCTGTTTTCATTTTCTTCGTGTATATTGTGACCACGATGCTCCAAGTTCTGGTAAACTTGACAGGCTCTTTTGCAGGCTTGTGTCATATACTAGGATAGAGAGATAGTATAAATAGAGGTTAGCATCAGTGCTAGATTTCTAATGCAGCACCACTGCCAGACTGACATTAACATAATGTATTAGCTGAAGCACCACTGATTGGTCAATGTTAAGTAGTAGGCGGGATCTCTTTGATTCAGTGAAGTGCAGATGATGGTATTAGGCAAGGAAAAGAATAGACACAGGCAAAGCGAGCAGAGGATGAGATGAGAACAATGCAGGTAGCATTTTGAGATATAGTTTGGTGCAGGCTTGGTATACAACTGAAAAGAGATTTGCATTGTGAATAGAACATTGTGCATGGAAACAAATTGGAAAGGAAACAGAACACAGAAGATAAATAAAGAGACTTGGCAAAGCACATCGTTTGGATTCAATGAAGCATGCGAGAATAGAAGCTTAGTAAAAATGCTTATACCCAAAACTCCCCATACTTCCACTGATATCTCACATGGTGGAAAGGTATGTGGGACTCGGATTACATACAGCAGTGCAGGATAACATAAACAAACAAACAAACAAAAAAAAGAGACCAAGGAAGAAGACAGGAACAAGAAGATGGACAACAAAGAATAGAAGAAACAACGACAACAATAGAAGATTAGAAGAAGATAGAACAATACCCCAGGACCACAACATATCCCCAGGAATACAACCTGCACTTAGCATGTTTAAGAGCTACGTCACAATAGAGGAAAATCGATCGCCGGATCACCGTGCGGCGAGTTTTGCATCAAATCCGGCAAAAATCGGGCGGTGGCCGCCTGAACAAGCACTCCTGAAGTGCTCATCCTGGACTCATCCGGCGGCGGCCGCTGCATTTTAACTCACAGTTAAAATTTGCCGGATGATCGGCCGATGTCCCAACGATTCACTCGTCGTTCGGTCATCTGGCGGCCGCCTGGCGGTCACCGCACGGCGATCCGAGGGCCACCGTCGGAAATTCTCTGTTATGTCGACCAAACGGCCACCGCCGGGACGCCGCACGGTCGCCTGCGGGTGACCGCTCGATCATCTGCCGATTCTCGCCCTCAAATTGGTGATTGTAACGTGATCGCACGGTCATCAAGCGATGCCCGTGCGATCATCCAGCGGTCATCCACGCTGTCCCCATGAAATGTGCTGTGCCTGTGTACTGCGTTTGTAAATGTATGTTTGTTTATAAAAATATATTGAATGATATTGCATTATAATAAACATAAAGTATTGGTTGGGGTAATATTTTGAGAATTATTGCCTGCCTCGTGCTGCCTTGTGTCTACCAAACATAGTATGATTTATAAATGTTGCTATGTATTCAGTGTGTTGCTTGCATTGGAATGAATGTATCACGCAGTCGATATAATATCAAACATGAAAAACAAAAAAAGGCTGTTGTGAAATCTTTGAAGGAATTCGAGTACATCTATATCAGAAATTAACAAGGCCTTCACAGACATAGTACAACAGCCTTTTTTTGTAACTTTCATTGCATCAGAATCTGCATGATACCCTCTATTTGTGCCAATGGCACAATGCCTGCACGAAATCTATTAAAAAAAAAACATTCACATGTTATACTATAATTTAATAATTTATTGCGCATCAAAATATACATCAGGTATCGCCTTTGATGCATTATTGCACACGTCATACAGATCATATACGCAACAAACAGTATCAATATCAGTCTCCATCATCACATTAAAAATTGCTTTGGAATGCTTGGTGGCACACTGTGCCTCAGTCTCTTTTTGTTCAGTCATTATGGCATTTTTGTTCAGTATTATGGCATTAATAAATAATTAATAAATAACTACCTCCATTATCCAATAGTGATTGTCTTTTTAAGCTCTAGGGTCCAAGCCCAGAATACGTAGTTGCCAAGGAAGACTACTGTTATCCAATAGTTATTGTCTTTTTTAAGCTCTAGGTTCCAAGCCCAGAATACGTAGTTGCCAAGGAACACTACCTGCATCAGAGTTAAAGTAGTGCAGCAATGTGGTCCGTAGTGCTTGTCCCGCTGCATTGGCACGTGGGGCACGAAGTTGAGCCTCTACTTCATGCATGACAGCATCTGTCCTCCATTGGCCCGGTATCATCTCCTGGTTGTCATCCTCTTCATCCACACTGACATTAGTCACCCCATAACGATCACGGAAGAGATTGTGCAACGTGAGACATGCCTTGGTGATTGAGACAGCTTTCTCTGGTGTCATCTCGAGAGTGTTTAAGAGGCAGCGGAATCTGGTTGCCAATATGCCAAATAGGTTTTCGACAACCCGCCTGGCACGTGACAGCCGGTAGTTGAACACGAGCTGCTCACTCTCCAGGTATCTCGCAGAAAATGGCTTAAGCATGTGTTGACGTAGGGGGAATGCGTCATCCCCTATGAAGAAGAATGGAGTATCCTCAGTGTCATTTGGCAGTGGTTCAGGTGGAGGGAGTTTTATGGTTTCATCCTGTATACCCTGGAACATGGGTGATTCGTTGTATATCCCACAATCAGATTGAGAGCCAGGGGAACTGACATGAGCCCAGATAGCCTTGTAGTTGGAATCACACAACACCAGGATGACAATGCTGAAGAACCCCTTGTAGTTGTAGTAGATACTGCCGCTATGTCTTGGCTTGCGGATGGCTACATGCTTGCCATCGAGTGCTCCACAAGCGTGAGGAAAGTTCCATCTGTCCTGAAAACCTTGAGCAATCTCCCGCCAGCCGTCTGTCGTAGTTGGAGTGCGGAAGACTTCTTGGGCGTACTCGGCTACGATGGCTTCGCACACCTCGGGGACGAACATGCCGATAGTATTGTGAGCAGCACGCCAATTGAATTCCATTGATTGGAAGGAGTCACCGGTTGCCAGGAACCGTAGCGTCATCGCGATCTTCAGACCAGATTCCAACGGTCGACGATATCTGAAAGCACACAATATAGTATAAGAAAGGAGCAAGGGAAATATACTATGTATAGGTGTACATTATAACACAGGAAAAGACAAGAAAACATCTTGAGCTTGATTCCTGAATATCACCAAATAAGGCAGGAGAAGAGGTTTACTTGGTATGTAACCAGCGGCTGTTTACAAAACATATAACTAATAGTATTACTACATGTAGTGCATCAGTACTATTTAACTATATGTTGTGCTTCAGACGATCACATATTCCTAATAACAGTTTTAAAAGACATTTATAATAATTTATAATAATTAGGTGAAAGAGTGTAGCTTCTTACCTTGTATTCTTCTGAATCCTTGGTCCAACTCTCTCCACCAACTCGAAGAACATCTCTGGCTCGACACGGAGGAAATTCTTGAAGTCCGTATGGTTCTCGCGCAGGAGCTCATTCATCAACTGTTCATAGTGACCGTATATGGGTCTCCTCGCAAGCCATGGTCGCACCCACCACCTTCTCCTCCTCCGTGTGGCTTGTTCTTCACGTCGTCGTCTAGCCTGTTCTTCCTCTTCCACTATTACGATGGCGGCCACACCACACAGGATGTTAAAATGGGCGAGCTGGCGTTCGAACTCATGTCTTCTCAACATCGTGACTACTGCAGAAATGCCAGGTGAAGCACGATGACCGACTTTTATACATGCACCCATATTTGGGGGAGGGGGGGTGAGAATCGGACGATGATTGTGCGATCACCTGCCGGTGGCCGCAAGATCACCCGACGGTGATCCGACGGCAATCGACCGATTTGTGGACATCGCCCGGAGATCGCCCGGAGCCCTGACGGCTATCGGCAGGTCCCCCGGCGATGGCCGTCAGATAATGCCCGGGAAAACTGGTAGTTGGCAGCTTCGTTCGGCCGATCACCGTCCGAACGCCCGGCGGTGACCGTCAGGCGGCCGCTGAGCCAGTGCTCAAAGCTGTTCAAGGTCAGGAGAATCGGCCGGCGATCTGCCGATGTCGAAAAATAGGCATCCGGCAACAAACGGCAAAAAATCCGGCGGTCACCCCACGATTTATAAAGCTTGTGACGTAGGTTTAACTTCACTAAACTGAACTCAGCAAACTTTATATCCAGGATACATTTCATTCAAGGTCACGACATCACAAGAATATCAGATGGTAGTGTTACAGCAAAACCATCAGATAACACCACTACAACAGAGGAAAAGTGACTCAGCACTACAACAGCCGAGGGACGATCCACCACGCCTCGAGGGACGATCCACCACGCCTCGGAAGGGACCAGAACCAGCAACTACCTAGCAGACGTGTGAACTACGGAGACAAGCGGTGTTAGAAGATAGGAGAACTACAGTAATACCCATTGTCGACGGACCACCCAGGACATGCGCGGGCTATGAAGAGGAACCTGACAAGAAGATAAGAAACTTACAGTGAAACGCAGAATGAGTAATCGACCATCCAGGGAGAAGCAACCGGACTTGCGTATACTAGGGGTTTGATACTTTCCACGCGCCACCAGACGTACTTTCCACGCTCAAACTCATAAAATAAATGTCAGGAGAGACATTTATATCTCGTAGTGTTGTGTTTATGCAAACCCCTAGTCTTCGTTCATCTTGTGCAACCTAAACCAATGTCAGCCGACCAAGACAGCAACCCAGTCACAAAAAGAGTTTCTTCAAAGGCTGATAATTGGTGATAATTAATTTTCTTTAATCCTCTTAATGTAGGTTCTAGTCTGATTGATTCAATTAAACGCCACTGGCATAACCTTAAACAAACACCTGATGAACAGAAAAATAACGGCCAAGAAGTTGTCAGTGTAGATAGTCAAAATGATGTAATCCCTAGCTCTACAATGTATGATTATGATACAAATGTACTAAATCTTGAACTCAGTGACTCTCGCTTAGAAACTAACCAAGGTACTAACCCACTAAAAGCTACGTCACAAGCTTTATAAATCGTGCGGTGATCCCCCGATTTTCCGCCGATTCCTGTTTTGAGGCATCGGCAGATCATCGCCGGATTTTTTCGACCTTGAACCGGGTCGTAAAAGTCAAGCACCAGACGTCTGCCGGCCACCGCCAGGCGACTGCTCGGCGGCCGCCCGATTCACTTTGCGGATGACCAAAATTTCGGGCGATGCCCCGACGGCGATCGGCCGGTGGCCCAGCGGTGACTGCCGGGGCACCTGCCGGTCGCCGTCGGATGCCAAGAAATCCGCCGATCATCGGCAGATCGCCGTTCGGGCATCGTGCGGCCATCGAGGGATTCGATACCGATGTAATTTGGACATGGACTTTTAATATTTGCATGATTATAGTAATTGTTCATAATTTCTATTGTTAATAATCGGACGACGGCATTTTGCCTCTATTGTGAAGTGGGGTCTTTGTGTTGGGCGGCCACCTGGCGACGTACAGGGGTGTAGCACCTTTAGTTTTATGTAGGGATGTCAACTTGTGAGATGCATTGCAATAAAATTAATTTCATGATTATGCCCTTATAGGGATATTTAATGAATATGCATGTTGTTGTGTGCATTTCCTGGACCATAAATGGTGTGTGTGCATTTGAAAATATCTTTGCATTCAGGGTTGTGTTAACTAGGTCAATATGCATTAATTATCACCAAAAAACTTGCAATGATGTGATGCCAATGCATGATAGAGAAGTCTCCTTTTCTTTCTTATTTTAATGATTATTCTTTCATAATTTGGTATTAATTAATCCATTTAAGTTAATTAGCTTTGCCTGCACAACAACCTGGAGAGACTTCAGTACCTTACAAACGATCACAACATTGCATGAGTAATTCACCTGACATCTCTTCACATTGAACAAAAGAATGTAACCTTTTATAGCTTTTTATTGTCGTCACACGTTCATGACACGCACACACAAATACAAACACAACACTTTGGATCCCTCACAGCAGTTCACCATATCACAGTTTGAGTTCATAGCAGTTCATAGTTCATAGTTCATGAAGTTCATCATAGTTCACTAAATTCAATAAGTTCATCATAGTTCAATAACTTCAATAATTATAAGTTCATAGTTCAATAACTTCAATAACTTCATCATAGTTCAATAACTTCAATAACTTCATAATAGTTCATAAAGTTCATAATAGTTCAATAAGTATTTCATACTTCATAGTTCATTGATAAAAACATCAAGTCTGCTCACGTTCCTCACGTTCATGTTCAGTGACTTCGTCACTGACACTATAAGTTCATAGTTCAATAACTTCAATAACTTCATAATAGTTCAAAAAGTTCATAATAGTTCACAATAAGTTTCTCATAATTCATAGTTCATTGATAAAAACATCAAGTCGGCTCACGTTCCTCACGTTCATGTTCAGTGACTTCGTCACTGACACTATGTGCGTGTTGATGACCGGCACCTTGGAGTTGCTCTGCAGACCCGGCCGCCGCAGAAGGGGTTGAACGCTGCCCAGTAGTCTGTTGCACGCTCGGTGGGTCCACGTAATCGGAGAGGTTCAAGATTCCTGGCACGGGGCTGCCGAACAGACCACTGAACGGTGAAGCACCACCACTCCATGAGGCTGGGTCCCATCCACCTGGCATTTGTGAGGTTGGTGTTGGCTGCCTTCCCCTCTGTTGGGCCTGTAAGCACATGAGAAAAAAATTGTATGAGAAAGAGCCAAAAATGTACTAAGTTGTACATTTAATACAGTCTATTGTAATCCGTCCTTATTTGTCAGCAGGCTGTGTAACTCATTAGGCTCCTGCTTGCATAAATGTTTGCAGACATCCTAAATTTAATCACCTTGGTATTGAAGCTATTGTTTGAGGTGTTGAATCATTTCCTTTAAACCATGTGTGTTTGCAGCGGGATTATAAATCAGTTACTTACCCGATTAATCCCTTTAAGAGTATACATCCTTAACTTTAAATTACCATGTGTGTCAAGGCAATCAATAAAAGTTACACAATGTTGACTTTACTTAAATGTAAGTAGGATTAGCGGTGCTTCAACAAAACACTTTCCCTAATGAACTTAATGATGTTAACTGACACTTTGCTTACATAAAAATGACCATATAAGAAAGTGGCTCACCATTTCAGTAGGCTGGGACTGCAGCAACTCCAGGAATCCACCACCAGTGGGAGGCGCTGGTCTTGCGGGAGGGTGCATAGGGTACTGTTGTCCGTGAGGTTGAGCGTGATCAGCCTGCGATGAAGAGGTGGAAGCCTCCTGCGATATCCGTGGTCGAGCTTGGGGGCCCTGGGGAGAGTCTGATGGGGTGTAAGCGAATGCCAAGCTGAAGGCTTGCTTCTGGAAATCACGCCAGTTGTGTCGTGGCATTCTGCTTGTGAATTCCAACATCCACTGGAAGAAGCTGACCCTCTCCTGATGAAGAGAGTCATGTGCTAGAGTTTGTGAGCGTGCCACAAGGTGGTGTGCAGAATCTTTCATTACGCCCACGATCTCGTTCAACTTGGAGGCTGTTTCATCTTTCTCACTATCTGTTCTTTCATCTCTTCTTTTCTTACATCTTCTTGTGGGCGTGGGAACGTGGGGAACAGGAATTTTGGTAGGCGTCTCTCTCCTCGAGCTCGAGCTGCTCTCGTGGCCACGATCATCGGCCTCCTCGTCCGAGGAATGTTCAGTGGACGTCCTGGATGTTCCCCTTCGAGATGCTTTGTGCCCCTGCTTGTAAAACGTTTTGAGATAGGAGAGGTCTGTAAGCTTCCATTGTTGGCAAGCTGTTAATGGCTGCGAGGGGTCCCTCTGGTGTTGCAGCTTCTGGTAGTCCGTCCTCAAGTTGACGAACCTCTTGAAAATTTTGTCCGCCCAGGCCTCATGTTCTGAAACATAGTAAGAACAGTATTTAAGGACATGAACTAAACAAATACCAAGGGCTATTTGGGGGGGGGGGGGGGGGGGGTGACACTGAAGGTGTTGCTTTTGTGCATACATAGCAAAATTCATAGAAAAAAAAAGGGCACACAGGTCGCTCGTGCAAGACCAAGTGAACAATGAAGCAACAACAATGAAGAACTTTGAATTGCGCACGTTAAAGCAGTGGAAATGAATGTCAACGAAATCATTACTTAATTACTATTTCGCAATCCAGCATTCTCATTACAGAAATCACCTACAAAAATACTATAGGTTCAACATTAAAAATGAATGAAAGAACACACTTACCACTCGTGAACATGGACTGGGCGAACTGCAGGATCAAGCCACTTCTCTTCTTCTTGTTTTTGTAGTCCGGGTGGGACATATCATAGAAGCACGGGTGGTGGCCGAAGAACGCAGCGATCTGTTTGTCCTGCTCGTTTGTGAACGGCTTTGAGAGTTCAGGGCGTCCGGTGTCTTCATCGGCACTGTCTGCACGTTCTTGACTTGTAGACGGTTCATCAGCTACACCAGCCCTGGCCGTCGCTGGCTCTTCTCTCCTTGTTTCACGTGTTTTCCCGCTCTTGGGCTTTTGCTTCTTTCCTGGGGGCATATTTTATGGGAAAAATATGAATATTCCGAACTACGTACTGTGTTGCCACCTTGGGGTCTGTGAGTCTTGTGAGCTCCTCCACCAGAGTCCTGGATTTATATGCTGTGAGGGATCCAGAGTGTAAATCGGCGGATCCCCGCGCGATCATCCGTTGCAATCGCTCGATCATCCGACGGCGCCTCACGGATGACCGCGCGGGAATCGCCCGATGGCCGCCAGGCGTGGGCCCTTTATAGGCATCGGCGGATCTCCGTTCGATGGCCCCGATGACATCGTGCGGTCATCGCACGGCGATTGCCGGATCTCCGTTCGATGACCTGCGGATTTTTTCCGCTACATTTCGGACGGTGGCCCCCCGATCGCCGCTCGATGATCGGACGGTGTCCCACGGGGCGCCGCCGGATGAGGAAAAGTGGGGAGGCATCCGGCGGTGATCCGGCAAATTTTAACTGCGAGTTAAATTTGCCGGATCACCGCCGGATGAGTCCAGGATGGGTGCCAAATCGGCGGATGGCCGCCGGATTTTTGCAGGATTCGAGCCCCGGATCACCGCACGGTGATCCGGCGATCGAATTTGCCCAATTGTGACGTAGCTTACCCTTTGCTAGTCGACTGCATGCATTTAAGTATGGTAGTGAAGATCCAAATTTAAACCAATACTTAAGTAGGGACTCACAGAGCAGGGTTAGATCAAAACTTGAGTTCAGTGACCGTAACGAAGGGCATGTTAGGCCACCACTGTATACCCTCAATGGTCCTCTTGAAAGTCAACTGCATTCGGGACCACAGATCACTGTAAACCCAGGTCCAACCACCCCCAGTCAGACCCAACAATTAACAGACTTAGCAATCGCATCAGCATTGAATCAGCCACCAATAGTTACCTCACAACCCCAGAATATAGGGCAAGGTACATTAGGCAGTCTTCAAAGACCCTCTTTAGCAATACCCACAAGTACAAATCCCTTTCATAGTGCTCAAACTCCTTTGATAGATGATCTTAGACTTAGAGCACAGGGCCGTAATTTGATCACTCAAGATACACACCCAGATCATAACAATACGCCCCCACAGAGTCCTGTTCCACCAGATACAACAGACATGTCCAGCGCAGTCCGTTTCG
>CBDBEG010000050.1:0-10695 GCA_965204255.1 Rubritalea sp.
CGCAAGCAACTTCGTATACAGAGTACCAACAAACTGTTTTCTTTGTCCAACTTTTATTGATGCTCGTTAAAACCTGCAACAAACGATGCAGGGTTGTCCTCACAGGTGTTTCACGCATAACAAAAAGGGAAATACATTTACTTAATTCTAACAAACCCTACGGACTAACTCATGAGCTCGGGAGCGTCCCCCTCTTGCTCGCTCCGGGACACCCCGAGCTCCCTCAAACTATCTTACGCAACACCCTACGGACTAACTCATGAGCTCGGGAGCGTCCCCCTCTGCTCGCTCTGGGACACCCCGAGCTCCCTTAAACTATCTTACGCAATACCCTACGGACTAACTCATGAGCTCGGGAGCGTCCCCCTCTGCTCGCTCCGGGACACCCCGAGCTCCCTTAAACTATCTTACGCAACAGCTAAATTACAATTTACAAAATTACGCAACTTTAAAAACCCTTTGGGCCGGGGAAAAATCCTGTCCGGCCACCAGAGTGGAGCCATGTCCAGTCCATGGGCCGTCACGGCGCCCCGAGCCTTACAAACAAACTCTACACAGTGGATCGGGTACCTCTCCCTGGTCAAGGGCTCAACTCGCCCCTAGACCTGGCACTAGTGGGGTACCTGAACCTCCTTGCTTATCAAGTACAAATAAACTTTACAATAATTTTACAGTTGACGCAATAACTCAAAATAAAACACAGCCAAGAAACATTTCCCAATTTAGCATAAGTCAACACCAGGGACTACTTGGGCTCGGGGAACCCCCTCCCGAACCCGGGAACAAGGCCACGCCTCGCCCGTGAGCTGGTAGAGGAGCCCCGAGCCCTGCTAAAACAATTTCTACAATATAATTTTTTCGTCCCTCGCAACTGGCGCTAATAGATCCTAGCAACTTGCAAAAGGAACAACACCATACATTTTAACATTACGCAAAACTAAACTACCTAGACCCTCTCGGGGCGGCTCACCCCTTCTAGGGAACAAAAACGGCGCAGTCCCCGGGAGACCACAACTCCCGAGGTCCTAAATTTTACTACAAACTACACAAAAAGTCTTTCCCCTGGGGAAAATTTATCTGAGCTCGGATACTTACGTTCTGGGGGCTTGTCACTTGCCGTGGCCTTCGCGTTCCTCAGGGCGCTATGTGCTCGTACGATGGTGGTTCCTGTGGGTAGCAGCGGGGGCACGTTCTTGCGCAACTCAAACTTTCGAACTCTTCGCTAGACGCTTTTCTTTCTCTTTTTTACGCTTTTCGACTTGCTTACTTGCTCGCACCAGCAAAGAAGGAAGAAGTGCCCCCGCGTCGCCGCTTATATAGCGCCCTGAGCTCACGTGATGCTCGGCAAGTGCCGCCTTCCCATTGGCTCCCTAGGTCTGACGTCGACCCAAGGGAGCTCGGTCCAGGCCAATTAACGCAAGCGTCCGAGCCCCGAGCTAATCCCCAGGGAAAAGATAATCCTTTAAGCTGATACAAGGCAAAGATAATCCTTTAAATAACTAAACTGACCTCTAAGTAATTAACTAAACCTTAAGTAACGATTTTAAATTGATAACACCTGTGGGACTACAAACTTATCATCAGTAACTTGTCACTTTCTCAGAGGCCACGCAGGGTGCCTGCAACATCCCGGCCCCTTAAAATGAGCTACTTATTTTACCATCTATCTCACTCGTTGCTGGCACCCTACGTGACCTACCTGGTCAGCATATCGCTTCCTTAATCGGCCCGTCGCCGCCTCTTCTTCAGGGGAGCGATCTCGTCGACGTTCTGCTGCTGACCAAAGGCATTCTCCTCGAGGACGCACAACTTCACCACGGGCCTTAAGAAGGTCCCTGCGTGCGTCCTTACCTCGGCCGTCCTAACCAACCCATCCTGTCCTTCGATGACGTTTATCACTCGACCGGTTGACCACTCATTTCTGGGCAACTGTTTATCGGTAACCAATACTAAATCTCCTCGACTAACGTTCCGATGCGGTTGTTGCCACTTGGTGCGTTGCCTAAGAAGTGGCAAGTATTCTCGTGTCCATCTTTGCCAGAATACGTCAGCCAGATGCAAGACTTGTCGCCATCTTTTCTCCTGCCGCGAGTCCCCGTTCGCATATAATCCTGGCGGGGCACGCGCGGGTCGATGAATCAATAGATGATTTGGCGTCAAAGGTTCCAAATCACTCGGGTCGCTCGATGCTGCTGTCAAAGGCCTATTGTTCAAAATCCCTTCCGCTGTAACCAACAATGTCGTCAGTACTTCTGACGACATGACTTGCTCCTGTACGAGTCTCGACAAGATCCGTCTAACTGACCGGATCTGTCTCTCCCAGACTCCTCCCATGTGCGAGGCGGTAGGAGTGTTGAATATCCATCGCACTCCCTTCTCACTCAAGTCTCCCTCGATCTTTTCCTGTTTCCACGCTTGCAATCCCTCGCGTAACTCTCGCTCTGCTCCCACGAAATTCCTGCCGTTGTCGGAGCGAATGAGCTCCGGTAATCCTCGCCTGGCTATAAACCGCTGCAGGCAATTAATAAATGAGTCGGTGTCTAATGACTCAACTACCTCGATATGTACTGCTCTCGAGCTCAAGCAGGTAAATAGGCAGCCATATCTTTTCTCTCGTCCCCGGCCCCTTTTGACGGCAATGGGGCCGAAATAATCGACTCCTACGCTCATGAACGCTGGTCCTCCTGACGTTACTCTGTCCGGGGGCAAATCGCCCATCTGCTGCTCGCAAGGTCGAGCGTCTTGTCTTCTACATGTCATACACTTCCTTAAAACTCGCTTAACCAGGCCTCTCACACCTGTTATCCAGTACTTACGCCGGATCTCGGCAACTACATATTCCCTTCCTGAGTGCGCTGTCTTTTCATGTGTGAATCTCACGATTTTCTCCGCTATCGGGTGCTCATGCGGTATAATAGGGGGCTCTTTCGCTTCGCTGGGAAGTGACGCATTCTTTAGCCGCCCAGCAGCTACAATAATTCCTTTAACTAGAGAAGGTCCAAACTTGTACAGTGGACTACTGGGCGAGACTCCTCTTCCTGCTCGCAATGCGATCAACTCTTCGGAATAATATTGTTCCTGCACGTGAATAATTAAACTGTCCTCCGCTTGCTGTAACTGTGGGGCTCCCACCCGTGACTCTGACTCGCTGCTCTTGTCCTGTCTTGCTAATGATTTAAAGCACGCTACAGTGCGTACTAGCCTTATCCAGTGTGAGTAGCTCGCAATAAGTTTCTCTACGAGCTCGCTTTCCGGCTGCGTCTGGATGGCGAAGGCGACGGCTTCCTGGCCTTTTACTTCTGGGTCCTCGTGACTCAAGGTCGATGCCACTTCTGATTTGGGCCAATCCTCCTGTCTCCACTGTTGCTCGTAACTCGGTCCCACCTTCTCGTCCCATCCTAGCTCGCCTTGACATAAATCCTGAACTGTCCGTCGCGCTCCTAGGATAAACGGGCTAGCCATCCCCAACGGGTCGCAGATCGAACTAAGCATACTTAAAATGCCTCTTTTAGTGAGAGGCTTATTCATGACTCGGGTTTTGAATCCCAAGTAGTCCTCTTCCATACTCCAGTACACGCCCAAGGCTCTCTCCTCCAGGGGCGCGTCCATGTCTCTCTCTTTAATCTTCTTTGACCTATCGCTCAGTGGTATTTCTTCCAGGACAGCCGCATAATTGCTTGTCCACTTTGTTAAATTTAAACCTCCTCGTGCGAGTAGTTCCTTCAATTCGCTGGCCAGTGCCACTGCCTCCTCTACGCTGTTGACCGATTTGAGACAGTCGTCCACATAAATATTTCTCCTCACTGTTTCGCAAGCCAACTCCGAGAACTGGTGCTCGTGATCCTGCACAGTCCGATGCATTGCATAAGTGCAACAACTCGGCGACCACGTCCCCCCGAAAAGATGTACGGTCATTCGGTATGCTCGAGGGGGTTCGTTCGTGTTTCCTTGTGGCCACCACAGAAATCGGAGGGCGTCCTGATCGTCTATTTTTACTCGCACCTGATGGAACATTGCTTCTACGTCCGCCATCAGGGCAACTTGGTGCAGTCGAAACCTTGTCAATACTCCAACTAACTTGTTCGTCAGGTCCGGTCCTTGTAATACTCCGGAGTTGAGTGATACTCTACGATGCTGCGCTGCACAGTCGAATACTGTTCTCGGTTTCTCCTTGTTAGGGTTTACTACGGGGTGATGGGGAAGGTACCAGACCTTCCCATCCTGGCGTCCCACCTCACTTTGTGGGACTTCGATGGCATATCCTTTACTTAACAAATCCTCCATTTCTTCTGTGTACTCTTCGCTCAACTCGGGGTTCCTTTCTAATTTCTTTCGCAACGATCTCAATCTAAGTTCGGCCATCTGTTTGCTATCTGGTAATTGCGGGTCTTCATGTCGGAAAGGGATCGGAAGCGTATAATGCCCATCATCATACGTAGCAGTCCTTTCCCATCTTGCGGTTACCATTTCGTCTTGTACTGACATAGCCTTGCTGTCGTCGTATATCCCACTGGACTCGAGCTTCCGGAACCTCTCTACTTGTTGATTAAGCTGTTCATATCGCTCGCCCTGGGCAAAGAAGACTTGTTGTTCTCCTCGCATCTTGCCAGTGTCCATGGGTCCGTTCACCGTCCATCCTAAACGTGTCCTAACGGCGTATGGTTCGCCTTTTCCTCCGGGCACGGTGGCAAGCGGGACCAGGGCGTCCGGGTAATCCTGTCCTATCAGGAGCATTACTTCATCGATGTGCGCGTGATGGAGTGGTAGTCCTTTCAGGTGCGACCATCTGGCTGCCTCGCTCATCGTGACTCTATTGCGCGGGTCGATCGGTAAACTGTCTCGCGCGTACACCTGTCCTAAGTGCACCCTTCCTTCTCCGTCTGAACTTTCCACATCCAAACTAACCACCCTGGTCGGTGTCCTATTTTGTTTCTTATCCAGGGTGGTTAAGCTCATAGTTTCTGGGCGTCCTCGTATTCCAAGTGCTCGTAACAATTGCTCGTGACATAACGTCACATTTGATCCAGTGTCCAGAAGAGCGTAAGTTAAATGGCTACGCTTGCTCTCTGGACTGTAAACTCGCACTGGCACTATTGGTAGTGCCACCTTTGATTCCTGCGCTAAAACCGCGTCTCCTGCGGAGTCTTCTCTCCCTTGAGTATGGTACACGCTTCCGGTGGCCGCGGGCTCCTCGGCCGGCCTCTCTCTACTGGTATCGCTAGCTGCTCGCTCCCTCCTCTTACGTCCTTGCTCTCGTAATCTTGACCAATTGGCCGCATGCAATACTGTGGCGTGCATGCGGCCACAATCCTCCGCTTTACATCTCATCTTGGAGGTACAATCCCGTGTGATGTGTCCTCCCTTCAGACAAACAAAACACAACCTCAAGCGGATGGCCGTCTGCAGCCGATCCTCTGGTTTTAATGTGACGAATTTCTCGCAGTTCAGGACCTCATGTCCTTCTTTTTCGCATACTAAGCACGATAAACTGTTGCTGGTAACGTACGCAACTCTCGCAGACGCTGGGTTCTTCTCTGACTTCTGGTTGCCGTAGACCGGATCTGAAGCCACTGCTGCTGCTTCCTCCACGTACTCTACAACGTCTCGCATATCCGGCCGTCGATATTCTTGCACCTTCAGTCGTCTCACTACGTCTCTCCACCTGTTCTGCAGATACCCGGGCAACTTCTTGACGATTTCTGATAAGTTACTCTGGGTCTGCAGCTCATTCAGTGCGTCAAGCGCACTCAAAGACTCATATCCCGCTCGCAACTCGTCCGCGAATTCTCTTAACGACATCCTATTACTTGTGTTCATCAGACGCTGACCCCACAGCTCGGCGATCACAAACTCATCCCCAAACCTGTCTTTGAGCAATTGCCGCGCTCTAACATAACCTCTCTCCGGGTGCATCAAGGTGCAGCCTTGGATCACCCGGGCTGCCTCCCCAGCGCATGACTGTACGAGGCGAGCCAACTTGGAGCTGGGGTCGCTGATCACTCTCTCCACGTTGTCATCAAATGCCCTCATAAACATATGATACTGCATTGGATCCCCTTTGAACGTGGGGAGATCCACCTTGGGCGCCTGGAGCACTCCTATCAGGGCTTCCAGGCCATTAACGGTGTTTCCTGCGGTAACTCTCGCTTGAGTGGCCTCTCTCACAGGTCCCTTGTTCCTCGGATTCTCATACTGCGGGCTTCGTGGTCGCTGTCTAGAGGAGCGCGTTGACGTCTCAGCGCCTGTGTCTCGAGTGCTCGGTCGCCTCAAGAGTTCCTCATCTCTGCCACTGTCCGACCCCGAAGCTCTTGAAAGGGGCTCGCGTTTAATGATGCGAAGGGGCCCCGGACTTGTTACCAACACTTGGGGGGAATCGGCGTGGGTCCATGATGTCTCTCTTGCCTGTCTCGAGGGTCGAATCCTTCTAGGGGTCTCGTTCTCGCTCATGAGGCGAGGGTGGTAGCTTCGTCGCTCACTTCTTTCTCGCTGACTGATTGGCGGGAACTCCGCATATTCTGTCGGACTCACTTCGTCCTGAAGTCCCAAGTTCGAATCTCTCACTGATCGATAAACGGAACTCATCTCTTCCCAGTCGCTATACACTGTTTCCCTTTGAGTGGACGCAATTCTTGATGCTCGATATCTTCGTAAATTCTGACTTCCCTGTTCTCTCTGGCTCATTTCAAACGTCTCGCTCGGTCGTTTTCTTGGACGTAAATCCTCGCTCTCTACGCTCCTTCGCTGTAATGTCGCATAGACCTGACTACTCGCTTGCCTGGGCACCTTTACTCTAATGTCTTGGTCTCGGTATATCACTCTTGACTCTTCGCTGTCCTTCCGATCCGCCTCCGCAGTCGCTGCTTCAGAGACCCATGCCTCGATTCTGCTCCTCCTTCCTCCCTCTGTGTCTTTAGTCACTCGAGGAAGTTCTAGAGATCCTCCCGGGAGCGCTTCGCCGGTCCCGTTAGCACCTGTGGCCTGGGACTCGTCCTCCTCCTCCCTAAAGAGTCTCTTCGGTATGATGGACCGATGGCTACTACTCTGTACTACGCTATTTTCGATGTTTCCACTCCTACCCACGCAGGAGGTTTTCGCATTTGATTTTCGCGCTCTTCTTGCTCGATCCTCCTGTATCCATGACCCGACCCCCCTGGGCTCGGAAACCGCCCTACGGCTGAGGGGGCCAGTCTTACGCAATTCCTCAGTAAATACTTCGCCTGCCACTTCCAAGGCCTCCTGCGCTCCTTCTGTTTCTATTAAAACGATTTCCTCTCTCAGGGCTGCTATTTCTAACTCTTTAGCAGCACATCGACGCGCGGTCCGCGCTCGCACCTCTGCCGCCGCTCTCCTCGCTTTCTCGCTGGCTCTCGACATTGATGACCCGGCCTGGCTGACCGAATCTCCTGGCGCTACATCCTTGTCCTCGACTAGGGTCCGGAACCCAGAATTGCTACCTCTGTCACTCATTGCTCTAATGCCCAACGTTTTAACTGTGTTAATGGTCACCGCAAGCAACTTCGTATACAGAGTACCAACAAACTGTTTTCTTTGTCCAACTTTTATTGATGCTCGTTAAAACCTGCAACAAACGATGCAGGGTTGTCCTCACAGGTGTTTCACGCATAACAAAAAGGGAAATACATTTACTTAATTCTAACAAACCCTACGGACTAACTCATGAGCTCGGGAGCGTCCCCCTCTTGCTCGCTCCGGGACACCCCGAGCTCCCTCAAACTATCTTACGCAACACCCTACGGACTAACTCATGAGCTCGGGAGCGTCCCCCTCTGCTCGCTCTGGGACACCCCGAGCTCCCTTAAACTATCTTACGCAATACCCTACGGACTAACTCATGAGCTCGGGAGCGTCCCCCTCTGCTCGCTCCGGGACACCCCGAGCTCCCTTAAACTATCTTACGCAACAGCTAAATTACAATTTACAAAATTACGCAACTTTAAAAACCCTTTGGGCCGGGGAAAAATCCTGTCCGGCCACCAGAGTGGAGCCATGTCCAGTCCATGGGCCGTCACGGCGCCCCGAGCCTTACAAACAAACTCTACACAGTGGATCGGGTACCTCTCCCTGGTCAAGGGCTCAACTCGCCCCTAGACCTGGCACTAGTGGGGTACCTGAACCTCCTTGCTTATCAAGTACAAATAAACTTTACAATAATTTTACAGTTGACGCAATAACTCAAATTAAAACACAGCCAAGAAACATTTCCCAATTTAGCATAAGTCAACACCAGGGACTACTTGGGCTCGGGGAACCCCCTCCCGAACCCGGGAACAAGGCCACGCCTCGCCCGTGAGCTGGTAGAGGAGCCCCGAGCCCTGCTAAAACAATTTCTACAATATAATTTTTTCGTCCCTCGCAACTGGCGCTAATAGATCCTAGCAACTTGCAAAAGGAACAACACCATACATTTTAACATTACGCAAAACTAAACTACCTAGACCCTCTCGGGGCGGCTCACCCCTTCTAGGGAACAAAAACGGCGCAGTCCCCGGGAGACCACAACTCCCGAGGTCCTAAATTTTACTACAAACTACACAAAAAGTCTTTCCCCTGGGGAAAATTTATCTGAGCTCGGATACTTACGTTCTGGGGGCTTGTCACTTGCCGTGGCCTTCGCGTTCCTCAGGGCGCTATGTGCTCGTACGATGGTGGTTCCTGTGGGTAGCAGCGGGGGCACGTTCTTGCGCAACTCAAACTTTCGAACTCTTCGCTAGACGCTTTTCTTTCTCTTTTTTACGCTTTTCGACTTGCTTACTTGCTCGCACCAGCAAAGAAGGAAGAAGTGCCCCCGCGTCGCCGCTTATATAGCGCCCTGAGCTCACGTGATGCTCGGCAAGTGCCGCCTTCCCATTGGCTCCCTAGGTCTGACGTCGACCCAAGGGAGCTCGGTCCAGGCCAATTAACGCAAGCGTCCGAGCCCCGAGCTAATCCCCAGGGAAAAGATAATCCTTTAAGCTGATACAAGGCAAAGATAATCCTTTAAATAACTAAACTGACCTCTAAGTAATTAACTAAACCTTAAGTAACGATTTTAAATTGATAACACCTGTGGGACTACAAACTTATCATCAGTAACTTGTCACTTTCTCAGAGGCCACGCAGGGTGCCTGCAACATCATGTTAGAAACAGATTTAAATTTAAAGCCTGCTCGGCAGCTTTCTACTTGTAACCAATGAGAGGGCATGATGAACCGGCGGCATGTTAGAAACAGTAAACTAGCCCTCACTATCTAGCGAAAATAAATTGACGGGGTAGAAAAGAGTTAAAAGCTTCGGTCCAATGGTTTACCATTTGTATGGAACCTCATACGGATTTTATGGTGATAAAAACACAAGAGTGCACCACTGGTGTGCTATTATCACCAAAGCTGCACTCGATTCCATATGACAAGTTGAACCACTAAAACCCAGCATTTAACCCTTCAGTAATTTCACATTCAGTCAACAAATTCACACATGGCAGAAAACGTGTATCCAAGTTTTATCTAATATGCATCAGGAACTCATATTCATCACTTTCTGCTTGTAATTCCAACAGTTTTGCAAATCACATTAGTGAAAGAAATATCTTATCTATGCGTTAGAGTGCTATTAAGAGTGTCTGCATGAAAAGACATTCCATCTAAATCACCTTCTTCACCATCTCTCCTCTCTACTCTTACCCGAAATGCTCCTTCAGCCTAGCCAACCTTTACAATTGCTCAGAAATATAATGTAATATATATATATATAGTCAAGAGAAATCTTCTGTAAGCAAATGCAAATAAATTAACTTCTAGAATCTTTGTGCGCGCATGCGCTCACATGTGTGTGTGTGTGTGTGTGTGTGTGTGTGTGTGTGTGAGTGTGTGTGTGTGTGTGTTGTGATGGTGTGTGTGTGTGTGTGTGATGGTGTGTGTGTGTGTGTGTGTGTGTGTGTGTGTGTGTGTGTGTGTGTGTGTGTGTGTGTGTGTGTGTGTGTGTGTGTGTGTGTGTGTGTGTGTGTAATTACCTCCTTGGCAAAGGAGGTTAGGTTTTTGGTAGCGTTGGTTTGTCTGTTTGTCTGAACAACATGACTCAAAAAGTTATGAATGGATTAGGATGAAATTTTTTTGAGGGGTCCCGAGTAGTACAATGAAGAACTGATTAAACTTTGGTGGTGATCTGGGTATTGTAAGATGAGTAAATGAGTAAAACAAAACCCACCATAATAGTGGTAGCATACCCAAATTGTGGTGCAGGTAATGATCCAAAACCATTGGGCTTAGCCTTTCACCACCAAGGGTGAACATTATCACATTGGGAAATATGGGAGTAATGATCTGCCTAGGCCAAGGAGGTCTGCACTCTCCGAGTGCTTCTAGTTCAAATGTATTCTGGAATCACATGTGGTAGAGTGCTCAATGGTGAGCTTTATACACACAGATTACAGAAGCTAATCTTTCTATATTTGTCTACAGGCTGCTTCGTGGAGTTTTCACTCCTCTCATCGGGACTTAGTATAGATGATTTCTCAACCTTTCTTATACAATTCTGGTAGGGTGGTGCTCTTAGAAACACACAGTTTTCTGTTGACCCAGCCTTGGTTTACAGGCCATAGGCTTGGCGATGGGGTCAATGGATTCTGCTAGTTGTTGCACAATAAATATTTTCTTCTGTTTTGCAGCTAGTTGCCAGTTTGTTTCTTTGATGAGGCTT
>CBDBEG010000051.1:0-7465 GCA_965204255.1 Rubritalea sp.
TTGTTGCGCGGATTTCGGCTGTGAGTTCTCTTTCAGGAGGGAGTTCGGCTGTGCCGTCTAGTTGCGGGTCTAGTGCTTCGCGGATGTTCCAGTACCATTCGGATCTCTGGTTTACCATTTCTACTATGTGTGCGGCTGCGCCTAGTGGGCGCTTGGTTGACTTGCGGGAGCCGTTCAGGGCTACGATTTCGAACATTTGCCGGTTTTCTAGCGCGTCCACCACGGATGAGCCTATACCTACAGCGTCTACCCGAATTTCCAGGTCTTCGGCCACATTGCCTTTTTCCTGCAGAATTGACGAAATTATCAGGTTTGCTGCGGTATCTCCGTTTGGTGTCAGTTTTCCTGCGTGTTTTTGTGGTGTAGCGATCCAGACGGTTCCGTCTTCCAGTTTGTAGTGTTTTACTATGACGGTTGCGTCCTGCCCGCCGCGGGCGGGGTCTACGCCTACGGAGGTTAGGCAAGCGCCGCGAGGCGGGTTCCCCTCGGCGACTACGCGCTTTTTCCATCTTTTGTGGCTATCTTTCAGCCAAGAGTAGGGGACTACGGCGTAAGGGTCTTCGACTATGGTGCTAGCGTCCCAAACTCCGTCGCGTAGCGCGATTCGCATTTCCATCGGCATAGCGTCGAGTGCTTGCTCGTACTCTATTCCCAGGTGGACATTGTCTTTGATTTTGCTTGGGATGAAGGTTCTGGACTCTGGATAGACGAAATCGTTTGGTCTGTCTTTGAATCGCAGGTCTCCGCGCAGGATTTTGTCTTTGGACGGGACTTCGATATCTCTCTCTTGTCCGGTGTATTTGTCCACACCACGAACGAACCAGCGGATTTCTCCGGGTTTTGCGGGGTTAGGCCATTCTTCGTCGAGCCAGGGCCCGAAGTATTCTTGAACCCACACGCCAGCGACTTCTCCGGTTTGTGGGTTTAGCATGGGTGGGTTGCTCCCGGCTATGATTCTCACTCGCATATTGCGGGCGGAGCGAGCCCATGCTTGTAGTAGGCGGAATGCTTGCTCATTCAGTTCGGTTAGTTCGTCGAAGAACACGAGTTCGTTTGCTTGTCCGCGCCATTTTCGGACATCGGCCATAGATTCGAACTGACCTAGTAGCATTCTTGCCTTATTTGGGTATACGGCTTTTTTGGTAGTAACTTTGCCGCCGTGTGGCTCTAGTAGTTCTTTCAACCTTTCCGCCATAGATTGCAGGTCGGTATAGTTTCTTCGGAACAGGATTCCGTGTGCTTCGGGGTAATACAGCGGCATCCCGGCCATTAGGTCGGATTTCCCACCACCGGCAGCGCCGCCGAAGAGTACGATCTTTGCTTGTGAGTCGATGACTTGCCGCTGTGTGGGTTGCGGCGTCCACACGGTTTCGGGATCGAAATCCTCGGATGCGGTTTTTTCGACTAGTGCGTCTAGGAACTGGCTCATTTTACGATACGATGACTGCTTCGCCCCGGTTGTCGGGCGCTTCTACGCGTCTTGCTTGGATTCCGTCTTTGATTTGTTCCATGAAGTGCTTTTTCGCTTCTACTTGGTCTTCTACGCGGACGAATCTTGAAATTGTCGATTGTACTGCGCCTTGTATGATTGTAAGGTCTTGTTCGGAAACGGCGACTTCTTTCTTCTCGCGCCACCCACGGTCGCCGCCGATGCGTTCTAGGATGAATGTGGCAGCTCGCAGCCCGATTTGGCCTTCTTCGTTGATTTTCTTGAAGATTGTATCTTCGGCCTCATCTATCATCCGTTGATAGATTTGTGAGCGGAACTCACGAAGTTGGCCGGATTCGCGTATCCGCTTGGAAAGTGCGCCGCGGTTCACTTCCAGCGTAGAAGCGGTTTGCGATATATTGCCATTACAGATTTCTAGCGCCGCTTCTATTTCACCGTCGGATACGGTGTCTATCCGCTTACGCCTTAGAATATTGGCTTCTTTGGCCACTACAAGCTCTTTCGGCTTGCCGGTGGTCTCTTGATGCGTTCTTATGCTCTCGGCCAGTCCGCTTGGGAGTTTCTTGCGTCTGCTTGCCATAATGAGTTACACTATTCCAAATGTTCAAATTCCTAAATAAAATGTTTCGCAGGCGAGATGTGGAAACATCTGCTACGCGAGAGCCAGAAAAGCGCTCTACATTTACAAGTATAGCACATAAGCGTAGTACGATATTCGACGGCGAAAACGAATATCCGATTTGGGCTGCCCAAGCTGCTAACGGCTCTCCCGCACTTATGTTCGAGGGAGTGTTGATGAATGTTATATCTTGGATTGTAGCAATGGCTTCTGAAGCCGAAGTCCGTGTTATTGACAGAGATACAAGAGAAGATTCACCAGAAGGTGAAGAGTTGCTTGAATTCCTGTCTGTTGGCGGGCATCCAAGCATATTCACATCAACTTCGATGTTTTGCTATCTCATGTGGGGTAACGCTTATTGGCACCTTATCCGTAACGGTATGCTTGGAATGCCGAGCGAAATGCTTTTCATGGAACCGTGGAAAGTGCTGCCAGTAGAATTCACTCCGCCGGATGATACAAGAGGAAAAGTCCTAACCCCAAGATTGGGCTGGTCTTACGGTAGAGAGAGTATCCACACACAAGATATGCTCCATTTCCGCAACGGAGTGGATGTACACGACACATATCGCGGGAGATCACCAGTAGATGCCATTTTGCGAGAAGTAGAACTTGACGCCAAATCCGCCGGTTACTCTTTGGAAGTACTAGATAATCTTGGATACGCAGGAAACATCCTTATCCCCGAAAGCCAAGTGAGCAAAAAGGAATCCGATCAAGCAGCAGCCAAGTTCTCCGAGATGTTCGGGCGCGGGAAGCGTGGAAAAACATTCGTACCCTCCGTCCCGCTAAAACATGAACTCATAAAAGCCGATGTGTTTCAGGGCGCGGATATGCGCGATCTGCGCAATATCTGCGAGGAAAGAGTGTGCAGCGCGTTCCGCATTCAGCCAGCGGTTGTTGGATTTGGTACGGGGATGGAGCAGGTTGGAATGGGAACTACTATGGTGGCATCGGTTAGGCTTTCATGGCGTAGCGGAGTTGTGCCGCCGCTGACTGCTATTAGAAGGCAGTGTATGCGTCAGTTGTTCCCGGAGTTCGGACTGGATCAAGACAAGTTGGAGTTGATATTCGAGAGTTCTGCAGTTGCAGCGCTTCAAGAGGACCCTATGGAAAGAGCGAGAAGGTTGTCTTTGGCGGTTGGCCGTGGCGCTTGGATCACGCAAAACGAGGCGAGAGAGCAGGAAGGTTTGGATAAGATGGAGGGTGCGGATCATGACAAGATACCGGAAGTCCAACAGCCGCAGAATGAGGGGGGTGCTATCGGATCGGGAGGTGGCAGCAACTAGTTGCGGAAGCAATATTTTGTGGTGTATGATGGTGAGATGATGAAGAAATCACTGGCAGAAGTAGCATATGAAAATGTTTATGCTAGAAGCATAGAAGTTGGCATCCGTGGCAGATGGGACAGTCTTACTGAAAAAGAGCAAGATAAATGGCGCTTCGCAACTTATGAAGTGATTACGGAATACGAGAACAGACGCAGAGAGATGTTGAGTCATGAGGTGTAAGACACTTGGGCAAGTTGCTTACGAAGCGTGGTGCCGTTCACGCGACGGTAAGATTTACTCGCAGTTTCCGTGGGCGGATGTTACGGATAAGCAAGCGTGGGAAGATGCTGCGTCTGCTGTCGAGAAAGAGTCTTATGAGCGCACACTCAGCGAGATAAGCGACGGTGAATGGCAGGCTGCCGCCGATGCGGATTGCTTTTGGCACACCGAAGGCGGAGACTAATCATGGCAGAATTCCGCGACTGTGTTGAATGTGATATGCCGCATTACTTCCACAACAAGGAAGATAAGGTTTGTCAGTATTGTCTGAATAGACTGCTTGATGCTGACGAGTGGGAAAGACACAAAGCAATGCTTGCCCGTAAAGGAATGAGTTTTTCTAATAATGTATAGACTAAGATTGGAAAACATCAACGAAGGTGTAATCTATCAAACTAGCGGATACGACATTGATGCGCTTGTGAGTGATTTTGTAAACAAATACTTGACAGACAAGGAAAAGACTAATGCCTAACAAATACACGCGTCTAGAAGAGTTGGAGTTCCGCGAGAGCGATGTTCTTGTGGATATCCTTCAACTGGAAGATGAAATAAATCGGCTGAAAGCGGAGCACGCTAAACTGCTGGACGAAATCAGGCAAGAGAATCTAACAAAGCAACTGAGGCGAAATGACGCTTCTTGATTGGATTGTGCTAATCTATTGCTGCTCGCCGATGTTGCTGGCTATGTTTCTCGGATGGTGGTACAATGGCGAAGAAAGATGAATACTGGCTTGAAGAGAAGATCGAGAAGATTCTCTGGTTGGAATTCTAATGACTTGACAAAACACTAATGTAGATTTTAGTATTCCGGCATGGAACAAAAATCTGTGCCGGAAACTTCTGCGGAATATCGCTCTATCCCATTTGAGTGGGCTAAGGAAGCAGACGGCGATAAAACAAAAGGTCGCGGCAAAGCCGTTGTATCAAGGATAGGAGTCGTTGACTCCTATAAGTCTGTAATTGAGGCAGGCGCTTTTAGAGGGAACCGAAGCGAGGTTCCTATCCTAGCCAATCACAACTGGTCTGACAATCCGCCTCTTGGCGTGATGAAAGTCAAAGAGCAGGGTGAGGAAGTGATTGGCGAGTTCAGATTCAATATGAATCTGCCTATTGCGCAACACTGGGTGGATCATCTTCAGTTTGCCAACAAGCAGGAGTTCAGTATTGGATTTGTATCCATGAAGCAGCGTTGGCTCACTGACGAAGAAATGGAAGAGCGCAAGGATGGTGCGTATCGCATTATAGAAAAACTGCGTCTTTTGGAGGTATCCCTTGTGGTTTCAGGTGCTATGAAGGATACGAAGTTGCTTGAGATAAGAAACGAAGCGCTTTCTCGCAATAAGGTTGAAGAGAAAGAAGAGGAACCTGATAACTTGACTGGGATACACATCCCGGAATATAATGACTTTGTAGAGAAGTTTGCTCTACAGACAAGAGACAGCGATCTCTTGGAGGAACTGATATGAATGAACGCGACAGGCTAATGGCCGAACTAGATCAACTAGAAATGCCTACTCGTCTAGGTGAGATTAGGAAGGAGTGGTTTGATAAGTCTAAGAAGCTTATTGCTGAAGTTGCTCCTTTCAAGAATCATGATGGGACACGCGATCTTAGCGAGATGACATCCTTGCTTGGCAAGGATGTTTCCGGGCTTACTCCTAAGCAAAAAGCTGTAGAAGTAAAGAAGATTTCTGGTGAGTTGTCTGATTTGCTTGAAGAGGGGAACAAACTGGAAGCGGAATGGAACGCAAAGCGCAAGATCGGTAAGCATCGCCTTGAACAAGCGGTAGAAGCGCTTGAAGATGGTAGGAAGTCTGATAATCCGGGGTTGGATGAGTTCTGTGAGCGCTTTGTAAAGGCGTTCAAGGAGAAGCACAACTCTGGTAATAGGGACAACTCCGCTTTGGACTTCTCGGATATTGATGTTCGCAATCTTATGACTACGGATGGTGGTCATATGACGCCTACGGTAACACCGTCTGGCAGATTCCATTCATTGTCTTATCAAGAGCCGATGCTTCGTGAGTTGCTGCCAAACATCAACATCAGTGAAGCGGGTTACTGGTATAAGGAAGAATTCGATCCGAAATCAGTTGGGAAAGCGTACAACAAAAAAGGTGAACTGGTTGCGCTCGATCCTTCTAACCCGGATTTGGTAACAGTAGATCAAATCCAATCTCCTCTAGGTAATGTTCGCACAATCGGAGAGGGCTGGTTGTACCCTGAAGAAGAAATGTATGTTCGTGATAGATTTGCTTCTGTTGACAAGGTTGGCACAATGGCGCAAGTTACCGAAGAGCAACTTGCTGATGCGCCTGCGTTCAGACAGTTCATGGAATCCCGAATGCTTCAACGACAAAGACGCAAGATCGACTTGTATGTGCTTTATGGACAACAAGCAGGAACTGCAGGTGGAAATCAAGGTCAAACTTATAATACAGCACCCGGACAATCACCTGGTAACAGAAATGTGGCTGACCTGGCAAATGAAGCCAAGATCAAAGGCCAAACGGGAGCTGGGAATGTTGATTCAAGCGGACTAGGGCCGGATCAACTTCCTGTTCTTGGAGGGCTTGAAAGACTAGCTGCTGCTACAATTTCTGGTGGAACAGGTGGTTCCCTAGTGTTTAGTCTTCCACAATACGACCCTTGGACACCTTCCAAAAGAGAACATGGGAAGACAGGTGGTGGACCTCCTACGCAGGAACAAGCGTATAATGCCAACATCACAAACTTGCCTAACCTGATTCACTGGGGCTTCACATCGGTTAGAACACGCGGATTCGCGCAACCTAGACTGCTAATCATGAATCCCGAAGACTGGCACTTCATCCGAACAATGCAGACAGCCGAAGGTGTTTACCTATTCGGGCCACCTACAACAGAAGGTGAAAAGATGCTTTGGGGAGTATCCATCATGGATACACTGAACATCAATCGGGGTGAAGCGTGGACTGGGGACTTCGCAGAACACATCTCCATGCTAACTCGTAGCGGGTTGATGATGGAATACGGGTATGTGAACGATCAGTTTGCGCGTGATACAATCTCCTTGAAGATGCGCGAGCGTCTTGGGTTGGCAGTATTCAGGCCGCAAGCGTTCTTGAAGTTCACCGGAATCCCGCAACCTTCCTACACAGCATAGGACTAGGTAATAGAAGATGGCTCTCCTAAACGCTAACCAAATAAACTCCGGCGCGTCGCTACCTTACGCGTCGGAGCCAGCGGCACATGTTAGAGGTTCTAAGGGAGTCGTTTCGCATCAACGGCTGACAGGCGCAGCAGCAAACACTAATATCGCTCTTGGGACTGGAACAAATAATGGCAGACTGGATCACTTTGTTGAAGTCGCTTCAGGTGGTAGTGGTTATACACAAGGGACGCATCCTCTAGTCATAGACGCTCCTCCTACAGGAGGCGTTCAGGCAGCTGGGACACTTACAGTTGATGCTAATGGCGTTATCACTAATGCAGAGCTTACAAACAGAGGTAGAGGATATAGAGCACTATCCCCACCAAATATTACTCCAAATTCTGCAGCAGGAAATGGTAGCGGGGCTACTCTAAGAGCTAGAGTTAGTGAGACAGTACAGAACGAAAGATCAGAAATTATCGGTGTATATTACTTTGATAATGCTGGTTCTGGTGCTAAGTTTCTACAAGATGTTACTCACTTTGTTAACGAGGGAGCAACTGATACTACAAATATCCAGTTGACTATTGATACATCATCAAGAACTCTTATAGTAGTACATCAACATTTCCAAGATATCACTTAGTGTGTTAGAATAGTCGCATCATGGCTATTCTAACACCTACTGAATTGAAATCCCTTCAGCCGAA
>CBDBEG010000052.1:0-530721 GCA_965204255.1 Rubritalea sp.
GGGCTCGTCGCCGCCGCATCCGGCGAGGCCGAACGCGAGCGCGACGAGGGCGCAGAGCAGCCAAAGGGGGTGCCTCGGGTTGCGATTCATGGTACTTCTCCTCATGTGCTGGTTAACCAGCGGCGGCGCGCGCCGCCGCTGCCGGCGGCGGTCGGCAAGGACCCCCGCGCGACGATTCCCATTCATGGAAAGGGAGGGTGGGTGGGCGATTTTGACGCGCTTACGCGCAGTTACGATCTCCGGCCGGGCAATTCGCATCACCGGGTCAGGAGTGCTCCGAACGCTCGCCCAACGTCAACTACAGTGATGAGTCCCGAATCTGTGATAGTCCAGTGAGTGTTCTCACCGACCGTGATCGACACGCACGGCCTAGTCACCCTCACCCACGCCGGTCTGCCGTGGCACTCCGCTGCCAGTGCCCTCCTAGGGGGTCAGCCCAATTACAGCGTCAGCCCGCTTCGACCCTACCGGATCTCTTCGCCCCGGCTGCAAGCCTCTCGTGGTTCAAGCCCGGATCGGCTTGGAGCGGATCCCGTCCGGCGATTACCAGCATGCCGGTCGTCGCGAGTGCTGTTTTCCTGACTGATCCGAAGGCGGATTTCAGATTGTTCCAGCAGTAAAGCAAGCGGTTCTCAAACTATTCCGCTACTGTACGAGAAAGGGGTGCGGAGGGCTGACCGTAGAACAGGCGGCGGCGGGCTAGGGGCGGCGGGAACGTTGGAGGAGTTCGTTCCAGTCCTTGGCACCGCGGGGTCCGTGCCTGTGCCGGAATTACAAGGTGAAGTTGAGGGAGTTCGTGTGCTTCCCGGACGGCGGCCCGTGGCGGGACTACGGGTCGCAACGGTGCCGGCGAAGACGCGATAGAACTCTCCGCACCGGCCTTGACGCCCCGGGGTGCCCTTGGTCGCCGGTTCTTGATATTCAGACACACCAAGCTGTAGAGGATCCACACGGCTACAAATACGAACTTCCGGCAGGCCAGATGGAACCGCGCACCATATTGAATCGCGTCCACAAGCTGGCCGACTTCGTCTGTAGCGACTGCTGCCTGCGCCGCGCCAAGCGCGGCGACAGCTACTTGGAAATCGACTTGCTTCCCCTCCGGCCGCCGGGGATCCGGCTGCGACCGCCTGGAGACGCGCCACTTCCAGTTCGTGCCGGTGCTCGGCCTGCCGACTCTGTTGGTCTGCGCCATGCATCGCGGGGCCTGCCCGCGTTGCGCCACGCCGAAGGTCGAGAACCTGCCGTGGGCCGACGGCAAGCAGCGCTCGACAAAGGCCTTCGGCCGATTCCTGGCCAGTTGGCCAAGTGCCTCACGTGGCAGGCCCCGGCCTGCATCTTCGACACCTCTTGGGACACCCTTCATCGCGCTGCGCGGACTCGGACCGCGCCCGGATCAGCCTACAGGGCGCCAGGGCGCCCGGCGTCGACGAGAGCGCTGGCCGGTCGGCCAGCGCTACTTCATTCCCGTGTATCAACTGGACGCCGGTAGGCGGCTGCTGCGGGCCGGCGAGGATCGCAAGATCGAGACCGTTGAGAGCTTCTTCAAGTGGTTCGCCACCAAGCGCCCCGGGCAGGCGCTGCACGTGCTCGACTGCTTCCATGTCGCCGGCAAACTCGGCGATGATCGACAAGGTGCGGACTGCCGAGACCCCCGAGTTGATGCGGTAAGAGCCTGTTGCAAAAGTCCGACGGCTCGCGAGATCCACCGAATCGGCAGGCGGAAGCCCTCAAAATGACAAAAATCTGGCCTCCAGCGGGCGCAACAGCGCATTTTCGGGCCGTATCGATGTGCAGAGTGACCCTTGACACCGCAGTTGACACTTTTGCAACAGGCTCGTAAGGCAAGCTGCCGCCCCTCATGCGCAGCCGCTGGCTGCTGAAGCACCTCCCGGACGCCCTCCGAACCGGACACTTCAGCATTGCTCCAACACATACTCGGCTGGGAATTGCCAATTGTTACGCCCTGTTGTACGATACCTACGGAGCGGACATGGCGGCGGAGATTCTAGCTTCTGAGCTTCAATTCTATGAAGAGCATCGAGAGTCGCTTGCGAACGACCATCCCGGTCGCTTCTTGCTGATTCACGACAGCGCACTGCACGGTAGTTTCGACACGTTGGACGGTGCCCTCGCGGCAGGGTTCAGCAAGTTCGGCTCCAAGCCGTTCTTGGCGCGACGTGCCGGTGAAGACGCGATGGAGCTTTCTGCACCGTCCTTGACGCTCAGGGTGCCCTTGGTCGCTGGTTTTCGATGTTCAGATAGGCGAAGCTGTTAAGGATCCACACGAGTATGAACACGATCTTCCGGCAGCCCACATGCGTGCTCGGCTCGTTCCGATAGCGACAGTTTCACTACGACCACCGCTTGCATAGCGGCGCCGAGCGATGGCGGAGTGCGGCGCAACAGAACCCCCGGGCCGTCGATGGTCGACACAGGCGGAAGCCGCACCCGGGTGGATCAAGATGCTGGGGGCCGAGCGGATCTCAACGGAATGGATCGAGGGTCGATTTCATCCGTTTCCCACTCCACGCACAGCGTGCCCGCGTTCGCCTGTGAAATCGAAGTCGCGGGCTTGGGAAAGATCCGTCTCCCAAGGTCGATGGGAGTCATGCTTGCGAATCCGGGATTGATCGCTGTAATCGGACGGGACGCACTGCGCAGCACCGATTTCATATACAACGATCTCACTGGACATTTTTCGATCTCGCTCTGAGGCTGTGCATTTCGATTCGATGGGATCTCAATCGAACTCGGGCTTGCGATCAGAATCCCAAGATTTCGGCAGCGTACCTGGCAACTGTGGGCCGACTGCTCCCGTGCGTGATCCAGCCTGAACGGTGACCCTGCCGAAAGATCTTGGTAGGGTCGCAGAAACTAATTGATGACTGGCGGGCGGGCGACCGTCGCAACCTGACATGCTAGTGCCGATCGCACGCTGGCCATGGCTTTTTGGAGCGTAGCCTGCGGGAGCGCCAGCCCAATCGCAACGGCAGCCCGCTTGGCCCGGCCGGATCCACTTGCCACTGGTCCAGATCGATGTCGGCGACGACCTCTGGTTGGTTCCGTTCGTCGACTGCAGGGTTGCGTGCTCGACATCGCTTCCACTGCCCCTTGGGGCGCAGCCATGGCTGGACCCCATGCCGCGTCTCTCCATGCCGTCTTCGAATGTTCCAAGTGATCCTCGTTCTCTCGAATGGTCGTACTGATCAGTTCGGCCATACGCCAGCGAAGCTTCGCCCCAGACCTACGAGCTGGGGTCGCAGAAGCGAATGTGCGCTCGGCACGATGCTGCTGCCACAACCCCGCACCTCTCTGCGATCCCTCGGACCACGATTCCCAACGCCTCTAAACAGGCCGATCCGGCGGAGGCTCCACGCGACTCAAACGCGTAGGCCCCTTCCGCAGAACCTGCGGGCTGGATCCTCTCCAGCGCCTCCCTGCGCCGGTTGCGCACGGTCTGTTGGACCAGATCCGAAGGGTTCGACCCCATGGCCGTTGGAACCGTGGCCGGGCGACGCGGGTGGCAGGGGGTGCAGTCTACCCGCCGAGCGTTTCTGGGACTACGCTATGAGGGCAGCCGAAGCGGACGCGTGGCTCTGCCGGGGGGCAACCGCGCTAGGAATAGGCTGCATCGGTGACCGATGGTCGCCTGGGGCGGACTCGCCAGAGTCCGCCCCTTCACTTGGCTGCCCCCGCCGTTACATCGGGGCCGGTTCATGCCTGAGAAAAACCTCAGGGGTTTCGGGAGACAGAGCCCTCGAGCGGCTGGCAAGGTTGCGGCCGCAGGCCGCTGACCTCGGAGGCGCACGCTCCAAGATCGGCCGCACCTCGTGTTATACCGACCTGATTGTTTACACTTCAATCCGAGCTGATCGTTGACACTTGAGCAGCCTCCATGGCGGTTTGGATGGCTGGTGGGCGACAGAGCCGACGATCCATCTCCGCCGAACCGCGCCCCGCAGGGGGGCGGCGCGTGTACGAGCCGATCCGCCAAGCCCGCTAGGCCGCTTTCCAGAAAACGCTGCACCCACTTGCGCCCCGTCTGGCGGCTGATCCCTGTGGGGGTTCAAACCCGCCACGTCGTAGAGGCCCCCGACCGCCAGTCATCAATGAGATTCTTGCGCTCTTCCATCGGTCCGGTGTCCATCCAATGCATATTGGAAGTGTCAACGATCAGCTCGGATCATACACCCGTGATGCACTTGCCGGCATCCGTCCCCTTCTAGCAGGGTCGGATGGTACGCCCGCTCGGCCGAGGCCGAAGACGTTTCCCATGGAACTGCTTAAGGTCTTGAACCGCGTCCACGAATTGCGGCCCCGCACAGTTTGGCGAAGCCGAGATGGTGTCGGGCGCGCATCAGCGCGGTGCTTCGCCCTAGCGTAACGGCCGCACGGACACCGCCCGCAAATCGGGCGGGAGGGAGTTCATGCCTGCTGTTAGACCAGAATCGACACCAAATGTCCGATGCACTCACCGCAGCCTAGCCTCGAGACTCGTTCGGCCCTACTCTGGCACCCGCCGGCTCTCATGAAATGCACTCCCGTCTACGCCTACAAAAAATCCCGAAATCACTTGACTTCGGAATTTCCTTGAGTCAAAATACGAATATGGCTCAAGCAAACGTCGCTGAACTGGCTGACTCGACGATTGCGAGCGCGAAGGAATTGTGAACAGAAAGGGGGATTCATCAGTGGACGATCAAGATTGCATCAAGGTTGAGGGCGTATCCTTTCAGGTGCCGGGCAGGCCCAGGGTGACGTTCGGATTGGAGCTGCCGGACGCCCAATCCGTCACCGTGGAGGTAACTGTCGTGCCACCCAACGACTCCGTCGTCTTCAAGTCGTACGACCAGATCATGGCGTTGGCACGACTGGAACTCTCGAAGTGGTTGGATGGGCTGGCTAGTCAAGCCCGTAAGGACTGCCCCACCGTCTTTTGAAACGACCGAAGGCGAGGCGGGTAGTACCCCCAGCTAGCGAACTTCGGGTCCCGAGAGACTCTCGGCTCTTCGACCTCCCGCACTCCTCGATTTGCTTGGAAGTGACTTGGGATGGCAAGCGCCGTAACGGCTTTCCCGGGATGTCCGGGCCTTGGAGAGCGAGCCAGCGAGCTTCTTCCGCAGAATCTGCGGGCTGGATCCTCTCCAGCGCCTCCCTGCGCCGGTTGCGCACGGTCTGTTGGACCAAATCCGAAGGGTTCGACGCCATGGCCGTTGGAACTGTGGCCGAGCAGACGCAGGTGGCAGGGATTCAGGCTGCCCGCCGAGCGTTTCTGGGACTACACTAGGAGGGCAGCCGAAGCGGACGCGCGGCTCTGCCGGGGGGCAACCGCGCTAGGAATAGGCTGCATTGGTGACCGATGGTCGCCCGGGGCGGACTCGCCAGGGTCCGCCCCTTCACTTGGCTGCCCCCCGGCCGCTACATCGAGCGCTCCAAGCCTGAGAATCACATCCGGGGGTCCGGAGACAGAGCCCCCAGACGGGCCGGCAAGGCTGCGGCCGCAAGCCGCTGACCTCGGAGGCGCGCGTTCCAAGATCGCCCGTACCTCGCGGCGCGCTTGGCGGCATCCGTCCGCTTCTAGCAGGATCAGACGGTACGCCCGCTCGGGTGGGACCGAAGATGTTCCCCATGGAACTGCGCACCGTCTTGAATCGTGTCCACAAGCTGGCCGGCTTCGTTTACGGCGTCTGCCGCCTGCACCGCGACAAGCGCGGCGACAGCTACTTGGAAATCGACTTGCTTCTCCTCCCGCTGTCGTGGATCCGGCTGCGACCGCTGGGGGACGCACCACTTCCAGTGCGTGCCGGTGCTCAGCCTGCCGACCCCGTTGGTCTGCGCCATGCGTCACGAGGCCTGCCCGCGTTGCGACACGCCTAGGGTCGAGAACCCGCCGTGGGCCGACGGCAAGCAGCGCTCGCCAAGGGCCTTCGGCCGGTTCTTGGCCAGTTGGCCAAACACCTCACGTGGCAGGACACGGCCTGCATCTTCGACACCTCTTGGGACACCGTGCATCGCGCTGCAGGGATGGCCGTGGACTGGAACCGCGCCTAGATCAGCCTGGAGGGCGTCGCTGAACGCAGCGTCGACGAGTTCGCTGGCCGGTTGGTCAGCACTACTTGACCCCCGTGTATCAACTGAACTCGGGTAGGCGGCGGCTGCGGGTCGGCGAGGAGCGCAAGATCGAGACCCTTGAGAGCTTCTTCAAGTGGTTCGGCACCAAGCGCACTGGGCAGGCCCTGCACGTGCTCGACCGCTCACATGTCGCCGGCAAGCTCGGGGATGATCGACAGGGCGCGCGCTCCCGAGGCCCGCGAGTTGAATCGGCAATGCAAGCTGCTGCTCCTCATGCGCAGCCGCCGGCCGCTGCTAAAGCGCCTCGCGCGCGCCTTCCGACATCCGGTACCCGTAGGTGCCGTGAGGGGCCAACTCGCAGTCCTTCCTGCGCTAGAGGCAGGCCGGCGCGCTTGCCTCGCGCCACGCCTAGCGTCTAACATTATGCTCCCCGGTGAAGTCGGTCTTCAGGCGGACTTGCACGGCACCGGCCACGCCCCGGCGAGTGCTGGTCGTGCGGGCCACCTCTCTATGGGAACCGACCGTTGCGGCCGCCCGCTACCCTCCTCCCATCCGTAGCGCCCCGGCGGCGTAATCCGTGTTCCGACCGCTGCCGGCAGCAGGCCACGGAGACCGACGCCGGTACCGGATTAAATCGTGTTCCCTACCGATTCGCTACGGTGCAGTCCGGTTCAAGACCGCAGCATCTCGACGGGTCAATGCGACATACGACCCACACTGCGGTCCAGTTCGCGGCGAAGTATCAGGTGCCCAGAAAACGCGCCGGATTCACGAACGTCTCAGCCAGTTATGTTGAGCTACACAGGACTGGCCTTATGTCGAGTTGGGAGTCATGTGGAGTTGGGTGGGAATGCCCTTGCCGTGCAACGGGTTTGGCGGACCTTACTCAACATGAGTCGAGTTCGAATCCGGTCTCCGGCAGGGCCGCACGGAGGGTGCCACAGTCCGTGCCTGCACGCGCACCGCGCACCGCGCGCCCGCGCCCGGCACGGGTTTGGGGGGATGCCGTGCTCCGGCACCCTAGGCGGCCCCGGTGCAGCGTAGCTCGCCAGCAATCTCGATCTTGCTGTCAATCAGGCACCGACGGCATCGACCCCAAGACTGCGGGGAGCGGGATTGAGTGCTGCCCGCACAGGCGCGGAAGAATGCATCTATGCGCGTCCAGGTCTCGGGGTCGGTGGGGGGCCCACGACCGCGGCGCTCGCCGGTCAGGGCTTGCACACGCAGGTGCCAAGCCACACCGGTTCCACCTGCTTGCGCGAATCGCGGACGGGGCGGTGACGAGCGGCCAGGAGCTCCGTCACGCCGAGCAAAGCCTCACCGGTCGCGCCGTCCGACCGTACTGAGTGCCGCAACGTGGGGCAAGTGAGTCAGGATCCTCGCTTGAGATGAGTCGCACTGGCCAGATTCGGGCTGGACTAATGTTGAGTGAATTCCGCGAAACACGTTGCGCGGCAAGGGCTTCCCTACCGAACTCCACATAACTCCCAACTCAACATAAGGCCAGTCAGTGCGGGCTCCTATGGCGCACCCGCCAGTCCCCCGGCAGCCGCCGCAGGCTCAGCCCGAGCACCCGTGGGGCTAGGCCCGGCCAGCGCCTCGGTGGTTCCAGCAGCAGGAAGCGTACGTTGCCCGTGAGGAGGTACAGGCTGCCCGGCGCTGCCGCGCCGTCCAGCCGATCCAGCGGTTGCTCCACGCGCAGTGCAGCGCCGCCGCCTGCCAGTGCTTGCCGCAGACAGCGACCTGTTTCAATCGCGTCCCGCACAGTTTGGCGAAGCCGGGATGGTGCCGAGCACACATCAGCACGGTGCTTCGTACGGGTGCAACGGCTGCACGGACACGTTCCGCAAGTCGAGCGTGATGGAGTGAATGCCTGCCGTTAGGCCAGAATTGCTGTCAAATGTCCGATGCACCTTGCGCGGCCCTGCCACGAGACTTGTTCGGCCCTACCTTGGCACCCGCCTGACGCCAAAAAACGCACTCCCGTCTACGTTATCAAAACACTCCCGAAATCAATTGACTTTGGAATTTCATTGGGTCATAATACAAACACGGCTCAAGCGCATGCCGCCAAAATGGCTGACTCGACGATCGCGAGCGCGAAGGAGCTGGGATCAGAAGAGAGGATTCATCAGTGGACAATCAAGACAGCATCAAGCTTGAGTCCGTGTCCTTCGAGACGACAGTCAAGCCCAGAGTGAAGTACGGATTGGCGTTACCGGACGGCCAGTCCATTTCCGTGGAGGTAAGTGTCGTTCCACCCAACGACTCCGTCCGCTTCGACTCGTACGACCAGATCATGGCGTTGGCGCGCCTGAAGCTCTCGGGCTGGTTGCAGGAGATGGCCCGTCAGCACATCCCCGGGTGAAATGCCGGGAGACAAGGCTGCTGGGGTGTCGCTGGGTTATTCCTTCGTGCCATCCCGGCCAATTACCCTCGGACAGCGAACCGCGTACGCCAAGAGCCACTCGGTTCCCCGCTGTCCAGCACCCGTCTCATCGCTTGGAGGTGACTTGGAGCCGTATGTGCAGTAACGGCCTTCCCGGGTCGTCCGAGTCCCGGGATTTCTTCAGCGACTGGTACTCCAACGACGCCGAACCGGCTCCGCAGCCCGGATGGGGCTTACTCCGTCTCTGCGAGCGAGACATGTTGTGCGTCCCGGTTAAATGCGAGTGTCGCGGTGAATTGCACTTTGACCGCGTGGATGATGCGGTTCTTGATCGGAATGCACCCTACGAGCATCCGTGTTGGAAGTCAATGGTGATTTTCTTGAATCTTACCCTTGAACCCAGACTGAGTTTGAGACGCAGTTCGCAACCGATGAGGCTTGGCGCGACTACTCGAAGCGACCGCGCTGGCCCGATGGCGCTGCCCGCAATGCCGCGGCCGGAGGGTTTGGGAGGACGCGCAGCAACGCCCGATCTGCGGCACGTGCGGCTACTAGACCAGCGTGACCCGGGGCACGATCTTCCATGGCACACGGAAGCCCTTGCGCCTGTGGTTCCAAGCGGCTTGGTGGCTGACAGCACAGAAACACGGATCCAGTGCATTGGGTCTGCGGCGCTTGCTTGGCCTCGGGCATTACAAGACATGGACCTGGGTGCATAAGTTGCGGCGGGCCATGGTGCGGCCGGGTCGGGACTGCCTGAGCGGGCGCGTGGAGGTGGACGAGACCTACGTGGGTGGCTTGGCCGGCGGTGCCCGCGGTCGCCAAGTGGGAGCCAAGCAAGCCTTGGTGCTGGTAGCGGAGGAGGAAGCGGGTGCCGGGGTCGGGCGCATTCGCTTGCGCCGCGTGGCGGACGCTTCGGCACCCAGCTTGGAAGCCTTCGTTCGGGAAGCGGTCGAGCCCGGCAGCACGGTGCGCACGGACGGCTGGACCGGGCATGCCGCCTCACCGGCCTCGGTTACCAGCACGAGGTCGTCGTGACGAGTGGGGACGAGCAACTGCTCAACAGTCAATTCCCCCGCGTGCGTCACGTGGCGTCGCTGCTCAAGCGCTGGTTGCTGGGCACGCACCATGGCGCGGTCCGGCCCAGTTACCTGGACTACTACCTAGACGAATTGACGTTTCGCTCCAATCGGCGGGCTTCCAGGTCGCGCGGCAAACTGTTCCGGTGCCTGCTGGAGCAAGCGGTAGAGGTCGGTCCCGCCGGACTCCAGATAATTCCGAACTCCACATTGCGGCTGGGACGACAGTTTCCGGGCCGGTCTAGCCCCCGCTGCGGTGCGGTGCCTTAGCACGGCGCACGAGGTCAGATCGTCTTGGGCACTTGGGCAGTCACACTTGATTGGCGCAGTGATCCCTAGCGCCGAAGCCCTTCAGGTATCGCAATTCCCAAATACTCTTTCTCAACATCCGATGCCAGTTGCTGAATATCATCGTTTAGGGGATATCTCTCCCGTGCCACCTTCATGTACCTACGTAGCATCGTGAGATAATGGGATCGCTTGAGACTGTTAGAGATTCCTACTCTAGACCAAGCTAGGCCCTGACTGCAAAGCACGTGATACGGATGAGCACTGTTTTGGCGCCTGTCTCCAATCAGACTCTCGAGTATCGTGGTTGCCTGAGCAACTAGTTCGGCAGCCTTGGCTGTAGTTGGATGCTGTAAAGCCTTACTGAACAGAAGATATGCATACTCGTTTCGGACGTAAGGATCACTTGGTGCCAGTGAAAATGCTTGAGACAAAAAGTTCTCTGCGAGAGCAATATCACCTTCCTCAACCTCTGCGCTACCACGTTGTAACCAGTAATGATAATCCCAATTCATACGATCCTCAAGTTCTGCATAAAGACTTCTTGTACTTCGAAACTGAATAGTCCGCATCAAAAAATCATGATTAATGATCTGGATCATTAGTCGACGCTCTCGACTCCTATTCCTCGTGCTAGGCGAAATTTTCGTGGACAACATTCGTGACAATCCCTCCAGCAACGGCCTGACTTGACCGGCTCGGGTCAACCTTCGAACTATCACCTCTGCAATAACTCGATGACGAGTCGAAATTTGCCCATTGTCGTGACGCAGAACGATTCGTCGCCTTGCCAACTCATTGATACGATTCAAACAGAGGTTTGAACTATCATCTAACGCAAGCATGATTTCGTCCACGGATAATCTTGACCGGAAATTTGAAGCTACCGCCACTAGTCCGTAAATTACAGCACTAATGTCTCCTTCTCCGAATTCTGTCAACTCGTGAAATGCCTTGTCCTCAAAGCGTACGCCAAAAGTAACTTCGATCATGGCAACGAGCAATTGTCGCCCCGCCTTTTCTCGAAACGCTCTCCGTCTTTCTGCTGTCGATTTTCCCTTAAGTTTCCCGAGACGGTTTGCGTTATCAAGAGATTCAATAAGACCATCTATATCCGAGTCTGAAAGATCCGGTACGATCTTCTCAGACACATTGATGCCTGTGAGTATATTCGGATTAATACACCGACTGATCTTTCCAGAACGCATCGCTAGAATAATCATTGGGGCAGAGTTTAGGTCTACTAGATCACGCAACGTCGCTGATAATGTAGTAGACCCGAGAATATCAGCGTCGTCAATAGCCAGAACATCAAGGCGAGTATCACTCCGCATAACTTTTACAATATCAGCGCCAGATAATTCAGAGTTTCGATCAATCCATCCGACGTGCTTTCCCTCCGCAGAAAATCTCCAACACAGTCGCATCAAGCTCGTGCTCTTTCCCGACCCAGCGGTGCCACCGATAAGAATAATTTCTTTGGATGCACCGCTCAACATATCGACTGAATATGTCCACAGTAAATCATCGAAAGCCCTGTTCGCTGCCCTACCAGTCTGGATATCAGACCAGTCAGGTTCCTCGCCTAGGAGAAACTCGGTCTGGCGCTGTGGATGAACAGCAATCGATGCAACCTCTGGAATTTTGTTGCGATGCTGACTCTGATTGTGTGGGTTCAATCGCTGAATCCCTTTACCACTTGAAACGGTAACCTCGCGGAGAATCTGATTGGAAAATTGCTCAGCGTCCATTGGAATCCACTTTATATTAAACTGGTCTAGAAGCGATTCTCTGACGCTAGGAATGCTCGGGGAAACCAAGTACGACCGCGGTCTTAACTCCTTAGTTTTTGACCTATGATGGGGTGTTTTGGGCCCTCTTCTAGCCATATATTCCCACAGAGAGGGTTCATCTAAAGCAGTTCCCACGAAAATAAATGGTCTGCTCAAAAGATCCGCAACTACACGTGAATACCAAGCTCTACTCTGGCCTATAGTAGTCGCATATTGAAGTGTGGAAAAGATAATCTGATCTGGTGCATCGTCAAGTGTGCCATGCAAGTGTACAACCTCTAGTTCAGAGTTTTCGGATGTATGGGGCTCGGAATTGGTTGCTGATATGGGTCGTATTTGCCGTGGCAAATTCCACCTGTGATCTGCGGCAACGTCGAGATTGTCAACATTCAAGGTGTAACAGTTGACCCAAGAAAGCTTGAAATAGAGTTCATACCAATCTGGAAGAGTTCTATAGTCTACAGTAAAATGCTGTTGCATAACCTTTTTCACCTCTCTAATATTGTTTTGAACAGCAGCAAAGAATGTGTCAGAAAGCGAAGCACTGGGATCCATAGATCCGCTAGGCATCGCTATGGGCCAAAGTAGCCTCACCAGTTCTCGAGAACTAGGCAACGGCCTTCCTAGCATGTTGCGAGCACCAAGCGAGAATCCAGCTCCCGTAAACAGGACTATTCTTGCCCTTTCGAACTGCGCACGAAGGTGTGGGATCATGTAAGAATCGATGAACTCAGGATCTATACGGGCCATGGTCGATTGCTTCCTTTTCTTTCCGGTGATAATGGCCGATGCAACGAGTCGCGCCTAGATGAGATGCTGTTTGTGGTACAGCCCGAGGTGCGACCATCCCCGACCGTACTCAGTGCATGGTAAGATGGGAGGGAGAATGTTGTCGCGGTCGGACAGGCTAGGGTGACCAAGGTGATGAGACGGGTCTCGGCGAACCATCTGATTGTCACCCACAGCTGCCGAGAGCGGTTCTGTAGCAATGGAAGAGCCCTCACGATCCGATGCACTTGCTGCGCGATCTGCGACACGGCGAGATGCGTCCCGCAACCACCGGTCACTATGCAGTATACCGCACGTGGACCTGGTTTGGGGTTATCAGGCCCAAATTCCCGCTTAATTTTGGGCATCCCGGGGATTTTCCGTATTTTGCCCTCACTAGGCCGGTTTCGGTGTGTTTTGGACACCCCGCATGGCCTCCGGGGCCTTGCATGCGGTGTCTCGGAGGCCTTGCGGCTCCGGGTTCCGGCCCCGCGCGCACTCTGGCACGGCTCGCGGACACACCCTGCCCCGCCGACTCTCCCGTCAGCTGTCCGCGCTCCGCTGTGAACCCGTTCCGGCGGCTCCCGCCGCCGACCCTCAACCCGGTTCCAAGCGCTCCGACCGCAGCAGCCAGTCCAAGCGGCGGTTGCACCTCCCGAACAGCATCGTCCACTGCCGCCCCTTCTTCCGCAGCAGCCCCACGCTGCGCACGAAATCCCGGATCAGCGGCCCCAGCCCATGCACGCGCGCCTTCACCGGCAGCAGCTCGTACTGCAGCATCATCAGCAGCAACTGCGCCAACTGCCCGCACCAGTAAAACGCTTGGTTGGCGTTGTACGCCTTGCACGGCGGATGGTGCCGCCCCAACTCCGTCAGCGGGCCCTTGAACGCGTTCTCCTGCCCCTGCTTGCCCCGATGCCGCCGCACCACCTCAGCCAGTCCCAAGTCCTCCCGGCTGACCAGAATCACCGTGTACGCCGGCTTCAGCAACAACTGCGCTCCGTCCCGGTCCCGCCGGATCACCACGTACGTCTCCATGGCCGCCCAGCCCGCCGGCCGGTGCATCACCGTCACCGCACGCTCGTAGCCGCGCTCGTCCAGCGGCCGCCACTCCCACTCCTGCACCTGCGCCTCTTCCAAGATGCGCAGCAGCGGCGCCTTCTTGCGCGGATCCGTCACGCTCACCGAGTAATCCCAGCCGCGCGCCTGGCAGGCCTCCACGAATTCCTTGCAGTAGTACGCCGCGTCCGCCCGCGCCCACACCGGCAAGCCCTCCAGCGGCAGCGGGTCCACGTCCGCGACCAGTTGCGCCGCGAAGTCCCCCTTCACGTCCGTGCCACCCTCGTTCAGCCGCGCGCTGGCCCACGCCCGGCCCACGAACACCGAGTGCAGCCAGTACTGGCGTTCCCCGTTGTAGCCCACCGCGGCCTTCTCGAAGTGCTTGCCCTGCACCTCGATGCCGGTGCCGTCGATGAACACCGGCACGTAGCCCTGCTCCCGGTAGCAGGCCTCGGCGATCACCGGCACGACCCGCTCGCTGACCAACCGCACGCAATCCTGCAGCCCTTCGAGGGCGCTGTCGCTGAAGTGCGTCAGGAACTCCCCGAGGCGGCGGCTGTTGGGGACCGCGCCGGCGAGGCCCGCGCCCACGCAAGCGGCCTCGTCGGCCGCCAAGGTGTCGACCGCGTTGAGGTGCCCGCCGCCGGTGGCGAGCGTGTACACCGAGGTCAGCACCGACTGCGCGTCAGTGCTGCCGCGCTGGCGGCGCTTGACATGCACGAGTTCCTGGAGTTTCCACGGCAGGCCGACGATACGCGCCAGGCGGGCGATCGCCGGCAGCCCGGCGAGGCCGGTGAGCAGGCCGTCGCAGACGCCGTAAGAGAGTTTGGGTGCTTTATCGGCAAACATCGAACAGCGGGCGCGGACAGGGCCTAGAAATTTCACCTCAGGGGTGAAGAAATCGAGCAGCAGGCCGAACCCTGAAAGCCATTATGCCACAACGACGTTCAGCCTGTCTAAAACATTTCTTATCCGGGAATCAGGGTTATCAGGCCCAGAGGACATGACCCCCGGCTAGTTTGGTGTGCATAGGATTTCCGGCTACTGAGCGTGCGCACGGATGCGGTCGGAATCCCGGTGCAGATGCGGGGAGAGCACTGGAGCGGACCCTTTCCGCCGGCATGCGTGCAGGTTGGGGCCAGCACCTCGACAGCGGCCTGCCCGGCCGCGACAAGGGACTGCGACCGCCAGTGCGCGACAGAACGAGCGGCGGGAAGGCGTCGTGACCTAACGGGGCTGCGTCGCAGGTACGGCGTCCGCGGCGAGACAGGGCACAAGGGGGTGCAACGGTATTCGGCGCACGGTTATCCGAGCAGGCTCGCCGGGGCTGAAGGGTAATCCATCTGGCGGGTCCAACACTCCCGCGCCCGCAATCGACAGCCAAAATCATTAGCACAGTCGCTGGCCGGCTGCCACTCTCCCCCAAGCGTCCCGCTCACCCCAAAGTCCTTGATTCATAAGGATCTATCTCGAAGCCACCGTCGTGACCGCCCGAAGAGGTCAGGTCGTCTGAGGCCCTAGCAAGCTGTCGCAAGAGTCCCGACCTCGGCCGTTAGAATCGATTCAGTGCGTATTCCACTGAACGTGTGCATCGTTCCGATCGGAGGTGAGCGATCGGAGCGAAGCGAGGGGAGCGCCTTCAGGATGCCTGTTCCCTACCACCACCGTAAGGTATCAACCGACGTTCAAGGGCAGACCGACATGGTCGGGCTCGGGCAAGACCGCTTCGATTCCCCCGACGCCCTAGGCAGGTGCCGCCGGGCAGGCCAGCAGCAGCAATGCCGCACGCTCGGAGCGGTGTCACCCGGTACTCGAAACAGGCAGGTACCCTGCAGAATCAGTCGGCTGTCCGGAACTTGCTGTGGTTCGGCCCGACTCCCTGCGTCGAGTCGTCCTCGTCGGCAAGTCTGATGGGTGGGCCCACACGTAGCCGGACACGGTTCGGCGAGTCTGGTTTGAGCAGTCTGTTTCATAAGAACCGGCCGCCCGAACGTCTCCATCCGCACACGCTCCTCACCGCTCAACCAGTGGCACCGCCTAGCCATGCTTTTCCCCGCGTCAGCCCGCTGCCCACTGGCCCATGTTTAACGGTTTCAGCTAGTTCGCGACCCGTTTGCCCTTGTAAATCAACGCCCGAGAGACTGAAACCCTAGGTGGCGTGGTGACACAACACGTTGATTTGGGTCGATTTTTGTCCGTTTTTCCACTTGACTTAAGGACCTTGGATGGATCACAATTGTGATGACACACCTGAAGTCCAGCCCATGTACCTCCGCAAAGTCACCGTCCGCGCCTCCGACGGCACCCCCCGCGAGTACCTCCGGGTGCAGGAATCCTATCGCCAGCGCCAGCCCGACGGCACTTCCAAGCACCGCCAGCGCGTGATTTGCAGCCTCGGGCGCGTCGACCTGCTCCAACCCCATGCCGCCCGCCTCTACGAACTGCTCACCGGCCAGCGCCCGACCGCCAAGCAGCACCCCAGGGACGGTTCCGTGCAGGCCTGGGACTGGGGCGCGCTGCTGGTCCTGCGCACGCTCTGGGACGAGTTGCACCTCGACCGCATCCTGCGCCGTCTCGGCAAGAGTCCCCGCGACCCCGGCGGGCACGACCTCGCCGAGCGCACCTTCGCGCTGGTCGCCAACCGCCTGCTGGACCCTTCCTCCGAGCACGGCCTGGCCCCGTGGCTGGAGGCCGCTTACGTCTGTGACGACCGCAGCCGGCGCTGGCGGCCGCAGCGGCGCGACGACGCCGAGCGTCTCGCCAGCAAGACGCCGCAGGTGGTCGTGGAATTCGCTTGGCTGCAGCGCTGGTACCGCACCCTGGATCGCTTGGTGGGCGCCAAGCAGGCCTTGGAGCTGGCGCTGTTCGAGCAGTTGCGGACGCTGTTCGAGGTGCAGGTGGAACTGGCCCTGTACGACATCACGAGCACGTACTTCGAGGGTCACGGGCCGCCGGAGCTGGCCCGGCACGGGCATTCGCGGGATCACCGTCCGCGGGAGCGCCAGGTGGTGCTGGGGCTGGTGCTGATCGACGGCTGGCCGATCGCGCACCACGTCTTCGCAGGCAACCGCAAGGACCCCACGACCGTGGACGAGGTGGTGCGGGATTTGCAGCAGCGCTTCGGCTTGCAGCGGATCGTGTTCGTGGGTGACCGGGGCATGACCGACGGCACGGTGCGCACGGCGCTGGAAGCGGCCGGCTGCGGCTACTTGGTGGGGCTGCCGCGGCGGCGCAACCCGGAGGTGGAGGAGTTGCTGGCGGAGGCGCGGCGGACGCCGCTGGAGCAGTGGGAGCCGGTGCCGGGACCGGCGACGCAGGCGGAGGCCGACTGGTCGCGCGTGCTGGAAGTGCGGCGGAAGCAGCCGGGGCGGCGCTGGTTCGCGGTGCATTCGCCGGAGCGGCAGGAATACGAGCGGACGCAACGGGAAGGCGAGCGCGAGCGGCTGCGCGAGCGGGTGAGCAAGGGGCAGCTGAAGCAGGAGGGCAAGATTGCGGCGGCCGCGGAGCGTCTGCTGCAGAAGCATCACGGGCGGCGGCACTTCACGGTGGAGGCGGGTCCGGGGAAGTTCGCGTACCGCGCCAGCGCGCGGGCGGCGGCGGAGGACGCGGGGGACGGGCACTACGTGCTGGAGACGACCGAGGCGCACCTGAGCGCGGTGGAAGCGGTGCAGGAGTACAAGCGGCTGGGGCACGTGGAAGCGTGTTTCGCGCAATTGAAGGACGTGATCGAGTTGCGGCCGGTGTGGCACCGCACGGCCGAGCGGGTGCGGGGGCACGTGCAGGTAGCGGCCTTGGCGCTGCTGCTGCAGCGGATGCTGGATCGGCGCTTGCGGAAGGCCGGGCTGGATCTGTCGGCGAACACGGCGCTACGCGTGCTCCAGACGGTGCGGGTGGTGGACTTCGAGGACGCCGAGGGCGGTCGTCAGCGTGTGGTGACGAAGGGGTCGGAGGTGGCGCAGAAGGTGCTCAAGGCCCTCAAGATGCGGAGGAAGCCGCCGCCGCGCGCCCCGGAGGAAGCGAGCGAAACCACGAAAAGCAGCGATGTGGTGACAATTCGAAAATGAATGTCGTTGTAAACAAAGGCACTTCGTCCCACAATTGTTAAACATGGGCTATACGGTCGTCGCGTCGATCTCGTAGGCACCCGAGCAACTGATCTGTATCATGTATACTGTCCCTTGGGAGGCACGGTTTGGAGTATCGACGGGGCGGGCTTCATCTTGGGGCTCGCGCTGGTACGTCGCTTGGACAGTTCGGAGTGATCGCGCGCCCCAATCGGTGATGCGTCGCTCCGTTACGATTTCGGCGTGAGACGGAACTATGGCTGCTCGACCAGTGCTCGCTCCCCACCTCGACAGAGGAGGCTCCTTGACCCCTCGCGTCCGGTGCGACTTTCCGAACACCTCAGACCGAATGCTCGGATCCTGCTCCTGAACCTCAGATTGATTGCCCGGAGGATCCGTGAAGACACCTTGTTCGCCCGCGTACCAATCGATGTTCTTGACGTTGCACCTGCGGTGCCGAAGCAATCCGCTACCTTCACGCCTCGCTCTGGTCTCCGGTCAGGGGTCTCTAGTCCAGCGATGTTGAGGGTCAGCAGAGCGAGAAACTGGAGTACACAACAATGAGCTTCGATACGCAGCAGCAACCCTACAAGGACTTGCGGTCAGTCATCGCAGGACGGTCCGGGAAGATAATCTGCTGGACCGGATCAGGTTTGAGTACTGCGGCCAATTTGCCAACGTGGCCTCAGTTGAAGCAGCAGTTGTTGTCGCAGTTACGCGAAAAGGCATCTACCACGGCGGAGCCCTACTCCGCAAGCCTGATGTCTGCTGCGAGGCAAGCCGAAAACGAGACGAATCCTTGGGTTGCATTTCAGATCTTGAAACAGCACTTAGGTCGCTCTACTTACCGTAATACGATTCGCGAATCGATACGACCAGCTCTGACTGCCAATTGTCCACCCGTATATCGATATATTTGGCAAATAGGTGCGATCGGAATTCTCAACTTAAATCTAGACCGACTAGCAACGAAAGCGTGGAATACAGTCACGAATAAGAAAGGGCTGACCGAATTCTCTGGACGAGATGCCGGCGGTTTGGTTCATATCCTCAAGAGTCCACGTCCATTTATCGCAAACCTTCACGGAATTGCCGATGATGAGAAATCATGGGTATTGACGAAGCGTGAACTCGATGAATTACTGAATAATGAAGGATATCGAATGTTTGTACAATCCTGTCTGGCGACTACGACTATACTCTTCCTTGGTGTCAGTGCCAACGACAGGGCGGTCGGTGGACATCTGGAAGCACTCACTAAAGCAGGTATCGATACTGGTTCTCACTACTGGTTGACACGTAGAAGCGACATGGAAACAGACACATGGGCCGAGCAAGCTGGAATTCAAATCATCAGATATGAGCAGCATTCAGATGTTGTCGGATTCTTTGAAGATATTATACAACACTTGCCTAACGAAGGCACACCTCCGCCACCCGTTAGATTCGAAGGAGATTTAGAGAGCCAAGAACCGCCTCTTCCTGATAAGGACTATTTGCTGCAACAGAACTCTGAATACATTCGCAATCGCCCGTTCCCGCGCAAGGTCTATGCTCGCCTCGAAGCAATTGAAGTACCCGATGCCGATCAGGAACAAGCACACGACACGCTGATTGCCTTTGATGCGGTCAGTGCAGAATGGATCGACTCTCGCCATGAACCGTTCTTCGCCTTCGATGAGGGCTTTGAGGAACGCGTCACGAACTACTGGGAAGGGATGTTTGAACGCAGGGGGTCAGAGATCCGCGACGACCCTTACGAGTCCGCTCCAGTCTTTCACATCGAACTCTCGCTCCCTTCCTTCGATCCGTGGATCGAGCCATTACAGGAACTGGACGATCAGTGGGTAGAATTCGACCTCGGCGAGTTCGGGAAGCACCAAGTAGATGTATTTCGGGATCTATTCGACCCCGAGCCAGAGGTCGCTTGGATTTCGGATGCACCAAAACCCGTTTCGGGGCATCTCCCCACACAACTTTCCACGGCTTTCGACATGTGCTGCTGGCCTGACGCAAGCGCCTCCGCATTGGGCGGGTTGTTCAGTTCGTTCCCGCCGATTGAACAACTCATCGCGTTTGACGTAGGTCAAGGGTCGGCTACATGCTTGGTTCCCGAGTGCCCGTGCCCGTCGGCTGGCGATGCAAGGGACCCTGAGGGACAATCTTCCGGTTCCTGCGACGACCCTTCCAGCAGCGAAGCGGATTGCAGGTGCGGCCTTCCTCTTTGCTACTTCGACTTGGGCTGCGGCGTCTATCGAAACGCCCCGACCCGCCCCAAGAATCTCCAATTCTGCAACTCCAACGACCCTCCGGTCATCCTATCCCACTGGGATGCGGACCACTGGGCAGGTGCCCAGAAAGACCGTCGATTCCTGCAGTCGAGCTGGGTCGCGCCGCGCCAGAGCATCGGCCCGAGCCACACGAAGTTCGCCAACAAGATCCTTCGATCCGGCGGTTCGCTTCTGATTGTCGATGGCAGTATGGTGCCCGTCACTTGGAATGGGCGTCGTGAAGACGTCACGCTCCTGAGAGCCGGGGGCCGTGGTCGCAACGACTCCGGGCTGATCATGCAGATCCGGAATCGGTGCGAAGACAAGGATTGGCTGCTGACTGGAGACGCTGATTACAAGTACATACCGAACTTACCCACCTACGCCGCAGCCATCACGGTTCCACACCACGGTGCGTCGAAGTGCGGGGTGCCACCACCAATACCTTCTAGTCAGTGTGCATCTCGGTTGCTTTACTCGTTCGGTCCTGGAAACAAGCACGGTCGGAACGGGGTTAGCCACCCGCGTAGTGCTGCGGTCGCCGCCCACGTCTCGGTGGGATGGAGTTCTCCGAGTTGGGGCACGCCGCCTGGTTACGCCGTGGCGGGGGGCACGACGCTTGCAACAGCGAAGCACCCCGGCACTCACCTCGGCTGGGCTGCGGCTGGTTGGGACCGAATGCCGCCGCCGCCGCACCATCTCATGCACTGCTTGGGCACGGCGAATCCACCTCAAACCTAGCGAAGTGCGGGTCACGCACAGCCGGCATACGTGGCGTGAGGCTGTAGAGGGTGTCTACACGTCGCCGCCATCGCTCGATCCGCTATGCGCTGATCCGCTTCGGTTACGGTGTATGACGCACTGACGAATCCTGCGACCATGCCTCGGTTTGATCGCTGGGCGTTGCAACCCATCCGTAGCGTGTCAGCGTGGTGAGCCTTGGCGAAGATCTCGCGAATGGACGCCCGGTCGGCTAGTAGCGGGCAGGCGCGAGAGAGTGCGCCAACGCGCGTCCGAGGCCGAGAATCGGTGAAAGGACCAGCAACCACGACGCTCGCAGGGCAAGGCATGTATACGCAGGTGCCGCGCAACAGCCCCTGATGCGCAATACGCCAAGGCGGAAATCCAAGCCCGGCGCGGCCAGCACCACGCCCGTGCTCTTGCAGGCAAACACCTCCAGCACCGCTCCTTGATGCACTTCGCACTGCGATAGATGTCATTCCCAGAGCCCGGCCGAACGCTTCCAAGCCGGAGACATCTTGGGTTGTCCAAAGTGTCGAGGACTTGACCCGCGTACGGCGCGGACAATCAGGTTGGACCACCACTGGCACGTCTGGGAGATCCCGTCACCGTCCACGAATCCTAGCCAGGTCGTCGATCACCCTCTCCTGCGCTCGCAATGACTCGACGGTCTGGGCTGGTTGAGATACGATTGAAATAGAGGCAGATGGCACACGAGATCGACTTTCTCGCAGTTGGCGACGGCGAACGGAGTGGAGATGCAATCGCTCTCCGCTATTGGGACGGGCACTCCTACCGAATCCACGTGATCGACGGCGGGGATCAAGCTGCAGGGCAGCGAATGGTGCAGCACATCCACGATTGGTACGGAGCCCCGAGATACATCCACGCCGTGATCTGCACGCACGGGGACGACGACCACAGCTCGGGACTGCGCGAGGTCATCAAGTCATTCAAAGTCGGCGGGATCTGGATGAACCGGCCGTGGCTGTACGCGCAATTGATAATCGACTCCTTCAAGGACGGGCGGATGACGGTCGCGAGCTTGGAACGGCACCTGCGCGAGGAGTATCCGATCCTCGAGGAGATCGAGGCAATGGCAACGGAGCGGCGAATCCCGATCCATGAAGCATTCCAAGGAGCAACGGTGGGTGCTTTCGAAATCCTCGCCCCGACAAGGAATCGTTACCTCAACCTGATCCCGGAGTTCTCTCGTACCCCGGAGCAATCCGAGTCACATCAGTCGTACCAACGCGCTTGGTCGAATCCAATAGCCCAAGCAGCGCGATCCGTTCGAGCCGTAGCGGAGTGGGTCGCCGAGACTTGGGGGATCGAGACGCTTGAAAAGCATGTCGAGACATCTGCCTCAAACGAGAGCAGTGTCGTGCAGCTGGCGACGCTTGGCAGCGAACGCGTACTGCTTACTGGGGACGCCGGCGTAATCTCACTGAGCGAGGCTGCGGACTACGCCAAATCCTGCGGATGCAACCTGCCCGGAATCAACGTCATCCAAGTGCCACACCATGGGAGCCGCCATAACGTGAGCCCTGCCTCTCTCGACCTCTGGTTAGGCCGTCCGTTGCCCAAGGCAGAAACGAGGGGCACCGCAGCGTATGTGTCAGTAGGGAAGGAGAGCAAGACCCATCCAAGGAAGAAGGTGGTCAATGCGTTCATCCGGCGCGGCTCCAAGGTTTACTCGACCAAGGGAAATTCCGTGTCGCATCGCCGTGAGACACCGTTGCGCCAAGGCTGGGGACCGGTAATGGCTCTCGAGTTCTCGGAGCGCGTAGAGGCGTGAATGTCGATGCTGTCCGGCACCTTCGACGCCTATGGCAGAACGGCACGGCTCTGGCCCGCACTTCTAACGTTGCTCCCGGCGATTGTCACCGCCGAGATCTGGACTCCCGCGCTCATCGATTTCACTCTCGGGATCCCCGCACTGAGAACGGCATTTGGCGGTTCGGCCGTCCTCTTCGCGTTCGCTCGCATAGCGCGTCACCTCGGCCGGAACGCTGAACTGCGGCTCTATGACCAGTGGGGTGGAAAACCGACATCGCTGTGGCTGCTGCGCAGCGACCACAACCTCGATGAACTAACGAAGGCCCGCTACCGGAGGTTCTTGGAGGATCAAATTGACGGATGGGAAGCTCCGTCGCAAGCTGACGAGGAGTCCGACAGGAACCGGGCGATGTCCACGTACGATTCAGCGGTCCGATGGCTGCGCGAAAGGACTCGTGACCGACGTCAGTTCGATCTGGTCTTCAAGGAGAATGTCTCCTACGGATTCTGTCGCAACGTTTACGGTCTCAGGTGGGTCGGCGGGCTGGTCGCGTTGCTTTGCATGGTGGTCAATGCTGGCGGACTTTATTGCTCTGTCAGCACCGAGGCCGACTTAATTCCGACTCTCGGTATCGGATCGCTGGTTGTTATTTCAGCCCTTATCGCAGTTGCTTGGCTATTCGCTGTGAAACAGAGCTGGGTGCATGACGCAGCAGATGGCTACGCACGTGCGCTACTCGCGGAATGCGATTCTGGCCGCCTTCGCTAGATCGAGGCCGGATTCGTAAAGCGGATCCTGCGCTTGTGGCCGTGAAGGAGACTGACCCGGCGTCAGACCTACCCGTGCGCCCATGCCCTAGCGGAGCTCTTCGACAATGCTCTACTTGACGGCCTGACCGTTGGTGAACCGCCCGATGTCCCCTCGCTCTGTGTCAGGGCCACCATTCTCAACAATGGTCAAGTAGCGAAATCTGATCGCCATGGGTTCTCTACGTGGCGTATCGACGTCCCAGCATCGAACCCAAGCCACCCAGTTCCTATGAATGATCTCCCCCGGTCGCTAGCGGTCGTTGCCTCGGCTTCCTTTCCGATCATCCTTCCGCCTTTCGTTCTCGACATGGAGACATTCCCAAGTGGGACGAGCTGTCCATCTTCGTTTACCAAGCCGGGATCGATATATCTGTCAGATGGCGGAGTCCTTGAGAAACTGGGAGTTCAGATGCTGCTGCGTAGCAGGAGATTCGGATCCTGGGACATCGTCCAGAGTGACGCCGGGGCCCTTGGTTCTGCACGGCGAGGCCCCGTCTGCCGCGATCCGTTGAAGGGCGTACTAATCGCCCGCTTGGTGGATGGTCGCTCCAGCGGGTCATGGATCTCATGAGCGACGAGCCGAATACTTGGGGAGTCTTGGCTGCGATGTATCCGCAGCTAGACGCCATCACCGCCAGTTACGTTTTGCGCACGCTGCGGACATTGGCCGGAACGGAGACTGCGCTGCCGCCCGGCACCATTACGGACGGCGATGCTCCGGTACTCCGCGCACATAGCGGATCCTCCGCGCAACGGATCCGGCCGCCGATCCACCCAATCCGTGCCCTAGCACCGATACCTGGCTAGGAAACGCACCGCCTCCAAGGGTGCGAACCCTCCTGATGCAGCTTCGATCCCCGACCATGGGCACGGTTTGCCTACCACCTGCGGCGGTCGGGTACTGGTTGCTAGCGAGGGCAGCAGTTGGGGCCCGGATCTGCCGGTGCAGGGGCTGTTCGGGCCGTGCGGCCACGGGAACTTACAGCGGCGGAGAACGATCCGATCCCCGGCTACGCTAATGGAAACCGCGGGGGGAAGCCTCTGGGCGCGATGCGTTCAGGCTGCGGCCGCGCGGCGCTTTTGCCTCGCCAGCGCCGCTTCATAGGATGCTTGGCGCCGCAGCCAGAACTCCGCGGTGGACCAGCCCACAGCTTCCAGCGGACGGGCCAAGTCGGGCGTGACCGGAGCGTGGCCATCGAGCACTCGGTGGAGGGTCTCGCTGGGCACGCCCAGTTTTGAGGCGGCCTCGGAGACTTCGAGTGCTCCTTCGTCTTCGCCCACGACGCCTAGGCAATCGTAGAGGATGTTTTCGCCGGGGTGGACAGGGCAGAGCATGCGGATAGCGCTAGTTTCAGCCATGGTAGTCGACCGCTTCCATATCATGCACGTTACCGTCCTCGAAACAGAAGACGGACCGCTGCAGGCGATCCATGCGGAGGGCGTAGAATCCGCCGTGGTACCCGGTCAGAGGGTGCAGACGATAGTGCGGCAAGGCGAGCGTCTGCAGCGTGGAAGCGTCTTCAAGAGCAATCAGGGCGGACCGGACGCGACTGCGCAGGTTAGGCGGATCCGGTGCCAATCGTCGTGGCGAATAGCGCGTTCGAGACGCCTGTCGGCAAGTGTGTAGCGGAGACGGATCGAGTGATGCTAGGTGCTTTGTCGAATCCGTTCCGACCGCCCCGATGCCATGCGGTCCCTGTAGTTGACTCGCAGTAGAGAATCGTTCATGTGTGTCGGGTTGGACTCACGAGCGGTCCCTGCGTCGGGCGGCATCGAGTTGTCGCTGCACGCCCGTCACCTTTATCCGATAGTCCACCATGTCTTCACTTATCTGTCGCTCCTTTGCGATGTCGCTCGGCAGGATTTCGTTTTTCAGGTCGTGTAGCAATGCAAACCGAGGGAGCAGCAGGCACCCCGAGAGCCATGCCGCTTCCTCTTCCTGTTCGTGATCGCCGGAAAGGAACGCCACGCCGTTTAGCTGCTCGAGTCGCGAGAGGCGGTGACGGAGTAGGATGTGACTTACTTCATGAGCGATATCGCTGTTTCGCCTCGTCTCGGACACGAGCGGGTTAAAGACGATTACGTAGCGCTCGCCGGGCAACTTGAAAGTGCAGGCGAAGAATGCATCATCCTGAATCTGCTTGAGCCGCTGTAGCTTCTCTTTGCTGACGAGCTCGTCCGCGGCGTGAACCTGACAGCCTACGTGCATTGCTAGTTCCAAGGCATTCAGACGATCAGCCGGACCGAGGGCCATCGAATCCCATGTGTCCGTGGCCAATCGCTCGGCCTCGGCCTTGAATCCACGTCGGAGGGTCACCGGTTACTCGTCCCCGGCTAGGAGAGCCTCGTGCATTTCGGTCAATACCTCGGTGAAGATCTTTGACGCTTCCGGTTTCATCGTACGAGCAGCACGCAAGTGATATGCCACAGCGACCTCGTCAGGTCGAGCGAGGAAGGCGTAGAACTCACGCACAATCCCTGCGATCCGCTCCGCGGCTTGGGGAGAGAGCGCACGGTCCCCTCGGAGATGAGCTTCAATCGCATCCGGCGTGGATTCCGCCGAGGCAGTCTCTCGGTCAAAGAAATCAGCCGGGGACCGCCCTAGCCAGCGCGCCAGACGGCTGAATGTCTCGATGTCCGGAATATGGCCCCGTTCGACGCGCGCAAATGTGTTGAACGCCACACCCACTTCGTCAGCTGCGGTACGAAGTCCGATGCCCCTCGTCTTCCTATGGTCTCGTAGCAGTTTCCCTAAGTCATTAATGCTCAAGGAGTTAGAGGGATGCATCACAGCGCTAGCCCGTTTCTCCGTCGCCTTGAGTGGTACCAGTTGACACGCCTCCAGCGTTCTGCTAGGCTGAATCTGTACGCGATCTGGTACAGTAATTGCACTTGGCGCACGGAAGCCGCCTCGGCGACAACACAAAGGGTTGCATACCATGCACACTGTTTGCAACAAACAGCGACTCCGAGTAGCGGTTGCTACAGCAATCTTCGATTCTCGAGAAGATGGCTTCGAGGTTGACGCACCCGAGCTGACGTGGCGACAACTGCTTGGTTTGGCAGGCTTTAGGCCCGCCGAGAACGGTCTCTTCTTTCACGTAGGCAACAGTGGGGCCCTCGATGCCCTGCGCCCTGAGGACGAGACGGGACTCCGTGATGACCGCCTACACCGCCTTGTCGTGTTTGAGAGTGACCCGTCGTTCCGAGTCGAGATCAACGGTCGACGCCTTCTGGGGGGTGCGCCAGGACTCTCTGGGTTCGGCGCCAAGCGACTGACGGGCGACACTTCTCGGCCCACCGGAGTCTGGCTAGTGCGTCCCGATAGAACCGAACGCTTCGTCCGAGACGCCTACATCATCGATCTGAACCGTTGCGGGGTGGAGCGGCTATGCCCCCGGCCAGCGAATGCGCTTGAAGTCGAGACGCAAGAACTTCCCGCGGCTCGATCTGTCCATCACCTCGGAGCAGATTGCAGAGTTGGGACGCTGGAACGTCTCCGAATGCGTTCACGAGATCGACAAGGTTACGACATAAGGGCGCACACTCGAGCTAGGCGAAGTTGTCGATCTCGATTGTCGCTGGAACCCGCGAGAGGTCAACGTCGAGGACCACTTGTGCTTCGTAGGACTGCAACTCGACACGGACAATTGGTTTGGAGAACCTAGTCATGAACCCCGACATCACACTCTATCCACTCGGCAACGCTGACTGCTCGCTCTTGCGAACAGCAGACAACCGACCCGTGGTCTTCGACTTCGCGGCAACGCGGGGAGAGGAGTCGGACGACCGTCGAATCGATCTGCCCAAGGCGTTGCGCCAAGACCTCGGAGAGCGCACGTCGGTCGCCGTGCTGTCTGTCTCGCACCTTGATGAAGATCATTTCAAGGGCTCGACCGAATTCTTCTTTCTGGAGCATTCTGAGGAGTACCAGAAGGGTTCGCGTATCCGGATCGACGAACTCTGGGTACCTGCTGGGGTGATTACCGAAGAAGGGATCGAGAACGAGGAAGCGCAGGTCATCCAAGACGAGGCTCGCCATCGACTGAAACAGGGTCATGGAATCCGGGTGTTCTCGTGTCCCGACTCTCTCGTGGAGTGGCTAGAGGATCAAGGACTGAGCTTGGAGGAGCGTAGCGATCTGATCACTCACGCCGGCGAATGCATTCCCGGCTTCTCGATCGCGCAAGATGGCGTCGAGTTTTTCGTTCACGCACCATTTGCCGAGGCCAGCGAGGACGGCAAGCACATAATCCGAAATGAAACGTCCCTTGTGCTGCACGCCACGTTCAAGGTGTCCGGCCATGTCACGAAGGTGTTCTTTGGAGCGGATGTTGGTCACGTTGACCTCGCGAAGATCGTTACGAACACTCTCAAGAACGGAAATCAAGACCGGCTGGAGCATGACGTGGTGAAGCTTCCCCACCACTGCAGCTATCTGTCTCTTGGCCCCGAGAAGGGATCCACCATGACGGAGCCCGTGCCTGAAGTCGTTAGATTCTACGAGAACTTCGGCGGATCCGGGGTGATCCTCGTATCGTCAAGCGACCCAATCCCCGAAAGCGAGTCGAACGACCCGCCTCATGTTCAGGCAGCACGGTACTATCGCTATGTTGTCGGACGCAAGGACGGGCGTTTCATCGTCACGATGGAGCACCCTGACCGCGACGCTCCAGATCGGCTGGTGATTGACATCGGGCCACATGGCGCGTCCATCGGTGAGCCGGGAGGTCCACTGCAGCAGATCTCGAAACTCGCGCCCGTTGCAGCGGCCGCTCTTCCCGGTGGTCGTTCCCGGAGACCTCGGATCAATCTGCCAATGAACCCGAGCAAGCCGTGGGGGTTCGGGGGGAACTAGTGGTGAGAGGATGGTCTCTCGGCGGGGGGTGCCTCTCAGGTGCATCCGAGTTACGGGATCAAAGCGGGCTCTGACAGGTCGGTTCACGGGAAGGATATTCGATGAGCAGCGTCGTTCGAAGGCTCGTGGGACTTGTGTCGCGCTTCGCACCTAGGTGGGGATACTTCGATCTGTTGGGAGCGAACGGCCCCGTCTGGCGCAGGAGCGTCGACGCGGTTCCGAACTCCGCTGGAGGCACGTGGGATACTAGTTCTCGTCAGTCGTTTGTTCTGCATCCCCTGCGAAGCAATCCCGATCCACGCCGCAATCCGAGAGGTGGTCCGATGAAGCTCAAGACCGAGAAACTGATCATCGCCCAAGCCGAAGCAGTGCGGAAAAGGCATCCCCTCCTCATATTGAGGAGAACCGCATACGGTGCCTTAGTGCTTGAAGGTCGGCTGGAGTTTGCAATGTCGTTCGAGTCCCACACAGTCCAAGATGACTATCAGATCAGAATCCGGTTCCCGCCTGACTATCCGCGTGAACCTCCAATTGTTTTCGAGGTAGGATGCAAGGTGCCTCACAAGTTTGGACATTTCATGGATACCGGAGATCTATGTTTAGGTGCGCCAGTTGAAGTTCGGATGCGATTTGCCAAGCACCGCAACCTGCTCCATTTCATTGAATCACAGGTCGTGCCGTATTTGTTTTCTTGGAGCTACTTCAGAGACTATGGACAAATGCCGTTCGGTGAACTCGCGCATGGCGACTTGGGCCTACTGCAATTCTATGATACCTACTTCGGGACTTCATGGCGGCAGACACTACCGCTACTGAGATACTTAGTCGACGGTAAGCTACTCCCTCGAAGATGTCCGTGCGGAAGCAAGATTGAAGTCGACCGTTGCCATGGCCAGAAGCTCGACGATCTGCGACCGTATTTACCTCAGCCGTTCGCGGTCGAGTTCAATCGGATAGTCGCGTCTCTGTCCGAATCGGGCGTAAATTTACCTACTGGAATGGATCCAGTGAAGGTATCGCGTGGTATGGCCTGAGAAGTGGTCGTGCAAACGAAGACCATCAGCAGTCAGAATGTTGAGTACAAGTCAGAGGGTTCTGCAAATCGAGAATTCCGTGGCAATCAGAGCCGTACGCTCAGGCTCGTGTCGGGAGGGTACGACGCATGCATGATCTTGGACTAGCGCTATCGGGCGGCGGCTCACGAGCCGCCGCCTTCCACTGCGGCACCGTGTCCGCTCTCCGCGAACTAGGCTTGACGGACCAGGTCGGCGTCGTTTCCACAGTCTCCGGAGGTTCACTCTTCGGTGCTGCTTGGATGGCCGCTACGGCTCGAGGCACTCATGAGGACACGTTCGTAAATGACATGCAGCGCGCCCTCGAGGCCGGATTCCTGAAGCGGGTTCGTCGCTTGTGGCCGCGGAAGAAACTGACCTGCTGTCTGAACTACACGCGTGCCCACGCATTGGCGGAGGTCTTCGACAACGCTTTGCTCGGCGGCTTGACCCTTGGCGACCTGCCCGATGTCCCCGCGCTCTGTGTCAATGCCACTATCCTCAACAATGGTCAAGTAGCTAAGTTTGATCGACACGGGTTTTCCGCATGGGGTATTCAGGTCCCAGCATCGAACCCAAGCCACTTAGTGCCCATGGGTTCGCTCCCCCTGTCGCAGGCGGTCGTTGCCTCGGCTTCCTTTCCGATCATCCTTCCGCCTTTTGTCCTCGACATTGAGAAATTCCCAAGTGGGACGAGCTGTCCATCTTCGTTCACCAAGCCGGGATCGATATATCTGTCAGATGGCGGAGTCCTCGAGAATCTGGGAGTTCAGACGCTGCTCCGTAGCAGCAGATTCGGGTCTTGGGACATCATCCAGAGTGACGCCGGAGCCCTTAGTTCTGAACGGCGAGGTCCAGACCACCGCGACAGGGTGAAGAAATTCCGGCTGGGTCTAATGTGTGGATGGTTGCCCCAACGGGTCGTAGGTTTCATGAGTGACAAGCAGACTCGGTGGGCGAGGAGCGAGATCTTCAATGCTCAAGAACGGTCGTGGCTTATCGATGAATTGCGAAAGCACGAACAACAGGGATTCGATCTATCGGAGGAACTCAGGGCTTGCTTGGCTTCGCATCCCACCCGAAGGCGACGCCGGGTCATGTTTGTCGGACTTGGCCAGAAATGGAATGGCTTCTTCAAACGCATTCCGCGATGGAGACTCATCGAACTGGCTGAACGAGCTGGCCAAGACCCAGCATCGATTCCGCAGGGTGGCGGCCCCTCGGCGGTTGCCGACTACTTGGAGAGTCTTGGCTGCGATCTATCCGCAGCGAGACACCATCACCTCCAGATGGGAGGAGACCCTGTGGTCTCATGCCTCGAGAACGTGAAGACCTCGTTCTGCGCTCTTCCAAGGGACACGATTCGGCGCCTTGCGGCACAAGCGGCTTGGCAGGTTCACGCCACGCACGCTGTCTACTACGAGGACAAGCGGTAGCTTCGTGCGAGCATGCAACGCCTAGATTGATGACCTCGGGAACCGTGGATGGCTTCAGTAGCCGCCGGCAATTGATCGTGGATTGCCCTTGGCAAGCGACGACCTCACCGCCCTAGTGAGAGATTCGTCGGGACTGAGGTTCTTATCGTATGGAACCGGCGTTGCTGGGACCCAGCCGGGACGGTGTGGGGCATTGAACTTGTGCCGAAACTTGGATCCCTGGGTCGAGAACACGTTCGCCCCGTGGTCAATCAGTGCATTCGTAACTCTACTCGACGGATGTTTCGGTGCCCCATCGGGTGCAGCTGAGACGACTGCTACGCGAGACCTCAACTTTGCGAGTACGTTCGAATCGATATTGTGTTCGCTCCCGTGGTGTGGCACGTGGAGCAAGTGTAGATTCGAAAAGTCGAGACGTCGCTGCTCGCCGTACGTTATGGCGCGAGTCAGAGCCTCAACGCCGGCATCGCCCGTGAACATCATCTTGCGACCGCATAACGTGAGGAACACGATCGCGCTCGAGTTGTTCTCTGCGCTGGTTGTTGGAGAAGGGTCAGGCGTATGGGCAGTCTGGGCAACACTCGTGGCTCCGGCTTGCGCAATCTGCGACTGAATCGGGAGATATGCAAGAGCCGCTATGCCCTTGCCGAGATTCGGCCCAGCCAGACTGGGCCCCTGTTGTGCCATTGCCGCGATCGGCACATTGACCGATGCCTGCGTCTTGGGCACACATCGGAACTTGGAGAGCAGTTGCTTGTAGTACTCCTCGCTTGGTCCCAAGATAGTGATCGTCTGGCCGAGGATCTCCGTTGCCCAACCGGAGAATGGCTCGCCAACGGGAACGCCCCTCCTCTCAGCTACCTCCCTAAGGTCATGGGCGGCCTCTAGCCCAGCTGCCATCTTCCGGGTAAGGCTTCGTACGGTAGTCCGTCTGTCCTTAACAAGCCTGTGAATCTCCCCGACATGTTCCCACGGTTCGTGCATGAGCAACATCCCGACTTCGAGTTCTTCGATCACGACCGACAGACCAGACGCATGGTCCGCATCGCAATGCGTGCAGATCACCAGATCAACCCGGTCGGTCCGATAGAAGTGATCGATATGTTTCACCAGAGCCTGCCCTGACTCCTTGGTTCCTCCATCGATCACGATCACGCGCTGCTCGGCTCGTCCGCCTCCGAGGTAACCCCATCGCACTGCGATGGCGTCACCGCTCTTCTCCCCCTCGCCGACCGGCAAGTAATCAACTTCGTATCCCATGCCTTGTATCGCCATCCTCTGTTTGCCCTCCTTGGGCGTTGATCGGTCATTCCCGTGGTTGAGTCGCATTCGGCTCTCAGCGGTGCTTGACTGTCTTGATGCCTACTTCCCAATCCATCGTTGTGTAGAGAGACCCCACGTCAGGTGAGTTCGTTGCGTACACCTGCTCTGCCACGGATCGATAGATCCTCAACGCCTGCAGGTGTGGATGCCCGTACTGATTGCGGTAGCCCGCGCTGATCAGAACAGTGTTGGGGTTGATGGAACGAACCGCGCCTGGATGAGCCGCGTCCTCAGAACCATGATGGGGCGCTGCCAGCACGTCTGACCGCAAGCTGTCTCCGAAGATCTGGTTGATGCGCTCCCACCGGCTGTTCTCTGTGTCACCGGTTACCAGGTAGGAGAACGAGTAGTCGTTGTGCGCTCTGATTCTCAGCACGATGCTCGAGTTGTTCGAATCGTCCATGTCCTCGAAGTGCGGAGAGAACAGCTCGAGATCGAATTCCCTCGTCAATCCAGTCAGGTATCGAGAGCTGACGGTGTCCACCCGCACGGCATGTCGCCGTAACGGGTACGCGGTGAACTGGCGGGAGCGTTCGTGGCGCTCGATGATTCGAAAGACCTCTGCCACGGTATCCGTGTCTTTGTGGAATTTCGGATACATCACCCAATGGGGCCAGTGCCTGGAGAGGATCAGTTCGACTCCGTCCGGAGAGCAGTGGTCGGCGTCGAAGCCCGTCAGAACTAGGCCTGCGACACTGCATTTGTCGAGCAAGTAGCCCAGATCCTCCCGGATGTGGTCGCGCCGCTCCAAATCCGAACTCGGCAGATGTGCATCGATAACGATCGCCTCACCATTGTGTCGAACGACAGCCAAAGCCCCCTGTCCAACATAGTGTGTCTTGATGTCCATGATTCTGGTCTCCTCCTTAGTTGCCTTGATTTGGTGGGTGTAGATTTCGCTCCGGAGTAGCGGAACTCCCGCAGACCGCGTGCCTCTTCCAAGGGGTTCGTCGCAGCGAGACTCGAAGGCTCTGGCGCTTCAACGGACCACAAATGCCCTTCCGAGCGCGAGCGGGCCCGAGGCACTTCTGTCCAGGGCCCGCGTTCGTGACCCTCTCGGCCGAGCAGTCAGGCAATCCCCGTGCATCGGACCAGTTCCGAGGATGTCCGCCTCGGTGGACTGTCTGGGTTGCTTGCACGGTCTCGTTGGTCGTTGGCGCGCGGACGACGCATTTAACGGCCGGATCCGAGAGGTGATCGGACCCAAGGCTGATGTCCCTGAAATGACTACATCGGCGGGGATGGAACTCGGCTGGCTGGCGGCATCCCGCGATCTTGATCGCGAAGTCGCCAGCAGAGTCGGGTAATTCGCTACCGCACGAATCATCCGCGACGACGCCCCAGTGGCTCCGTCTCGACCTGCGTTCGAATCCCGGCATTCCGCGAAAGACCACGGTGGGCTCGACTGCCGAGCCAGGTTTCGTGCGGTAGGGATTCCGCTGTTGAGAAGGCACGGATTCGTCGCATGCAACACATATCCGAACAGGTGAGCCGGGGCCGCCTCGATGCTGCCTCGAGTAATTGATGCTCTGCATTTTGAATCGTCTGTCTGACGCCTACATCATTATGGGGCTCGGGTGCCCATATGGCAAATCCGACCCTTGGCCTGGGTCAGGATCAGGCCGCCAATCCCGGTGGCGGTGGGCGAGCGGAGTCGGGGTCGATGATCAGATACTGCGGAACTCCGCCGAATTGCGCCCTCGGCGCAATCCGGGATCGATCAGACTCGCTCCTGTCGTCAATGGCTGTTCCGCTCCGATCCCAGGGATGCATCCATCCCAGTACTTTCATCACCGCTGAATCGGGGGCATGCGGCCATACGACCGCTCCTCCCCCGCGACGGGTAATGCCATCCAAGCGTCCTTTCGGACCGTCGGCTACCCTCCGGGACTGAAGCGGATTCGAACTCGGTTCTCAACGGGATGTCAGTCGCCTGTGCCGAACTCGGTTTCTTCAGCTCGATGCGTTCCCGTGTCGTCGCAGACGCCATTGCCGAAGCAGCGTGTAGTGCGACTGACCCCTACAAGTCGGGACTGTAGGCAACGCACTTTTCGCATGGCAGCCACAGCTCTGCTGCATCACCTACGGTGTTTCCGGTAGCTCCAGTTCCGCGTGCTGGAGTGGTCGTCAAGTCAGGAGCGCCATACCAGCGCCTAGCGCGAGTTTGCCACTTTCGCGCTCATGATCGCGGAAAACCCGCCTTTTCGGGTCATTTTCGGCAGTACGATCATACGCGAGTTCGTGTAAGTTCTTTGTTATCAAGCACTTCATGAAACCTTAACAAACGTCCGAGCCTCTGTAGTGCCATAAAACACCCGCGGTTCCCGCTAGCACATCGCACGTTCGCCTAAGCACCCTCTATACTGATTGCACCATGCTCAATTGCTATGTCTGAGGGGGCGCAAGCCACGGGTTGATGATCTAGCGGTCATTTTTGAAATCCTGTAGTGACATAACGCCCTACGTGCATCTCGTATCTTACTCTAAATAAACAACTTAGAACTGACCGTTCCACGAGTTTGGCAAACTCCTGCTAGGAGCCTGTTGCAAAAGTGTCAACCGCGGTGTCAAGGGTCACTCTGCACATGTGATTCGGCCCCAGAATGCGCAATTGCGCCATCTGGAGGCCAGATTTCAGTCATTTCGAGAGCATCCGACTGCCGATTCGGTGGATCTCGCGAGCCATCGGACTTTTGCAACAGACTCCTAGCCCATGTTTAACAGTTTCAGCTAGTTCGCGACCGGTTTGCCCTTCTAAATCAACGCCCGAGAGACTGAAATCCTAGGTGGCATGGTGACACAACACGTTGATTTGGTTCGATTTTTGTCCGTTTTTCCACTTGACTTAAGGGCCTCGTCTGGATTACAATTGTGATGACACACCTGAAGTCCGGCCCATGTTCCTCCGCAAAGTCACTGTCCGCGCCTCCGACGGCACTCCCCGCCAGTACCTCCGGGTGCAGGAATCCTATCGCCAGCGCCAGCCCGACGGCACTTCCAAGCACCGCCAGCGCGTGATTTGCAGCCTCGGGCGCGTCGACCTGCTCCAACCCCATGCCGCCCGCCTCTACGAACTGCTCACCGGCCAGCGCCCGACCGCCAAGCAGCACCCCAAGGACGGTTCCGTGCAGGCCTGGGACTGGGGCGCGCTGCTGGTCCTGCGCACGCTCTGGGACGAGTTGCACCTCGACCGCATCCTGCGCCGTCTCGGCAAGAGTCCCCGCGACCCCGGCGGGAACGACCTCGCCGAGCGCACCTTCGCGCTGGTCGCCAAGCGCCTGCTGGACCCATCCTCCGAGCACGGCCTGGCCCCGTGGCTGGAGGCCGCTTACGTCTGCGACGACCGCGGCCGGCGCTGGCGGCCGCAGCGGCGCGACGACGCCGAGCGTCTCGCCAGCAAGACGCCGCGGGTGGTCGTGGAATTCGCCTGGCTGCAGCGCTGGTACCGCACTCTGGATCGCTTGGTGGGCGCCAAGCAGGCCTTGGAGCTAGCGCTGTTCAAGCAGTTGCGGACGCTGTTCGAGGTGCAGGTGGAACTGGCCCTGTACGACATCATGAGCACGTACTTCGAGGGTCACGGGCCGCCGGATCTGGCCCGGCACGGGCATTCGCGGGATCACCGTCCGCGGGAGCGTCAAGTGGTGCTGGGGCTGGTGCTGATCGACGGCTGGCCGATCGCGCACCACGTCTTCGCGGGCCACCGCAAGGATCCCACGACCGTGGACGAGGTGGTGCGGGATTTGCAGCAGCGCTTCGGCTTGCAGCGGATCGTGTTCGTGGGCGACCGGGGCATGACCGACGGCACGGTGCGCACGGCGCTGGAAGCGGCCGGCTGCGGCTACTTGGTGGGGCTGCCGCGGCGGCGCAACCCGGAGGTGGAGGAGTTGCTGGCGGAGGCGCGGCGGACGCCGCTGGAGCGGTGGGAGCCGGGACCGGTGCCGCAGGCGGAGGCGGACTGGTCGCGGGTGCTGGAAGTGCGGCGGAAGCAGCCGGGGCGGCGCTGGTTCGCGGTGCATGCGCCGGAGCGGCTGGAATACGAGCGGACGCAACGGGAAGGCGAGCGCGAGCGGCTGCGCGAGGGCTTGGAGCGGCTGCGCGAGCGGGTGAGCCAGGGGCAGCTGAAGCAGGAGGGCAAGATCGCGGCGGCCGCGGAGCGGTTGCTGCAGAAGCATCACGGGCGGCGGCACTTCACGGTGGAGGCCGGACCGGGGAAGTTCGCGTACCGCGCTAGCGCGCGGGCGGCGGCGAAGGACGCGGGGGACGGGCACTACGTGCTGGAGACGACGGAGGCGCGCCTGAGCGCGGTGGAAGCGGTGCAGGAATACAAGCGGCTGGGGCAGGTGGAAGCGTGTTTCGCGCAATTGAAGGACGTGATCGAGTTGCGGCCGGTGTGGCACCGCACGGCGGAGCGGGTGCGGGGGCACGTGCAGGTGGCGGCCTTGGCGCTGCTGCTGCAGCGGATGCTGGATCGGCGCTTGCGGGAGGCCGGGCTGGATCTGTCGGCGAACACGGCGCTGCGCGTGCTGCAGACGGTGCGCGTGGTGGACTTCGAGGACGCCGAGGGCGGTCGTCACCGCGTGGTGACGAAGGGGGCGGAGGTGGCGCAGAAGGTGCTCAAGGCCCTCAAGATCCGGAGGAATCCGCCGCCGCGAGCCCCGGAGGCAGCGAGCGAAACCACGAAAAGCAGCGATGCGGTGACAATTCGAAAATGAATGTCCTTGTAAACAAAGGCACTTCGTCCCACAATTCTTAAACATGGGCTAGCGGAGACCGAGGCGCTGCACGGCACGCTCTCCTGACCGCCCACGACGATCCTGCTGCGTCGTGCCTTCGAATTCTTCGGCGAGGCCCGCTATACCGGCTTGGCCGGGATCTCCAATGCCACCTGTACAACGTGCGCCGCTCGCGGACGAATGCACGGGTGCTCGGCAGCCACGACTCCACGCGCCCCTCGTCGGTGCTGATCGACATCCGCCGCAATCCGCGCCCGGAGAGCTGTCCAGACTGGATCCGCGTCGACTCGGTGCATCAAGGCGATCTCGCCAACGTCAAGGAGGGCTATCGCGTCAACCCCGTCGACAAGGTCACCCACTACCAGTTCACTGGGTGCGTCGAGCGCATTTGCGAGAAATTCCTGCTGCCGATCCCGGAGCGTCTGCTGGCCTCCTCCTCTTTGCCGTGCAAGGCTTCCATTCTGACAACAGCTCCGAGTACGTAAACTACCAATTGGCCACGCCGCTGGAGAAACTGCGCGTGGCAGAGATCACCAAGTCGCACCGGCGGCGCAGGCGCGACAACGGCTTGGCGGAGAGCAAGAACGGCAGCGGGATCCGCAAGGTGTTCGTCCACTGGCACACGGCGGGGTCCTACGCCGAGCGAATGGACCACTTCCACCCGGCGATCGTGGCTCGGTACTTGAACTACCATCGCCCGTACCTCTTCGCGAAGGCGGGCACAGACGCCAAGTGCAAGCGGCGCAGGACCAACCGGCCGGCTGACATCCGCGTGCCGTACGAGGCGCTGCAAGCGCTGCTGAGGGCGGAACGCTACCAGTGCCCGAGGGTGAACCTTCGCGGAACTGGACTAGGAAGCCTACGCGCAGACCGACCACGCGTCTCACCGGCAACAGTCCCAGCGGACCTAAAACCGGACATTTCAACTTTGCTCCAACAGCCGCGGCTCGGATCCGTCACCTAGGGCATTTGCCGCGAGGGCGAGCAGTTCACCTCCGCCACCGCACGCCTGCGACTGATCCACGGCGACGGTGCGGCGTGGATCCGGTGCATCGCCGCCAAGGACTATCCAGTGATCCCGAGCGTCGATCCTTGGCGCGCCAAGGAGCACTTCAAGGACTTGGCCAAGGCTCTCTTCAGAGTCGACCCAGAGGTACGACGGGCTTGGGCCAGTGCCCGTCGCGACGATCTCGAGTCGAACGAGGCTGTCTCGACCGACTGCTGCCTACGTTGCGGAACCATACCAGCGAAAGCGAGACGGCAGGCGAGTGCGCCGACCACATCGACAAAAGCCGCGCCCGATTCGCATTCCTCTCCGCCCGCGCTCGCGGCCCCTGTGTCGGCCCGTCATGCTTGGGGGCAGCTACAAGAATGTCGCCGACGCGTATCAGAACACACGTTGCAAGTAACTACAAGTAACTACAAATAAAGGACTTATATAGATTCTCCGTGCGATTGAACCGGTGCAACCCACTCCAAGATGCGGTTCTTCAGCGCCACTGGGGGCTATACGAGCACTAGTCACTGCCAAACGCCCACGAACCTGCTATAGTAGAACCATGCGTCCCGCTTTCCAGACACCCACCCGGTTCGCTTCTGGCCTCCGGCCCGAATTCCTGCATGGTACCGACCACAGATCCCGTTCGGCGCCAAACACAATCCGCAGCACCTCAAGCCTGCTCGTCAGTAGTAAGGTTCAGGCCAAGGACCCAACGACGAACCGCTGACCGCAGTTCCACCGTCAAGAACGACCGCAATCTCATCCGTGCCTCTCAAACCCAAGCGCTCTATCTCAACCAAGACCCAGAAGGCTCTCTTCGCCTTGAGCCACAATCAATGCGCCTTTCCCGGATGCAGTCAACCACTCGTCGTCCCGCTCACCTCGGATGTCTCAAACTACGATGTTCGCGGTGATGTCTGCCACATCATCTCTGCTAGCAAGCGCGGACCTCGGTCTAATGTTGAATACACAGACGAGCAACTTAGCCACCCTAGTAACCTCATCGTAATGTGTAAAATTCATCACCACGAAATCGACACGAATCCCCAGATTTTTACAACCGAATGCCTACAGGAAATGAAACATAATCATGAAGCCAAAGTGCGACCACTAGTGATGCATAACTCACGCACAATCGACACCAGCCTCTTCTCATTGCCTGGGTTTCCGATCAACATAATCAATAAGCGTGTCGAAGATGAAACTAGCCAATTGCACGAACAATCGTTCTATACCGAGTTTGATGGAATCGCGCAAGCGACACACCTTTGCCAACAGTTAAAGACAGGCGATCTTTCAATCGCAAGCCTCAATGTAAGATCCGAGTCTATTGCTACGCTGGCGACCGTACTCGAAAGACGAAAGCAGCACGAACAGGCTACCGACGCAATAGCCTACGCGGAATCATTGGCAATGAACCAAACAGCATTTCTTGCACGAGCCCGAATTACTGGAACCAAATCGACCAAATCACTATTACTACAACAACTCAATGCCATTGCAACACCAATGGCACGTACAGCAGCGTTGCACCTAACGGCAAGACTAGATGGATCCGCTGCTGCTTTAGACTGGTACGATAAGAGCGATTTACGTCCAGATATGTTCGATCCCGAGGGACAGTTCATACTCTGCACTATGATGCTCGAAAATTCATCATGGGATAAAGCCGTTGACACTGCGATGGCGATGCCCACAGAGTCCTTCGATTCAATACCGGCACTTCATCACGTCGTTGCAACGATCTATCTCGCCACAACTGTACCCACCGAGCATCGACATGCTCGGATTAACACTATCCCGCTTAATGCACACGATTATTCAATTTCAGACAAACCGACTGCACTTGAGCACCGTCGCACTGCCGTGTCTCATTTCTACGCTGCCGCCCAGGCAGCAGCAACTTATGGATTACCCGAAACGAACGCAATTGAAGAACGGTATGCCATATGGCTTGAATTACTGGATCCGGAGACGGGGACACAAGAGTCCGCACGGAAACGACTACGCAAAAGGCTAAACACTGCGGGATCTGCACTTCCTTTCATGCAGCTCGGCATAGAATTTGAGGAATTGCAAGATCTTGACAAGGTGAAACGAGAACTGGAATCCCACTGTGCCTTGAACGGAGGAGAGACCGCAGACTCCATCGCGGCTTCACTCTCAATACTCATCAAGAACGGTAGCCCCGCCAAACTCGCGAACTTCATTGAGGAGAAACATGATGAATTAGTCAAGTATATGGATGCATCCTCACTCACAAAAACACGCATATATGCACACGCTTTCGCGGGCGATGGACAACACGCGAATAAACTCCTAGCAAACGCCCCAGAGGTACTCTCCACTAATGACAGAGATGCTATCATGGCTCTGATCGAGTCACAGAGTGATGATGGCGAATTCCAAATACTTATGCGCAAGTACGAATCGGATGGTAGACAATTGTCTGACTTGAAAACACTCGTTGCTTACCTTGAAGAGGCCAAGCAATGGCAGGAAATATGTCGGTATGGTCGAGAGCTATTTGACAGCACTCACAGGGAACAAGATGCGACGCTCCTAGCATATAGTTATCATCAGACCAATCAGCCTCAACTACTTTGCGAACTAGTGCATGAAGATACCTCACTATTGGCCCTGTCTGCACGTCTTCGCCTACTCTACAGTTGGGCACTGCACGGTGTCGGAGATTTCCAAGAAGCGCGAAGGCAATTGCAAAATGTGCCGAGTGAAATCGATCATCGGGGTTATCGTCTGCTCCGAGCGAACTTAGATATATCGACTGGCAATTGGGAGGATCTACATACATATGTTCGTAACGAACTGCAGCACATCGAGACTAGCAGCGCGGATGAATTGGTAACTTCAGCTAAGCTTGCGACCGATATAAAAAGCAGCCGTGCGATGGAGTTAATTCGTGCAGCCGCACAGAAGGGTCGTGACAATCCAGAAGTGCTTGCCACATGCAATGCCTTTGCTGCCCGACTTGCGCAGGAAGACGATGCTGACGTGTCAAGCTGGTTGCCGGAGGCCGTAAGACTGTCATCTCCAGATGGTCCGATAAAGATGATGTCTATTGACGAATTTGCAAGCTACCGGCAACTCCAATCGAAAACCGAGGTGCGTATTTGGGAATTACTCGTCGCCGCCGAGATCCCAATCTTTCTTGCAGCCTACCATCTTGGATGCGGTGTAAGCGATTATACCCTAATTCGTGCCATGCGTAACGCAACTACCGACGATAATCGTGACAAGCTCCCTATACCCGCATATTCCTCAAGAAGCATGGCACGGGAGCCAGATGATGTCCAGATTATTGGTATCGACGCAACATCGATTCTCTCTCTGGCGTACCTCGATCTCCTTGGAACGACCATAGATTCATTCAAGAAAGCCATAATTTCTTGCTCGATGTTCGAGTGGCTATTCCATGAGTATACACAATCCACACTCCACCAGCCTTGTCGCTTAATAGAAGCAAAGCAGCTTTTGGATTTAGTCAATAGTAACGATATTCGTCAAATGTCGGGTCAGAATCGCTCCTCGAGCACCTTGCACCATAGGGTAGGCAATGATCTTGCCACATTGCTACACAAAGCCGATTCCTCGCCCAGTGACCGTGGCGTGCGACACATCGTCGTTCACCCCCGTCCCTCCATGGTGGATAGTAGCGACGACGGGTTGACCGAGTCACTCGAGGATTACGGGTCACTCCTCACGTCTTGCTCAGCTGTCATAGATTGGCTTGAAGAGAGAGCGTTTGTAACCAAGAGAGAGGTCAGTGTCGCACGCGCGTTTTTGATCATTAATGAGGAGCAGTGCCCCGACCCAGTGGAAATCACAATGGGAAGTCATCTATATCTGTCACGGCTGGCAATTAGGTACCTCCACAGACTGAAGCTTCTTGATAAGCTGACACATTCTGGAGTTGTCGTCAATGTTTCCAAAGACTCTATCGATGAGGCGCGTGCGGTCCAGTCACTTGCGAGGGACCGAGATGCGGCATCCGATGAGATTACTAGTATCCGTAACGTACTGGTATCTAGTATTGATAAGGGCAAGGTCGCTTTTGCCAATCGTACTAGGCTCGCAGAGTCTGAAGCAGACCGCCTCGCACAGCACCCCAATGTAGACTTAGTGGCAATTTCCGAAGAGTCTGACGTGATCGTGTGTGATGACAGGGTCTGCAATAAGTACCCGACTGTGGAGGAATCCTCACGACGAGTACCAATATTGAGTACTCTAGACCTTATTGATATCCTTATGCATCGCGGGCACATTGATGGAGTTCATCGAGACTCGCTCCGCACGAAACTCCGCGACGCCGGATTCGTTCTGATTCCGGTCGATGAAGACGAAATCTTGCGATTCCTGCAGGGATCAAGGGTAGTCAAAGGACAAGTGAATGAAACGGCCGAACTCAAAGCAGTTCGCAACAATTTGCAAATGATACGCTTACATGGGTGGTTCCACGCACCGGTTGATCAGGGCTGGCTGGATACTGTGTTTGTGGCAATTGCTAGAGTGATACCTAAGCTGTGGGGATTGGAGATAAGTCGAGAGCAGGCAATGGCTTATTCCTATTGGCTGCGCCAGCAGTTTAACGTAAGGTATTACGGCCATTTCTTTCAAGGTGACGAAGCATTCGCAGAGATGCGACGCTACGAAGTCAATTTTATCTCGGAGATTCTTATTAGTGCGCAAGGCCTGCCCCGAGCCCATTTGGTAGATTTTCTTGATTGGTTCGATGAGGCAATGATTAAGCCACTTCGCTGGATCGATCAGGAATCGCATGACACGGTGCTAGAGCGACAGATGGCGTGGGTCTCTGAATCGGCGAATCGTGCCATCGAACACCGAATGGTCCAGCCAACACTCGAACCTGTTAGCGCGTCAGATGTCGTGTATACAATGCTCGGCCGTGTTCCTCCATCCCTTCGTGATGCAATTGCCACCGATGGTGAATTCATTGCAGAGTATCAACTCGAAGATATATCTATCATTAGTTTTAATCAACCTGCGATCACGGTGTATCGTCGCAGTTTGCTTGATTCGTTGGGACTGTTGTTTAGTGAGTTGGCCCCTGTCTCAGTTGAAACTCCCGACGGTAGAGAGTGCGTCGTGAGGTTCGGTCAGCAGGACCCACCGATTCCTATCTTGAGTCAGGATGATCACGATATATTACTCGCGAATTTCTTGGTGTTCTCGCCAGACAGTACTGCTAGAATTCGTTCGTTCACTGCAAGAGCCGATTACTTTGAGGTTCCGCCTCCGGATCGCATCCAGTGGGAAGAACTGCTTCGTGGTCGAATCCCGTCTCCGCAAGAATTTGATGCGATCACTAGCGACTTGCGCGATTCACCTGCAGGGTGCGAGCTCTTGATTGCTCAGGCTCTAGAGGCAGGGAACCTAGTTATCGACTTGATCGTCCCAGCATCACAACGCTATTATTCTAGGCTCATTGGATGCTATGATATGAGCGCGACGATCGATCGTTTTGTCGAAGGCACCTTGGGCGTATTGCTTGATTCACGCGTCGCCGCAGTTGATAAATGGGGCGTACATCGGTGCTTGTTAACTGGGATCGATCCGCGCATCATCGAGAGGATGCCATTGACTGAAGATGTCGCTAACGCGACGCTAAAAGCTCTCGAGGAGATAGTGAGTAGTTCGGACGTGGTTTCGCAGACCTCAGCGGTTGAACTGGTGTTGCGATTTCTGGATACCGTTCCCAGCATAGGGTGCTTTGTTGGCACTTTGATTGACTCTATTATTAGCGACGATCCGGAATGTCCATCGAGTAGATTCGCGATGTTCTATCATCTATTTGTGATCATCGATTCGCGTCTTATTCAGACTCGTGTGTTGGCAGATTGTCCGCCATTTTATCGTCGCGCAGCTGCTCTTGCACAGGCCGCATTAGTGCAGTCTGTAATGCTACGTCATAGTGTTCAATCTGACGCCCTAGCTGAATTGGCGCGTTCACCGCAGTCGATTTACAATCGGGTTCAGTCCCTGGCAGACATGCGTCGGGATCCGCTATGGCACCCAGGTTTTGCCTCAGCAGATTACTTTATGTCCAACTCATATGCACGTATTGGTCGGGCACTGGTTCGGACGCAGGAGCGTCTAGGTCAGTCACGTTTTGTCGAACTGGTCGGAGCTGACGTGGTTGCTATGTGCAACGATGGTCGAGTCACGTCGTTAGAGATTAGACCATCGCCACTTGGAGGTCCAATTCTAGGCTTGGTGCGGTCCGAGTCCGACATTCGTAGTTCGATTCGATTGAGTTTAGACGCCTCGGAGTGTAGTCTTTCGCAGTTTCACAAAGTAGCAACATATTTGCGGTTTCTTAGTGTTGAGCGAGATGTTGTTAGGCGTTTCGAGAGGTTGCTGGTTGATTTTGAGCTTGCAATCAAGAACGACGCTATCTCGGAGGGGCGTCCTTTGTGGTTGAGCTTGTTGGCTGGCGTTGCTGCTACGACAAAGAGTAGTGTAGTTACTGATTTCGTTCATTCGCTTCTGCTTGAGTTATTGGCCGGGGAAGATTGCACTGTTGACGTTGGTACGATCTGTGATATCGGCATTGTTGCCTGTAGCAGTAGCACTAGCGCAGTCGAGTGGCGAGATGATATCAGTGCATGGTTTCAGGCTCTCGCCGGTTCGGATCTGGATCCGAGTAAGGCGCGAGTGCTGGCGTTAATTTTGGAAACCCTGTGTCTTCTTTTTCCTGAGTTATGGACTAGTTGTGGTAGATCGTATGCAGCCCTGCGAAATGTTCTTCGTTGATGGCACCTATGTGGTAACTGCCTAGATACCCTCCCCGGACTCGGTTGCAGGCGTGGAGTGATGGGTAGCGGATGTATATGTCATCTGTCCCACCGGGGCCTGCAGGAGGGGGTCGAGGGGATGATGGAGCGCCTGCGGCCGCCGGTCAACTCGCGGCAGTGCTGTTGGTTGCGCGTGCTGGAGGAAGCGCTGGAGTTTCTCGGGTACCGCGTAGGGCGCAACTACCGTAAGGACACGGGCCGGGCATAATCGGCACGCGCCCGTGCGCGGGGAGCCTCCGCAGCAACTGCCGCAAGGTCGGCGAGTTGCCGCAAGCGCGGTACGAACTGCTGGACGAAGGTGAGATCGTGGAACGATTGAACCGGGCGATGCTCGGCTGGGCGAACTACTTCTGCCTGGGCGGGCAGCTCCGGCTACGCAACGCTCGACGCGCAGGGGACGAAGCTGCTCCAGTGGCTGTGCCGGAAGCACAAGGTAAGGTCGGGGAAGTACGTGCGCTACCCGGACGAGCGCCTGTGGCAGGACATGGGCCTCATGCGCCGGAAGGGGCGGACGGCCAGCTTGGCGTGGGCGAGGGGATCTCGAACGAGAGCCGAGTGCGGGAAATTCGCACGTTGGGTTCGATGAGCGGGGAGAGGAAACGTAGTCGAGGTGGAAACTGAGGCACCGGCACTGTGGCGAAAGCCGCCGGAAACAGCCACTCCCTCCCCTCTCGACAAGTGCGCCTCTCCTCGACTCTACATAGGATATGCAAGCGACTGTCTCATGGTGCATATTCCGATCGAATCTGAACACCGGTTCCGATTCAAAGTGAACACCGATTCCGATCGAATCTGAACACTGATTCCGATTGAAAGTGAACGGTCGTCCGGATCGCGAGTGAGGGCCTGTCATGTCCTATAGGGCAGGGACGGGAGCGCGGCGGCGGAGAGCCCAGGGAGCGAGCCCTTCCCGGGAAGGAGTTCGCGATGCCGAGAGGGAGGATGGCGATGGAATCGACCGAAGAAATCTTGCGGCTGCACCACGAGTGCAAGCGCTCGCAACGGGAGATCGCACGCTCGTGCGGGTTGTCGGCCGGGGCGGTCAACGGGCTGCTGCAGCGCGCGGCGCGAGCGGGCTTGGGGTGGCCGCTGCCGGAGGGCCTGGAGCCCGGGCAGCTGCACGAGCGGCTGTACGGAACGCCGGCCGGGGGGCGGCGCGCCGAGCGCCGAGCGGCGCTCGACTGCGCGGCGATGCACAAGGAGCTGAGCCGGCGGCGGCACCTGACCTTGCGGCTGCTGTGGGAGGAGTACCGGGCGGCACAGCCGGACGGGTACGGGTACAGCCAGTACTGCGAGCTGTACCGGCAGTGGAAGGCGCGCCGGGCCCCGGCGATGCTGCAGGAGCACAAGGCCGGGGAGAAGCTGTTCGTGGACTACGCCGGGCAGACGGTGCCGGTGCGGGATCCGGCCGGCGGCGCAACGCGCGCGGCGCAGGTGTTCGTGGCGGTGCTGGGGGCCAGTTCGTACTGCTACGCCGAAGTCGGCTGGGGGCAGGGCGTGGAGAGCTGGATCGCGGCGCACGTGCGCGCGCTCGAGCATTTCGGAGGCAGCCCCGAGGTACTCGTGCCCGACAATTTGAAGTCGGGGGTGACGCGGGCCTGCCGCTACGAGCCGGTGCTGAACCGGAGCTACAAGGAGATGGCGCGGCATTACGGCATGGCGGTGGTGCCGGCGCGACCGTACCGACCGAAGGACAAGGCCAAGGCGGAGGCCTAGCGTTGATTCATTTGGCTCTCTGAGGGGTTCAGGATGCCCCATGGGCCCTTCTGGATGAGTTGCATGGTGGGCCCGCTACGGTCTCTGCGGCGGCGGGGTCGCGCCGGCAGCTCGCCCAGCGCGTTCCACGTCCCGGCTGACCTCCCGGAGCCGTCTCGCAGGCACACCGGCCCCCTCCCCACCGTGCCGCTCCCGGATCCGTGGGGCTGCCCAGCCGCCGGCGCCGCAATCCCTTACTGCCGCGACAGCAGCGCTTCCAGCGCCGCCGCGCGATCCGCCCGGTAGTGCGCCATGCCGTCCGGCACTGTCGCGAACTTGCCGCTGCGCTTGATCAACGCCAGCACCAAGTTGTTCAGCGCCGCGTTGTTGGCCGGCCCGTGCCCCGTGCGGATCCGGCTGCGGTCCTCCTGCAGGCTCACGTCCCGCGACAGATGGTTCGCGTTCTCCACCGCCCAGTGCCCCCGGTGCAGCGTCAGCAGCCGGCACGCCGAGGCCCGCTTCGACGGCAGGCTGGTGAACCCGTAATGCAGCTCGATCTTCGGGCGCGCCTCGGGCGTCGGCTTGGTGCGGTGCGTGACCCGGAACACCTGCTGCACGTCCGGGAACGGCAGCCAGTCCGCGGCCACCTCCACCACCTCCATGGTGCGCTTGTCCCACTGCCCGTGCCCCAAGGTCCAGCGCTCGCTGAAGCGACGCACCACGGGGTCTTTCCAGTCCACCCCGGAGATCTTGGCCAAGGTCGCCGCGCAATTGCCCTTGACCCGGCACAGCACGTGCGCGTGGTGCTGTTCGCGCAGCGCCCGCACCGTGTGCTGCGAGGTGTGGCCCGCGTCCAGCGTGACGGTCGTGTCGGCCAGCGGCACTTCCTCGAACAACGCCCGCATGGCGGCCGGCTCGCCGCCTTCCTCCTGGTAGCTGCGGCTGGCCAGCGGCAGGCCGCTGCCATGGTCGACCAGCGTGACGGTCTCCCAGTGCTCGCCGTCGGCCGCCAGGCGGTTGGCCCCGCAGATGCGCTTGCCGTCCCCGGCCACCGCCTCCGGAGGCTTGCTGCGCGGGCCGATCCAGCGTTCCAGAACCTGCTCGAGGCACTGCGGGTCGACCGTCGCCAGAACCCGCTGGAAGGTCGTGTCGGACGGCGCGAGATAGACCTTGGCGCGCCGGTCGAAGGGGCAGCCGAGGGCTTCCAACTCGTTTTGCGGCAAGGACTTGCAGAAGCTCTCGACGCCCCGGCCGCCGTGGAAGTTGTTCAGTTTGGCGAGCAGGATCAGGCTCAGCGTGGACCCCAGCGGATGCCGCAAGGCGGGCCCTTGGCGGGGGTCGGCCACGGCGTCGAACAGTTCCCGCAAGGAGCGCAGGCTGTCCGGGTCGCGCGGCGCCGGCTGGTTGGGACGGCGCCACTCGGGCTGCTCCGCGGGGTCGCTCAGCCGCTCGCGGGCGTCGCGGCGCAACGGGCACACCAGCAGGCGCTTGGGCTGGCCCGGGCGGTCGGTGTACTTGCCATTGCAGCGCGCGTAGCCCTTGGTCGTGCCGAGTTCCTCGAAGTTGGCCGCTTTGTACACCGCGCCGTCGTGGCGGCTGGGATCGACGAAGGCCTCGGCCATTTCCAGGGCGTGGCCCCACTCGGCCCGCCAGTCGTCGCTGAGGCGGCGCAGGTTGGCGGCCAGCACGTAGGACCCGAGGTTGCGGGAGCCGCTCACGCCGGGCAGGATCAGGAAGCGGGTGTTGTTGACGATCAGGTGCAGGCGCTGGAACTGGAGGTCCCTGGGCCAGCCCACCCAGCGGTCGCGGGGGCCGCACTGGAAGGCGCCGGTCTGCCAGCCGAGCAGGGCGACCCACTGGCCGCGATACTCAGCGATGTAGCGCAGGCCGCGCCCGGCGAAGTGCTTGAAGCCGAGGAAGTGATGCGCGCGCATCAACTCGTCCCAGCGCAGTCGTTCGTGGGGCAGCGCGAGGCGCACCTGCACGGCAGAGAGCGATGCGACGCGGACGGGAGTGGGTAGGGTAGCGGTGATGGTGGTCACTCTTTCCCTATACCGAATCCGGAAAAAATAAGCCAGACACAGAAACTAAACCCTTTGATTTGAGTCAATTATGTGCATACGAATCAGCCCTAGGCGGAGGCCGGGGTGCAGCTGGTCGAGCGGCGGGTGCTGGAGGCGTTGCGGGGGCGGCGTTTCGAGAGCCTCGGGGAGTGCAACGCGGCGCTGGGGGCATTGCTGGAGGGGGTTAACGCGCAACCGTTCCAGAAGCGACCGGGGACGCGGCGGGAGCTGTTCGAGGAACTGGACCGGCCGGCGTTGCGGCCGTTGCCGGCGCAGCGTTACGAGTACGCGGCGTGGCTGCGCGCACGGGTGAACGTGGATTACCACGTGGCGGTGGACGGGCATCGCTACTCGGTGCCGTGCGAGCTGTTGCGCGAGGAGGTGGAGGTGCGGCTGACGGCGGGCTGCGTGGAAGTGCTGCACCGGTCGCGGCGCGTGGCGCTGCACGCGCGCAGCCGGGAGCGCGGCGGATTCACCACGGATGCGGCGCACCGGCCGCGGTCGCACCGGGAGCACGGGGCGTGGCCGCCCGAGCGCATGCAGGCGTGGGCCGGGGCGCAAGGTCCGCACACGGCGCAGCTGGTGGGGCGGCTGCTGGAGGGGGCGCATCCGCAGGAGCGCTACGGCGCTTGCCTAGGCATCATCCGGCTGGCCGAGCGTTGCGAGGCGGGGCGCATGGAGGCGGCGGCGCGGCGCGCCTTGCACTACGGCACGGCCAGCTACGCCGGGGTTAAGGCGATCCTCGCCAGCGGAGCCGATCGGCTGGCATTGGAGGAGGCCGCGCCGGACGCGCCGGACGCGCACGGCAACGTGCGCGGGGGCGCCTATTACGGGGATCCGGCAGCTGCCGCGGAGGGTGCGCCATGCTGATCCAACCGACTTTGGAGCACCTGTACGCGATGCGCTTGAACGGCATGGCGGAAGCCTTCCGGCAGCAGCTGGAGGACGCGAGTGCCGGGGAACTGAGCTTCGAGGAGCGCTTCGCGCTGCTGGTGGAGTCGCAGTGGACGTGGAAGGAGAGCCGGGCGCTGACGCGGCGCCTGGCGCTGGCCAAGCTGAAGCAGCCCGCCTGCCTGGAGGAGATCGATTTCCGGCACCCGCGCGGGTTGGACCGGGGACGCTTCACGGGCATGGCGCACGAGTCGGCCTGGGTGCGGCGCAAGCAGAACGTGCTGCTGGTGGGACCGACCGGGGTCGGCAAGAGCTATCTGGCGTGCGCCTTGGCGCACCGCGCCTGCCGCGACGGTTTCAGCGCCCTGTACACACGCGCCCCGCAGCTCTTCCGCGACCTGCAGGCCGCGCGAGCGGCCGGCGGCTTGGAGCGCCTGCTGGCCAAGCTGGCGCGCGTCGACGCGCTGGTGGTCGACGACTTCGCGCTGGCGCCGATGAGCGAGCTGGAGCGCCGCGACTTCCTCGACATCTGCGACGACCGCTACCGGCTGCGCTCGACGGTGCTGACCTCGCAACTGCCGGCCGACCGCTGGCACGGGCCGGTCGGCGACCCGACCGTGGCGGATTCGATCCTCGACCGCTTGGTGCATCACGCGCACCGCTTCGAGTTGCGCGGCGAGTCGCTGCGCAAGGTGCGCGACCGGGCCGCGATCGAGGCCGGAGGGGCGTCATGAGCGGCGCTTGCGAACGCAAGAGCCGGGGCGGCTTCTTCGCCGCCGGGAAGGAGTTCGAGCGCGCCGCGCTGGCGCGGAGCCTGGGCAAGAGCCGCAGCGCGCTGGGGCGGCACCTGCGCGAGCTGGAGAGCGCCGGGGTCTGCGAGCTGCGGAGCGCGCCCAACCAGCATCGCGGCTCGGTGCTGGCCGTGCGCCCGGACTACTGGCCCTACCGCGCCGGCGGCACCCCGGCCGCCCCGCCGGACGCGAGCGGTGCCGCGTATGTCGCGGCCGTGCGCACGGCGTTCTTGGAACCGACCTGCGTGCAGGCCGCCTTCGGCCCGGACGACGAGCAGCTGGCGGCGGAATGGCACGCGGCCGGGGTGCCGCTGGAGAGCGCCCGCCGAGCCATCCTGCTCGGCTGCGCACGCAAGTCGCAGACGCTGCTCGGGCGGCCCGGCGGGCAGCCGGTGCGCAGCCTGCGCTACTTCGAGCCGCTGCTGCGCGAGGTCGAGCGCGAGCGCTTCCCGGAAGCCTACTGGCGGCACTTGGAGTTCCACCTCGGCCGTTGCGAGGACTACTGGCAGCGCCAGCCGGACGCGGCTCCCGGCGCTGCCCGACCGAATTTGACACAGGCAGATCCCGTCCCGGCATCCCAGGCCAGCGGCCGCGGTGCGGAGAGAGGGGATGATGCTGACGGACCCACCCGGGGTCCCCGGGTACCACTTGACGGAGGCACTATCGAAAAGGCATCCTAAAGGCGCTAGCGTCGCTTCGCTCCGACCGTTCACTTTCGATCGGAACGACCGTTCATATTTGATCGGATTGAGCGTTCACTTTCGCCGGAATACGCACATGGACGGTTTGGATCCTGAGGCGAACCGCTTGGACGGACTAGGTGTTTGTGCTTGATGGTTCGCTGGAACGATACCTTTGATGGCACATCGTGGCGGGGTCGACGGTGATTAGGTAGACGGATTAGTTCACCTAGGCTTGCGGGAGGTCGAAGCGGAGTCTAGGTCAAAGCGCTCACTATTCAAATACTCTTCTGCGCTTATTCCGGACAACTCGACGATTGAAGGTTCGTCGAGTTCAAATCGAGGGCACTCTTTGAACATAGACAGCCATCTCTTTACGTGAGCTTCCCAAGTTGGATATATAGGGTCCTTATCCTTAATGAAAAAGAATTTGATCCTCACATTCGCAGCGTCCCAAGACGGGGTTGCTAGGACACGAATTTCGCGGAGTGACTGGAGATGAGCCCCTTCATCGGATTGTTTGTTGTGCTCCTTGAGGATTCGATTCTTCAGGGTTTGCATTGCCCCAACGAAGTCTTCAGGAAAGGGGAAACGAGAACGCTTTCTGCTGATTGCTTCTCTGAAGTCCTTAGCTTCAAGCTCGGTATCGCATCCATGAATTCGATTCCACGCGGCGACTACAGCCTTCTCGACAGTCATGATGCGATCTAAGTCGGCGACCAAGCAATCCCCAGATTTGCGTGGAATGTACGCGAAAGGGACTCTTTTGAGACGGCGAGTTTCTTCAACAATATGCTTGGCTACTTTGACTAAAGGCGCGATTTCTACGAATGGTCTGGTTTTGCACGACCTTACCAAATCACATGTCTGTGTAAGGACCACAAAGCCCTCGATTTCTTTTTCAGCCACTAACTCAATTCCGAGTGATTGGGAACCACCATGCGTTGTGATTCGGGACTTGGATATGCTCAGAGATGCAGAGCTATGTGGTCGTGAAAGATCTGCAAGATGTACGAACGCGATACTAGTGTCGCAACAAATATCCCCTTGGCGCCACTTAGAAAGTGCTTCGTCAATTTGTTCAATCGATTTTGGGTCGAACTCGTGTCTCATCAAACAAATCAGGGTACGCTAATGGCATGCACGATGCGTGCATTGGTTGGAAGTTCTGGACGAGAATGATCAGCATCGAGGAGGAGAAACGGGCTGGGCGGTCGTCGCAGTTCTTGTTGCTCAGGCGAGAGTTCTGGTATCGGACGTTTCCGTCGGTCCGCAACTTGAGTGACTCTGGAGTTCTGCTCATGCTGGATCTCGCTCAGATCGAGGATTGGCGACCCAGACATGTGCGGACGCGGAAGGCCTCTTTCAGGGATCCCCGTCGGAGCATCTCGGAGGGAGTTGGCGGGTGTCTGTGTCGTTGCATTCAAGAGTTCCCAGACTAGGGTGAGATCGTTCGCAGCATACTGCGGACGAAGCACGTATTCAGCGTGAAGCGCGGGCTGGAGTCGATCAGTGTCCTTGCGAGTGACCGGGATCTGGTCAACTGCCCGATTTTCAGTTGCACCTTGCGATACCGCACTTCCCTCGTAGTCGAAGACCTCAGGGATGCATGGGCTCTTGAGGACTTGGAGATTCATCTGTGGCTCCTAGTAGGGTTAACGAAGTCGCCTTGCCGGATCGGCTCAACTCTGCCCCTCTGATGCCGTGAACCGATAGGCGCGGTGACGCAGTTAGTCGAACGCATGGTCCATAACCTCCGAGCCTCGCGAGACCGACATGATCCTAAGCCAACCACGGATTTGAAACACTTGCCCGGAGCCAGCGCAGAATCGTTGGCGTTGGTGAGACTCGCTGTGACGGGCTCGTTCGCGAGGAAGGCGTGTCCGTGTGTTGCGCATGGGGGGGGCAATCGGTAGGTCACACGCTTCGCTTGCGTAGACGCAGCTCAGGGGCCATGTCGCCGGATCCATCGGAACGGAAATCCGCGATGTGCCATTGGGCCACCACACGTGTTCTCCTCGACGTAGCCGACCGCCTCGGGCCTCCGGCCGAGTTAGCTGGTTCCACTGGCTCGAGAGACGACGATCCACCCAGGATCGACCGCCTCCAAGACAGAGGCTCCGATGAGCGCTGAGAATGGATTCCCGCAAGGCTTCCAACTCGCCATGTAACCCTATCACACCTTGCGCGCAGAGTCCAGTCTATTCCAATGAGAACCGCCCGCAACTTACCGGCAAACTCGCGACCGTCTCGCGCTCCACCGAGCAACGCCCCGCCCGAAAGTCTGGAGCTGTGACCCCGACCGGATCTAATTGTGCCACGTCGAGGCGGCCGGCGTCCCGAGCCGCACGCCCTCTTCAGCGCTCAACCCCACTGGTACCGGTTGGCCATGCTTCTGCTCGCGTCAGCCCGCTGCTCGCCAGCCCACCTCCCTCCCTGTGATGCACTTCTTGCTGCGATGGGCGCAGTCAAACACCTTCAGCACCGCTCCTTGATGCACTTCGCGCTGCGATAGGTGGCCGTCCCAGAGTCCGGCCGAACGCTTCCAAGTCGGAGGCATCTTGGATTGTCCAAAGTGTCAAGGACTTGACCTGCGAACGGTGCGGCAGACTAGGTCGGATCACTGCTGGCACGACTGGGCGGTCCCGTCACCGTCCACGAATCCTAGCCACATCGTCGATCACCCTCTCCTGCGCTCGCAATGATTCGACGGTCTGGGCTGGTTGAGATACGATTGAAATAGAGGCAGATGGCACACGAGATCGACTTTCTCGCAGTTGGCGACGGCGAACGGAGTGGAGATGCAATCGCTCTCCGCTATTGGGACGGGCACTCCTACCGAATCCACGTGATCGACGGCGGGGATCAAGCTGCAGGGCAGCGAATGGTGCAGCACATCCACGATTGGTACGGAGCCCCGAGATACATCCACGCCGTGATCTGCACGCACGGGGACGACGACCACAGCTCGGGACTGCGCGAGGTCATCAAGTCATTCAAAGTCAGCGGGATCTGGATGAACCGGCCGTGGATGTATGCGGACTTGATAATCGACTCCTTCAAGGACGGGCGGATGACGGTCGCGAGCTTGGAACGACACCTTCGCGACGAATATCCGATCCTCGAGGAGATCGAGGAAATTGCAACGAAGCGCGGAATCCCGATCTATGAAGCATTCCAAGGAGCAACGGTGGGCGCCTTCGAAATCCTCGCCCCGACGAGAAGTCGTTACCTCAACCTGATCCCGGAGTTCTCTCGTACCCCGGAGCAATCCGAGTCACATCAGTCGTACCAACACGCTTGGTCGAATCCAATAGCCCAAGCAACGCGGTCCGTTCGAGCCGCAGCGGAGTGGGTCGCCGAGACTTGGGGGATCGAGACGCTTGAAAAGCATGTCGAGACATCTGCCTCGAACGAGAGCAGTGTCGTGCAGTTGGCGACGCTAGGTAGCGAACGCATACTGCTTACCGGGGACGCCGGCGTAATCTCACTGAGCAAGGCCGCGGACTACGCCAAATCCCGCGGATGCGACCTGCCCGGTATCGACGTCATCCAAGTGCCACACCATGGGAGCCGCCATAACGTGAGCCCTGCCTCTCTCGACCTCTGGTTAGGCCGTCCGTTGCCCAAGGCAGAAACGAGGGGCACCGCAGCGTATGTGTCAGTAGGGAAGGAGAGCAAGACCCATCCAAGGAAGAAGGTGGTCAATGCGTTCATCCGGCGCGGCTCCAAGGTCTACTCGACCAAGGGAGCATCCGTGTGGCATCACATTGAGACCCCGCTGCGCCAAGGCTGGGGAGCGGCGGCGGCTATCGAGTTCTCTAAGCAGGTAGAGGCGTGAATGTCGATGCTGTCCGGCACCTTCGACGCTTACGGGAGAACGGCACGGCTCACACCCGCGCTATTGACCCTGCTCCCAGCGATTGTCACCGCTGCGGTGTGGACTCCTGTACTTTACGATTTCGCAGTCGACATTGTCGCCACGGGCGTGGCGTGTGGTCTTACTGTCCCTTTGGCGCACTGGGCACGCTACCTCGGTCGAAATGCGGAACGGCAGCTCTTTCAGAAGTGGGGTGGTAAACCAACGTCGCTGTGGCTGCTGCGTAGCGACAGCAACATAGACGAACTGACGAAGGCCCGTTACCGGAGATACTTGGAAGGGAACGTTGATGGCTGGAAGGCTCTCTCCCAGGCCGAGGAGGAGACCGACCGGCAGGGTGCGATGTCCACGTACGATTCCGCGGTCCGGCGCCTCAAGGAAGGGTCTCGTGATCGTCGTGATCGTCCACACTTCGATTTGGTCTTCAAAGAGAATGTATCCTACGGGTTTCGCCGAAACACTTACGGTCTGAGGTGGATTGGCAGGCTGATTGCGATGATATGCTTGGCGGTCGGCGGTGGCAGCCTCTATTTCTCAGCCTGCGTCAAGGGCGATCCAGTTTCGAAGCTCGATGCCGGATCGCTTCTTTTTTTGCTGGGCATGGCCGTTGCTTGGCTGTGGGTGAATCAGCGATGGGTTCGAGATGCAGCAAATGGCTACGCACGTTCGCTACTCGCAGTATGCGATTCTGGCCCTCTTGGCTAGAGGGGAGTCGCCGGTAGTGCCTCGGCGTGTGGACACTCGAATCCGCTGCTCCTGAGGACCTCCACCTCGCTCGGGTGTTGCCAGAGAGGATGCTATCAGGCGGGCGGCCGATCGGAGCTTGACAGCTGGTGATGTGTGAGACCTGCCGGGTACCACGAATCCGATTCGCTTGGTTTCATGGCGGCTCGCGTTCCGTCACAGCATGACATTCGCGTAGGCGGATCCGAATTTGCAACGACCCTCATCAGTATTGATCTGCTAATCCAACCCACACTCCAGTTCGGGACCATTGACTTCACGCGCCGACTCCTAGGCCGAGGCTTCGCACACACGCTAGGCGTTGCCTGGTCAGGTTGCAATGTCACTTGCACATGAAGTCAAACGGTCAACTGACTGAATCATCAACGAGGCCGCAATACGTGGACTGCGGAGGTAAGGGCTACAGACTCCACTGCGTCGCAAGTGAACTCCAACCTTCAAATAGGCTGACCAAGTCAGTGCTTCCATGATATAGATTGGGTTCATATGCTGCAAGTCGAGCCGAGTCGGATCGACCATTCCATCGTTCTTCTGCACAACGCGACCAATGCACGAACCGGGCCCGGGCATGGAGTCGTGAGGGGCAGCGTCAGATTCGCCATCGTTGATGGCTGTCCTTGGCCACCCACGAAACCGTCACGACCCCGCGACGACCAAGCCCCGGATCGACCTCGACCCATTCTGCACTTGCGCTCGCCTGCCTGTCGCGCCCCCCGTCTTTGCCAGCAATTCCGTCGGCTCCCCGCCCGATGTCTGCCGGGCCGACACCTACCGCCGCTGCTTCCCCTTGCGACGCCTCCTACTGGTCGTCGACCGCGGCCTAGTCACTGCGACGTGACGACCTGCGATTCTAGCGAGGCTTCGCCTCGGACCTACTAGCTTCAGTGGTTTGCAGATGCGGCCCGGCCACGGCCCTGCACAATCGGGTAGCCGCCAAATTGCTACGGTCTGTGCGCCGGACCTAGTGCTGTTCGACCAGCGTGATTTGGTCGAGATCACGAAGGCAGCCGAGGTCAGCGACCAATTGGTGCCAAACTGCACCTTCGACCCGGCATGTGTGTAAGCCCGGCCGCAAAAGGACCTAGATCGAGCAGATCACCAAGACTTTTCGGCTGATGCGAGATGGGTTGCGAGGGAGGGCGAGACAAGCGGCCCAAGGTGGATCCTCGTGGTCTCCGTGGGCGCACCCGGACTCCGCGCCGCAGGCTGCTAGCGACGAACGGCAAGTACCAGTTCGCGACTCCCCGATTGCTCTCGGGTGGGGAGAGGCACACGGCCGTCCCCGTTGCACGTATGGGGCGGTTCTGCCATGCCGGCCTCGGCCGGCAATCCGCGACGGGCGCCGACTGAATAGGGCACTCAGTCCGGGAAGTTGAAAAAATAATTTTTGGAATTTACTTGCAAAGCAAGTTCATTTCGATTAGAATAGGATTCATGGCCGCAGAGCGTGCAGCACGAGCAGCAATTGGAGCCTGCTGTGTCGAGACGTGTCGGATACCAACCTTAGCCGGGTCTTGGACTCGGCGCAGCCAGCCCGTGGCCGCGGAACCGATCCAAAGCCCGCGCTTGGTCGGCGAGCGCGCTCGGTGGCAACGGGCTTGGCCAACGAAGCTTGGGAACACTGTGTCCCATGCAGAGAGGGTTCGACAGACCAACGTCGAGGGCCTGTCGAACCGTGTGAACGGACTCGACGCGGAAATCATTCCAAGGAGGAAATCTTGCAACGCAATCGCTTAATCGCTTACCCAATCGGCAACGCCGACTGCAACTTGATCCAGACCGCCGATGGCCGACTCATAGTCGTCGACTACGCGGCCGTGGCAGGAGGCGAGCCCGACGACCTGAGAGTCGACCTTCCCGGGGCGCTTCGCCGAGACATCGGACCGGGTCGGGAGATCGACGTGCTCGTCCTGACTCATCTCGACATGGATCACTTCAAGGGTGCCTCCGAGTTCTTCCACCTCGATCACTCCCCGCGCCATCAGGACGCGTCTCGGATCCGCGTTCGAGAGCTGTGGGTGCCTGCTGCCGTGATCGTCGAGGAGGGTCTTGAGGGAGAGGCCCGGGTCATCCAGCAAGAGGCTCGCTTCAGGCTCAGGAACGGCAGCGGAATTCGAGTCTTTTCCCACGCCCGGGCGCTGGAGCGCTGGATGCGGCGGGAGGGACTGGATCCGAAGAGTCGAGCGAGTTTGATCACGAGTGCGGGAACTTGTGTTCCGGGATTCTCGTTAGCTCGCGACGGCCTTGAAGTCTTCGTGCATTCACCGTTCGCGGAAGCGGCCGAGTCAAGCAGGGAGATCGAACGCAACTCCACTTCAATCGTCCTTCACCTGACGTTCGACGACGGTGATCGACGCACTCGCGTCTTCCTCGGCGCGGACATCGAGTGCGAAGATCTCGCAAAGATCGTCTTCAACTCCGAGCGGAGCGGGAATCACGACCGCCTGCTCCACGACATTGCCAAGCTGCCGCACCATCTGAGCTACGGGTCACTCAGCCGAGACAAGGGCGCACGCGAGACACGGCCGCTTGACCTGGTAAGGAAGTTCTACGAGCAGTACGGCCTGCTGGGAGAGCATTTGATCGGGTCCAGCAAGGTCGTGGAACCCGGTGCGACCGAAGGCCCACCGCACCCTGAAGCCGCGCGTTACTACCGAAGAGTCGCTGAAGGCAAGAGGGGCATGTTCGTCGTCACGATGGAGTATCCCAGCAAGTCAGCCCCAGATCGCTTGATCCTAGAGATCGGACCTTCGGGAGTGTCAATCGTTGAATCGCCGACGCACGGCACCACTCGCCGGGTTACCGCTCCCGTAGTCCTCGTTCCCGGAAGCCCCGGCCCGCCGCCCCATCCGCGGGTTCAGGCCCCCGAGCGACCAAGCAAACCATGGGCTGAGATCAGACCAACCGATGGGAATTTGGGCAGTTCTGGCGATTGTCCTCCGAGAGAGGCTTCTCCCGATCGAAGTGCTCTCCTGAAGTCGAATCGATTGGATCTACTTCAACTTTTTGCAGGACAAATGGCTCGAGTGCAGGAACGCCATCCAAACTTGTCCTTGATCTTGCAGGAGCGCGTTGGCCTCGCGGTCACAGGGCTCCTCGGCTTCAGCATGAACTTCGGTGATGTCAGCGTCGTGGACGAGTATCGGCTCGAGATCTGGATCCCGGACAACTATCCCGACACCATCCCGATTGTCTTTGAATTGGACGGCAAGATCGCTCGGTCATACGGCCATTTCATGTTGTTCGGCAATCTTTGTCTGGGTGCCCCGATCGATGTCCTTAGGAGATTCGCCGAGAATCCGACGTTGATCTGCTTTATCGAGGACTTGGTCGTGCCGTACCTCGCTTCATGGAGTCACTTTCGGGATCATGGTCGATCGCCGTTCGGCGAGCTTGCGCACGGTGCTCGCGGTCTCTTGGACTTCTACGGCGACGAATTCGACACGAATCGAATCAGCACCTTGGGATTGCTGGCCCATCTGGCGGACGGTTCGCCGAAGGAGGTTCGAAGGTGCCCTTGCGGGAGCGGCCGCCCCATTGAGCATTGTCATGCGACGGTTCTCCGGCAGTTGCAACCTCACATGCATCAAACATTCGACGACGAGTTGAAGGACATGCTCGCTTGGGCTCGGGAGACCCACTCGAAGCTCCCGCGCTGGGCAGTGCCAGCGAAGTTCAGGGAAGAACGAAGAATGGCGAAGGCGAAGAGAAATTTGAATTAGTGCCTATTCGGGGGAACCTGACCCGTGGGGCGAAGCGACGCAATCGCCTTCCGGATGCCTCTTCGGTAGCTTCGACCCACGCCCCCGTCTGCGACGCGGTGTGCATGTCCGACCTGAATTGCGACTCGGCACTGGCCCCGCGCCAGCCTCCCCGTTAGTGACCGGCCGACCAACCCACGTGCGCTCGCCTCTGGAGCGGCTGGCAGCCACGGTGCCGACGGACGTCACCCTCCGGATCGAGTCCCCAGCTGTAGGACGCACGCTGCCGCTCCCTACGCGGGCCAAAGACAGCCTAGTGCTCTGTCAAATTGAACATCTAAAGTGACCGCCCGCCCCCAAGTTAGGGAATGTCGCAGCAAGCGAGGGGACCGAGCGCGGTACGGAGCTAGCGGAGGAGGGTTTTCGAGGTGCCCGCCAAGCACACGTGAGGCAGCAGTTGAGATGAACTGCGGAATACGCGGAATGTTCTCAGCTAAAGCGGGTGCGAACCATGGCGGAACCAGTCCCAGCGACGGAGCGGTCGGCGGGGGGACCTCGAACCGCGCCGCAACGCCCGGTGAGGCTGCCCGGCTCCGTGCGAAGAACTATCAGTTGCGAGCCAAACCTCGTCGGAATCTGGTTTGCGTGTAGATTGAGCCCGGCTTGCTATCAACACAGCGGATGAAACACCGGAATTGACGGGCACTGCGTTGCGGCGGCTCTGCCGGAGGCCGGGCACTCACGGTTTCGGCATCCGCCACCCGAACAACTCTCGCCACCTCTCTACCGCGAGTCGCTCCCTCCCGTCCTGCTCTAGGAGCACCGCTTCCTCGGCCACACGCTGCCACCCCCGTACGACGCCAGATAGTTGCAGGCGCTGAACTCGACTCACGCCGGAATTGACGCTCGGCCCCAGTCCCGCCGGATCTGGCCAGTCTTCGGCAATGCGATCAGCCACGTTAGGCAAGAAGAAACGAATCTCGTCCCGATAGCGTCCAAACGGCTCAAGCACAAGTTCCAGCGCCATGACCTCAATCAGGAATGACGGCTCGATGGGCTCATCAGCTTCCCGATTGATTCCTTTGACCATCTTCACGAACGGGACGAACTTTTCGTTGCAGGCCTTGTTCTTGGCAGTCACCAGTTCGGCGTGGATTCGCGGATTCGTGTCCATCCACTCCCAGCCGTTCGGAATCCGGTACCCGCCACCAGAGCGCTCGAACGCCGGAGCGACCTCGTACGATGCAACGTCTTCTCCCTTGTAGTTGATTCGGACCACGTTCTCGTCGATCTCCAAGTCGTTCCAGCCTGTCGCCAGCACATCCGCTAGGGCGGATACAGCGCTCAGCCCCGGGCCATCTGCCAATGCCCCTTGGCGTCCGTCTCTGTCAATGACGACGAAGATGTCAACATCCTTGAGCTTCTTGGTCATCGTGTGACGGTCGTAACTGCCCGTCAAGAAGTCGTCTGACAGTTGCCAGGCAGACTTGATGTGATCGCGAATCAGTATGTGCCGCGTCTTCGCGAGATCCTTCTCTGTTTTCGTGATTTCAAGGTTCGACTTCAACTTGTCGAACGCCTTGTCGATGTAACTCATGTCGATCCTCCTCGATCCTTGTAATAACGAAGGTCCGCACCTGCATCCGGCCCCGCAGCCAGCCTTCCGAAACTATGGGCCCGCATCCCAGAGACGGAGATCCTAATCGCTGGACCCCATCCGGGCTGTTGCGAGTGATCCCCGTTGAAGGTGCAGAGCAGATAGTATGAGGTCCCGTCAGAAACAGAATGCAGCTTCGCCAAGTACCGTGCCAGCGACGCGCGGTCGGCTGTGAACTTGCGGTCGCCCATGCCGCTTGATCCGTACGATACGGGAAACTCCAAGATCGGACTGACAGCTCCGCCCGGTTGATGACACTCCAACACCACGCATTCAAGCGATCCCTCCTCGATCCAGTTCGAGATCGCGTGCTGGTCGCAAGCCCAGTCACTCAACAACCGAGTGCGGTCAATACTCAACTCAGCGAGAATACCGGCGACGGACGTCAGAATGACATCGGCCAAATGAATGGCCGTGTGGGTTCGCGTGACCGTTGTGGTCGATGTTCGTGTCATTGGCCTGCTACCGCCTTCCGGAAAGCCTTCAGATCGAGGAGCGGTTCTTTCGCACCGCTAGCCGTGTTTGCGCTCGGTGTGGACCTTGGGGGCTGCTCGACAGAGAGATGTCGCGACCGCTTTGCAAACTCCTCGATGACTGGGTCGAGCGCTCCGACCCGCGGCACATAGAGAACCCATCCATCCGTTGAGTCCGCACCACCCGGCACTGGATTGAGGTTCTCGTCGACCGTTAGCGCCGCATCGGCCGTCTTCACGAAAATCGTCAGATGCATTCCGACATCGGCTAGGACCAAGCCATTGGAATCGAAATGCCCACCCGCGACTAGCGCGGGGCCGAGGCCCTTGAGGATTTCGAGCTCGCGAGCGACACTGCCCGCCGGAACGTCCGGGCTGAGTTCAAGCGTGCGCGATAAGAGTTCGACGACAACCCGCCACGCGACATATGCACTGCGAACCGGTGCCGCAGCGATTGTTCTTTGCCTCTTCATCTCAACTCCCTACTTGACCTTCTTCGATCCTGTGAACGTCGCTACCTGATGGGCTAGGCCGCACGCAAGAGTGGTCTTGCCGGTTCCCGGCCCGCGCGGGAGGGCGACCCCGTGGAGTGCGGTGATCTTGAAGGGCACGGACTCTCGCAAGCGGAGGGCGAGGGCGACGGAGCGGAGTAGACGACCCTTCAGCGCATCGTCGACAACGATGGAATCCCACAGCCCGGCGTATTGCGGGTCTGGCAACTCGCCCTCCTTGGAAACTGCGTCGCGGGAATCCATTGCAACTGCACTTTGCAGTATTGCATAGTCCACGCGCATTTGTCAAGAGCGGATCAAATTTTTTTCAGACGGCAACCGATGGCCGCCGGAATCGAGTCGGATCGTAGACCACGCAGAGATTTCCGGGACTCGGCAGTCTTCTGGCATCCGAGGCCCGAAAGGTCGCGAAGCCGAACTCGGAGGCTACTGGAGTGGACACAGGAAGCGAATCCGCTTGGGCAAGTCTCCGACCAACGTTGCAGACGGCACCTGAATTGGCTCATTCCTCCTCACAGCAGGCGCGACCGCCGTCGCCACGGATCAATCTGAGGATTCATATCGGATCAATGTGAAACACGAAGGCTACTTGATGAGATTTAGATTGGAACGGTCGTCCATTTCGCTTTGGAACACGTACTGTCGGTCGTCCAGCGACACGCAACCGTCGACTCCCAACATACCTCTCGACAGTGAGTGTCTCTCGTAGTCACAAGAATGCTTGACGCCCGTTGCGATGAAACGTCGAGATCGACATGACACTGGAGTCTGCCGGCACTTGCAATCATTCGGGCTCTCACGGCCTCGGCATCCTCCACCCGAACAACTCTCGCCACTTCTCTACCGCGAGTCGCTCCCTCCCGTCCTGCTCTAGGAGCAGCGCTTCCTCCGCCACACGCTGCCACCCCCGTACGACGTCAGATAGTTGCAGGCGTTCAAATTGACTCATGCCGGAATTGACGTTCGGCCCCAGTCCCGCCGGATCTGGCCAGTCTTCGGCAATGCGATCAGCCACGCTAGCCAAGAAGAAACGAATCTCGTCCCGATAGCGTCCAAACGGCTCAAGCACAAGCTCCAGCGCCATGACCTCAATCAGGAATGACGGATCGATGGGCTCATCAGCTTCCCGATTGATTCCTTTGACCATCTTCACGAACGGGACGAACTTTTCGTTACAGGCCTTGTTCTTGGCAGTCACCAGCTCGGCGTGGATTTGCGGATCCGTGTCCATCCACTCCCAGCCGTTCGGAATCCGGTACCCGCCACCAGAGCGCTCGAACGCCGGAGCGACCTCGTACGATGCAACGTCTTCTCCCTTGTAGTTGATCCGGACCACGTTCTCGTCGATCTCCAGATCGTTCCAGCCTGTCTCCAGCACCCTCCCAAGGGCGGATACAGCGCTCAGCCCCGGGCCATCTGCCAAAAACCCTTGGCTTCCGTCCCTGTCGATGACGGCGAAGATGTCAACGTCCTTGAGCCTCTTAGTCATCGTGTGACGGTCGTAGCTGCCCGTCAAGAAGTCGTTTGACAGTTGCCAGGCAGACTTGATGTGATCGCGAATCAGCATGTGCCGCTTCTGCGCGAGATCCCGCTCCGTTCTGGTGATTTCAAGGTTCGACTTCAACTTGTCGAACGCTTTGTCGATGTAACTCAGGGCAGTCCTCCTTAATCCTTGTAATAACGAAGGTCGGCACTTGCATGCGGTCCTGCGGCCAGTCTTCCGAAGCTATGGGCCCGCATCCCAGAGACGGAGGTCCTGCTCGCTGGACCCCATCCGGGCTGTGGCGAGGGATCCCCCTTGAAGGTGCAGAGCAGACGGTATGAGGTCCCGTCAGGAACAGAATGCAGCTTCGCCAAGTACCGTGCCAGCGACGCACGGTCGGCTGTGAACTTGCGGTCGCCCACGCCGCTTGATTCGTACGATACGGGAAACTCCAAGATTGGACTGATAGTTCGATCTGGTTGATGGCACTCCAACACCACGCATTTGAGCGATCCCTCCTCGATCCAGTTCGAGATCGCGCGCTGGTCCTCATCCCAGTAACCGAACAATCGAGTGCAATCGATACCTAGTTGCGCGAGAATCTCGGCGACGGATCCGAGAATGACGTCGGCCAAATGAGTGGCCGTGTGGGTTCGCGTGAACGTTCTGGTCGATGTCCGCGTCATTGGTCCGCTACCGCCCTACGGAATGCTTCCAGATCGAGGAGCGGTTCTTTCGCACCGCTAGCCGTGTTTGCATTCGGTGTGGATCTTGGGGGCTGCTCGACAGAGAGATGCTGCGACCGCTTTGCAATCTCCTCGATGACTGGGTCGAGCGCTCCGACCCGCGGCACGTAGAGAACCCATCCATCCGTTGAGTCCGCACCACCTGGCACTGGATTGAGGTTCTCGTCGACCGCTAGCGCTGCATCGGCCGTCTTCACGAAAATCGTCAGATGCATTCCGACATCGGCTAGGACCAAGCCCTTGGAATCGAAGTGCCCGCCCGCGATTAGTGTAGGGCCGAGACCCCCGAGAGCTTCTAATTCGCGAGCCACACTGCCCGCTGGAACGTCAGGGCTGACTTCAAGGGTGCGCGATAAGAGTTCGACGACAACCTGCCACGCGACATGCGCACTGCGAACTGGTGCCGCTGCGATTGTTCTTTGCCGCTTCATTTCAACTCCCCCATAGCTTCGTTGCCGAGCACTGATCCCCCGTTTCTTGAGATGCAACCCGCAAGAGATCACCAACCGTTGTGCGGCCTGGATCCAAGACGGTCTCGTCTCGACTGGCCATCGCCGCCGTCACCATCTTTCGAACTCGCCGCCCGTCAATACCCTCCATCGCCTTGGCAACATCTTCTAGCTCTGGATCGCGTGCCAGAGCTTCAAGCCTTGGGAAGGCCCTGGACATCGCCTCCAGTGTGGTTTGAAGAATCTTGAGGGTCGCGAGGGCATTCGGTAGAGGGATGTTGATCTCCACATCCACCCTTGATCGGAACGCCTCGTCGAGGACACGCGTGAAGTTACTTGTTGCGACGATGAAGAGGTTTGGGAACTTTGCGGTGTTCATGTCCATGGCGGCAAGAACGGCATCCGTCGCACGGTGGACATCAGCCGGGTTGGCAGCGAGCGAGGCTTCGCTCCTTGCTACCACCATCGATTCGACTTCATCGAGCAGCACAATCGTAGGGATCCCCTCTGGCGCCCGGCTAGGGAGATGCTCGGTCAGCAACTTGGTGATGCGCTGCTGGCTCTGTCCGTGCTCCGCACTCATGAGTCCATGCGGGTTGACTTCGATGAACTTGACCTTCTTCGATCCAGTGAACGGCGCTACCTGATGGGCTAGGCCGCGTGCAAGAGTGGTCTTGCCGGTGCCCGGCGGCCCGTGCAGGAGGGCCACCCCGTGGAGTGCGGTGGTCTCGAAGGGCAAGGACTCTCGCAAGCGGAGGGCGAGGGCGACGGAGCGGAGTAGACGACCCTTCAACGCCGTGTCAACAACGATGGAATCCCACAGCCCGGCGTATTGCGGGTCCGGCATCTCGCACTCTCTGGAAACTGCGTCGAGAAGGTTCATTGCAACTGTACTTTGCACATTAGCAACAGTCCTATGCGTTTGTCAAGCACCGACCGAAATTTTTTCGGACGGCATTCGCTGGTCGCCGGAATCGAGTCGGATCGTCGACCACACCGAGGTTTCCCGAACTCGGCAGTCCCCTGGCATCCGAGGTCCAAATAGTCGCGAAGCCGAACTCGGAGGCTACTGGCGCGGACTGCGGAAGCGAATCCGCTTGGGCAAGTCTCCGACCAACATTGCGGACGGCATCTGAATTGGCTGACCGCGTCAACGGGGTACTCTCGCGACAACAGAGCACCCTCGGTACCATAACCGCCCTCAGTCACGGACGGTCATCGTCTTGGTGCATGAAGGGCGCTTGCTTGGCAGCGGCAACCGCACCCCAGCCGCACGCAGTAGCTCGGTCCCGGGTCTTGGTGGGGGCGGGGCCGACTCACCCGGCCAGAAAACTGCGCTGAGATTGCTGGCAGACGATATCGGGCCACGCGCCGGGTGCTCCCGACCACATCGTGATGACTCTTGGCCGCGAAGTTCGGACTGCAATCCGAACAGCTCCAACATCGAGCAACTGCCTCCACCCTAGCGATACCGCCCCAGATGCATTACACTAGGGATGCGCTTCAGTCGAGGGTGCGTTCAACTCGTCGCCCGGAGGCCCTTATGCCAAGCCTAGAGAACGCCCAGCCATGTCCCAAGCAAGATGATCGATGCCTGCTCGATCGCGACTCTTCGCCACAGGTGGGCGTGACACTGCGGCGGGCTCGCGAACATCGGCAGCTTTCACTGAGGGAGGTCGAACGGCGGATCGGAAGGTCGAACGCCTATCTCTCCCAGGTCGAGCGAGGCCTTATCAAGCGACCTGACCCGGTTGTTCTCTTGGAGCTGGCTGAACTCTACACGATCAGTTTCGAGTTGCTGGCGGAATGGGCCGGCTGGTCTGGACCAGAGGACCGAGTTGCGGGAGACCCGACTCGGAGTGACTCGACAACAGCACTGATTCGCATGGTCCTTGAACTGGACGACGCGCAGCGCAGCAAGGCCTTGAGCTTTATCGAGAATCTCCTTCGCGAGTGTCGCACGTGACTCGAAAGCACCTCTCGCCAAGCCCTCCGCTACATGAGTGTGTGTAAAGGCAGATGGCTCACTCGTCTTCCGTTAACGTCAAAGGATACCTGTAATCACCATGGCGCAAATCGCGGTCACCCAGAATCAGAGCTTGAACTTGAAGCGTCTGGTTGCGCAACGTCACCTGTACTCGCGGACCAAGCGGGTTTCGTGCGTTCAAGCAATCGTTGTTTTCAGCGTTCCATTTGCAAGCACCATTGGAGCCGCCCCGTACGATGAACTCCGCCATTGGGGTGCTCTCTTATGCCTAATAACAATTCCTCTCGATGGATTCTTTTTCGAGTGGTTGAAACGGCGGTATCGCGAGCGAGCGGCAGCGATCCAAGAAGATTTTGATTGTAGCGTATTAGGGCTTTCTTGGAACGAAGTACTGGCTGGATGTCGACCGACGGAAGAAGAGATATATTCGGCTTGTAGCAGGGCAAAACCTGCGAATGAGGAGCACCTCAAGGACTGGTATCCGCGTGTCCTTGACTCCTTGCCATTACACCAAGCGCGCATAATTTGCCAAAGATCTAACTGTAGATGGGACGCACCACTACGGGATCATTCTCGAATTGCAATCTGGATCCCATTCATCGTTATCTGTATATCTGCCATCGCTGTAGGCATGTTTTGCAAGCTCTATACGCATACCCTAGTCGTCTATATTATCGTACCATTAGCTCCTACCATAGTCTGGTCTATCCGGGAGGCAAATCAACAAAAAGTCGCAGCAGATATCTCGCGGTGTCTTCAAGGTCGCTTGACGAAGCTCTTTGAGCAAACCGTGAGGGGCGATCTAATAGGATCCGAAGCCAAACTCCAGTCACGAGAAATTCAAAACAAGATCTTCTTATATCGAAGTGCATACCCGCCCGTACCTGATTGGATCTACCGGCGGTCCAAGCAAGTCTCTGAAAAAGCGATGAAAGAGGCAGCAAGTGAGATTGTGACTCGAATAAGTTCAGGCTAGATTCGAGCAGACTCTAGTCCGCGAGTTGATCTCAAAGCACGCCTCCGCCGACCACTAGTTGAAGCGTAGGCCAGTAGCACCAGAGCAATAGGATATGCGAACCTGACGGTTGGATTATGCTAACGACGTATTTGCTAAATCGGGACGCGGCAGCTGACAGGACCGGATTCGAATGGCCTTAGTCCACCAACGCCGTCGGCTGCATATTCGAACCACTCGTGCAGGATGCGTCGCAGATTTCGAACTCAGAAGCGAGTTCCAAATAAGCAACCGCTGATTTCTTCATCGTTGAGTCGCAACCGGACGAACTCGTCGATGCTGAACCCAGCAGAGAGGTCGTGCTCTGGCAGTGAATCGCTATTCATCATGCAAATATACTGAAATCCGCGTTGCTTGGACTCACGGTTGACCATCTCGATTGCCGCCGCAATCTGACGCTCATCAACCCCGTCGAATATAGTGCTATCGTGTATTAGACATCCGAATGTAGGATGTCGTCCTGACCACATTTGAGCCAGCATTAGATCGTAGCAAAAAACCTTCATATTGTCAACACCGTGACTACCAGACCTTTCGATCTCGACATTGAAGCGAAAACCATTCTTGTCTATATCGATCACAAGATTGCCTGGTGCCTCATAGAGAACCTGTGAATTCGAGTTGAACAACTCAATCGCTCGGTTCCGTGACGCTTGCTGTTCTGCCATATGCCTCCGAGACCGAAGAAGTAAATTCTCCCGCTGAACACGAAGGGCACTGCGACCGCTCTCAATCTGGTCCAGTAACTCAATCTTGCGCTTCGTTTCACTCAGTTTGGTCATTGTATCCCCATGCAATTTATGGATTTGATTGTATTCTTCCAAGGCCCCATGACTACTCAAGATCGTCATCAGAGAAGCACGTTCTTCAATCTTTTGTTTCAAAGTGTTGTCCAACTCTACAATCAATAATTTAATTCTTGCGATTTCTTCTTGTAAAAAGGACCGCCGATTTTCAATCACTGTCTGGTGAAATTCTTTGACTCTATCAAGTTGATTTACAACCATCTCTGGCACCTCAATGTCGATGCTCTGATACATCTCGACCACATCCGCTTCATGAGAAGCTCGGACACGCTCCGCAGCTAAGTTCTCAGTGTAGAGTTTCAACAGTCGCTGGTTTACAGACCTGTCCTTTGCCACCTGCTGAATCTCCGTTGTCAATTGATTTGACTTCTGCGCAATTTCATCGTAGTCCTCATGCACTCGAAAATCTTGCAGTCTCGTCAACTGATCACGAGCTTTCTTTTCAAGTCGTACGCGGAGAGCCTGTAATTCTCCCATCGAGCCAAGAATGCTTCCAAGTGGACCGGTCGAACTCAGCTTTTTCAATTGCGATAGCTCCTTCTCTTGATCTTTCAACAATTGGAAATCAGAAGCGTAGTTGAATCCTAAACCTAGCAAGAATGCATTGCAAATCTGCGTGTCAACGACCTTTTGATTCTTATGATGTTCGAATGGAGATGAATAGGATTCGCTTTTTCGCCTAATGAAATACGAGATAATGTTTCGAAAACTCGGTTGGTATCTTGAGGAAGTGCTGGGGGATATGCCAAAAAGTTGTTCGCTCAAGAATCTATTCAGTTCTTCAATAGATAATTGTGACTCTTCGGGGCTCGGTTGTGGGAGGTTGTTCTGCAAAGCAGTCCTGTCATCGCGGATAGATACCACTTTCGGGAACTCCGTATTTCTTGAAATCGAAATCAACCTTTCACCGATCTCGAAATCCAAGCTGAAGGTCCAACCACAAAGCACCGGTGAAGTCAAGCCGCTCCGCTTGAAATCTGACCCGAGACAGAAGTGGATCACTTCGATCAACGAGGATTTACCTAAACCGTTTCTGCTGTCTTGCTGCGTTTCTCCGTGGGTTCGATCTGCTAGAATGATGTTCATGCCCCCTTTCAGGTGAACAGTGCGGAACGACGATTGATCGCATCTGATGGACTTGATCATCGCTCTCTCCTGCACAGTAGGCCGCTTGAGAAGCCTATCGCGTCAATGGCGTAGAGAAAATCCAACGCCAAGACGAATCGGTGGAAAGGGACACCGCTCTCGCCCCGTTGGAATTCTTCCCACACTGTTGTTACTGTGCCGGGTCTCTCCATGCACTTCAACACATGGGCTCCCACTCCTAGGAGCGAACTCGGAAGATCGAGATGTTTGTTGGGTAGAATCATCGTTCAAGCACCTCACATTTCTCGAAAAAATATGCAAGAACTGCGAGCCCTGCAGCTTGCCTTTCGAATCGCCTGTCGCCTGCGTTTGCAAACTCCATGAGCGCGAGAAATAATTCATCTCCCAAGCTCATGGATTCGCGAATGCGTTGATATTCGTTGACAAAACCTGCTCTGAGTCTCTCAGGATACTTGGGATCCGATTTCGCCATATCGCGAATATAACTCTCCACGAGGTTTGAATTAGCTAAACCGATGGTGATCAGATTACCAATATATGGAGACAGGTTGTTCTTTTGAATCTTCTCACGGGGGGGTGTAATAGTTAGTTCTTGATTGGGCAGCATTGCGGTACTCAGCAACTGATCAGCAACCAGTTCCAGTTCTTCAAATGGAAGGTCCGCAGCGGCAGTATTCAGCGACTGATCTACCCACTGTTCATGCTCACGCTTCATCTCCCTAAGACAATTAGCGTCGTACTTGTCGTCATCTTCGTCGACAATCTTGTGATGGTTTGGACACAGCAAGATCAGGTTCTCGTAGTAGTTTCGAGCTTCCTTCGGGTAAGACGGATCTGAGCGCGGTGCCGTTGGGCTATCACTGTACGCTACGATGTGGGCTTGCTCGCCTATTAGTGAGAGCCCGTTTCGAGTTGAATCGGAGGGTGTCGCGAGTTGCTCGCGACACCCGGTAAACGAGCATCGAGCAGCCGCCCGGCCCCATAGAGCCTTGACCTGCCGTTCTAGCACCCGATGCGAAGACACTGTTGGAGCCAGTCGACTAGGTTGCGTCACCAACGAGAGCATGCACTGATGGGGTGCTGCAAGATGACAGATTCGGGGTGGAGGGTTGACGCGCTGCGCGGGAAGCGAGAGTTCTGCCACACTTCGATAGTCTAGCACAGTTCGTTGCTGCTGTAGAACCTGTCGTTTGAAGGATCATGTCCCTTCATGCTGGACTGCGGTCGGCCATTCGGCGCAGAGCCTTCCGCTTAGACGCACGATGAAGAGGTTTGTGGCTGGGCTCCGGCGGATGCCTGAACGGGGACTTGGGCCCGGAGCCGCCGGGGATGCCCCAAGCGAGATGGGCGTCCGCCGCATGCGTCACATGATCAGCGAGTTGACGCGACGCGGCACGGAGTGCCGGACGAAGGCACGATCATGGAGCGGCTGAACCGAGTGCTGTTCGGCTGGGCGAACTACCTCTGTCTGGGGCAGGCGAGCCCGGCCTGCGCCGCCATTGACGCGCACGCGAGCAAGCGGCTGTGCCGCTGGCTGTGCCGGAAGCACAAAGTGAATTCGGGGGAGGTCGTGCGCTTTCCGCACGAGAGGCTGTGGCAAGGCTACGGCTTGGAACGCCTGAAAGCGCGGAAGCGCAGCTTCTCGTGAGCGAAGGCATGATCTCGAATGAGAGTTGAGTGCGGGAAATCCGCACGCTCGGTTCGATGAGCGGGGAGAGGAAACACCGTCAAGGTGGAGACTGAGGCACCGGCACTGTGGCGAAAGCCGCCGGAAACGGCCACTCCCTCCACCCTCGACAAGCGCGCCTCTCCTCGCCTCTACCTGACCTCTTCGGGCGCTCGCAGAGGTCACTTCGCGGATGGGACCTTGCGAAACAAGGATTTCGGGGTGACCGGGACACTGGACGAAGCGTGGTAACCGGACAGCGGCGGTATTAATGATTTTGGCTGTCGACAGCGAGTGCGGGAGTGTTGGATCGACCCGATGGGTCAACTGAGCACTCTCCAAGGCGGCTCGGATAGTCGCTAGCCGGAATCCATTGCACCCGCTTCTGCCCCGTTCTTCGACTGGTGGCGACAGATCACGACCGTTCCCAGCCAGTCCTCGATGAGTTGCTTGCGTTCGGCCACCGGCCCGGCCTACTTCCCAAGCACTTGGGTAGCGTTCCCGATCCGCTCGGATCCAACAGGTGCCGGAATCGCGGTTTCTCAGCCGGTCGCGACCCTGCCTCCTTGGCGAGCCGCTGCGGATCACGGTCGCGGCGCTGGCCCCGCCCTTCGCGCACCCAGTCGGAGGGGCTCCGCGCCAAGGCTCGCCTCGCATCCAGTCCAGCGGAACGCCACTAAGCCGGCATCCGCACCCGCACTCATGAGCCCGAAGTCCTTGAGATCTTTACCACGCCAACCCAGTCCGAGGTTATGTCTTCGTGCGCCGTGCGAAGGCACCGCCGGAGGTCAGGTTCCCTGCTGCCGCACTTATGGGCAACGATCAATCCGATCTCCGAGATCTTCGGATTCGATGCCGTGCGTGACGGACTGACCTCAAAGTCGAGATCACTGGGGAATCTCGCCTGCCACGGCATCAGGGCATCCACGGGCGCAAGAGGAATGTCGCCCACAGGAATCCTGCGGACGCTCGCGTACGAAATCGTCTGCCTCCGAGTTGGTGCCGTGCGTGGTCGCGCCGTGAGCGTACGGGCCCGGGCTACGACACCCGACGCAACGCGCCGAGGGCGGTTCGCGCCGATTACTGACAGCGGCTCCGTACCGCCCGCCGCGTCTCGACGGGCCCGGACCGCGTGAAGCGGTTAAGGACGCAAGCGCGGGCGTCTCGCAGATCCGCGGGATCGCGGACGGATCGATCTCGCGACCCCGTGCAGCTGATTGCCAATCCGCCGCGATACTGTCAGTGCAAGCGCAGAGTGGCGCGGCTCGGCAGCGCGGGAGCCCAGGCTTGGCATCCCGAAATCGACGGCACCCTCACTTCACAGTGTTGGGATCAGCCGGCCGTCGGCCGAGGCATGGCCGGTCTATGCTGAATGACGCTCCGTGCAAACCCTCCGGTGCGTTCGGCCCACTCCCGCGTGCGCCGGTTTCACCTGACTCGGTGGGAAGCCCAAGGACTTTCTTCGGCCCGGAACGACCGGTGCCAAACTGCCTGCGGTGACGAAGAGAACTGCTGACCGCGAAGTGAACCCAAAAACTACGGCCCGAACTTTAGGGGCCGGCACCAACGTCTCGTCATGGCGTGGGAGCCCCTGCGAGTCCTTAGTGCGAGTCCGGCCTGCGGCAGGGCGATCCGGGAAGAGCAGGTTCGGCAGGAACCGCGCGCTCGGTCGGTTCCGCTTCAACAGCAGCTTGGCCCGACTGCACGGGGGTTGAATCTCAGTCGAACCAGCGTTTGAGTAGATCGGCCAAACCAAGGGCCGCGAGAAGCGTTAAGAGCCCGATCAGAAACAGGAACGCCCATCGATAGATGGCAAGTTCCCTCTTCATCGCCTTCAACCCGGCGTCCACCTTGGTGTCGACCCGGTCCACCTTCGTCTCGACAGCGTCGATCTTGGCGGTCAGCCGCGTCTCGACCCCGTCCACCTTGGTGTCGACCCGGTCCACCTTCGTCTCGACAGCGTCGATCTTGGCGGTCAGCCGCGTCTCGACGCCGTCCACCTTGGTGTCGACCCGCTCCACTTTGGTGTCAACAGCGTCGATCTTGGCGGTCAGCCGCATCTCGACGCCGTCCACCTTGGTGTCGACGTCACGTTGATGGGATTCAAGCTTCTCGGCGGTGTTTCGGCCAGCTTGATCACGGATTGCATGGGTAGTCCGAAAGGCCTCGCTCTCGTTGAGACCGGCGGACACCAGCCCTTCGTAGACAGCGACGTCGGCTTCGGCCGGAGTCGACTGTTCGGGGTTGGTCGGTTGCTGTTCCTTCACGCCCCGATTGTAGCACTCTGCCGCACGACGAGCGAGTCGGAGCCATCCCCCGGGGGGCGTGCGCTGGGCCACGCAAATATCACGCCGGGGACTCTGGGCTGCTTGTGCCGAGGCAACCGGCCCCCGAGAGACGGGTATACGCTGGCGCTGAGCAACAACCACGTTCTAGCGGATTCCAATCGGGGGAAGCCCGGCGACCCCGTCCTCCAACCGGGTTCGAGAGATCACGGTCAGTATCCGGCGGATCGGATCGGGAGTCTAGAGCGGTTCGTCCCGATTCATGGTTCCAAGCCGAACGGGGTCGACTGCGCCACGGCGCGGGTGGGTGATCCTAGAGATGTGGACAGGTTGATCGCTGACTTTGGGGGTTCGACTCCGAGATAATTTCAACGCGACGGAGCGCACCGCCACGGCACGGATCGGCATGGCGGTACGCAAGTCGGGCTTTGCTACGGGACTGACCGACGGCATCGTCGATGCTGTCGGTGCGGTAGAACGCGTGAAAGTGTCGGGCGTCATGAGGTTATTTGTGGATCAGATCGTAATCAAACCGCTGCCGGGGAGCGTGAGTTTCTGCCAAGGTGGGGATTCGGGGTCGCTGGTGTGGACAGCGGCCGTGCCGCACGCAGCGGTGGGGCTGCTGTTCGCGGGGAACAGCAGCGGGAGCACGACACTTGCAAACCCGATCGATGCGGTGCTGAGTGCATTGGACATCAGCCTGATCTAGCGGGGGCGCATCGTTTGAAAGGGGGGAGACCATGCATCGAGACAGTCAAAGGCAACTGGGTATCGAGGATCGCGCGGTGGATCACGTGCCGACCGCTGGCGAAGCCGTCATTCCGGAGGCAGTGCGCGACGAACTGCTGGAGATCGATGGCGTGCAAGGCGTCGGCTTGGGCGGGCCGGAGACCGTGAAGGTCTACGTGAGCGTCGCTAGCGTACAGGACAGGGTGCCGACCCAGATCGGGGACTTCAAGATCGAGTCGGAGATTTCCGGCGAGTTCGAGTTGCTGTAGAGTGGGCAGGCTGGCGTCCAGCGCCCGCACTTGGAAGCTGCGGTGCTCCGCTAGCCGATCCCAGCGGTCGCGGGACGATTCCCCGCGCGGGCTGCGCAGGTAATCCGGTGTCTTCCTAAGCCCGGTCCGACACGACAGAGGAGGAGGCCTGCAATCAAGGTCTCTCCAGATGTTGTGCGCCTGCGGTGGCGACTACTTGGTCGAGACGGGACTTCTCGCGGATCTCTTTGCTGTGTAACACGGACCCGGACAAGACGCGCTGGGGGCGTAGGCGTGGATTGCGGACAATGCGCGGCTGAGGATGTCCCAACCAAACCTAATGAGCTAGCCCATGTTTAACAATCGTGGCAGGAATAGCCTTTATTTACAACCACATTCATTTTCGAATTGTCACCACATTGCTGCTTTTCGTGGTTTCGCTCCCTTCATCCGGGGCTCGCGGCGGTGGCTTCTTCCGGATCTTGAGGCCCTTCAGCACCTTCTGCGCGAGCCCCGACCCCCTTCGTCACCGCGCGCAGCCGCCCGCCCTCGACGGCCTCAAATTCCTCCACCCACACCGTCTCCAGCACGTAGTGCCCGTCCCCCCCGCCCGCGCCCTCGCGCTGTGTCTGCTCGTACTCCAGCTGCTCCAGCGAAGGCACTAATGTTGTATTCCTGACTGATCCGAGCGCCGATTTTCAGATCACTCCGCTACTGCACGAGAAAGGGGTGGCGAGAGATGACTGTAGAACAGTCGGCGGCGGGCCAGGGGCTGCGGAAACGTCGGAGGAGCTTGTTCCGGGCCTTGGCACTGCGGTGGTGGCGGCGGCGCAGTCGCTCGCAAGCGGCTGCGCCGCCGGCTTTGCCGGAAGCACAATGCGAAGTCGGGGGAGTTCGTGCGCTTTCCGCACGAGAGGCTGTGGCAAGGCTACGGCTTGGAACGCCTGAAAGTGCGGAAGCGCAGCTTCTCGTGAGCGAAGGCATGATCTCGAATGAGAGCCGAGTGCGGGAAATCCGCACGCTCGGTTCGATGAGCGGGGAGAGGAAACGTTGTCAACGTGCGGATCGAGGCACCGGCACCGTGGCGAAAGCCGTCGGCAATCGCGAATCCCTCCACCCTCCACAAGCGCGCCTCTCCTCGACTCTACAGATCGTCTATCACAAGCGCGCCCGCGCCGAGCGCCTCGACCGCTTCCACTGCGAGCTCCGGGTGCCGTACTTGAACTGCCATCGCCGGTGCCCGTTCGCGCCCGTGGAGACGGACGCCAAGGGCAGCAGCGCAAGTCCTACCGGTCGCCCGACATCCGCATTCCGTGCGAGGTGCCGAAAGTGCTGCCGGAGGCCGAGCGCTACTTGTCCGCGAAGTGCGTTTGGCAGTCCTCCGCCCCCTCCGCACTTCGGTTCATTGATGGAAATCACCCTTGACTTCCAACACGGATGCTCAGCTCTCACTGGAATCGACTGCGCTACCTCTGGACTGGTATACTGACAGCTAGATGGTTGAGCTAGCAAAGCTGATGACTTCTTCGGCTGCGGGGCAGGTCGTGGTCGGAATCGCCTTGGCGTGGATCATCCTGAATCTGCACTTGCTGAAGGCCCGCGCCAAGGAAGACCGCGAGGCCGCCGAGAAGCGCAGCAAGGCAGACCGGGAAGCGGCGGAGAAGCTGACTCGGGAACTCATCGCTGCGGTCGAGAAGCGCGCCAAGGAAGACCGCGAGACTGCCGAGAAGCGCGCCAAGGAAGACCGCGAGACCGCCGAGAAGCGCAGCAAGGCAGACCGCGAGGCGGCGGAGAAGCTGACTCGGGAACTCATCGCTGCGGTCGAGAAGCGCGCCAAGGAAGACCGGGAGACCACCGAGAAGCGCGCCCAAGAGGATCGCGAGGTGGTTCGCCAGCTAGGCGTCAACAATGCGGCGGAGCATGCTGCACTGACCGCTGCGGTCCACGGCCTCGACAACAAGGTCGAAGTCCTGCTGGACCGCTTGAAGCGCCCGGAACCCGATAAAGGTGCGGACTGAGGCACCGTGCCTCGCGCTGGCTGGTAGCTACGGATGCATCCACGCGATGCGGCGCGAGCGTCCCACGGGTTCCGGCTTCGGACGCGAGGCCGTGCGTAGGTAGTCCGCCGGATAGCGGCTGGCGGCAGTCTTTTACATGCGCCCGGCGACGCGTTTCGTTGCAGATCGTGCCGTCCCAAGGCCTGATCTTTGTGATCTGTTTCCCCTTTCCTCATAGCGTCGCGCGCTGGGGAAGTGTTGCCGTTGCGGTACTGCCTGCGGTTCGCTCTCGACACTTGGCGCGAGCCGCGCAAGCCTCCTACGCTTGAGCACGTGCCGCGTTGCCATTCCGCAGCCGCCCGATCCTCTTTCGCAATCGCCGGACCCGGGCCGCATGCCTAGGCGGGTGCCCGTTCCGAGGGGTATGGTGCCGAGCCCCGGTGTCCGGGTCAACCCGCACGCGCAGGAGAGCCGCAGCTCGAGATGCCGACCAGCCGAGGTGGCTGCAGGCACGAGACCTGGAACCCTTCGGAGCGACCCGGATGGTGCTCGGTACCGGCTCCGCCACTCTCGCTGGAACCGAATGTTCCAATGGCTCTTCCATTGGCCGGTCCAGAAACGCAAAATGCGACTCCGGCAGCACTCCGGCTCAAGTAGCCTCGAATCGCGGATCTCGTCAACCGAGAGACTTTCAACTGATCGTCTTCCCGCACTCTCCGCATCGCTTTGAGGAAACCCGGAGCGGTGAGCGCTGTCAGGAGCCTCCCGTAGGGTCAAGACCCCGGAATTTCCTCCCCGATAGGCGACCCAACGTCGCCTGCCGCACCAGTCCTCTAGGTCGGATGCGCCTCGATCCGTCGTTGCGGGGTGGCTCTGTTTACGATCCAGCGTGCCTTTCTCGGGATACTAGCCACGGTCGGCTTGCGGAACTGGTTCAGCATCAGCAAGTCGTCCGCACCGCCCGCTTGGGTCGCAGTGCAGGCCCCGGCCGTCGAGGCGGCGGCCGCGGCGGCCGCGCCGGGCAGTCCAGCGCCAGTTTCGTCCGCGGCCGGCGCAGACGCTGCCGGGCCACGAGGGGACACTGCGGAAGAATTCCAGCCCGCCGAGCCCCGGCTCACTGACTCACGCTTGACGCGAGGGATTCCGTCGCGCGAATCCGGTGTCGGCTCGGGCGTGGTTGAAGGCGGCTGCAAGAGCGTCGCTAACCCACGCTTGGATGCGCCCGGCAGTCAACGGTCCCTCTAACGGCGCCGACGCCATCCCCGCCCTGCGGCGTCTTCAGCGGTAGGCTACGCGGACTACCGAACTCAGCGGGCTGAAACCCCCGGATCTCAAGCCAGTGTCGTACGCCCGCCCGGAACCTGCCTGCTCGCACCCCATCCGCTACGATACCTATGGAGGGGACATGGCGGCAGACATCCTAGCTTCCGAGCTTCAATTCTACGAAGAGCATCGCGAGGCGCTCGCGAGCGACCATCCCGGTCGCTTCCTGCTGATTCACGACAGCGCACTGCACGGTACTTTCGACACGTTGGATGGTGCCCTCGCGGCAGGGTTCAGCAAGTTCGGCTCCAAGCCGTTCTTGGCGCGACGTGCCGGCGAAGGGCCGATTGAACTTTTTGCACCGGCCTTGACGATCGGGGTGGCCTTAGTTGCCGATCCTTAATGTTCAAATACAAGGGGTTGTAAAGGACACGCACGGCCACGAGAACGAACTCCCGGCGACGCAAGCACTTGCTGGGCGGGGTCCGGTGGTGGAGGTCTCACTGCGACCGCTTGAAGAGCAGCGCCAAGCTTTTCGCTCTCGCTCTGAGGGTGTGCATTGCGATTCAACGGGATCTGAATCGAACTCAGGCTTGCGATCAGAATCCGAAATCTTCCGAAGCGTACCCGGGGACTGCGGCCTCCTGCTCCCGTGCGTGATCCGGACGATAGGTGACGCTTGTTCAATCCGGCCCGATCTGTGACGCTGCTGAGATATCCTGGCAGGACAGAGCGCCAGAGATTCATAGTGAACTGAGTGGCCCGAGACCGTCGCAACCCGACGAGTCAGTTCCGGAGCGGGAACGGGCAGTGGTTTTACATGCTTACCGGCCGCTGCCGGTGCTGGTCGGCCAAGGTGCTCCAGAGCACAGTCTGACGGAACACTAGCTACAGCGCCAGCCTGCATGGCCCACCGGATCCACTTGCACTTGCGGCTCGCGCCAACTCCATCGTGACAAACTCAAGCCTCATCTGCGCCTTCGTCTGCCTGCTGCACTCAGGGTGGAACTGCGACCCGCGTGGGGGTCCGATGACCTTCGAATCCAACTCACCCGACCTCGACATGACGGCCGCCCGCGAATCAATTAGAGTGTGCGCTCGGCACGATGCCGGTGCCACAACACCGCACATCCCTGCGATCACTGGAACCGCGATTCTCAACACCTCTGAACGGGCCCGTCCGGCAGCGGCTGCACGGGACTCAAGCCTAACGACCAGCCTCAGGCACATGTGGATGAGCAGTACGAATCCGATTCTGAGACCGAGAGTTCGATCACCGCTGCCGAAGACGTGAGCGCCGGTCCCTTTTCAGAGTGGAGTGAGGATCGCTTGCACCGCAGGCTCCTCGTCGGGCCCGACGAGGAGCGCCTGAGCTCCCACTCGAACCGCGAGGGTCGGCAACTGCTGTCCACCGCTCGTTTCCCACCAGGACAGGTCCTCGTCGGCTTCCCCCTCGTAAAGTTCACCGACGAACACCTTGTGGATTATCGACCGCTCGGGCACCCGCATATTCGGAAACACCGCCAGGTCCGTCCCGCGAGCGGCATCGTTGGGCTTTGCCGAAACAGCCCGTAGAGCAGGCTGCGGTGCTGGATGGAATCCGAATCCACCTTGGGCAGCGACGGCTCGCTCGCCCCTCTTGGTTGCCATTCCGGCTCGAAGTACTAGGCAGGGTGTAGGCCACGCTGCGGCAATGCCGATGACGGCGGATTCCTTGCTGGCCTCTGGACAAAGCTCCGACCGGACATCCTCAACCGCCTCGAACGATGCTCTGCCCTTGGCCGCTGCTCTCACCAAGCACGTGAGGAATCCGATCCTCCCCGCGATAATGTCAACGAGCGATTCTTCCGGATCCTTGAACTCTGCCACCGCAGCGTGCGTGCGGAGAAAATTCAGCCGGCGCTGGTCTGTCAGCACGAGCAAATGACGCATGTTCCCAACGGAACCGCAATCGCTGGCACAATCATCCAAGAACGGTCATCCTAGGGATATGCGCAAATTCAAGACCTCGGGGCCGGTCGTAGCAGCGGCACACTATTGCATCCCACCGTTGGAGCGCATCGATCTCGAGTACGTGCTCGGGCTGATCCACGACCAAGAGTACTTCATCCTGCACGCCCCGCGGCAAACCGGCAAGACTTCAGCGCTCAAAGCCCTCCAAGACCATCTCAACAGCGGTGCCGAGGGCGACTATCGTTGCGTGTACGTCAACTTGGAGTCTGGCCAGACCGCTCGCGAAGACGTAGGCCGGGCGATGCAGGCGATTCTGGACGAATTCGCCCTGCGAGCCGAGCTTGTACTTGAAGACGACTCCGTGCAAATGGCTTGGCGCACGGTCCTCGAGATGTCGGGGCCTGACGGAGCGCTCAAACGAGTGCTTGCCAAGTGGTCTTTGGCCAGCCCGCGACCGCTGGTGTTACTCATCGACGAGATCGATGCGCTGATCGGCGACTCGCTGCTGTCCGTGCTGCGCCAGTTGCGATCCGGCTACGACATGCGACCGCGGAGCTTCCCGCACAGCATCGTGCTGTGCGGGCTGCGCGACGTGCGGGACTATCGGATTCACTCCGCAAAGGAGGGCAAAACGATCGCGGGTGCCAGCGCGTTCAACATCAGCGCCGATTCGTTGCGGCTGGGCGACTTCGATCAAGCGGAAGTGGAGGCCCTGCTCGGCCAGCACACGGCCGAGACGGGTCAGGAGTTTGAGCCCGCGGCCATTGATCGAGTCTACACGCAGACCGCCGGGCAGCCTTGGCTGGTGAATGCGCTGTGCTGGCATGCCTGCTTCAAGACCCCGCAAGGGCGGGACCGCAGCCGCGTGATCACCGACCACGACATCCTCGCGGCCCAGGAAGTGCTCGTCCAAGGGCGGGTGGTGCATCTGGACCAGCTCGCCGACAAACTGCGCGAGGAGCGGGTGCGGAGCGTCATCGAGCCGCTGCTGAGCGGCGCTGACCGACCCAATTTCGCTCCCGACGATTACGACTACGTGCGTGACCTCGGCCTGATCGCGCCCGGCGACGACCTCCGCATCGCCAACCCGATCTACGCGGAGGTCATCCCGCGCGAGCTGACCTTCGCCACGCAGAAGGGCCTGCGCCAGCAGGCGGCGTGGTACGTGAACGCGGACGGCGGTCTGGAGAGCGGCAAGCTGCTGGAGGCGTTCCAGCAGTTTTTCCGGGAGCACTCGGAGTTCTGGCTGGAGCGGTTCGCCTACAAGGAGGCGGGGCCGCAACTGCTGCTGGAGGCGTTCCTGCAGCGGGTGCTGAACGGCGGCGGGCGCATCGTGCGCGAGTACGGCCTGGGGCGGCAGCGGGTCGACCTGCTGCTCCAGTGGCCGCGCCCGCCGGGCGAGCAACGCATCGTGATCGAGTGCAAGGTCCGGCGGGGTCGCTTGGAGAAGACGCTTGAGGAGGGCTTGCCGCAGACGGCGGGCTACATGGACCGGTGCGGCGCGGACGCGGGCCACTTGGTGATCTTCGATTGCGACGAGAAGCCGTGGGAGGAGAAGGTGTTTCGGCGGATCGAGGAATTCGACGGCAAGCGGATCGAAGTCTGCGGCCTGTGAAGCCCCGCGGTTGCGCTCGGGGTCACGGCGGGTCGCCAACGCGCACGTTGCGGCGGCACGGGTAGGTGATCGAACCCCTCGCACTGGAAGACTGCGAGCAGGCAGGGTGGGACCATGAGCGTCGCCGCAGTGCGGGTGCCGATGTCCTCGTATTGGAGACGTCTACTGGTAGCTATCTGCTCGGCCGCACGCGTGCCCCACTTGAGCCGAGTTGAATCTTGCCCTTGGCTCCAGCCCTGACAAGGCACTGGTTGGGGAGGTTGCTCAAGGAGCTCGCGGACATCGGATGCGGTCGGGATCTCCTCGACCGGCAGTCGGCACTCGTGGAAGAAGGCTAGGGTTTCGTCACGGCATGCTCAGAGGGTCGATGGACTTGGGTTTTTAGCGGGCGTCGCTGATCCCCATCCGCCAGTCCATTCCGCGCTTTCGAGCGCATGTTCCAAACGGAATCGCAATCGCTGGTACAATCAATCAAGAACGGTCATCATAGGGATATGCGCTCCTTCAATACAGCCGGGCCAGTCGTCGCGCGGAAACACTACTGCATACCGCCGTTGGAGCGCATGGACTTGGATTACGTGTTGAACCTAATCCGCGATGAGAAGTACTTCATCCTGCACGCCCCGCGGCAAACCGGCAAGACCTCGGCGCTCAAAGCCCTCCAAGACCACCTCAATAGCGGTGCCGAGGGCGACTACCGTTGCTTGTACGTCAACGTCGAGGCGGGGCAAGCGTGGCGGGAGAACATTCCCGGGGCGATGGAGGCCATTCTGCAGGTATTGGCTGGAAGTGCCCAAACCGTGCTCGGAGATGACTCGCTGGATGGGATTCGGCGCGCCGTGCTCGCGGAGGGTGGTGTCGGCGCGCCACTCTGGGAGACCCTGCGACGCTGGGCAAGGGCCGACCCGCGACCGTTGGTGCTGCTGATCGACGAGATCGATTCCTTGATCGGCGACTCGCTGCTCTCCGTGCTCCGCCAGTTGCGGTCCGGCTACGACATGCGACCGCGGAGCTTCCCGCACAGCATCGTGCTGTGCGGGGTGCGCAACGTGCGGGACTATCGGATTCACTCCGCTTCGGAGGGAAAAACGATCGCCGGCGGCAGCGCGTTCAACATCAGCGCCGCGTCGCTACGCTTGGGGGATTTCGAGCGAGCGGAAACGGAGGCCTTGCTCGGCCAGCACACGGCCGAGACGGGTCAGGAGTTTGAGCCCGCGGCCCTTGATCGCGTTTACACACAGACCGAGGGCCAGCCTTGGCTGGTCAACGCCTTGTGCCACGAAGCCTGCTTCGAGAATTCGCAAGGGCGGAACCGCAGCTGCGCAATCACCGAGCACGACATTCTCGCGGCCCAGGAAGTCCTCATCCAAGGGCGGGTGGTGCATCTGGACCAGCTCGCCGACAAGCTGCAGGAAGAGCGGGTGCGGAGCGTCATCGAGCCGCTGCTGAGCGGCGCTGACCGACCCAATTTCGCTCCCGACGATTACGACTACGTGCGTGACCTCGGCCTGATCGCGCCCGGCGACGACCTCCGCATCGCCAACCCGATCTACGCGGAGGTCATCCCGCGCGAGCTGACCTTCGCCACGCAGAAGGGCCTGCGCCAGCAGGCGGCGTGGTACGTGAACGCGGACGGCGGTCTGGAGAGCGGCAAGCTGCTGGAGGCGTTCCAGCAGTTTTTCCGGGAGCACTCGGAGTTCTGGCTGGAACGGTACGCCTACAAGGAAGCCGGGCCGCACCTGCTGCTGCAAGCGTTCCTGCAGCGGGTGCTGAACGGTGGCGGGCGCATCGCGCGCGAGTACGGCTTGGGGCGGCAGCGGGTCGACCTGCTGCTCCAGTGGCCGCGCCCGCCGGGCGAGCAACGGATCGTGATCGAGTGCAAGGTGCGGCGGGGTCGCTTGGAGAAGACACTTGAGGAGGGCTTGCCGCAGACGGCGGGCTACATGGATCGGTGCGGCGCGGACGCGGGCCACTTGGTGATCTTCGATTGCGACGAGAAGCCGTGGGAGGAGAAGGTGTTTCGGCGGACCGAGGAATTCGCCGGCAAGCGGATCGAAGTCTGGGGCATGTGAAGCCCCGCGGTTGCCCTCGGGGGCACGGCGGGCCGCCAACACGCACGTTGCGACGGGAGCTGCAGGCGACCGAACTTCCGGCACGCGCAAGCGGCGCGTCCTGCGGGCGTCGACCAGCGATCGCAAGCACTCCATGGTTCGTTCGACTCCTGTCCGCATGGCTTCCGCGGACCGACCGCAACCCGCGAAGGCGTTCGCGGAAAAGTCGTTCTCCGCGTCGAATCGCCGCCTGTGATCCTGCGTCTTCCAGCCCAGAGCGAAGTTCGTGCGATGAGTAGTACGAATCCGATTCGGAGACCGAGAGTTCGATCACCGCTGCCGAAGACGTGAGTGCCGGTCCCTTTTCAGAGTGGAGTGAGGATCGCTTGCACCGCAGGCTCCTCCTCGGGCCCAACGGGTAGCGCCTGGGCTCCCACTCGAACACCGAGGGCCGGCAACTGCTGTCCACCGCTCGTTGCCCACCAGGACAGGTCCTCGTCGGCTTCCCCCTCGTAAAGTTCACCGACGAACACCTTGTGGATTATCGACCGCTCGGGCACCCGCATATTCGGAAACACCGCCAGGTTCGTCCCGCGAGCGGCATCGTTGGGCTTTGCCGAAACAGCCCGTAGAGCAGGCTGCGGTGCTGGAAGGAATCCGAACCCAGCTTGGGCAGCGACGGCTCGCTCGCCCTTCTTGGTCGCCATTCCGGCCCGCAGTACTAGGCACGGTGTAGGCCATGCTGCGGCAATGCCGATGACGGCGGATTCCTTGCTGGCCTCTGGACAAAGCTCCAACCGGACATCCTCGACCGCCTTGAACGATGCTCTGCCCTTTGCCACTGCTCTTACCAAGCGCGCGAGGAAGCCGACCCTCCCCGCGATAATGTCAACGAGCGCTTCTTCCGGATCCTTGAACTCTGCTACCGCAGCGTGCGTGCGGCGAAACTTCAGCCGGCGCTGGTCTGTCAGCACAAGCAAATGACCAAGTTCGTGCCACTTGGTGAAGTAGGATCGAAACTGCTTTTCACCCCTGCAGTCAATGATCGAAACGAATTGCCGCTCCCAAGACTTTCTGGAAGTCCTCCTGAATGTGATTCCGTAAACGTCGTCTGCCAGCTCGTCATGCAGGCATACCAACGCAGTTTCTCCCTTGAGCGAGTAACGTTTTTGTACCTGCTGTAGTTCGTCGTCAGTACGAACTTCCACGAACTCGGTGTCGAGGCGCGCTTCCATCACCTTGAGCAGCTTCGCTAGCGTGTTGCATTCAGGATAGTCACGGAGGATCGCGTGTGTTCGTCTCTCGCAAAGTCGCAGGATCGCACGCACGGGGTCGCTCGAGTTCTCGATACCGAGATCCCCTGCGAGCGTGTGAATCTCGTACCGGTGTTTGAGGGCCATGCCAAGCCTCAACCAAAGACCCTCTCGATTGCCTCGTGCAGACGCTTCCAGTCCTCGACACTGAGCCTTCGCACCCCTTGACTGCTGCGTCGCGCAATGACGGACTGCTGAGCCTCCAAGAGTTCGACTGTCGACGCGTAGGAGAGGCCGAGTTCCTCCGCCGCCCGGCCAAGTTCCGGAGGTATCACTATCGGCTCGCGGTCTAGCGACATCCGCGCCTCTCCTTGAAGCAGGTAGTCGACTGAAGCCCCCAGCACGTTCGCTATTTGGAGCAAGTTCTGCGATCCGATGTTGCGCTTGCTGTTTTCTACGTCGCTCAGGAATCCTTTGCTTAGGCCCGAGCGCTGTGCGAGTTGATCCTGAGTGATCCCTTGCTCATCACGAATCTCGCGGATTCGCTCACCCACCGAAGGCATGCCTATAACTTACCACCTCCGAGATGCTCCGGTGCCCGCGGTCAATGCCCGCCACGGATCTGGATGGCTACAGTTTGGACCTTGCAACTCCCGGCGCAGTTGAACGGGCTTGCCTACCCCTTGGAATGGTCGCATTGGTCGCTTGCCAGATCTCCCGAGCCGTCTAGAATCGATCGTTCGGGTGTTGGAGAGGATCTGCATCCCAACAGAACCTCGACCGCCCAGACGCCAGACACGTCGCTCCCAGCTCGTGGTGCGAGAACCGATCTTGCATCGCAGTGGCGGTTGGGGAGCGAACCTGTCAGAGACACCGAGGTTCGCCATAGGCTCCCTCCACGGTCTCTTGATTCTTGGCCTCTACCCACGCCACGCGGAGGCCTTGTCGTTGGCCGATCGTTCGGTTGGCTGGATACCACGATTTCCAACGGCTCCGTGGCGCGCTGCTGGCGGGCAAGATGCTCGTCGCTACGGCTGAACGAATCGCAAGTCGGTCTTCAAGTCCACCAAGCCCGCCGCGCTCGAAGTCCCCAATGAGCAGCTGCCATCCCCAGGTGCGCCGGACGTTCGGGCGCGATCGGTGCTGAATCAGCCCTCGCACCGCCGCCGCGCCACATCGGCAGGGAACAATGATCGACTCTCACTAGACTCCTGTGAGAGCGACTGGGGCCGCCTCCACTCCGCCGGATCCCATATACTTCGCCACCGCTACCTGCTTGCTCCAGTTCGATACGCCCAATTCTGGATCAGACGGAATGTCTCAGTTCAGCAACGTCTCTATGTGTGCGCTCCCAGTGTGGTTCCCACGCCACCACCGCTACTCTCCGGCAACCGAGTACAGCGGAGCATCGGGATGTCGGAGTGAGCGCATTCTGAGCACGACCTGACGGAGAGGTCGAGCCATTGCAGATCGCTCGCGATGTTGGATCTCGGCTTGAGACGGGTGACCGGTCCGGCAGGAGTTTAGTGGACAGCAGCAGTTCATTGCAATTGCACCTGACCCGGTGCTGATCAGCCCTACTTCAATTCCGCCTCCCGTCACGACGCTTTATCGCAGTCAGCGGGTCAGCCTAAGCTCAGTCGAACCAACACGTTCGGACTGTCGAGCCGCAATTCAGACACGGAAGTAGACACGACGTTGACCCCATCGCGAACTCGATGTGCTAGGCTAAGATCAGTCGTGCCAATGAGGTCGCATCGCTGTTCGCTGTTGCGCTATGATACACTGTATAGCGAGATGCCAGTCCGCCTCCCGCCAGACACGTGCCTCACGTTAGAAGGCCCTCGGAACAGCAACCTCGTCGCCTCGGCGTGCAGTAGAAGGGCCCGGGTGCCTGTCGCAGGGATCGGGACACGCTCGGGTCTGGTCGCGAGCGTGTTCCCGGCACCTAGATTCCGTCAGTCGGAAAGCACCACCAGCGAGGGCGGCTCGCAATGGTGCCCCGGGGTAGCGACTGGCATGCCGCGCTCGCCGCTCACCCTGCGCGCAATCACCGACACCCGTCGACCCGCCTCGCGAAGTCGATTCTTCAACTTCGCCGAGTCCGTGGTCGCTACTACGATCCACTCCAAAGCGATATGCCCTACGGCATCTACGCAACCGGCCGTCTCGGTTTTCAGGCTGAGGCGGAGACAACTCGAGATCGAACGGGCACTAGTTGCCCGCGGAGGAACCCGAAATGTATGACTGTCACCAAGACATCGTTGCGTTTCACAACGAGAAGGTGGTACTGAGCATCGCAGATCGAGATGAGATGCGGAAGCGGCGCGACTCGAACCGCAATCGCGTCGAATCCGGACTCAAGACAGCCGGCCAACCGGCTGTCAAGGAGTTCAGGTCTCAAGGCTCTTACGCGATGTGGACGATGGTCCAAGACGCGAACAACGACTACGACATCGACGATGGCGTCTACTTCACGAAGGAAAGCCTCGTCGGTCCGCAGGGCGGTGACAAGTCGGCCTACGGCGCAAGGGCCATGGTCCGTGACGCGGTGGACAGCGAACAATTCAAGAAGCAGCCCGAGGTGCGGAAGAACTGCGTCCGCGTCTACTACGAAGTCGGCTATCACGTTGACCTTCCTGTTTATCGCAAAATCCAAACCGACGACGGGCAAACCCAGCTTGAACTCGCAAGCGCCGAGTGGAGGGCCTCAGATCCTCAATCCGTCACAGAGTGGCTTCGTAAGGCAGACAGAGCCCAGAGCCCAGATTCTGGGGACAGCGTTGGTCAGTTGCGCCGAATCGTGAGAATGCTGAAGGCGTTCTCGCGGAGTCGCGACAGCTGGAAAGACAAGATCGCTACGGGCTTCATGCTCAGCGTCCTCGTGGTAGAGAAATACGCGCCCGCCAAGGGGCATGAGGACCGCGCGCTTTACGACAGCATGGTCGCGATCCGTGACCGCTTGAAGGGCGACCTCAAGATCAAGCACCCGACTGTCGCTGGCGAGTACCTCTCGAAAGGCGAGAGCGATGGTCGAGTCAAGTTCTTGCACGAAAGGTTGGACTGGGCTGTCACGGAGCTTCAACCACTGTTCAGTGGCACGTGTAGTAGAGAGGATGCCTTGGCGGCATGGGACAAGGTGTTCGCGACATCCTTTTTCGGTGATCGGCTATCCGGCGACGATTCGAGCGGCAAGGGTGGCGCGTCAGCCGGCATTCCTCTCGTGCGGAAGCCCCGCCCCACGAGGCCCGTGGACAAGCGCGGAGGTGGGCGCTATGCCTAGGCGCGGTCTTGAGTCTAACGCCCTGAGGTCGCAATATCTGGCCGACTTGAGCCGAGACACCTCACTCGTAGCGAGGCCCGGCGGAGCACGTCGCCAGCCTCAAACGACCGCATTGAATACAGCGCCGCTTCGCCGCCGCCGCAGCTTCGTGAGACTGCCCTGGAGGAGAGATGATGGGCGAATTTAAGCCGATTCGTGTTCTGTCGATCGACGGTGGCGGAATGCGCGGACTCTATGCCGCCAAGTACCTAGCTTCGCTTTCTGACCACCTCGCGGAGGAGCGCCGGAGGAGGCTCGACATCGGCAGGGGATTCGACCTGATCGTTGGAACAAGTACCGGTGCGATCATTGTTTGCGCATTGGCGAAAGGGTTGGATCCTAACAAGGTCGTTGCGTTGTACCGGAAGAATGGATCGCTGATCTTTCCGAGAAAGCTTCCGTCCAGCTTGGGATGCAGCCTCCTTTGGCAGATGTACCGACGGCCGAAGTATCTCAAGGCGGGTGCCAAGGCGATGGAATCTGCTCTGACATCGACATTCGGCGAGACGACGGTCCGAGATGTCTGGGAGAAGCGGAAGCTCGGTATCGCGATTCCCGTCGTCGAGATGTCGCAACACCGATCTTGGGTCTTCAAGACTCCCCATCTCTCCGCTAGGCACAAACGAGACCTTGATTACAGGCTCGCTGACATCTGTCTCGCAGCGACCGCTGCGCCGATCTACCGATCAATGGCTCAATTGACGGATCCTACAACCCGCGTCTCCCACGTTTTCGCCGACGGTGGACTGTGGGCCAACAATCCTGTGCTAGTGAGCCTCATAGAGGCCCTTGGCCTAGCGGAGGAGGGTCAAGAAATACAAATCTTCTGCTTGGGCACGTGCCCACCACCTGCGGGCGAACACGTCAGCGCCGCATCATTGGACCGAGGGCTGCTCGAATGGCGTTTCGGAGGAGAGATCGTGAACGTGGGCCTTGACGCCCAAGCATATGCATTCCGGCACATGGCGCGTTTCCTGTGCAACCATGTCAACCGGAACTGCCAAATCGTTTACTTTCCCCACCACACAGCCCCCGCCACGGTCATGGGTTTTCTTGACCTAGACGAGACTAGGACTGAGGCACTCGACGAGTTGGAAAACCAAGCTGCGGCCGATGTGCATGAAACTCTCAGCCTTATTGGAAACAAGAGCGATCCCAATGGCAGGCTTCTTGATTCGCTCTTTGCGGAAATCCCTTCTGTTGGTGAGATCGGTGTCGAAAATCAACCGAATGGTACCGCTGAGAGCGAGTTGGGAACGCCTACTCGAGCACAACTTGGCTGAGGAGGCTCCAATGGTCGATTTCCACAGCGACCCAATCGAATCCCACCGTTCCAGGGTGACGCTAGGTAGCAATGATCGAGTGCGCTCGACGGGACGCCAACTGATTCAGAATCTGGCCAACGCTTATCAATTCAATGATGGCGTGTGCTTCAACAAACGGAACCCGATCAGAATCAGGGGCAGGAAGTTGGTGCCCGAGGCTGTCAATCGAATGAGCTGTGACCGAGTCAAGGATTCGCGATTCGCACGGCAGTCCGAGTCGGACCGCTCCGAACGCTCAAGCCGGTGATGCGGTGAAGAAAATGCCCGACATACAAACCGATCTTATCACTGAAAGACGTCAGAGGGCTGTCGAAGAACTCGATCAGTTGTTTGAATCTCAGCTTGGAGCGAAACGTATGGCACCTGATGAGTTGAGTGAATACATAGGCCAGAACTTTGACGTCGGCTGGTGTCTGAGTAGAGTCTTCTCGGATGATGTTGAACTGACAATTCGAGTTCTGCTTGCCGCAGATTTTCCGTATAGTGCTCCCCGTATAGCTATTTCGGGTGGACCGAAGGTACTAAATTGGCCGCACCTTGAGCCAGAAGGACTGCTGTGCCTTAATCCACCTGATTCTGCCGTTGATATCGATCATCCCACGGACGTAGTCCAAGATCTTCTAAGGGATAGTATACAATTGATTGAAGATAGCATATATAACGAAAACGAAGACGACTTTCGTGATGAGTTTCTTAGCTACTGGAGCCAAGAAGTAGCCAAGACTTCACCCGGATTGGATCCCATAATATCTATTCTAGAACCGAGAGGACCCTCTCGTCGTATTAGCGTTTGGACTAGTGGTACTTGCTCTAATGTCACGGGGGCTTTGGTTGTCGGAGAAACTAACGCATCGATAGCCCACTGGCTGAGTAATCGAGATCTAGATATCAAATCTGGCCAATTAGTTCGAGGGTTCCTCATTTGGAAGCACAAGCCACTCGTGCCAACAGAATTTCCCAAGACGGGCAAAGACCTCCTGCTTCTGATCCAATCTTTGGAATCGAAGCATCAGGAGGTATTGGCAAGATCCTTGGATTGTTTCCCCCGCACTGCCTTGATACTTATCGGGTCAAGATCACGATTCGGCACGTGTTTTGCTGCTATCTTCATTGAGGTTTCCCGTGGTAAGAATTGCTTATTGAAGGGCTTTCGCCCTGGAAAAGTGCCACTCGGCACGTTGTTGAGTTGCACTTTGGTAAGCTCGAAGTTGGTTGCGAAAGCCGAGGTTGATCGTGCCGATCATGGCTGGATTCATGGACGCGACCAAGATAGGTCGCAAGAGATGTTGCGCCAGAATCGCGTAGCCATCATCGGTTGTGGCTCCGTAGGTGGGCAGGTCGCTCGAAACCTTGCCCAAGCCGGTGTAGGCAACCTTCTGCTGATCGATCACGACACACTTAGTTGGGCAAATACGTCGCGCCACTGCCTCGGCGCTCGGTCAGTCCGCCAAGACAAAGCGACAGCTCTGGCCCACGAGATCAAGAGCTCGCTTCCACACATCGGAGCGGTCTCGGCAAGAGTGGAGAGGGTTGGCCTAGGCTCCACAGAACTCATGAGCGAGTTAGCCAAGTATGACTTGCTCATAAGCACGTCTGGAAACTGGGCCGTCGAAAGCTTCCTGAACGACTGGCAGTCAATGACCGCCCCTGCTCCACCAATTCTCTATGGATGGGTAGAAGAACATGCCCTTGCAGCACATGCAGTCCGCATCGATTCTCGTGGGCCATGTTTTCGGTGCGGTGTCAATGGCAACGGCGTACCGCACCTGCGGGTGATCGATTGGACTGGGACCGATGTTAGGTCGCAGGAGCCAAGGTGCGGAGCATCGTACTCGCCATACGGACCGTGCGAGCTCGCTTTTGCCCACGCCCTAATCTCTCAGGCGGTGATCGACAGTCTTGTTCAACCAGCATCTGGTGCCATGCATCGACTCTGGATCGCAGATCCTGCCCGCATCAGAGAAGCTGGAGGTCAGATCGCGGACAAGGTTGTCAATCAGTTCGAGGCGCTCCGCTTGAGGGGAGGTATCTTGGAAGCCGAATGGCATCGGGAGGCCGCGTGTCCTGTTTGCGTGGTGCGGACACGATGAGACCATGATCGCGTACGCGTTCGACCAGGAAGCAGATCCTGTTCTGACCCTCAGCTACGGGGTCTTAGCACATTTTCGCAACCATAGGCAAGACGCGCCGAGCGTAGCGGAATCTGGGGGCCAATTGTTTGCTCGATTAGGATCCGGCCACATCGAGATCGAGCGGGCTACCGGTCCAAGACGGTCAGATCGGTCGAGCCGATATTCCTTTCGTCCGAACCGCCGAGCGGAGCGCAGGGAAATTCGATACTTCTTTAGGCGGGGATTCCACTATGTCGGTGATTGGCACACACATCCCCAAGCCTATCCGAGGCCGTCTGGAAGCGACAAAGACAGCATCCGCGAAGAGTTTGAATTGTCGCGGCACGAACTACCATATTTCGTATTGGTCATCGTCGGAAGCGCCCCACTACCGCAAGGGCTCTTTGTTTGCACGGTCGGCCACGAAGGAATTCGAGAACTAGTGCCGAGGAGCCAATCAAGTACTGTATGGGACGCCTTGAGGTGTGGTGAGAGACAGCCGTGATCTATCGTCTAGCACCGGGCAAGAGCAATCTGCATTCACAACCGTATCGGGAATCGAGCACGCGACCATCACCTAGCGAAGTAGAACGCCCGTGGAACAGGCAAATGCATAACTAGTAAATGGACTGGTAGGGGAGGCCGGGGCATCGCAGAGAGTGTGCGGTGGCGAGGCTAGGGAGCTAGGGAACGGTAGGAGGACGAGCATGGCGGAATACCGGCAGTTGAGTGCCGGGGAGTGGATGAAGATCGAGACGCTGGCGGCAGAGGGGCATTCGGGCAACGTGATCGCGCGGCGCCTGAGCCGGTCGCAGTCGACGATCTCGTGCGAACTGGGGCGCGACCGCGAGGGCGACCAGCCGTACGGCGCGGCGGACTGGGAGCGATTCGAGGAGCAGCTGAAGGCAGGTTGGAGCCCGGAGCAGATCGCGGGCCGGGAGCAGCTGGAAGACGGCTCCGGGGCGAGCGCGACGTGGATCTACAAGTGGCTGTGGGAGGATCGCGCCAGCGGCGGCGAGCTGTACCTGCACTTGCGGCGGCAAGGCAAGCAGCGCAAGGCCAAAGCGGCGGACGGCGAAGCCAGGCGGGGCTGATTCGGGCGCACGGACATCGGCTCGCGGCCGCCGGTGGTGCATGAGAAGTCGCGTTGCGGGGACTTGGAAGTAGACCCGATCATCGGCAAGGGGCATCACCGGGCGGAGCTGGAGGTATTCCTTCCGCTAGAGCAGTATCGAGGCACTCCGTGCTGGGCGTAGATTTCCATTGCATGCGGCCATGTCCCAGTGAGGCTGTGCGAGTATCGTTGGGCCGCCCTGATGGGTAACACTTCCGAGATGCCTTGGAGGGATACCGGACTGGTGGAAGTGTGCAAGCATGTCACTGAGGACTGGCGGTCGGGGCCTCCAGGACCTAGCGGGATTGAGCCCCCACAGGGATCCGCCGCCAGACGGGGCGCAAGTGGATGCACTGTTTCGTGGAAGGCGGCCTAGCGGGCTTGGCGGATCGGTTCGCACACGCGCTGGCAGAGTGAGCACAGTTGACACTTTTGCAACAGGCTCCTAGCGGGCTTGGCGGATCGGTTCGCACACGCGCTGGCGCACGTGGGGCGTGGCCCCGGCGGAGGTGGAGCGTCGGCTCTGTCGCACACCGGCCATCCAAGCCGCCATGGAGGCTGCTCAAGTGTCAACCATCAGGTCGGTCTAACACTGCCCGCGACACATTTTTCCGAAAGAGTGCAATGAGATCGTGAGATTTGCTCGACCCATTCCGCATACGGACTGTGGCAAGCTATCTTCCAAATGACTTCAATGCTTCGCTTGCTGCACTTGCGATGTCTTTACATGTAGCGTCGGAACCGGAGTATATCGATAGTGATTCTAACACAAATGACTCATGTCCACCAAACAAAACCTCGACGCGTTCTAAATCAATGCCGATATCAAAAGCTTCTCTGATGGGCTCAGTGCCAGGCAGGAATTCCCCCGATTTCGAATGAGATGCCACTAGATATGCGAGTTGTAGAAGAACTTTGTGATCTCTGAATGGCAGACTCTCAAGAATCAACAAAACTAATCGATTATTCGCAGCTTCCGAAGCCGTAGAGATATGAAAAAGGAGTGTTGAAACAGTGTAAGGATACTGGAGCGAAAGAGCTTCAATCAACTGGTCAGGCGATAGGATATGTTTGGAAATTTCGTCCAAGACAATTTGTGTAATACGAGCTTGAAATTCGTGATCTTTCTGCTTATCTTTCACCAAAATGCAAAACTTGATTAGACCACATGTAAGACTCAAACTCTTGCAAACATTGCGTGAAGCACCTAATTGAAGCCAACCCTCGATGAACGGATGGTGACTAAAAAAAGGTTGGCGGTAAGCCTTTCGAGCCAATGCACGTAAGGCTGGATCATCCGGATCGATGTTTGGCCCACGTCGCTTGACAAGGAGTGTAATAACCTTATCAAACAGGTGCATAAATTCCTCTTGACTCAGATTGTGAAGATGCTCCCACGTGGCACGATAGTCACCTTCAAATGTCACCCTATCGATGAGATTATGACTCTCGGTATCACGAGACCAAGTCTGCCTCCATTCCTCAATATCGTGCAATACATGTTGGTCACGAACTTCATTTTCTTTCATTTGTCCCGACACGATACGAGCAAGGTAGTCAGGCGATCTTTCAACATGAACACCCTGTGGGCATTTGTCCGCTACTGGATTTGGTCCATCAGGAGATCTCAGCTGCTCAATGCCAAGCAAATCTACAAGTATTCTCACTGCATGCGGATGATCTTCCTCCTCCAAAACTGCATTCCATCGATCTTTGAAACGACCCAGAGAACCCTTCTCCAGACCATCGGAATTCGCCCGTGCAAGTTCGACATTCATGATGATGAAATGATAGGCTGATGGTGCAGAGTGTCGCAGTGCCGACAGGATGATCAGGTCATCAATTTCCACTTCACCGTGAAGTTTCTCCCAAACATTATCGATCCTACGTAGCACGTGCTTTAATGACCGAGGCGTGGATAGCATGGTAGTCAACATCCGTATCGGTGTACTATGCGTCTCATTTAGAAGATACGCTTGTAATCCTTTCTTACCAATTTGTCTTAGTCCGAACTTGTCCTGAGTATCACGATGTATATTGGGGTCTATGTCACGACACTTTGAAGTCCATATCTGGTAGAGTTCGCCCAATGTATTGGCCACCAATTGGATCGAAAGAAGCGGAACAACCTCCATACAATCGCAGAGCTTTCCGTAGTCGAGTTCAGTGCGATCAGGATCAATTGAGATTACTGTATAGCACCTATCGATTTCTCGAATTGCCCACAGAAACCTCGAAATATGAGCAATATTGAATGTTTCATGGACTCGATCAAGATCTTCAACGATCAGGATCAGGCGACGATCAATTGCTTCGAGCAGTGAACAGAGCTTATCAAGCTGGTGGAGCGAATCGGTCCGCTTGCGAGCACCGAGTATTCTTTGAAGATGGCCCGATGGTTCCGCCGCAGCAAAACGAGCATAGGCGAGCGACATGTCGCGAATACTAGTTGTGTCGACTATTCTGTCAAGGCTTCGGACGATGTCGTCGATCACGATCTGGGGCATAGCCTTGGCATCTCTCGCTCGCCAAAGATCAGACTTGACGACTATCGCGTCGGATGAAGATATCATTAGTAATTCACACGCTAGGTTTACAATACTGGTTTTTCCGGAACCAACGGGGCCAAGTAGCACGATTGACCGTTGATTGTTCTGAAGATGCTCGACGATCTTCGATGAGATTTCTGTCCGCGAGAATAAATCTTCGTCGGAATTTGTTATCGGCCGTTCCCCGGCATCGATCCAGAGTTTCGATTCCGGCAGCGGACGCTCATTACTTGTATCATGATTGCTTGTAATAGCGTGCAACTGTATAGTGGACTTTAATCTTCGGACAAATACAGCGATGCTTGCAACCACTAAGAGGACCCATGTTCGCGAGAGTCCTTCTATATGATACCAACTGCACCGCTCTGTTGGTGGGCACATAGATGTCCACAATTCGAGTAAGCATAAGATTAATAGACTCAGAATGATTGAGCACCATAGTGGCGGATAGCATAGGCAAGTGCGAATCTGGAATGGTGGTATTCTTATCTGTCCAAAAAGCAGGTAACATAAAATAAATGAAGCCACAATTGAGAGACACTCCGACAGCGGGGACTGCGACAGTGGTGGATCCCCGAGATAAACCCAGATTCCGGGCAGAGTGTAGTGAAGAATGATTACGGCAACGGCGGTTACTGACCCTAGTGTCCCGTACCTTGATGCAATCGCTCGCCTCCTAGGCGAAAAGCGCATTGAGCTGAAACTCATGTTCATGTTGTGTGCCGTGAACGAGATGAGACTTGATGCCCGATGATGACAGAGTCGCTGGTGGGAACAAAGCGCCAAGGTACGATTGTGAGCTGTGTCCCGTTGTTCGCGAGCGTTCGGGCATGTGGCTTTGCGTTCTCGACGACCACGCTCACTGGCCGACTGCGGAGGTGATGGCTGGGCAGCGGTTTAGTGAGGTATCTCGGGTGAAGCATGACAAGTCTACAATTCGTCATGAGGTAGAGGTCTGTCGATGAGCCGAACGTCACATCTCGCTGCGCAGAAGCTCTTCTGCGCTTTGGGCCAAGTTACCGTGATGCAAGCAATGACTGCAAGGTGATTCTGGGGGCACCGCCACAGTTGTCAGAATGCTTCGGCAGCCATCACGGATCTTAGCACACTTGAACGTTAAGCGTCAGTCTTTGCCTGCGAGGAATGAGCCTAAAGGCGTAGACCATCTGACCTGACCTCTTCGGGCACTCGCAGAGGTCACTTCGCGAATGGGGCCTTGCGAAACAAGGATTTCGGGGTAACCGGGACACTGGAGGGAGCGTGGCAACCGGACAGCGGGGGTGTTAATCATTTCGGCCGTCGACAGTGGGTGAGGGAGTGTTGGATCAACCCGATGGGTCACCCCTGAGCACCCTCTAAGGCGGCTCGGATAGCCGCCAGCCGGAATCCGTCGCACCCGCTTCTACCCCGTTCCGCGGATGCTGCCGACCGTGCGGCACGGCCCCGACAGATCACGACGGCCCTCAGCTAGTCAGTCCTCGATGAGTTACTTTCGCTCGGCCGCCGGCCCGGTCCCCTTCCCAGGCACGCAAGCAGGGTTCCCGATCCGCCTGGATCCTACGGGTGCAGGAAACGCGCTTCCCCTCCGCTCCTTGCAGGGCATGCCGCTGGTCGCGACCCTGCCTCCCCGTCAGGCCGCTGGGAACCACGCTCGCGGTGCTAACCCCCGCCCGCCCCGCACCCAGTCGGAGGGGCTCCGCTCCAGGGCTTCCCTCGCATCTAGTCCAGCGAAACCCGACGGATGCCGGCATCCGCACCTGCGCTCACGAGCATCCGTGTTGGAAGTTAAGGGTGATTTCCATGAAAGATCCCAAAGTCGTGCGTGCGCCCAGTCACACTGCCGGTGCGGCTAGGAAGTGAGGCTGGAAGCGGGGCGGCACGGCGGGCAGCCCGCGCTACTTCGAGCCGCTGCTGCGCGAGGTCGAGCGCAAGCATTTTCTGGAAGCCTACTGGCGGCACTTGGAGTCCAACCTCGGCCGTTGCGAGGACTACTGGCAGCGCCGGCTGGACGCGCCTCCCGGCGCTGCCCGACCCAAGTTGGCACTGGCAGATCCCGCCCGGCATCCCGGACCTGCAGCCGCGGTGCGGAGAGAGGGGGTGATTCTGGCGGCCCTACCCGGAATCCCCGCGTACCACTTGACGGAGGCACTATCGGTCGGGCTGGACGGTAGAGTGGTGATTCCGGCCAGCTGCACAGTCCGAGTTGCTTGCCGACGAATCTATGCGGACCGATCCAGCGCACAGCCAGGATATTCCGAATGAGGCAGGGGCCGGTGGCGCAGTGGAAGCGATTCGTCGATGAATCGCTGCTTGGCGCGACCGCGAGAGCATGACGGCACGATGAACTCGAGGAACCTTAAGCGAATCCAACACCACCCCGCCACAGCGCGGGCTGTTGATGCAGTCGGCTTGGTCAAGGTCAAGGTCGAACCGTGGCGAGTTAGATTCCGCGACCCCGCCGTGGACATGATGGATGTCGCGCGAGCCGCGCTCTTAGATCTCGGTCCGTCCCGGAGCCCGCTGGAACGCTTCCAGGCCGGAGGCATCTTGGATTCTCCAAAGTGTCAAGGACTTGACCCGCGTACGGCGCGGACAATCAGGTCAGATCACTACTTGCACGCCTGGGAGATCCCGTCAATGTCCGCGAATCCTAGCCACATCGTCGATCATCCTCTCCTGCGCTCGTAGCGACTCGACGGTCTGGGCTGGTTGAGATACGATTGAAATTGAGGCAGATGGCACACGAGATCGACTTTCTCGCAGTCGGCGATGGCGAACGGAGTGGAGATGCAATCGCACTCCGTTATTGGGACGGGCACTCCTACCGAATCCATGTCATCGACGGCGGGGATCAGGCTGCAGGGCAGCGAATGGTGGACCACGTCCGCAGGTACTACGGCAATCCGACATGCATCGACGCCGTGATCTGTACGCACGGTGACGACGACCACAGCTCGGGCCTGCGCGAGGTCATCAAGTCATTCAAAGTCGGCGGGATCTGGATGAACCGGCCATGGATGTACGCGGAATTGATAATCGACTCCTTCAAGGACGGGCGGATGACGGTCGCGAGCTTGGAACGACACCTGCGCGAGGAGTATCCGATCCTCGAGGAGATCGAGGCAATCGCAACGGAGCGAAGAATCCCGATCTATGAAGCATTCCAAGGGGCAACGGTGGGTGCTTTCGAAATCCTGGCCCCGACAAGAAGTCGTTACCTCAACCTGATCCCGGAGTTCTCTCGTACCCCGGAGCAATCCGAGTCACATCAGTCGTACCAACGCGCTTGGTCGAATCCAATAGCCCAAGCAGCGCGGTCCGTTCGAGCCGTAGCGGAGTGGGTCGCCGAGACTTGGGGGATCGAGACGCTTGAAAAGCATGTCGAGACATCTGCCTCAAACGAGAGCAGTGTCGTGCAGCTGGCGACGATTGGCAGCGAACGCATACTGCTTACCGGGGACGCCGGCGTAATCTCGCTGAGCGAGGCTGCGGACTACGCCAAATCCCGCGGATGCAACCTGCCTGGAATCAACTTCATCCAAGTGCCTCACCATGGGAGCCGCCATAACGTGAGCCCCGCCTCCCTGGATCTCTGGTTAGGCCGTCCCTTGCCCGAGACTGGAACTAGGGGCACCGTAGCGTATGTCTCAGTAGGGAAGGAGAGCAAGACACATCCGAGGAAGAAGGTGGTTAATGCGTTCATTCGGCGCGGCTCCAAGGTCTACTCGACCAAGGGAACATCCGTGTGGCATCACCTTGATACACCGCTGCGCCAAGGCTGGGAAGCGGCGGCGGCTCTCGAATTCTCAAAGCAGGTAGAGGCGTGAATGTCGATGCTATCCGGCACCTTCGACGCTTACGGCAGAACGGCACGGCTCTGGCCTGCCCTCCTAACTTTGCTCCCGGTGATCGTCACCGCCGAGGTGTGGGCTCCTGCGCTCATCGAATTCACTCTTGTGATCCCGGCACTGAGAACGGCATTCGGGGGTTCGGCCGTCCTCTTCGCGTTCGCTCACATAGCGCGTTACCTCGGCAGGAAGGCTGAACGGCGGCTCTATGACCAGTGGGGTGGAAAGCCGACGTCGGTCTGGCTGCTGCGTAGCGACCACAACCTCGACGAACCGACAAAGGCCCGCTACCGGAGGTTCTTGGAGGATCAAATTGACGGATGGGAAGCTCCGTCGCAAGCTGACGAGGAGTCCGACAGGAACCGGGCGATGTCCACGTACGATTCAGCGGTCCGATGGCTGCGCGAAAGGACTCGTGACCGACGTCAGTTCGATCTGGTCTTCAAGGAGAATGTCTCCTACGGATTCTGTCGCAACGTTTACGGTCTCAGGTGGGTCGGCGGGCTGGTCGCGTTGCTTTGCATGGTGGTCAATGCTGGCGGACTTTATTACTCTGTCAGCACCGAGGCCGACTTAATTCCGACTCTCGGTATCGGATCGCTGGTTGTTATTTCAGCCCTTATCGCAGTTGCTTGGCTATTCGCTGTGAAACAGAACTGGGTGCATGACGCAGCAGATGGCTACGCACGTGCGCTACTCGCGGAATGCGATTCTGGCCGCCTTCGCTAGATCGAGGCCGGATTCGTAAAGCGGATCCTGCGCTTGTGGCCGTGAAGGAGACTGACCCGGCGTCAGACCTACCCGTGCGCCCATGCCCTAGCGGAGCTCTTCGACAATGCTCTACTTGACGGCCTGACCGTTGGTGAACCGCCCGATGTCCCCTCGCTCTGTGTCAGGGCCACCATTCTCAACAATGGTCAAGTGGTGGAATTTGATCGTCATAGGTTCTCTGCGTGTGGCATTCAGATCCCAGCATCGAACCCAAGCCACTTAGTGCCCATGGGTTCGCTCCCCCAGTCGCAGGCGGTCGTTGCCTCGGCTTCCTTTCCGATCAGCCTTCCGCCTTTCGTTCTCGACATTGAGACATTCCCAAGTGGGACGAGCTGTCCATCTTCGTTTATCAAGCCGGGATCGATATATCTGTCAGATGGCGGAGTCCTTGAGAATCTGGGAGTTCAGACGCTGCTGCGTAATCAGGAGATTCGGGCATTGGGACATCATCCAGAGTGACGCCGGGGCCCTTGGTTCTGAATGGCAAGGCCCCGTCTGCCGCGATCAGTTAAAGATCGTACTAATCGGCCCGCTTGGTGGATGGTCGCTCCAGCGGGTCATGGATCTCATGAGCGACGAGCCGAATACTTGGGGAGTCTTGGCTGCGATTTATCCGCAGCTAGACGCCATCACCGCCAGTTACGTTTTGCGCACGCTGCGGACATTGGCCGGAACGGAGACTGCGCTGCCGCCCGGCACCGTTTTGGACGGCGATGCTCCGGTACTCCGTGCACATAGCGGATCCTCCGGCGCAACGGGTCCGGCCGCGGATCGACCCAATCCGTGCCCTAGCACCGATGCCTGGCTAGGAAACGCACCGCCTCCAAGGGTGCGAACCCTCCTGATGCAGCTTCGATCCCTGACCATGGGCACGGTTTGCCTACCACCTGCGGCGGTCGAGTACTGGTTGCTAGCGAGGGCAGCAGTTGGGGCCCGGATCTGCCGGTGCATGTTCGGGCCGTGCGGCGATGGGAACTTACAGTGGCGGAGAACGATCCGCTCCCCAGCTACGCTAATGGAAACCGCCGAGGGAAGCCTTTGGTCGCGGTGCGTTCAGGCTGCGGCTGCGCGGCGCTCTTGCCTCGCCAGCGCCGCTTCATAGGATGCTTGGCGCCGCAGCCAGAACTCCGCGGTGAACCAGCCCACAGCTTCCAGCCGACGGGCCAAGTCAGGCGTGACCGGAGCGTGGCCATTGAGCACTCGTTGAAGGGTCTCGCGGGGCACTCCCAGTTTTGAGGCGGCCTCGGCGACCCCGGGTGCCCCTTCGTCTTCGCCCACGAAGCCTAGGCAACCGTAGAGGATGTTCTCGCCGGGGTGGACAGGGCAGAGCATGCGGCTTTCGCCAGTTTCAGCCATGGTAGTCGACCAGTTCCACATTATGCACGTTACCGACCTCGAAACGGAAGAGGATCCGCCGCAGTCGATCCATGCGGAGGGCGTAGAATCCGGCGCGATTCGGACCCAATTTTCGCAGTGCCGCCTCGCCTGCAGACTCACTTCCTAGCCTCACCGGCTCGTGTGACTGGGCGCACCACGACTCTGGAATTTCGCTGCCCTGTGATGCACTTCGTGCTGCGATGGGCGGGAAATCGAGCGGTCGATGAGGGTAACGACAGGGACTGAAGAACTGCGACGAAAAGGCCCGCCGTTGGGCGGCTCACCAAGGACGCAGAGCGCAACGCGAGTGAATGCCGAGCAGGCCTTGATGAGCATGACGCCGACCCGCCGTTATTGGGGGAAAGTTGCCAGCGACTGGGAACCCCAATCGGTTTGGCGTCGAATGAAGGCTCGGTCGTCTCCGCTGCGGGTATGGGTGGCGGCATGCGTACATGAGGAGCGTAGTAGCAACACGGGAAGCTCTGTCGGTGGCATGCATGTGCCCACTGGGAATCCGCAAGGCCAGCTTGGACATGCAGGGTGGCTGAGGGGCTCGTAGTATCGAGGAAGCTGGGTAATCTCGGTTCGAGAGAAACGGTAGCAGGGGAAAGGGATGCCCGAGACTGGCAAGGGACTTGCAGACCGGCGCGTAAGCCCGCAAGCGGTGCGACAGGTGCTGATACTCAAGAACCAGGCCGGGCGCTACCGACCGGCAGGCATACCGTGCTCGTGCGATCGAGTCGTGCAGACGACGGCAGCGTTGGTGCTGGCACCGACCTTCAAGGCCGTTCTGCGACTGGAGCCCTATGCCTAACGGCTGCTGAACAGCGGCCACTGGTAGGTGGTGGAGGTGGATCTGTCCAATTCTTGCGGCGCGACCCCGCATGCCGAGTTGCCTCTCGCACCGAGTCAGTGGTCTGGACCGCACTGTCGGCTTGGCTGACTGGGGTTCGGGGAACCTGAAGTCTCAAAGGAGTATCGAAGTTTCGTGCGACATCGATGCACAAGTCGTTGCAACAGGCTGAACCCTACTGGTTGTTGCAACGGGTACACACCTCCGTTTTCCGATAGGGCCCCGCACTACTGGCGGCATTGGCACGCAACTTACGGCCAATTCTTACCGCCTCGCTATCGACTGTTGGAGAGCGGCGTCTGCCACGGGCGAAGGTGCTGCCCAAGCGGTCAGCGTCGTTCGACAGATCGCTCTAACTCATAGCCCTGCAAGGATTTGCAGATGAATGACCCACTCCCGCAGCATATCTGTAGGAAGCGCCGACTGCTTGATGCGGTCGACGCAGATGGACGCACGTTTGCTATCGAATCGTTACATTGATCGATCTCGGCAAGGGTCGATGTAGTGGCTAGACTTGCTCCATTGCTTTGCTCATCCGGACCAAGGCACATCATGCCCGACTGGTCTCCTGCACTATCGCTCTGCTACACTTTGTGACTGCGATCACCCGAACGGGCTCTGTCGATGCGTGTCGGCCTTCGTGCATGTCGGTCAACCGAGGTTGCGTTCCAGAGGGCGGACGGACGGTGGGGGTCTACAGTTGCACCCACGACACGTCTGGGGGACAATAGCTTGCGACTGCTCAGTTTACGCTTCGCACGAGCTGGTTCACGGTCGCAGGGCGAGGCGGCCCTTGGGCCAGTTGCATTGGGCGTATCTTCAACAGAATCCCATGGACCAGACGTTGGCCGCCGCGTCCCCCGCAGACTAGCTTACGTCCAACCCGTTCCCATGTCCCCTCACAGCCTATGTCACTGCACACGCATTGTGTTGGTGCTGCTAGGGGGCTGTCCGCCGCAGCCGACGAGACTTCACTGGGAGCATCGTCGCATGCACGGCAATCTTGCACTGCAGAGTGATCGAGCGAACAACCGTGGAGAGCTTGACATGCTCAGCCCGGTGTGACAGGATAGGGAGAGAGGCATGAACTTGAGGGATCTTGGCAACCGGCCCCGAGAGGACTTGGAGGGCGTAGACGCTGACTACGTTCGTCGCGTGGATGAACTCGCTCGGCTTTGCGATGGAACACCGTTCTTCAATGCATCCTTAGGGCATGCTGCGGTCATCGTTGAACGCATGATGGCTGACGCATGTAAGTCAGTGTCGATCCTGAGCGGCAGCCTTGAGCCGCGAGTCTATGGCGAGAGTCGCGTTCTCAGGAAGTCGATGCGGTTCTTGAGCAACCCGCACTGCAAGATGCGAATCATTCTAGAGGGGAAGTATCCCGATGTTTTGAGGGATAACGCCTTCTTGGAACGATTTGAGCATCACGAGAGAGTATCTCTCAAGTTTATGCCTGAACGGATCCAGTCTCGCTACAAGTTCCACTTCTTGGTAGCTGATGGCGAGTCATATCGAATTGAGGCCGACAAGTCGAAGTCCTCTGCGATCGTCGCGTTTGGCCACAAAGAAGGGGCTCTGAACCTCGAAAGAGTCTTCGGTAATCTCTGGAAGCTTGCCGAAGATCCACATTCGAAACATGTGGAAAAGAACTGATTCCGTACTGACAGTACGCGCTACTTCTCCTAACATACGGACACGAACGAATGGAAGATCCGTACCTCTCCGAACTGGCTAGCTTGGCATCCACGACTCTTGCTATCGCCCTTGCATACTTGAATCTGGATCGATTCAGGTATCGGCAAAATATTCGTGATCACGCAAGGAAGGCACTTGACCTGTTGAAAGACCGAAGCAGTAGCGTTGACAAAGACCATGAGGATAAAGGCATTTACTAAGGCCTGCGGTTCTTGGCGATGTTAGGCACCCCACCGCCAAAGACTCGTCTCAAGGAAGTCATTCCCCCTCTTAGGCTAAGACAGGTCTACCCATGGATATATGCGTCTAATCGGGATCGCTGGTTTACAACTTTTTGTGTCATCTATTCCATGTTCGTTTTATTTGTTGGAAGAGCATCCGGTATCGGAGTGTCGGGATATTCATTCTTTGCAAGCAACTGGTTCTTATGGCCCAGTTATGCCATTTTAGTTCTGGGCGTAATTGTTCCAGTATTCCTTGTATTGATCGGAAACTGGATCAGAGAGTCCGCATACTCTAAAATTGACCATGATCGAGTTGAAATGGAGAAATTCATGAAAGATATCGGTAGGAATGTGGAGTTCAATGCAAACGATAATGATGACGACGATGAACCTCTTTGATCGATGGAACGATAGATTTATAAATGCATGCGTTTCTGCAGTGGTCGTAGTGGCAATTGAGTGGATCAGATGTCATGTGATATCGTTCTAGTCAGTCTCAATAGAATCAATGACCTGCGATATGTACCATGGCGCAATTTCCTATGAAAATCTTGGTGAAAAGTCAAGATCGACTAGGTAGACCTGCCATTGCCATCTGACCCTCGTGTATCACTTGGATGCGGGTCGGCGACGCCTGCTGTGAGTCGGCGGGAGCGCAAGATCGAGATCCTCGAGAGCCTCTTCAAATGGTTCGGCACCGAGTGCGCCGACGCCGTGCGGGCTTTCTTCCAACATGTAGCAGGCGTACCTGACCGCGATTCGCGACAGGCAGGCTCGGCGAGATGATCGACACGGTGCGCGCCTGAGGCCCACGAGTTGAAGTGGCAGGGCAAGCGCTCCGAGAACCTCAGCGAGGTGCAGCAGCCCAAGCTGGCCTACCCTGTCAAGCTGAACTTGCATATTCCGGCGAACGTGAACACCGTTCCGATCGAAGGTGAACAGTCAGAGCGAAGCGAGGGGAGCGCCTTCAAGATGTCCCTTTCGGTAACTCCGCCGTTAGGTACAGACCGGCGTTCTCGTGCAGACCGACATGGTTGAGGCGGGCCGCAGCCCCGGTCGGGAATCAGTCGCGCCCGTGCAAGACCGCTTCGATTCCGGCCGCCCCCCCCCCCCGGCAAGCGCTGCTAGGCCAGGCAGGCCAGCAGCAGTCTTGCCGTACGCCCGGAGTGGCGGCACCGGGCATTCGAGACACGCACGTATCGTGCGGAATCAGTGGGCTGTCCCCAACTTGCAGTGGCCCGTCCGGCGTCACTGCGGGGAATCGTCCTAGCCGGAGAGTCTGTAGGCGGATCAGTACGGATTCGGAGACGGTTCGCCGAGTCTCCTTTGATCGGTCTGCGTCTTGAGAACCGACCGAGACGCACCGGTAGACTCGCGCCCCACCCCGCGACCGTCTCGCGCTCCACCCAGCAAAGCCCCGCCCGAAAGTCTGGAGCGATGACACCGGCCGGATTTCGCTGCGCCAGGTGGAGACCGCTGCCGGCGTCCCGATCTGGACGCGCTCCTCAGCGCTCAACCTTTGGTACCGGCTGGACGTGATTCTCCTCGCGCCTGTCCGCTGCTCGCCAGCCCACTACCTGCCCTGTGATGCACTTCGTGCTGCGATGGGCGAGGCAGTATCATAATCATAGTGGCTAGGCCGCGCGGTGCCAGTCCGGCATGGAGGCGGGACGGAGACCGTCGGCGCGCCCCGGAACGAGCGGCGGGGAGACGGTGCTTCCGGCACCTGTACGATCCGAGCTCATGAGCACGGCTGCGCTCGGAAGCCCCGTGCAGATGCGAGGGCACCGCTGGAGCGAACCCCTCCGCCGGGGCCTGTGCAGGGCGGATCCAGCACCTCGACACCCAAATCATTAGCTTCGTCGCTGGTCGGCTGCCACTCTCCGCCAAGCGTCCCACTCGCCCCGAAATTCATGTTTCACAAGGACATATCCCGAAGCCACCGCCGCAACCGCTCGAACGGGTCAGGCCGTCTGGGTCTAGGTCCGAGCAGTCCATCCTTTACTGGCGAGGTGCTGCCGTGAGTCGGTGCTCTCCTCCAAGACAGAGTCCAATTTAATCGCCAACTCGGGCCGGACGCCCCCGCCGCTGGGCTCCAGCTCGGCCGTTCGTGAATCCTCTCGCCGACCCGCACCGCCGGTTCGCGCGGGTGGGGGGAGTTGTGTTCTTAACAACCAGAATCGCGTCAATGAGCCGTCTTTCGTTTCAAGGCAGGCAGCCGGAAACAACAGACGGTGACTTCAATGCCGCTGTTACGAGCAGTACACCGCCACTAAGTTGAATCCCCTTTAGCCTTGACAACCTTTAGTACGCAAGATCCGTCCAATGTATTCACAACCAGTACCGACATCGAAAAATAGGATGTGATGATCGGCGAACTTCTGAATGTCCCAGCTACCATCGTCATAAACCTTGTGCAAGTCATCGTAGGACGTGGCGGAGATAATAAACGAGTCCAAGCTAACTCTATAAACACCCGTTCGAGCACTAATGGATTCACCCAGTGTTGCGAGCCTTTCATGCAGCCGAGCCTTGTGATCGTGCCGGTAAGGGCCGGCATGTATCATGCCGTGTGGTTCGACAAAAACAATCCGTTGCTTGCCATTCTCTTTAATCCACAGAATAAAATCGGGATAGAAGCCACGACCTTCAAAAAATCCAACGCCTCGTCCTCTACCGAGATTCCGTAATAAAAACAACTCAGAATTGGTCGCCGACGGTCCTTCCAATGACCGCCAATAATTCCGCACATCTGATACAAACCTCCTCTCACTGTCGCTCAACCCTACGCGTGTTCTGACAATCTTCTCGTCGGACTGCACCAATAGAGGCTGAAATAAGTGTCCGTGAAAATAAGAGGTCGCCAACGTAAACTGATCGGACTGGTAAATGGAATCCGCCTCTTCGATCAGCGCCACGATACCAGAAATCAACTTATCCTCACCCTGAGTCATGGTCACGACGTAGTCCGACAATTGGAATCACTAGCATCGAGTTTGCGATCAACCAAATTCTGAGCACGCCAATGTTCGTAGCGATTTCGGTAATAGCAACTGATGTATTCGCATGACGCCGCTACGATTATCCTGTGCAAGTGCTCCAAATCCGCGAATCGAACGGGGTCCACCACCACACTTTCTGCAAACACTCGAAGTCTCCGACCGCGATCAGGTGCGATGAACACGTTCCGTAACCCATCCATCGTGATGACCAGATTGTCGAACTGTTGGTCTTCCTTGTATCTAATTACCTCAAGCCACACCCTGCTCCAATCCACCCACTCCAATAATTCATCCCGAATATGAACCTCCTCGCCCCCGTGAACACCAACGGGACTGTCCCCGCCAGTCACACTATCAAAGCTGTCAGCCACCAGGGCAAAATTCACGGACACCTCAACCGTCGGGTCGACTTCGAGCATCATCCGGTGAGACTGTACGAAGTTTGCCTGCGCAGGCAAACGCGGGATCAGGGCACCCTCGCTGAGCAGATCCTTGTCCGTACGTATGCGAAGCGGAATTTCAACCCGTTCTGCTAAGTCAATACCCTCCTCTTGCAGATACTTGCAAAATTGCGACATATAATTTGCCCGCACCGAAAACACATTCAGCGTTTCTAGGACTTCGATGTGACGTGGATGTAAGCCCGGCAATGTGCTACTGCGCCTGAAGCTAAAACCACGACCACGCAGACGGACACCGCGACCGAACAACTGTACTATCTCAGATCCCTCTTTCCTCCCGATATTAAGCAAGCCCATATTGGTAACGCGCCACGAACTCCAGCCCTCGATGAATTTCTTCGCTCCGATCAATACTTCGACCGTAGTATCAGCGCGTCCAATCGACCTAAAGAGAGAGCCACTGATCATATCTTTCATCTGCACAATATGATCACACCTCTCGGCGACTAACTTAAGAAATTGCGTAGCATCACTGACATAGATGACCCCAAAGTATCGCTCAGTACTACTCACCCTAAGACCTATCTCTCCCCCTGCACGGCCAAGTGGACACGCGCATATGTGACCGCGCTCCTGAGTGTGAAATATTGATACCAATATTTCACGATAAATGTCAATCGGTTCAACGGCACACTCACGGAGATATGGAAGACGTGATGCGAATAAATCAGACCCAGTCTGCAGGGTCAGACCACTGGAACCATCGAGAATGCTGTGGATAGCACCAATAGCCCAATCTTGGTCGTGAAGAAACCTGTCCAAAAACAGAAGTACCGTTAAGACATCACTTTGTACACGGCGATGTTCTGTGTAGACAGCGTTGATTTTGCTGCCCACAAAAACCCACAGTGGTTTATCGATGTGATACTTTCGAAATTCAGACAAGTTGCTTGAATACAACCTTTGTTGCTCATAAAATGAGAGCATTGAGGCCAGCAACAACGTGTCAGTCTGCGAGACCGAGGAGTCCTCCCGAACATTCATGATAGAAAAATCCTTACCAAACCCATCTCGATAGAAGTGTCGGTATGAGTAATCGAAGATAATTGCCTTCGAATATTCTGCAGTCAACTCTTCATTCCGAGCGGCCGCCAACGCTTGACCAAACATTGCGCTGTACTCGAAAGTGAATCCGGTGGCAGAAAGGGCATCGCGGTACGCTCGCCATGCTTCGCCACCAGCGCCCTTGTGGCCTTCGTCAACGAATATCAGATTGTTGCCTTCAAACGCCTCAACCGGAACTGCGATTCCCGAACCACGCCGCTCACCCACCAGCTTAGTGATCTCGATTACTCGAACTTCACCCGATTCTTCAGCCCATGAACCTGGATCGTCCAGATGGAAACGCCGACACGCCAGACCGGAAAGACGCATCTCCTCGAGATGGTGGGCACTCATTCCCTGATTGGGAGTTATCAGCAAGATGTTATCGAGATTGTTGTTGAAGTATGTTAGATATTGCATGTAGTTGATGTGAAGCAGAATTGTCTTGCCGCTACTGGTAGCCATCCAGAGCGCAAGCTTCTTGAGGTCAGGCACTGTGAACACAGGTGTCGCAGCTTGGGTCCGGGAACTGCTGCTGGTTGGCTGAGAACGAAAGGCATTTAGACATTGAAGAAGGCTCTTTGGCCGCGTCGCAAGGTAGTCGAGGAATACCTCGACATAGAGTGCCGCCATATACTGGAAGTAGCGTAGTGTGATGGCGCGGTCTCTCCGTTCATTTAGTCGGCTGAGATGACTTCTGATGTTAGCGTCATAGCGCAATAGTGGCATTTCGGGTAAGTGAAGAGACCTTCCGCGACTCAGTAGGCGTGAGACTATGTAACTTCTCCCAGAGGCATCGAAGCCTTCGGGAACGCTCCTCAGATCATCGAAGGCTTCGCTAGTCTTGCTGTAGCCGAAAAGGCTGTGTATCCAGTTGAGCAACCGAAGGCCCTGTTCGAACTTGACACGCGTCGGCCCTCCACGGCTACTCAGTAGTGAATACTGGTGTGTTGTGCCGGCCACGTGAATGTCCTCAGTTTGCCCCGAACATCCGGGACTTGAACAGTGAATCGAGGGACTTGGCTCCAAGGATGAGAGAATCACGGTTCACTAGAACCTTCTCCACTCCATCGGTGAGGTGGTTGTTTGAAACAAACGCTTGCTCTCATTCGAACTCTGCATGGTGCCACCCTGAGGTAGTCCGCCAAACGACGGCGACGCGACGCTGACCGATATCAACACTATACACCAGATAGCGGGTGGGGCAGTCATACGGGACACGTCGTGTCTTCACGCGAAGTCCCGCTAGGAAACTGAGCGTCTCTGGTAAATCGGCGGGCGCCTCACCGCGGACACCGTCCTTCTCGATCATCAAGGCATAGCCAACCGGAAGAGACAAAGACAACCTGACCTCTTTGGGCGGTCGCGACGGTGGCTTCGCGATAGGTCCTTGTGAAACAAGGATTTCGGGGTGAGCGGGACGATTGACGGAGAGTTGCAGCCAGCCAGCGACCAAGTTGATATTTTTGGCTGTCGACAGCGAGGGGGGGGGGGTAAACCGACCTGATGGATTAGGCCTCAGCGGACTGCGAGGCTTGGATGGCCGCCGACCGAAAACTGTTGCACCCCCTTCCGCCCTGTCTCGCGACTGATGCCATAGGTGCGGCGCAGCCCGCTAGGTCACGACGCCTCCCCGCCAGTCGATCTTCAATGAATTGCTTGCGGTTCGCCACCGGCCCGGTCTCCTTCCAAGGAATCTTGGAAGGGTTACCGATCAGGCCGCAGGGATCTGTAGCCGATCAGATCGGATCGCACAGGCACCGGAAACGCGGTTTCCTCGCCGCTCGTTCCGTCGGGCACCCGAGGTCGCGGGCCCCTCTCCATGCCGGGCAGGCGGCACGCTGCCAAGCCGCTGTCGAGGTGCTGGCCCTGCCCTGCGCACACCCAAGCGGAGAGATCCACCCCAATGCTCCCCTCGCATGTACGCCGGGCTTCCGACCACATCCGCACCCGCGCTCGGGAGCCAAAAACCCTTAAAATCCTTATCACGCCAAACTAGCCTAGGGTCATGTTACCTGATCACCGTATAGGGTGACTACCTGGACGGTCAACATCGGTTGTCCAAGTCTGCCACACGATGATGCGAATCAGAAACTCAGGAACGCGTGATGGAGAGTGATGGGCACGTTCAGCCTCGGACGGTGGTGAACGCTACTTCTCGTCCACGGCTCATCGCGAATCAAACAAGGTCGCAACCGTTCGTCTTGACGCCCCTTCTTCGTCAAGTAGCGGTTGATTCCGTGCGTCGCACTCGGCGGTTCACCAGAGAGGATGTACCCAGCCATGAAGCCGAACACATGGTTGCCCGCGCACTTTGCCGTCTTGAAGCGGTCGATGCCTTCGACGACATACAGGCGGCAGAGATCCGTGCGACTTCCTGCGATACGCTTGCACTCGATGATCGCGTGCGGGTCGTGGTCGCCATGTGCCTCGCGGATATCGGTGAACGCGATTGGTATGTCAGTTATCCCGGCTGGTCGCCGCGCACCTAGCCTCAGACGACCTGACCCCTTTGGGCAGTCGCAACGGGCACTTCGCGATAGGGCCTTGTGGAATAAGGATTTCGGGGGGAGCGGGACGCTGAACGGAGAGTGGCGGCCGGCCAGCGACCGTGTGAATGATTTTCGCTGTCGCCTGCGGGCGCGGGAGTGTCGGATCGGCTGGTATGGGTTACCGCCGCGCACCCTCCGCGGCTTCCGGGATAGACGCCGGACGGAAACCGTTGCACCCGGGGCTGATCTCTTACGTGCGGCACAGTCCGCTGAGTTGCGACAGCCCCGGCCCAGGCCTCCACGAACTTCTTGCGCCCTGCCGCCGAACCCCGTGTCCTTGCGAGCCTCTTGGAAGTGTTCGCGCTCCATCCGCTGCGGCCGGATAGCTGTGCAACCGATCAGTTCAGATAATCCCGGCCGCGGTCGCGGTGCCGGCCTCCGCACACCGAGGCGGAGGGGACTGGATCGAGCCCACCCCTCGCATCTGTCCAGGGATTCCGATCGGTCACGTCAAGGGGAACGCTACGAAGCCATCGTCCGCGCCTACGGGCCAGAAATCCTTGCGAACCTTAACACTCCAAACTGGCCGGAGGTCATGTCCTCTGAGCCTCGAACGCGACTCCGTTCCAGGCAGTACCCATACCTTATTCCCCCACTCGACAGCTTGGCCATTGATGACATCCCGCAAGCTGTCTCGCAGGGACTCCGTAATCTCTACTTCGCCCGAAGCGGGATTGACCTCTTGACACTCGGAAGCTCGTTCCCACGCATCATTGAGAAGCTGCAGGATGCGGGCACAGCGTTCTCCGTCGATGTCGAGGAGGTCCGGTTCCGACCCGACCGGTTCCGGGGGGTGGTAGCTCATCAAGCAGACCCCGTGCGCCGCACGCTGTCCTTGACTACCAAGCTCGCATCCTCCAATCCGCATACCCCAAGCCAGTGCCGGAGGGCTGCTGGCTTAATGAGCGACACTTCGTCGGGGGCGTGAACTCGCAGTTCACTCTTGCCAACTAACGCGCTTGCGACATCTGCTTTGGTTCGGGCGCTAACCTCAGTTAGCACGGACTGCAAGGGGCGGTGTGCCTTGATGACCTCAACCACGGATGGACATGGCCGCTCCTCTATAACGAACCGAACCACGCGGTATGCTGCATCTTCCGGAAGGTCGTAAATCTTGGCGCGCATGCGCCTGCGGTTCAATGCGGCGAACCATACGTCCATCGAAGTCAGGAACGCTCTGGCGTAGGTCTGAAGCTCGCTCACACCGACTGGCTCGACCGATCGATTCCGTCCTTCCTTCCACTGCCAACCGGCCCGCAACAGGCCATCGCGAATGATGATGCGGTCCTCGTTACCCATCCCGTAGAGATCGAACACGGCTTCGTCAAGCGCATTCCAATCGGCGGGACTTGGCGGATGTCCATGGAAGTCGCGAACAATTTGAATCACCTTTTGGCCGGAGCCCAATCCGGCGCTCTCCTCGAGCGCGGGCGCGGGTGTGGCGGCGATGTCCTTTAGCTTTGCTCGCCGCATCCACAGACCAAACGCCGACCCAGTCATCAGCAAGAACCACGATGCCAATGCTGAAGCAAGAATGCCGGCGGCGAGATACGCGATCTCCAGCGGTGCATGAGCGAAAGAAGCGCCAAAGGTGCCACTTGTGAACACGACATCTCGTTGCGCAATGGCCACTACTAGCCGGGGGCTTGACACTTGCCGCAGAAACTCGGTTACGAGAAGCAGCGGAGCACGGAAGTGTTCCCTGCTTTTCGGTCGCTCCGCTTTGTCGTCACTGAAGGCAGGCAATTCGTCGATTGACAGCGAGAACGGCCCAACGTCACTTTTTTGAACGAGCCGTAGCCCCTTCAGGAATCCAGTGTCACGACTGCGATTTCCGAATGCCAACCCAGCCCTTAGTTGCGTGCCCAGATCCCTAAGGCGTACCCCCAAGGGTTGATGCTTCTCCACTAGGTGGTCCAATAGCAGCAAATCCGGTTTTTGTCCGATGAACGCCGCTTTGAACAGTCCGGGGTAGCGCTTCCAACTGGCTATCGGCAATGTGGCGACGTCATTCGGCGCAATCTCGATCATGCGGCTGCGCTCGCCGGAAGGTGACCAGTGAGCCTGGACGAGCGTCATGCGATGCTTGGGCTGCTCGAAATGGCGTGCTAGGAGCACGATTGCTGGCATCTTCGCCCTCGGGAATAGCCATTTGGACAGGTCGGAGAGATTAACCAAGGTGACAGGAGCAAGCTCCTCGACGTTCTGCCGCACCGCATCCAACGTGGTGCTGCTGAGGCTGAAGAACGGCGGGGCGCTCAGGATCATGCCGAATCGAGTGCGGTCGTGGGCAAAGTCCCGACCCTTTGTCACGAAGTCAAGGCTCTGGCCCCGCAGTTGGAGAGACGCTCCCGGCACGGCGTCCCGGCGCGCCGCCGTGCCAGTCTCCCCTTGGTAGGTCCATGGTGGATTGCCGACGATGACGTCGAACTTCCTCAATCGGCCGCCATCGGACAAGACCCTCCGTCCGGCGGGTGTCCGTTCGATGTTGCGGGCATCGCCGACGAGCAACGTCCTGTCGCGCAACGATTCGAACCGGATGTCCTCGAGCTGTTGCGGGTGGGGGTCGAGTTCCATAGCCGCCAGATACAGGCTGAACGCGGCAACGCGCACCGCGGCTTCTTCTACGTCGACGCCGTAGATTTGCTTGTACAGGGTCTGCCGGATTGCGTGGCGACTCAAAGCGCCGCCACGGGCCTTGGCGTACACTAGCCGTCGCAGGATCTCAACGAGGAACACGCCAGACCCGCAGGATAGGTCTAGCACTGTCTCCTCGCCGGTCAGACCGTCGCAAACCTCGTCGAGCACCAGTGAGACAGCGGCTAGGGGCGTGTAGAACACGCCTTGGCTACGGGCTAGGTTCGCACCGGTCGAATCCGCGCTGGCCGAATGCATGAATTGCTCGTAGGTGGCACTGACGAGTTCGGCCGGAATCACGTCGAAGCGATAGGGGAAGAAGTGACGCTGGCCGGTTTCGAGATCCTCCCCTGTCAGGAATCTCGCGACCTTCTCGAGATGATCGGTGGCTGGAACAGCTGTCGAGCCGGGTGGGAACATGTCGCCATTGAATCTCTTGGACAGCCATGCGAAAAGGCACTCGGTGGCAGCCCGGTCGGTCAAGACGCCCGGTAGGTCGGGCAGACCGCACTGCTCGACAAGTCGATCGCGGGTCACGATCTCGCGGTCGACCAAGTACTGGGCGAATATGCATCTGCCGATCAGCGCCTGCGCTTGGTCTTGGTCGAGATGGGCTTTGATCAAGGTGTGCTTGAGGAGCAGCAGGTCCCGCGACAAGCGACTGTCGACGCGGGTCCTGCGATCGACACGTGACTCTCGGGACCAGAAGTGGCCGGTTTCCATTGCGAGTCGACCTGCGCGTGCGTCGAGCCGCGCCAAGTCCGGCTCCACGTGCTGAAAGGTGTCAAGCCGATTCGCATTGGCCTCCGCTGGTGGGCGGGGCTCTCCAAAGCCGTTGTACAGGGCGGTCCGCTCAGGAGAGACCACCCAAAGCAATGGCGAGGACCCTTGGTTCCAGATTTCCTTCTGCCATTCGGCCACGACGGAGTCGCGAGGCTCATTCGCGTACTTGAAATAAACGGTGAGTCCTGCGGCCCTTCCCCCACCCTTTGCATCGACGTTGCCACGCCAACAAGCATCGGGTTTGAATGAGGGGACGCGGGAATGCAAGCCGGAATCAGCCAGTTCCACGGTTGGCGCAGCAGCTTTGCCATTGACCAGATACCCAGTAGCTTCAAGGACCCTCCGGAGCGGTTCGGCAATCATGTATTGCTCCTAACACCTCGAAACCTACAACTGCCAATGCACATGATCCGATACGATTCCTTCAGCGGAGTAACTATTGTACCGTTTTGTTGGAGCGAGGCTGAAACGTCCGGGGTGGCGGCCAGTGGGCAGATGCTGAAGACACCGGGAGGCAGTGCTGGATACAGTGCGAGGAGTCGATCCGAAGGTGGACTGGGTCGGCGGCCGAATCGGCGGAGCGACTCTGCCGAGGGGCAACCGGGTTACGCATGGGTAGCACCTTTGGCCGGTCGTCGTACGGGCCGCTGCCGTCCACGCATTGGCCCGACGTGATGGGTAACCCATTGGCACCATCCAAGGCGGCTTGGAGGGCCGCGGGACCGCGCCCCGTGCGGTCCAGGCGCGTGTGTAACCGGTTTCGCAAGCGCCGCCCAGCGGCCAAGAACCGTTGCACGCACTTGTGCCCCGTCTCGCGGCAGATGCCGTACGTGCGGCCCAGCCCCGCTAGGTCGCGACGGCCTCGCGCCAGCCAGTCCTCTATGAATCGCTTGCGCCTTTCCACCGGTCCGGTGTCCTTCCAAGGCACCTTAGAAGTGTCACCTATCAGGCCGGATCATACGTGCAGGGTACCTGCCAGTTTCGAGTGCCCGGTGACACCGCTTCCAGCGTGCGGCAAGGCTGCTGCTAGCCTGCCCGGCGGCACCTGCCTAGGTCGTCGGCGGGAATCGAAGCGGTCTTGCCCGAGCCCGACTGATCCCCAACCTTGGCTGCGGCTGCGGCCCACCCCGACCATGCCAGCCTGCCCGAGAACGCCGGTCGGTACCTTACCGTGGGGTTATAGAAGGGATATCCTGAAGGCGATCCCCTCGCTTCGCTCCGATCGTTCACCTTCGATCGGAACGGTGTTCACGTTCGGTGGAATGCACAGAGAACGCCATATTCTGAGACCAAGCATGAACTGCACGGAGAACCGACTCGCAGGCTCCTCGACATGCCGTTCAGAGTCCTTGCGAGATACGCAGTTATGACGCTTGTTTGCGAGTCCGGGGAGTCCACACGCAACGACGGGGACGGCTCACCTGGCAAGTGACACACCGATTCGCTTACGCACTCGCGGAACAGGGTTCTGATCACGGCGTCCGGCAGAACCGGCATCCACCGTCCGCCGTTGGCTGCACTTGGGTGTTTGCCTATCGGACGGCTGGCGGGGAAGGGCACCGTTTTGCTCATTTCAAACCGGCTAATCCGCGAGGCCAGTGGGTGGTCGCGACGCCCTCAACCCCAAGGTGCCATGTAGACGCGAGAAGAGGTGCGGTTGTCGAGGGCGGCCAGAGTAGCGGTTTCCGCCGGCTTTCGCCATAGTGCCGGTCCCAAAGTCATCGACTTGACCACGTTTCCTCTCCCCGCTCATCGAACCCACCGTGCGGATTTTGGGCGCTGAGGTCTCATTCGAGAGCATGCCTTGGCTCATCGATACTGCGCTTCATCCCCAGCAGACGCGTTTGCCGGACGCCCTGCTCGCCCGGGTAGCGCACTTGCTGCCCGGTGCGGCCCCGTGCTCCCGGCATAGTCACTGGAGCGGCCACCGGGTCGCGTGCGCGTGGATCACCCCTTACGCCAGACTGACTTGGCCCAGGCGGTAGTGATGCGCCCAGCCAGCAGTGCTCGGTTCTGGCGCTCAATGGTTGTGCCTTCGTCCAGCACTGCGTGCCGCGCTCGCGTCGACTCGCTGATTATGCGACGGATGCTGCGGACGCTCTTTTCTCTCTAGAGTGGGCCGGGGCTGCTCGCCCAACTCCCGGCGGTCGTTGTACCGCACACGGTACGCGAGGAGTTCAGCGGTTCCGCCGACACCTGCAAGCGATGCGACGGGCCTCACGCGCGCGAACCGCCAGCCGCAGGCGCTCGGTGACCACCGCCCGCATGGCTCCCAGCGGAGCCCATCCGCAGACCAAGCAAGCGTTCGCGTAATTGGCAATCCCTGCGCTGGTTCGTCGACGATAGGCCGACATGAAGTGACACGGCGCCAGAAACGACAGGTTCACTGGCAGCAACGAACTGTGCTACGCTATCGAAATGTGGCAGAGTTCTCCTTTCCAGTGCGGCAGGCCAACCCTCCAGCCCGAATCTGCCATGTGGCAGCGGCCCACCAGTGGTTTAGAAAATTCAGATCTCGTGGAGCGTTCCATTCACTCTATAGCGAGATCAGATCCCAAATTTCCTGAAAGGCTAAACGCAGGTTTTGTCAACGAATATTACCGTATTCGCAAATCCATGAGCTTGGGAGACGAATTGTTTCTTGCGCCCTTGGAGTTTGCAAATGTAGGAGACAATCGATTCGCGAGACAAGCTGCAGGTCTCACGATTCTTGCATATGTTTTTGAGAAATGTGAGGTGCTTGAACGATGATTCTGCCCAACAAACATCTTGATCTCCCGGGTTCACTTCTAGGAGTGGGAGCCCACGTCTTGAAGTGCATGGAGAATCCCAGCACGGTAACAGCTGTCTGGGAAGAATTCCAACGGGGCGAGAGCGGTGTCCCCTTCCACCGTTTCGTCTTGGCGTTGGATTTTCTCTATGCCATTGACGCGATAGGCTTCTCGAACGGCCTACTGTACAGGAGAGAGCAGTGATCAAGTCCATCAGATGCGATCAATCGTCATTCCGCACTGTTCGCCTGAAGGGGGGAATGAACATCATACTAGCGGATCGAACCCACGAAGAAACGAGGCAAGACAGCAGAAACGGTCTGGGGAAATCCTCATTGATCGAAGTGATCCATTTCTGCCTCGGATCTGATTTCAACCGGAGTGGCTTGACTTCACCGGCACTTCATGGCTGGACTTTCAGTTTGGATTTGGAGATCGGTGAAAGGTTGATTTCGATTTCGAGAAATACGGAGTTCCCGCGAGAGGTTTTAATTCGCGGTGACATGGCTACTTGGCAGGAAATTGAACCTGAGTTAAACCGAGATGATTCACAATTGACCGTTGAAGAACTCAACAGCTTCTTGGGGGAACGACTCTTTGGTATATCTCCAAGTACTTCCGCAAAGTATCAACCGAGGTTTCGAAACATTATTTCATATTTTATTAGGAGGATAAGCGAGTCATACTTGTCTCCATTTGAACACCATAAGAGACAAAGAGTCGTCGACACACAGATGAGCAATGCATTCTTGCTAGGTCTTGGATACAATTACGCTTTCGATTTCCAATCATTGAAAGATCAAGAGAAGGAGCTATCTCAATTGAAGAAGTTGAGTGTGACCGGTTCACTTGGCCGCATTCTTGGATCGATGGGAGAATTGCAGGCACTTTTCGTACGACTTGAAAAGAAAGCCCATGAACAGTTGACGAGACTGCAGGATTTTCGAGTGCATGAAGACTACAGTGAAATTGCACAAAAATCAGATCAATTGACGACGCAGATTCAGGAAGCTGCAAAGGACAAGTCTGTAAACCAGAGACTATTGAACCTCTACACTCAGAACTTGAATACGGAGCATCCCCGAACTTCTAGCGAAGAAGATGTCGTCGAGATGTATCAGAGCATTGGCATCGAGGTTCCAGATATGGTTGTAAATGAGCTTGATAAAATTAGAGAATTTCACCACACTGTGATCGAGAATCGACGGTCTTTCTTACAAGAAGAGATCGCGAATATTAAATTATTGATTGAAGACTTGGATAACACTTTGAAGCAAAAGATCGAAGAACGAGCTTCTCTGATGACGATCTTGAATAGCCATGGTGCTTTGGAAAAATACAATGAAATTCATAAATTGCATAGAGATACAATGACTAAGCTCAATGAAACGAAACGCAAGATTGAGTTATTGGAACAGATTGAGAGCGGTCGCAGTGCGCTTCGTGTTCAGAGGGAGAATTTACTTCTTCGGTCGCGCAGGCATATGGCAGAGCAGCAAGCGTCGCGGAACCGGGCAATTGAGTTGTTCAACACGAATTCCCAAGCTCTTTATCAGGCACCGGGCAATCTCGTGATCGACATCGACGAAAGGGGTTATCGTTTCAGTGTCGATATCGAAAGGTCTAGCAGCCATGGTGTTGAGAATATGAAAATCTTTTGCTACGATTTAATGCTGGCTCAATTGTGGTCAGAACGACAGCCTAAGTTCGGGTGTCTGATCCACGATAGCACTATTTTCGACGGAGTTGATGAGCGTCAGGTTGCAGCTGCGATTGAGATGATTGCCCGTGATTCCGAGCAATGTGGATTCCAGTATGTTTGTATGATGAATAGCGATTCTCTGCCAAAGCACGACCTCTGTGCTGGCTTCAGTATCGACGAGTTCGTCCGATTGCGACTCAACGACGAAGATATCAGCGGTTGCTTATTTGGGGTTCGCTTCTGAGTTCGCAATATGCACAGAGGACATGACCTGGTGCGCCGTGCGAAGGCACCGCACTCCAGCTGGGGGTAGACCCGCCCGGCAACTGTCGTTCCAGCCAGTAGTAGATCGCAGCCGTCGATGGAGGTAACGACGTGGACTGGAGCACGGCGATGCAAAAGGGCCGCCGTTGGGCGGCTCAGCGAACGTGCAGGCCGTAACGCGAGTGAACGCCGAGCAGGCCTCGAAACCGTCAATGCGGAGGCCGACCCGCCAAGATCACGGGGAAGGCTGCCAGCGACCGGGAATGCCAAGGCACTTGGCGAACGAACGAAGCACCGGTTGCCTCCGCCGGGGTAATGTCGACCCGGTTCTACACGCTGAGCGACAAGGTCTGGCGGCAGGACGTGCTGGAAGCGGCCTGGCAGGCGGTACGCCGGAACGGCGGGGCCTGCGGCGTGGACGGCGAGACGGTCGCGGATGTCGAGGAGCGTGGCGTGGAACGGTGGCTGGGGGAACTGGCGCGAGGACAGCTAGCGGCCGTGCGCTGTGCGGCAGGTGCTGATTCCGAAGAAGCAGCCGGGGCAATTCCGCCCCTTGGGCATACCGTGCCTGCGGGACCGGGTGCCGCAGACGGCGGCGATGCTAGTGCTAGCACCGATCTTCGAAGCGGACCTGCAACCGGAGCAGTATGCCTACCGAGCCGGGCGCAGCGCGTGCATCGGCTGGTGTGCCAAGGGCATCGGGAGATCGAGTAGCGGACAGCAAGCAAATCTTTGAAGCCTGACTGGCGGGGAGGCGTCGCGACCTAGCGGAGCTGCGCCCCACGTACATCGGTCGCGAGCCAAGGCGCGAGTGGGTGCAACAGTTTCCGGCCGGCGGTTGACCAAGCAGCTTCGCATGATGCTGAGGGGTCATCCATCAGGTCGGTTTAACACTCCCGCGTCCGCTGTCGACAGCCACAATCATCAACTTGGTCGCTGGTCGGCTGCCACTCTCCACCAAGCGTCCCGCTCACCCCGAAATCCTTGTTGCACAAGGACCAATCACGAAGCCACGGCCGTGACCGCTCAAAGGGGTCAGGTCACCTGAATCTGGAGGTCGTGGATTGCTGGTTTCCACGAAGCCCGAGGTTCCCTCCGCTCTAAGCCTGCGAGAGATGATCCCCCTCAAGCCGGATGCGGTCAGAACTCCAAGAACGCATGATGCAGCATGATCGTTGGCTTCGATGGAGGCTGTCGCGGATGGCAGCTGCTCCGTGCCCAGCTCTCATTCAGCAAGGGGGATCGCTGCAACAATTCGGAGTCGAGACCCTCCTCGCTCAAGCATTGATTGATTCCATTCGCAGCATCGGAAGCGCTGCCACTCTCCAAGTACCCGGCCATGAAGCCCGCAGCATGGCGTGCTCCGTATTTGCCGATTCGAAAGCGGTTTATTCCTTTCTGTATGTACTTCAGGCAGCGACGCCTATCGCTGCCTGCAAGCCGCTTGCATTCGATGATGGCGTGAGGATCGTGATCTCCGCACTTCCGGAAGATCTTGTCCAAAAAAATCGGAATGTCAGTCCTCCCGTCGGGGTGATCAAGGTCCGGTCGAGAAAGGGACTCGGTTCCGGGCAGTATGGCCATCCGCCTGCTCCAAGGGTGCTTTCGATCATTCAACACCATGTGCATGGCAACCCGCAGCCGCTCGGTGACCTTCACTTCGTAGTCGCCCGGTTTGACTCCGGAAGTGGCAAGCCAACCGGCGTGGACCGTCCTCATGATTGCGACGATGACGTCAGGGCTAAGGTCGATCAAGGGGCCTCGGAGGTGAGGGTCATGCAGGGCTTCTGGAACTGTCAAGTCCACACTCCTGAAAAGCTCTTGACGACTAAATCGTTGGCGTCTTCCAAGGCACTTACCCCCATCCAGTGACGACGCGCTGAGGGCTTGATGATCACGACCTCGTTAGGGCCATGTACTCGCAAATCACGCTTTCTTGCCAAGGAATCCGCGATCTGCACATCGAGGCGTTCGCCGATCTGGTCCAGTACGGCGGCCAATCTGCTTTGAACTGGCGAAGTCTCAAGGATCGATGGTCCCGGACGTTCTTCCAGCACGAATCGTATGACTCGAAGTGAGGCCGAGCCAGAAAGCTCAAAGATCTCCGCCCGCATCCTGCGAACGTTCCTCGCGGAGAACCACGCATCCATCGTCCCTAGGAACGCACTAGCGTATGACCTCAAATCGTCAATCCTCGCGGGGGCTACCGAGCCATCTTGCCCCCGTTGCCATTGCCAGCCCGTTCGCTCGAGACCGTCTCGCACAACGATGCGTTCGGTTTCATCCAATTCGTATAAGTCGAACACGGCCTCGTCCAGTTCGTTCCAATCATCCTTGGTCGCTACATGCTCCCTGAGAGAGCTTGCGATTTCGAGAACTCTTCGTCCGTTCTCTGAACCTACGGCTGAACGTAAGTCGGGAACTGGAAAGCGGTTGAGGTCTGAAACGAATAGTCGGCTAATCCATAGACCGAGAGTCGAAGACGTCATCAGCAAGAACCACGAGGCCAGCGCGGAATTGAGTATCGCAGCGAGCAGATGCGCGGATGCAATGTGTGCGCGTGGCAGGGTAGCACCAAAATAGTCCTCGGTGAAGACCGTGTCTTGATCGGTGACCGCTGCGACGAGACGAGGCCCCTCCTCCCTCGTCAATGATTTCTTGACCAGCAATAACGGCGCTAGGTAAGTCTCTCGCGACCGCGGCCGTTCGGCCGGTTGTCTCTCAAAGAGAGGTAGGTTCGGTTCGACTGCAAAGCGTCGAATGTTCCCCTTGTCGAGCACAGGGAGCTCTTGCAACACCTTCGTGTCGCCTCCGGTGCGACTTCCGAAAATCAATCCTTGGCTCAGCTTGGAACGCAGCCGACCGAGTTGATCCTCTAGCGTTTCGTACCGATTCTTCAGTCGATCCAGCAACAGCAAGTCGTGGTGACGCCCGAAGGCCGCAGCCTTGAGCAGTTCGGGGTGATCCTGCAGACTTGATAGCGGAACCTTCAGGATGTCGCTAGGGGCGATTTCGAACGTATGTGTTCGCGCTCCGGATTCTGCCCAAGGAACTTGGACGACTGTAAGTTGATCGTGATGCTGCTTCGAGCGCTGGCGTGCGAATAGTGCGACAGCGGGCCTATTCGCGTTGGGGAAGAGCCATGACCTGAGGTTCGCCAGATTGACTAAAGTCACGGGTGCCAGAGATTGAAGAAGACTGCGCGACGCGCTCTGGCCGGTACCGCTCCCACTGAAGAAAGGTAACGCACTCAGGATTAATCCGAATCGCGTCTCTTCGCGGGCAAACTTCCGAGCTTCCCTGACGAAATCGAGACTCTCGCCGCGCGGTGAGAGCGCGTCGGCTGAGGTCTCTCGGGCCCGCCTATCTTCAGTACCCGTCTTGCCCCTGAAATCCCACGGAGGATTTCCAACGATGACATCGAACTTGCGCGCCCGGCCGTCCGTGCCGGTCAAACCCGAACGGCGTTTGCCATCTCCTGCGATTTCCTTAGCATCGCCAATGAACAGACTCTTACCGATAAGCTGATCAAACTTAAGAGCGTCTGGCGGCGTCGGGTCTGGGTCTAGTTCAAGGGCGGCCAAGTAGAGACTGAACGCCGCGACGCGAACCGCAGCCTCTTTGATGTCGACGCCGAAAACTTGTTCGTGCAGCGTCGTGCGAATGATCTCTCGGGTCGGTTCCTTGCCCCTGGCCCGGAGGCGAACAAGTCGCCGCAGGGCCTCGACTAGGAACACACCCGAGCCGCAGGTGAGATCCAGCACGGACTCAGACCCAGTTGCCTCGCACAACACTTCGTCGAGCACTAGCGAGACGGGCGCGAGACGGGTGTAATGAATTCCAGCGTGGTCAGCTCCCGTCACATTGGCGTCGTTGGCGGAGTGCGCGAACTGCTCGTAGATCGAACTGATGAGCTCAACTGGAATCACCTCGAACTGATATGGGAATAGCGACTGTTGACCGCTACTTGGATTAGTTGCCAGCAGAAACTGTGCTACTCGTTCGAGGTAAGGAGGATTGGGCGTCTTCTCGATTGAATTCCCCGGAAACATGTCGCCGTTGAAGGTTTGGCTGAGCCAAGCGAAGAGACTCTGAGTTGCTGCAGGATCATCCAAAGCGAGCGGAAGGGACGGTTGGCCGCAGACTTCCTGAAGCAGGTGTGGATCCACGATTCGCCGATCAATCAGGTACTGCGCGAAGATGCATCTCCCGATCAGGCCCTGGGCCTCGATTCGAGGGAGTCCTACATCGACAAGATCACGTTCTAGTGCGCCGAGGTCGGACAGTAGCTGGTGATCCACCCCTGTCTTGCGATTGACTCTGGGTTCGTTGAGCCAAAACTGGCCCGTCTCCATCGCTAGCTGGCCAGCGAAGGAATCGAGTCTCTCCAGTTCCGATGCGAAATTCTCGAAGGTCTTGAGTCGGTTCGCTTCTGCATCGTCCGTTGGCTGAGGTCTCCCGAAAGCGTTGTAGATCACGGTTCGCTGGGGCGAGACGGTCCACAGCAGTGGGGACGTACCCTCGTTCCAGATCTCGCGTCGCCATGATCCAATCGTTTCACTCGAAACATCGTCCTGAACATACTTGAAGTAGACTCGAAGCGACGATTGCCCCTCCCACCGGGCGTCTGGACAGAATCCCCGACCCCGGCGCTGTTCCTGCGCGTTGGCTCCTATCCGCACACCGTGCGCACAACGCTGCCCTGGGAGAAGATAGCCAGTCGACCCGAGGACACGCTGAAGTGGCTCTGCGATCATTCCGATTCCTCGTTCGTTGCGAATCCAGCGAACCGCATTGGTGTGGGTTGCGGAGACGGAAGATTTACTGTCACAACTCAAGTATACCGTTTACGGCCAGCGAGCATGCTTGTGCGTCACCAAGGCCATCCCGAGAACAATCCAGCGATTCGGATTCGCGAGCAAGATCCGCTTCTGACGCTCACCCTCGTGCTCCTTGGGAGCCTGTCGTGCTCGCCCCGACGAGTGTTGGCGTGCTGGTTCATGTGTGACGCTTGCGGATCGATTCCATTTGCTCACAACGATGTTCGTTTTCGGGGAGCGGGCGATGTCCACGTACGATTCCGCGGTCCGGCGGCTGCGCGAAAGGACTCGTGACCGACGGCAGTTCGATTTGGTCTTCAAGGAGAATGTCTCCTACGGATTTCATCGCAATGTCTACGGTCTCAGGTGGGCTGGCCGACCGCTCGCGTTGCTTTGCGTGGTGGCCAATTCTAGCGGCCTCTATTACTCTGCCAGCACCGAGGCCGACCCAATTCTGATTCTCGGTATTGGGTCGCTGGTTTTTTCAGCCGCTAACGCGGTTGTTTGGCTATTCGCCGTTAAACAGCGCTGGGTACATGAGGCAGCAGATGGCTACGCACGTGCGCTACTCGCGGAATGCGATTCTGGCTGCCTTCGCTAGATCGAGGCCGGATTCGTAAAGCGGATCCCGCGCTTGTAGCCGTGAAGGAAACTGACCCGGCGTCAGACCTACCCGTGTGCCCATGCACTTGGGGAGTTCTTCGACAACGCTCTACTTGACGGCCCGACCCTTGGTGAACTGCCCGATCTCCCCTCGTTTTGTGTCCATGCCACCATTCTCAACAATGGTCAGGTTGCGGAATTTGATCGTCATAGGTTCTCTGCGTGTGGCATTCAGATCCCAGCATCGAACCCAAGCCACTTAGTGCCCATGGGTTCGCTCTGCCTGTCGCAGGCGGTCGTTGCCTCGGCTTCCTTTCCGATCAGCCTTCCGCCTTTCGTTCTCGACATTGAGACATTTCCAAGTGGGACGAGCTGTCCATCTTCGTTTATCAAGCCGGGATCGATATATCTGTCAGATGGCGGAGTCCTTGAGAATCTGGGAGTTCAGCCGCTGCTGCGTAGCAGGAGATTCGGGCATTGGGACATCATCCAGAGTGACGCCGGGGCCCTTGGTTCTGAATGGCGAGACCCCGTCTGCCGCGATCAGTTGAAGAGCGTACTAATCGGCCCGCTTGGTGGATGGTCGCTCCAGCGGGTCATGGATCTCATGAGCGACGAGCCGAATACTTGGGAGTCTTGGCTGCGATGTATCCGCAGCTAGACGCCATCACCGCCAGTTACGTATTGCGCACGCTGCGGACATTGGCCGGAACGGAGACTGCGCTGCCGCCCGGCACCGTTTTGGACGGCGATGCTCCGGTACTCCGTGCACATAGCGGATCCTCCGGCGCAACGGGTCCGGCCGCGGATCGACCCAATCCGTGCCCTAGCACCGATACCTGGCTAGGAAACGCACCGCCTCCAAGGGTGCGAACCCTCCTGAGGCAGCTTCGATCCCTGACCATGGGCACGGTTTGCCTACCACCTGCGGCGGTCGGGTACTGGTTGCTAGCGAGGGCAGCGGTTGGGGCCCGGATCTGCCGGTGCAGGGGCTGTTCGGGCCGTGCGGCCATGGGAACTTACAGCGGCGGAGAACGATCCGCTCCCCGGCTAGGCGAATGGGAACCACCGCGGGAAGCCTCTGCTCGCGGTGCGTTCAGGCTGCGGCCGCGCGGCGCTTTTGCCTCGCCAGCGCCGCTTCATAGGATGCTTGGCGCCGCAGCCAGAACTCCGCGGTCGACCAGCCCACAGCTTCCAGCCGACCGGCCAAGTCAGGCGTGACCGGAGCGTGGCCATTGAGCACCCGTTGGAGGGTCTCGCGGGGCACGCCCAGTCTTGAGGCGGCCTCGGCGACCTCGAGTGCCCCTTCGTCTTCGCCCACGACGCCTAGGCAACCGTAGAGGATGTTCTCGCCGGGGTGGACAGGGCAGAGCATGCGGCTATCGCTCGTTTCAGCCCCGGTAGTCGACCAGTTCCACATTATGCACGTTACCGTCCTCGAAACGGAAGACGATCCGCCGCAGTCGATCCATGCGGAGGGCGTAGAATCCGGCGCGATTCGGATCCAATTTTCGCAGTGCCGCCTCGCCTGCAGACTCATTTCCTAGCCGCACCGGCTCGTGTGACTGGGCGCACCACGACTTTGGAATTTCGCTGCCCTGTGATGCACTTCGTGCTGCGATGGGCGAGATGTATGACGGACTACGCAAGGACATGGACGGGTTGCGCAGGCAAATGCATCTGATGGTCGCTCTGTTTACGATTCAGCTTGCCTTTATCGGGATCTTGATCACGGTCGGCTTGGTGAACTGGTTCAGCGTGAGCAAAGCGTCCGCACCGCCCGCATCGGTTGAAGTGCAGGCCCCGGATGTCAACGCGGAAGAGGCGCGATCGTCGGAGTCCGAGCTGGGCCGTTCAACGCCAGCTGCCGCGCTGGCCGGCGAAGACGCTGCCCCCCTGAAGGGGATCCCGTGGAAGAGTCCCCGCCCACCCTGTCCTCGGGTCGCTGACGCAAGCGTGACGCGTAGCATTGCGTCGCGCCAACCCGCGGTCGAGTAGACCCGTCACGGAAAGCGTCCGAGCGTCGTCACAGGCGCGTCGCAGCGCGACGATGCGCCGGTTCCCGCACGCTCGGTTCGGGTCGCAGCCACGGATTGGCTGGACTCGTTCCGGCTGTCGCATGCAGCCCGCCAGTGGCCAGCGGCAGGGAGCGACGGCGTTGCGTGGGTGGCTGTGCCTGATCCGAGTTCCCCGAACCGGAAACGTGCATCCTGAGCCAGTTCGCGCGTTGCGGCATGAACACTGCCCCAGCCGACCGCCGACTGCCGTCGGCGCGGCGATTCCTGATTGTGACGGAGCCGGGGCCTCGGCCAGCGGGAGCGTCTAAACCGAGTTGGCGCAGAAGTGGCCTCTATCGCGGGGGAGGGCAGCGCCATTCGTCGGAACCGCGCAGCCGCTCGTCACGCTCATCCCATCCGTAGCGCGCCATCGGCGCAATCCGTGCTCCGACCACCACCGGCAGCAGTCCGCGAAGACTGTCGCCGGCGCTGGATTAAATCGTGTTCCCTACCAATTCGCTGCGCTGCAATCCGGGCCCAAACCGCAACATCTCAACGCTTGCCGGGTGCCAGCCGCAAGATTGCGGCCGGAACGCCGGAAGGCGGCAGGCGCAGCTTCGCGAGGGCGAGAGCATCATCTCGAGCGAGAGCCCAGTGCGGGAAATCCGCACACTCGGTTCGATGCGCGAGGAGAGGAAACGTGGTCAAGGTGGAGACTGAGGCACCGGCACCGTCGCGAACGCCGCCGGAAACCGCCAATCCCTCCACCCTCGGCAAGCAAGCCTTTCCTCGATCCGACAGCATGCGACGGATCGTGATCGAGTGCGAGATCCGCCCAGGCAGCTGGGCCGGGCTTGAGCAGGGCTCGCCGCAGATGGCGGGGGACATGGATCGATGGGGTGCCGAGGCGGGCCACCTATGTGATCTTGAATCGCGACACGGAGGTGCGGCCGTGAAAGTGTTCCGGCGAAGCGAGGAATTCGATGGCAAGCGGATCGAAGTCTGGGGCATGTGAAGCCCGAGGTAACGCTCGCGATCAGCCGGGTCGCGAGCACGCACGTGGCGGCGGCACGGGTAGCTGATCGAGCCTCTCGCACTGGAAGACTGCCAGCAGGCGGGGTCCGACCATGAGCGTCGCCGCAGTGCGGGTGCCGATGTCCTCGTATTGGAGGTGTCTACGGGTAGCTATCTGCTCGGCCCCACTTGAGCCAAGTTGAATCTTGCCCTTGGCTCTATTCCTGACAAGGCACTGGTTGGGGAGGTTGCTCCAGGATCTCGCGCACAAGGGATGCGGTCGCGACCTCCTCGCCAGGAGTCGGCGCCCGTGAGAGCAGGCTATTGTCTCGTCAGAGCATGCTCATGGGGTCGATGGACTTGAGTTTCCAGCGGGCATCGTCGATATTCATCCGCCAGTCCAGCCCGCCCCGTCGTGCGCATGTTCCAAACGGAATCGCAATCGCTGGCACAATCAATCAAGAACGGTCATGATAGGGGTGTGCGCTCCTTCAACACAGCCGGGCCAGTCGTCGCGCGGAAACACTACTGCATACCGCCGTTGGAGCGCATGGACTTGGATTACGTATTGAACCTAATCCACGACAAGGAGTACTTCATCCTCCACGCCCCCCGGCAAACCGGCAAGACCTCCGCACTCAGGGCCCTCCAAGACCGCCTCAACAGCGGAGCCGAGGGCGACTATCGTTGCTTGCACGTCAACGTCGAGGCGGCGCAAGTGTGGCGGGAGAACATTCCCGAGGCGATGGCAGTGATTCTCGAGGTGTTGGCCGGAACTGCGCAAACCGTGCTCGGAGACGACTCGCTGGATGGGATTCGGCGCGCGGCGCTCGCGGAGGGCGGTGCCGGCGCGGCGCTCTGGGAGGCCCTGCGACGCTGGGCAATGGCCAGCCCGCATCCGCTGGTGCTGCTGATCGACGAGATCGATGCGCTGATCGGTGACACGCTGCTCTCCGTGCTGCGCCAGTTGCGGTCCGGCTACGACATGCGCCCGCGGAGCTTCCCGCACAGCATCGTGCTGTGCGGGGTGCATAACGTGCGGGACTATCGGATTCACTCCGCTTCGGAGGGCAAAGCGATCGCGGGCGGCAGCGGGTTCAACATCAGCGCCGATTCACTGCGCTTGCGGGATTTCGACCGAGCGGAAACGGAGGCCTTGCTCGGCCAGCACACGGCCGAGACGGGTCAGGAGTTTGAGACCGCGACCATTGATCGAGTCTACACGCAGACCGCGGGGCAGCCGTGGCTGGTTAATGCGCTGTGCTGGCATGCCTGCTTCAAGAGCCCCCAAGGGCGCGACCGCAGCCGCGCGATCACCGAGCACGACATCCTCGCGGCCCAGGAAGTCCTCATCCAGAGGCGGGTGGTGCATCTGGACCAGCTTATGGACAAGTTGCGGGAAGGCCGGGTGCAACGGGTCGTCGAGCCCATGCTCAGCGGTGCGGCTCAGCGGAGCTACACAGCGCGCGATCTGGAGTACGTCCGCGACCTCGGCTTGATCGCGCTGGACTCCCCGCCGCGCATCGCCAATCCGATCTACGCGGAAGCGGTGCCGCGGGAACTGACCTTCGCCACGCAGAAGGGCCTGCGCCAGCAAACCGCGTGGTACGTGAACGCGGACGGTGGTCTGGAGAGCGGCAAGCTGCTGGAGGCGTTCCAGCAGTTTTGCGGCGAGCACGCGGAGTTCTGGTTGGAGCGGTTCGCCTACAAGGAGGCGGGGCCGCACCTGCTGCTGCAGGCGTTCCTGCAGCGGGCGCTGAGCGGCGGCGGTCGGATCGAGCGCGAGTACGGCCTGGGGCGGCAGCGGGTGGACCTGTTCATCCGGTGGCCGCGCCCGGGGGGCGAGCAACGATTCGTGATCGAAGGCAAGGTGCGGCGGGGCCGCTTGGAACAGACCCTTGAGGAGGGCTTGCCGCAGACGGCGGGCTACATGGATCGGTGCGGCGCGGACGAGGGCCACTTGGTGATCTTCGATCGCGACGAGAACCCGTGGGAAGAGAAAGTGTATCGGCGGACCGAGGGATTCGACGGCAAGCGGATCGAAGTCTGGGGCATTTGAAGCCCCGCGGTTGGCCCCGGGGGCAGGGCGGGTCGGCGGGACGCTAGCCGAACACTATGCGCCTCTGCGTCGGCGGCGAACCTCGAGCCGTTAAACGAAGCCAGGAGAGAGACCCAGCAGGGAAAACTCGAATCCGCGCCGCCTGCAGCGTTCGTCACCAGCGCTGTGGCTTGCATGGACGGCCGCGCATGTGCGAAATCCACCATGGGGGTATGGACGGTGGGAGAGTCCGACTTCGGCTCGGAGGACTACGGGGCGGCTGCGACCGCAACCGTCGTTCCGGATGGAGTCGTGGATGGATTTCGCGACCCCTACCGTCGCCTTGCAGCGGGGGTCTCGTGCTCGACTTCCGCCCCGCAGTCCTTGAGGGCTAGGTTCCGCTCCGGATACACGGAGACCACGGAGGAAAGTTTTCGTGAGGCCTACAAGAACTAGGGGGCGGTGACAATGCCCTTCGAGAATGGGGCGCACCGCATCTCGCGGGCGAAGCTACCGATTCATGCGCCGACCCTTCCAGCATTTGCGAGTGGCTCTCTCGCTGCAGCGAAGTGGCTTGCACGTGCGGCCTTCCTCTTTGCTACTTCGACTTGGGTTGCGGCGTCTACCGAAATGCCCGGACCCGCCCTGAGAATCTCCAATTCTGCAACTGCTACAACCCGCCGATTATCCTATCCCACTGGGATGCGGACCACTGGGCAGCCACCAACCAAGACCGTCGATTCCTGCAGTCGAGATGGGTCGCGCCGCGCCAGAGCGTCGGCCCGAGCCACACGAAGTTCGCCAACAAGATCCTTTGGTCCGGCGGTTCGCTTCTGATTGTCCAAGGCCCATGGTACCCGACCATTGGAATGGGTGTCGCGAGGACGTCACCATCCTGAGAGCCAAGAGCGGTGTCGCAACGACTCCGGGCTGGTTATGAAAGTCCGTAATCGGCATGAAGACAAGGATTGGCTGCTGACTGGAGAGGCTGATTACATGCACATGCCGAACCCGCTGTCCAAGGCCGCGGCCATCACGGTCCCGCACAAAGGTGCGTCGAAGTGCAGAACAGATCCACCCAAACCTTCCAGACAGAGTGCATCTCGATTGCTTTACTCGTTCGGTCCTAGAAACAAGCACAGTCGGAACGGTGTTAGCCACCCGCATCGCGCTACGGTCGACGCCCACGTCTCACGCCAATTGGGATGGATCTCTCCAGGTTGGAAATCCAAGACGCCTGGTTACGCTGTGACCGGGGGGCACCACGCTTGCAACAGCGCAGCACTCCCGCACCTCCCTCGGTTGGGTTGCGGCTGGTTGGGACCGAATCCCGCCGCCGACCCGCCATCGCATGTGCTGCTTGGGCATGGCGAAGCCACCTCGAACCTAGCGAGGGCAAGTGCGAGTCATGCACGGCCCGCGTGCCTGGCGTGAGTCTGTAGAGGGTGTCTACACGTCGACGTCATTGCTCGATCTGCTGTGCGCCGATCGGTTTGGGCTACGGTGTACGACCCACCGACGAATCCTGGGACCAAGCCTCGGTTTGATCGCTGGGTGTTGCAACCCATCCGTAGCGTGTCGGCGTGGCGTGGGCTTGGCGAAGATCTCGGGAGTGGACGCCCGGTCGGCTGGCAGCGGATTGATCCTTCGGCTGGGCGGAGGCCAGCTGTTGCCTGACCGACCGATCCGAGAGCGATCCATAGGTTCGGTGGGCCGGGGCGCTTCCTTCAGGCTGGTACGCTAAGGGGAGATGGAAGAAATTCTAAGGCTGATGACTTCTCCGGGTGCGGGGCAGGTCGCGCTCGGTATCGTACTGGCGTGGATCATAGTGAATCAGCACTTGCTGAAAGCCTGCTACAAGGAAAACCGAGAGGCTGCAGAAAAGTGCGCCAACGAGATTCGCAAGGCGTTCGAGAATCGCTCCGAGGAAAACCGAGGGGCTGCGGAAAAGCGCGCCAACGAGAATCGCAAGGCATTCGAGAAGTGCGCCGACGAACAGCGCAAGGCGTTCGAGAAGCGTGGCGACGAACAGCGCAAGGCGTTCGAGAAGCGTGGCGACGAAGAGCGCAAGGCGTTTGAGAAGCGTGCCGACGAAGACCGCGAGGCGGCCCGGCGGTATAGCGCAAAGAACTCAGCGGAGCATGCTGAACAGCTCGCTGCGCTCCGCGAAATCGAGAGAAAGCTCGATATCCTGTTGGATCGATCTAACCGCCCGCGAACCGGCAGTGCCGCCGACTGAGATGCTGTATCGGTAATTGCTCACCTACCCCCTCAAACCGATGTCGGGACAGGATTGGGCGCGGTGGTCGACGGCCGCCGCGCCGGATCGGTCATTCGGCCGGAGCCGCGGGCGGTGCTAGGATGCTGCCTCCCTCCAGCGTCGTGCGTAACGCGGTTAGCGCCGTGAACCCTTGCCCGCGGCCGTGGCCACCACCACCCGCAAGCCCCCGTACAGCTCCGCACTCCACTCCACCCCGAAGCCGTTCGTCACCTTGCGGAAAACCACGCTCAGCCGCAAGGCCTGCTCCGACACGTTATTCGTCGTCGGCACCTCCCGGTCGCTCATGAACACCAGCGACTGCTCCCGCACCTTCGTGTAACGCTTGCGCAGCGGGATCCCGTCCGCCTGCTTCGGCTCCAGTTCCAGCCCTGCAGCTGCTTCAGCTGTTCCCGCCGGTGGCGCTGCATGGTGCTGTCCTTGACCTGCGCGCTTGCACCCGAGGCGCGCCGTCCACTGCAGGAACTCGAGCATCGCCGGGGCGAAGATCGCGTCCCCCGCGTACTGCACGTCGCGCCCTTGGTGCTCTAGGCACACTTGCGCCTGCTTACCGTGCCCTCGCTGCGAGCCGAACAGATCCGCCACCCAGACCTCCCGGTGCGCTCCGTCCATGACGCGCTCCGGCACGCTCTTGGCGCGGCTCTCCGCCAATTCGTGCAGCACGGTGCCCTCGCCCGAGAAGCCCCACTCCCACCACGTGCGGCTGGCCACCCGCGCCGAGGTCTCGTCCGAGCAGATCACGCGGCTGGCCCGGATCCGTTCCAGCACGGCCGCGGTCTGCGTCGCTAGGCGCTCGCGCGCGCCGGAAGATGTTGACCAAGGCCCCCTCGCTGATCTCCAGCCCGAAGACCTCCTCGAACAGCCCCCGCAGCCGTTCCAAGCTGATCGACTGCGTGTGGTGCAAGTACAGCGCCAGCGTGGCTTCAGCCTCGCTCCAACAAGACGGTACAATAGTTGCTTCGCTGAAGGGATCGTATCTGATCATGTGCATTGGCAGTTGTAGGTTTCGAGGCGTTTGGAGCGAAACATGATCGCCGAACCGCTCGGGAAGGTACTTGAATCCACAGGGTATCTAGTCAACGGCCAAGCTGCTGCGGCAACTGTCGAACTGGCTCATTCCGGCATGCATTCCCGCGTCCCCTCGTTCAATCCCGATGCTTGTTGGCGTAGCAACATCGATGCAAACAGTGGGGGAATTGCCGCTGGCCTCACCGTCTATTTCAAGTACGCAAATGAACCTCGCGACTCCGTCGTAGCCGAATGGCAGAGGGAAATCTGGAACCAAGGGTCCTCGCCATTGCTTTGGGTGGTTTCTCCCGAGCGGACCGCCCTGTACAACGGCTTCGGTGACCCCTGCCCGCCGGAAGAGCCCAATGCGAATCGGCTGGACACCTTTCAGCACGTTGAGCCGGACTTGGCGCGACTGGACGCACGCGCAGGTCGCCTCGCAATGGAAACGGGCCACTTCTGGTCCCGCGAGTCGCGCGTCGATCGCAGGACCCGCGTCGACGTTCGCTTGTCGCGGGACCTGCTCCTCCTCAAGAATACATTGATCAAGGCCCATCTCGACCAAGCCCAAGCGCAAGCTCTGATCGGCCGATGCATATTCGCCCAGTACTTGGTCGAGCGCAAGATCGTGACCCGTGATCGACTTGTCGAACAGTGCGGTCGCCCCGACCTACCGGGCGTCTTGACCGACCGGGCGGCTGCCGAGAGCCTTTTCGCATGGCTGTCCGAGAGCTTCAACGGCGACATGTTCCCATCTGGCTCGACATCTGTTCCAGCCGCCAATCATCTCGAGAAGGTCGCGAAGTTCCTGATGGGAGAGGATCTGGAAACCGGCCAGATTCGCTTCTTCCCCTATCGCTTCGACGTGATTCCGGTCGAACTCGTCAGTGCCATCTACGAGCAATTTGTGCATTCGGCTAGCACGGATTCGACCGATGCGAATTTGGCCCGTAGCCAAGGCGTGTTCTACACGCCGCTAGCCGCCGTCTCACTGGTGCTCGACGAGGTTTGCGGCGGTCTGACCGGCGAGGAGACAGTGCTAGACCTATCCTGCGGGTCCGGCGTGTTCCTCATCCAGGCCTTGCGCCGGCTAGTGTTCGCCAAGGCCCGTGGCGGCGCTTTGAGTCGCCACGCAATCCGACAGACCCTGTACAAGCAAATCTACGGCGTCGACGTAGAAGAAGCCGCGGTGCGCGTTGCCGCGTTCAGCCTGTATCTGGTGGCTATGGAACTCGACCCCTACCCGCAACAGCTCGAGGACATTCTGTTCGAATCGTTGCGCGACAGGACTTTACTCGTCGGCGATGCCCGCAATATCGAACGGACGCCCGCCGGACGGAGGGTCTTGACCGATGGCAGTCGATTGAGGAAGTTCGACATCATCGTCGGCAATCCGCCATGGACCTACCAAGGGATGTCTCGCACGGCGGCCCGCGGGGACGCCGTACCGCGAGCACCTCTCCTATCGCGAGGCCAGAGCCTTGACTTCGTGACAAAGGGCAGGGGATTCGCGCACGACCGCACTCGATTCGGCATGATCCTGAGCGCACCGCCGTTCTTCAGCCTCAGCAGCACCACGTTGGATGCTGCGCGGCAGCACGTCGAGGAGCTTGCTCCAGTCACCTTGGTTAATCTCTCCGACCTGTCCCAGTGGCTATTCCCGAGGGCGAAGATGCCGGCAATCGTGCTCCTAGCACGCCATATCGAGCAGCCCAAGCATCGCGTGACGCTCGTCCAAGCTCACTGGTCGACTTCCGGCGAGCGCAGTCGCATGATCGAGATCGCGCCGAATGACGTCACCACATTGCCGATAGCCAGTTGGAAGCGCTGCCCCGGACTGTTCAAAGCGGCGTTCTTCGGGAAAAAGCCGGATCTGCTGTTACTGGACCACCTAGTGGAGGAGCATCAATCCTTGGGGGTACAACTTAGGGATCTGGGTACTCAGCTAGGGGCTGGGTTGACGTTCGGTAATCGCAGTCGTGATGCCAAATTCCTGAAGGGGTTACCACTCGTTCAAAGCAACGACGTTGGGCCGTTCTCGCTGTCAATCGACGAATTGCCCGCCTTCGGTGACGACGGAGCGGAGCGACCGAAAACCCGCGAGCACTTCCGTGCGCCGCTACTTCTCGTGAGCGAGTTTCTGCGGCAAGTACCAAGTCCTCGGCTGGTCGTGGCCATCGCGCAACGAGACGTCGTATGCACAAGTGGCATCTTTAGTGCCTCCTTCACTCATGCGCAGTTGGAGATCGCTTCCCTCGTCGCTGGAATCCTTAGTTCAGCGTTGGCATCGTGGTTCTTGCTGATGACCGGGTCGACGCTTGGACTGTGGATGCGGCGAGCAGAGCTAAGAGACATCGTCGCCATGCCCGCGCCCGCGCTCGAGGAGAGCGTCGGATTGGGCCCCGGCCAACGGCTGCTTCAACTTGTTCGCAACTTCCATGGACATCCGCCGAGTCCTGCTGATTGGAATGCGCTCGACGAAGCCGTGTTCGATCTCTACGGGATGGATAGCGAGGACCGCATCATCATTCGCGACGGCCTGTTGCGATCCGGTTGGCAGTGGCAGGACCGACGGAGTCGATCCGTCGACCCAGTCGGTGTGAGCGAGCTTCAGGCCTACGCGAGAGCGTTCCTGACTTCGATGGACGTATGGTTCTCCGCAACGGAGCGCATGCGCATGCGCGCCAGGATTTACGACCTTCCAGAAGATGCAACGCACCGCGTCGTTCGGTTCGCACTGGAGGAGCAGTCCTGTCCATCCGTGATCGAGGTCGTCCAGCCGCACGGCTCGCTGCAGTCCGTATTAGCGGAAATCGGTACCCGAACGAACGTAAATGTCGCAAACGCTCTAGTTGGCAAGATCGAACTGCAAGTTCACGCGCACGACGAAGTGTCGATCATCAAGCCAGCGGCCCTCCGGCACTGGCTGGGGGTTTGCGGCTTGGCAGATGCAGCCGCGGTAGTCAGGGACAGTGTGCGGAGCACGTGGTCGGCTTGATGTTCGGACGGCTGGCGCAAACGATCTTGCGTGGACAGAAGTTCCTCAACACCCACAAAGTAGGTTGCGACGCCATCATACGGCTTCTCAACGAGGGGTGCAAACGAGCATCCAAGTCTCAAAAAGTCAATCCGACCTTGGGCGAAGCAGAGATAACGGAGCGCTTACGCGACAGTTTGCGAGCCGTTCTGAAAGGTCGAGGAGCAGCGCGGGAGTAGAAGGGTCGGGTGCTGCTTGGAACGGAGTCGCGTTCGACGCCAAGTGCGCGGCGAACAACCGGGATAACTGACATACCAATCGTGTTCACCGACATCCGCGAGGAACACGACGACCACGACCCGCACGCGATCATCGAGTGCAAGCGGATTGCAGGAAGTCGCGCGGATCTCTTCCGCAGATACGTCATCGAAGGGATCGACGCTTCAAGACGGCAAAGTACGCGATCAACCATGTGTTCGGCTGCATGGCCGGACACCTTCTTTCTGAAGATCCGCCCCGTGCGACGGACGGACTCAACCGCTACTTGACGAAGAAGGGACGTCAAGACGCACGGTTGCGACCTTGTTTGATTCGCGATGAACCGTGGACGAGAAGTAGCGTTCACCAGCGTCCGAGGCTGAACGTGCCCATCACTCTCCATCACGCGTACCGGAGTTTTCGATTTGCATCATCGCGAGGCTGACTTGGACAACCGATTTCGGATTGGATTCGTGCTGCATTAATCAATTCTAGATACGCTAATGGCATGCACGATGCGTGCATTGGTGGGAAGTTCTGGACGGGTATGGTCAGCGTCGAGGAGGAGAAATGGGCTCGGCGGTCGTCGCAGTTCTTGTGCCTCAGCCGAAAGCTCCCCGGGCCGGCGACTCCGTCGATTCGCAGCTTGAGTGACTTCTGGGCCCTGCTCATGCTGGGCCTCGCTCAGATCAAGGATGGTCGACCCAGACCTGGGCGGCTGCGGAAAGGGCCTTGCAGAGATCCCCTTCGGAGCATGTTTGAGAGAGCTGGTGCGTGCGTGTGTCATCGCGTTCGAGAGTTCCCGTGCCAGGTTGGAATCTTTCGGAGCATGCCACGACTGAATCTCATATTCAACCGGACGCCACTCATTCCGTCGTGCGCCGGCGGTCGCAGTCCGCTCTCCGTACGGGGCAGGCAGCGCGCGGCCGACCGCTGTCGAGGTGCTGGCCCCGACCTGCACCCATCCCAGCGTAAGGTTTCCGCTGCAGTGCTCCCTCGCATTTGCACAGGAATTCCGACCGCAGCTGTGCGCACGCTCGTGAGCTAGAAATCCAAATCACGCCAAGCTAGCCGGAAGTCCCGTTCTCGGATGCTTCCGTACTCGACCAAAGCTCCGGCGGACGATTCGGCAACTGGCAGGGTACTTCGTGAAGGCCAGCCTCGGCCGCAAGTTCGCGCAACATCGGTAGGAACAGCTCGTGCATCCAAGTTCGGATGCGCTGCCATTTGTCAGAGCCGACGGGAGCGAAGCCATGTGCAAGAATTGACTGATTGCGCACTAGAAGTAAATTGCGCATCGAGGCTCGGTGCGAAAGAGCGAACTGCTGTGCCGGACCACCAAGCTTTTCTCCCACGGCCTGCCACGCCTGATCCAGCCCGATCTTGGTATGGCCTTCAGATGCTGGTTGGTGGGGCGCACTGCTGGGCAATTGGTCGCTCGGGAAGGCGGCCGTATCGAGGTGGAGTCTCGCCTTTAGTTGCCACTGGGCCGTCCATTCGATCAGTCGGTAGACTCGGGCCGTCGCATCGTCAAACCGACCCTGCGCCGCACGGCGCTCAGCATTCAACCAAAGATCGAATAGGCGTGCCGGATCGCGTTGCGAGCGGTCTTGTCCAAGCAGATTGTCCAGAATAGGGAACACCCAGTCGAATTTGGCCGCAAAGAATTTGCCGAAGGGCTGGACCGCTCCTCGAGCCCCTGCATGGTCGAAGTTATCCCATAGCGCGAAGGTCCGACTCAGGGCTCTAGCCAGCGCGAGACGCTTCCTGTCCGGCGAACTGACTATGATCCTGATCTGGTCCAAACCTTCCAAGGCCTCGCTATAGGCATAGCGATCCCATGCTCTCAGATGGTGGGCCATCGCACGATCAAGGCGGAGCCGGTTAACGTCGGCCGTCATCGCGGACTCGGTGCCGTCCACGACACTCTCGAGATTCGGACGCGCACCGACCACGAGTTGAAGTTCCACCGCTTCGGACTCCAACGCCGCGCAGACGAGCGCCGCTGTCATCGTCTTCGTCCCGCCGGTGTAGTCTGCAACGAAACGGGCCCCGGGAAATCGCTCTGTCAGCTTCCCGATCGCACTCCGAATCAAAATGACTCCCTGGTCGAGATCGTCAGTCGACACTACTACCGTCTCAAAGCGGTCTGGCTCAAGCTCCGCCTGGGTCGGGATGTTCGGCAACGTCGGCTTTTTAGCAAATCGACGAGCCCTGATGACCGAACCGGAGCCAGTGATTTGGCGAATCGAGCCAGGCCTCTCAGTCTCGGTGTCACGACCGGAACAGATAAAGCAAACGTACGCAGGTGAAGTTGCGCGTATCGCCTCTAGAATCGGCTGGTGGCTTCCGCCAACGGTGCATAGCAGCACGGTCTTGCGCATGATCTCCTCGCATTCCAGAAGCTGGCCCGTACGAGATCCGCCCCGATCCGTCAGTCGCCGCTTTCCTTGCTCAGCCTAAGGCATGGTCCGTACGGCACAGCAGCCCAGACAGTAGCTTCGCCGATCAGCAAATGCCCTGACCATACACAGTCGGATCGAATCGGATGGTACCAATCACATCCGCCGCACTCTGTCTTGACGGCGACTGCCTATGACCCTGAACCCTCGACTGTCGAATCAGCCGCCCTGGAGTAGTCGTCGTAAATGGCCTTTGCTCTCTTCGTCGACCTACTATGTCGAAGCAGCATTGTCCCACCAGCCTGCCTCGCGGGCACGTGCTCGTATATCGAGGATCGCCTCTTCCTTTCGTTTCGGGTCGACGATCTCCGACCAAGCCACGGCTAATACTTCGCTGCGCAGTACTGCGCTTGCCGACTGCATGCTGTGCCGGTCTCCCCGTTCGGTGATGGTCTTGTCGACTCACTCGCAACGTTCCTGCACCTGACCCCCGGTACGACTAGCGAAGATGCCGTACCCCGATCGAGTCTTGGCTCCCAGGCCCCGAACCGATAGTGCGGACTCCATCATCCGCGCGCTCAGATCCAGCCAGGCCGGAGGGCCCTCGAGGACGAAATAGAAATCTCCGCTGACAGCTATCTGTGGATTCGGAACCGGACCGTCGAAATCTGACGCAGGCTCGGCCCCCTCTTGGCTGTAGTAGTCCGGATGGTGAGTCGTCACGATCTCGCGGACCAACGGACAGCTGCGCGAACCCGGCACCCACCAAGCGTCATGGAAGATGATCAATCCCGAGAGTCCGACCGGATGACATTCCGATGGCGGCGCTCCGAATAGCTCATCACAGATTGATCGGCCTTCCTCGGCGAGCCGACCGCGAGCGTAACCACTGACCACTCCTTTCACGCTGGAACCCGGAATATAGGGTGCGCCATAGCTATGGGAGATTGCGCACCCGGTCTCCAGAATCCCACCCGTTGCGAGCCCGACGAACAGGCGGCGTTCAAGTGCCATCCTGACCGCTCGAAAACGCGATTCATCAGCGGTGGACTCGGTCCAACGGCTGTAGGCTCGCTGATAGGAATCGCTGACCGCCCGGCGACTCAAGAGATCGATGAGGTTGGCCTTGGACGCAGTGTCGTCGTCCCTGTACTCGGTCATTCCCCGCTGGAGCAGCAGACCCGGGTGGGCGTCGAGCGACGCATCCTTCTTTGCTGACCTGTACAGTGCGCGCACGCTGGCACGCATGAGTTGCGTCGACATCATTCCGTGCCATCGACCCCGGCGTCTTCGCCGGTAGAGGTCACTTGCAACACGCTCTGCGCATACCGCTTCAACCAGCCGCTTGCCTCGAGGCAGCGACGAGTCAGGAGAATCGATCGGTTGATGTCGCTCGCGATTACGCGTTGATGGAGGCGTTCGCCGTCAGCAGTGTCAGTAGCACCCGTAGCGCGCACTACCGAATTCACGTCGTCAAGCAGTGCCCGATGCTCCTGCTTGCCTTTGGCGACCAAGAATCCAGTGGATTGAGCGAGCCCGTGCTGCATGATCATGCTTGGTAGCTGATGGGCCAGCGCCCCGTACTTGGTCTTGAATTCATCGCTGCGACGCTTGTTGACACAGACGTACGCAGCTCGTGCCAGCGTGTGCATCCGCATGCTACTCATCGCGTCACTCCCGGGGAAAGGCGCAGGCGAACCAAGCCGCGCCCAACTCCGGCGCTGCCACCAACTTGCAAGAGGGCACCACTAGGCGGTACAGCGCGGTCGAGCTTTGCGCTCAAGGATGCGTTGCCCCGTCCGCGCGAGTCGGACAGGGCGGAGATACCCCAAAGCACGCTCTCGGCCGGCAAGTTCTCTTCGTACCACAAAGCGCCCTGGCGAACAGTGCCCGTCTCGGCATCGACGGCGATCCGGGCACGTACCTCGGTCGCCGTTTCAGCTAGGAAGCTCATGATCTCGTCGGGCACTAGCGCGACGCGCCTCGCCAGATCCCTTTGGCTTGCAGCATCAGTAGGGTGTACGGCACTGGCGACCCTCTTGGCAAGCGCGCTGAGCGCCGGATTCTTGCTGGCCTTCAGATCCAAGTCCTCCAGCACTAGAGTCTGATCGACGAGACTTGCAGTATCGTCAACTACCTCGGCGGTTCCGGGCGCCAGTTGCTCCGAGAATTCAATCCCCGATTCACCGGCAAGGGCCAAGTCACGAGCGTACGTCTTCAAGATGAATGGCGACGTGACGTAGCTCACGACTCCAGCCAAGCAACGCACGGGTAGCAGCAGCAAGTGTGCATCGCCTATGGTTAATGCCCCGGCGAACGCCTCTTGGTCATTGCTTATCGACCGCGGGCCGAAGAGTGTCTTCGCAGCTTCCGCATCCGTGTCCGTCACCCGCTGCCTCAGCACGCCTCGCAACGAGGAGCTGGGCACGATGGGCAACTGGCTGGCACGAGCACGCGCGATCGGGAGATCGACCACGCCGCCAGGCTGGCCGGTACCGCAATGAAGCGGAGACAAGGCATGGAGGTAGAAAAGTAGCGGTTGCATGTGACTAATCCTTTTCAAAACGAATCGCGCGCTTGGCTCACGCTGGCGGATTCCATGGACTCGGCAAGACTAATCCGAAACCGTCCCGCCGGTCTTGGTCAAGATCGCAAATGCTGCGGAGCCAGATTGATTCCAGTGCGTCGGGAGGTGCCTCGCCGAGGATTCGAAACCAGTACGTGGCACCCGCACCGGCGAGCTTCCGCGTGGGACGAGGCCGCTGGCGCGCCAGATCCCATCCCGAGTGCGGTTCCCAGCGCCCCACCGCCGCCGCGACGAGCTTCAGTTTCAGTTGCGGCGCGGTTGGCGGGCTTCCCGCAAGATCCGCATCCAACCAACCCGGTCTGTAGCCCGAGGTGAAAACTGCAGGCGTCACCAAGCTCAGGCACAGCCCTCCCGCCTTCGAAACGGCTCCCGGCCGGTCCTGTGGCGGCGCGGGCCAGGCCGATTCCCGCTCAGGCCTCAAAGCTGCCAGACGACGCTTGCCACCCAAGTGAACAACGGATCCTTCCATGGCCTCTCCGCAACGGGCCAGGAGCCTCACGCCGTTCGCGGCGATACCGCTCTGACCGTAAACGGCACCGAGTTCGAGCCCTTCGGTTTCGAAGAGACCGCCGCTGACGGCCGCAAGCGTGGAGGAGTCGATCCTCAGATGAGTGCGACGGTCACCCGAGGGCATGCTCCAACCGTTCTCGCTCAGTTGACGATAGGAGACGGGCCTTCCACTGCGAAACGCCAAGAAGTCGCCCAACGTCCACCACGTCGGGCCGTCGCTGCGCTTGCCCTCCGCTTCCGCGGTCAACCGTACCGGAAGCAGACCCTCCGGCATGTCTGCATCACTCCCGTGATCAAACTTGCGTGGCTCGGCCCGGATGCATCTTGCCGATCCACCGGCTCCGAAATAGACCGCGTCGGCTGGCTTCGGAACCAGAATCTCCCCCGTCTGTGAGAGCAATAGCGGTCCGGCGACGGCGATTCGCGCCAACTCCGGCCCGAAATCATTTCTCCGCGCTCGCGCCCAAGCGGTCCGCAAGCACCCAGCCAAGGTCGAGGGTGGAGGAAACCGTCGCGGGTCGGCATCGGCATGGCTGTTCATCGGACGGCCCGAGCGAACGATGATCGGCGCAAGAGGGGCCAAGCTAACCACGGTGCTGGAAGTGACTGTGTCAGGCCGAGCGAGCGGCTCTGCCAGGGCCGCTTGATCACGGTGGCTACGATCCACTCCCGCCTGGCGGCCAAGATTGAGCCGCAGATTCTTCCGCTTGCCCCTGTGCCTTCCCCGCGACGGGCTCATGCGCGCTCTCCCAGATCGCTCGACCGGCGCGCTGCAAGCCAACGGGCGATGAAGAGCGTATCGGCAAGTTCCCCAAGGGACTGCGCGCCGACCCTTTCCAGAACCAGCTTCCGCAACTCGTCCGGAACCTGTGTCTCACCCCCTCTGATGCGTGCCCTCGCCAGCATGCGATCCACTTCGGAACCACGGATGCCCGCAGCGATCGAGTCCGCTTCGTTCCTCAACCATGCGAATTGCCGATCAATTCCGCGCAGGTCATTAGCTACCCTGGTAGGAAGCGAGCCGGCGCTGTATGCCTCGGAGAAACGGCGCAACGCTTCGAATGCCGCTCGATCGCTCCATTGAGCGCGCCAGCCAAGCTCCGCACCGGAACGAATTCCCAGCAGGATTGCCAAGGCGTTCCGCGGCGAGGACGAAGCATCCCCCTTGGCTAGGTGCTCAGCTCGGTCGGCGCGGGCGCGCAGCGCGCTCAGGGGCTCCATGATGTGACCGATTCCTATCCCGACGGACAGCGTCGGGCGCTCTGCGGGAGGCACGTCCATTTCCGCCGCGACAGGGCTCAGCGCTGATGTGAACTCATTGGCTAGGGCTTCTGCACACTCCAATGCATTAGCCAGCGGCACCAACGCTAGTACGTCGTCACCGCCAGCGTAAACCGCGTGGCCTCGATGTTCGCGAATGATCCTGTGTACGCTCGCGGCAAATCGGTTTAGCTTGCGGGAGATCTTCCGCGATTCATCCGCGCATGCGGCACGGGCTAGCAGCTTCCCCATGCGGTCGCCATCCGCCTTCAAGATCGCAGCGTACGGTACGGGATCACCGACTGGCTCGTTTCGCTCGTTCTCCTCGCCAGAAATCCGAGCGACAGCGGTCTGCAATTCCTTAAGCGCATCGAAGTCGTTCCCATGCGGTGGCCGCAATGCGTTGGCTAGGCGGAAGTCGTAGAGCAACAGCGCATCGTACGGCAACTCCCGATAGATTCCAGCGTTTCCCCTGACCCTCGTTGCGAGACCGTGACGGACCAGTTCTTCATACACCGACCCCAGGGAGGCTCGTTGGGTAGAGGTCAGACGCATGATCCAAGGGTCGGCAGCGACCCGTGCATACGCCGTGAACTGCTCCGGATCGCCCGCCAAGCGCTTGATCACCCCCAAGGCATCGAGTTGCTCGCCGTCTGACAGGCCGAGTTTTCGCCGATCTACGCTTGGGATCAACACCGTCTCCAATGCGCCATCCAGCGACGACTTCGGCAGCCCAGGCGTCCGCAACGGAGCCGAGGGGGAAAAGTCGCGCGTGGCCTTGCGGGCTGCAAGGGCCTCGCCTAGACGCTCGCTCGCTTCACCATACGCGCCCGGTCGGTCCGCAATCGTGACCCATGCCGAGAAGCCCTCCAAGACATCGCCGATCTGAGCCTCCCAGACGTCCTCTCGGACACCCGCCAAGCCCTTCCGCACCCCCTCGCCGAGTTCCCTCAGTCGCGCACTGGCTGCAGTCTTCGCGTCGGCACAAAGCGCCCTGACGGCCCTGGCGTCTGACGCTCTGACTTCTGCCCGCAATACATTCGCGACATTCGCGTATCCGGCACTTCCGTCCGGGCGCTCTCGGGCGACCAGATTCGACGCAGGATCGTCGAAGCAGGGGAAGATCAGGCATTCCGGATGACGCTCGTGCAAGAGCGCAGCGGCAGCCCGAGCGGCCTCGGACAGCAGCCAAGAACCGCACCACAGGTCACGAGTCCGCCGAGCAGCCCCGATGAGACCCTGGACCGGACCAATCGAAAGTGTGAGTAGGAAGCGCTCCATCAGGCACGCACTGAGTTCGAGAAGAATTTCATGAATGCAGAGAGCGGGTCGGTGCCGCCGGATTTGAACGGAACCATCGGCTTGGCGAGGCGGGCCCGCTCGTCCTCGCGACGTGGCCATGCCCTCCTCGATTCGCCGGTCTTGTTCCTGAACCCAACTGGCACGCTTAGCCGATCTCTCCAACCCGGAACAAGGAGAGCCGCTGGACGGTACTGCCTGTCCTTTGGATAAGGCCTCAAAATCAAGGGGCTGGCCATGCGTTCGCCCGCAATCGGCTCGAGTACGTGATCGGCGGTCCGGTCCTGCTTGCGCCCCTGCTTGAAGTGGAACACGATCGGCAATCCAAATGCCGCGCGGGGGTAGTACTCGTCCGATCGGTCCATTGGAATCTGACGAGCTGCCCGGTCTCTCGCGAAGTTCCGGATGTTGGCCGCTTCGGGCCAATTGCTCCGCCCGGGCTTACCGCGAGTCCCGGAACGCCGTCCCACTCCGACACCTTGTCGGAATGTCTCAAGCCTGTCGACCGCCCGACGCCAAGCAATGCCCGGATCGCCAGCAGCTGGGCTTCCGATCGCCAGCCAACCACCCTGGCGTCTAACCTCCTCGCAAGAGATCGGCTTCAACTCGCAGTCGTTGGATGCCGCTTTGACGGCCCCAAGTCCACGCCGCGTGCGGGAGCCGACGCCTCCGAAATTAGCCCACCAACGGAGGGCGTCCAGGACCTGCTCCTGCTGATCCGGGCTACTCGCTCGGCTGAACTGGAGCACTATGTCGAATTCGTACCCAGCGCGCAACAAACGGGGGGCCTCGTTGCGCTCCGGAATCAGGGCGTAGCGAGGAAGTGTGCCTATTTCGCCCTTCCGGACGAGTTCGTTCGCACTAACTTCATTGCCTTTTACGCGAACTGTCACTAGGCTTGCACGCGCCCCCGACTTGCGGATGCCACCCCACAACGAGCATTCCAACGAGAATCCTTCGCGCGGTGGCAGACCAGCTGTGTACAAGAGACGCCACCAGAAACGCAGTTGACCGCGTACCGCACTCGCCCTTATCGGCATTTCGGAGTCGACTTCGCCCGGCCTGACTCCACCACCGTACATCGGCGTTATCAGCTTGCATCGCACGGTGACCGTTTCAGCGATGTCCGTACGCAGTGCGCGGACCCAGTCCTCAGCGGCTCGGTCTGGCCGAAGATCCGGGTGCAACTTTCTCATTCCGCTGTCCACAGTTCGGCAACCGTGTCGCATCAACACCCGCTGTGCACGCGTGTTGACCGCCTTGCGGCACCACCGGGCTCCAAAGACGATAGCACCTTGTCAGGCGGTTGCCGGAGAGATTCCGCTGCCGAGCGGCGGGAGCCGCCCCGGCGGAAGGCCCGCGAACCGCCGCTAAACCCACTATGTCTCGCTAGATCTGACTCGATGAGCGATGTACTTCACGGTCTTTTCCAATGAGAAACGAGCATCCGCATTGGAAGTCAAGGGTGATTGCCATGAAAGGCTTGAAGCGCGGAGGCTTCATGCGGACACCGGTGGGCAGGGCGAGGCGCCCTAGGATTCGAGTTCCTGCTCCGGGCGGCCCAGAGAGGCGCACTCGTCGACCAAGCGCCGCCGCACGAGCACCAAGTCCTGCAACCGCGCTAAGGCCGGGTCCAGCGGCGCGGTCGCCTCCACGCCCTCGAGTCGCCCGTAAAGAGATAGGATCTCGGCATCCACGCGGTCGGTATTGACCAGCAGGCCGAGAGCTTCGGTGAAGGGCCGGGCGCCCACAGGTGCGCTGCCGTGTCTATCAGATTGCACGGCTGCTGCTGCCGATTGGATTGCTAGAGCAGCAGCGCGAACGGGCCAGAATCGAGGGATAGCGCGGTCTAGGACGAAAGCTCTTCGCGAATCATCGTGAACGAGATCGCGGTCGCGGGCATGTCGGCGGGGTGATGGAAGTCCCGAGCGTCGACCCATTTCAGGACGCATTGGGGCAAGGTATATACGAGCGATCCACCATCCCGGATCGGACGCTCGACAACCACGCAGTGCCGCCTGTAGCGACCGCTTGGCGATGACCACTGCCCCTCGATCCGCACTCGATAGGGAGAATCGAGTACCACGCCGTGCGCGTCGGCGATACCGACCACGATAGGACGCTCAGCGCAGTCACGGAAGGGGATATGGTGACCGCGCTTGGAAGACTCCTTGTACCGTTCGAGCGTCCAGCGGTCGATTTCGGCGACTCGGGCAGCGTCAATCTCGATCCGCACTTCAGTGGACGCTCCAGCTAGGTGTGTGCTCGGAGAGCTTCGGAGCGTTCGGGCCGAGACCCGCCGGCCGCTTCGCTGGATCGTCCTCGGGTGGCTCGTCGCCGTGGCACCAATCGGCGTCACGCTTGCGATCCTCCGTAGATGGGCGAGGGCCCTCCAGCTCCTCGGCTTCATCCACCAAGGCAGGGTCGATGTCCATGGTCATGGACTCTAGTCCCGCCCCCGGGGCTGCGCTCGGACGATTCAGTGTGAAACAGGGCTCCTAGGGTAGGATGGTCGCGGCGCGCGGTCGCGGCAGTCAAGCCCCCGTATTCATTGGTGCGTATGCCCCAATTCTAGTTTGGGCCCGGCAGGCCACGGTTCATTGGCGAGGCTTCCCCGGAAGCTCTCCCCCAAGGCAGAGTCCATCGTATCGCCAAGCCGGGCCGCGGTCGCGCCGCCGAGGAGGACACCGATGAACGCATCCAAGAAGAACGCGGATCTGGCAGCCCGCAAGCGGGCGCGCAAGAGCCGCCGCCGGAGCCGGCGCAAGCAGCGCGCGGGAGCCGGCCTGCAAGACCTGCCCGCCTACCGGCCGCACGCCGCGGGCATCGACCTAGCCAGCACCGAGCACTGGGTCTGCTGCCCGTCCGAGCCCGGTGCCAAGCCCAACGTGCGCACCTTCGGCACGACCACTCCCGAACTCGCGCGGCTGGTCGCCTGGCTGCAGCAGGAGGGCATCGAGACGGTGGCCATGGAGAGCACCCACGTGTACTGGATCCCGCTGTACGAGTTGCTCGAGTCGTGCGGCATCGAGGCCTGTCTGGTCAACGCCCGGCAGATGCATAACGTGCCGGGGCGCAAGACCGACATGCAGGACTGCCAGTGGCTGCAGTTGCTGCACAGCCGGGGCCTGCTGCGCGGGTCGTTCCGGCCGGCCGAGGCGATCACGCGGCTGCGCGCGCTGCACCGGCAACTGGGCAACCTGGTGGCCGAGCGCACGCGGTTCGTGCAGTGGATGCAGCAGGCGCTGGACCAGATGAACGTGCAGGTGCATCGGGCGGTCAGCGACATGACCGGGGAGACCGGGATGCGCATCGTACGGGCGATCGCGGCCGGCGAGCGCGACCCGCGCAAGCTGGTCGCGTTGCGGCACAAGGGCTGCCGGAAGAGCGAGGCGGAGTTCGTGGCGTACCTGACGGGCACGTGGCGGGACGAGCACCTGTTCAACCTGAAGGCGGCCCTGCGGCTGTACGACGCGATGCAGGAGAGCATCGCGGACTACGAGCGGCAGCTGCTGGAGGAGTTGGCGGTGCTGTGGCCGGAGGAGCGCCGCGAAGAGCCGGTGCCGCCGCACCCGAACCCGAAGAAGGAGCAGGCGATGCGGTCGAAGGGGCAGGCGGACGAGCGCGCGGCGCTGTGGCGCGTGACGGGCGTCGACCTGACGCGGATCGACGGGATCGGCACGGGGGCGGCGCGCACAATCCTGACCGAGGCGGGCCCGGACCTGAGCGCGTTCCCGGACGAGCGGCATTTCGCGAGTTGGCTGCGGCTGACGCCGCGCACGGCGGTGTCCGGGGGCAAGCCGCTACGCGGCAAGAAGAACGGCACGGGCTCGACGCGGATCGCCGCCGCGCTGCGCATGGCAGCGGTCTCGCTGCAGCACTCCGACTCGGCGCTGGGGGCTGCCTTCCGGCGGACCGCGCGCCGCAAGGGCTTCACGGTGGCGGTCTTCGCCATCGCGCGCAAGCTGGCGCAACTAGTGTACCGGGCGTTGCGCTTCGGTCAGGAGTACGTGGACATGGGCGCGGAGCGCTACGAGGAGCGGTACCGCAAGCAAGCCGTTTCCAACCTCAAAGTCCGCGCGGATCACCTCGGCTACGACTTGGTTCCCCACACTCCAGCAGCAGCCGCCTGAGCGACACCCGGAGCCCAATTCCACGGTGTTGTTTCAAGGCAGTGTGCCAGAGCGCGAAGCGAGCGGAGACCTAGGCGCGGGGCTTGGCTGCGGCTGGCTGTAGGACTTCATTGACCTCGGCGGGAGACATACGGGCTTCAACTCATCCGCTGTCGGCCAGATGGAGTAAGTGCAGACTGGTCGGCGCTCTCGATCTTGCTGTCAAGCAGGCCCAGATAGCAGCGGTCTCGAAGCGCGCGAGGAGCGGATCGAGCACTGCCCACAGGCCCCGTAGAGTAGCCAATGCACGCCCGAGGCCCAGAGTTGGCGGGGGGATCGGCGACCGCGACGCTCGCCGGGAACGTCCCACACAGGCAAGCGCCACGCCACAGTGCAGCCACCTGCTTGCGCGGCGTGGGCTTTCCTCCCGAATCGCACGTACTTCTGAACTGCACATAGCGGCTGGAACGAATGATGCCGGGCTGGATTCGCACCCGCTGGAGCGCAGTACCTTGGCACGGCGCACGACATTTGAAGTGGACTCAACATCCGGGAAACTGGGGCTTGACGCGAGCTGCCGGGATATGCCACCATGGATGGAAATAGCCTTGCGGCGGTCATTCGGACATTCCCGACCGTCGCTGGCAGTGTCGGCTCACGCCGGACGTTAACCAGCAATTGAGGAGAAGAGTTATGAACCGCAACCCGAGGCACTCCCTTTGGCTGCTTTGCGCCCTCGTCGCGCTCGCGTTCGGCCTCGCCGGATGCGGCGGCGACGAGCCCGCCCCAGTCGCCGCCCCGCCGGCGCCCCCGCCGGCCCCGCCGCCCTTCCAGCCCCAGCCGGTCGAAGTCGCGCTGGGTGAGAACGGCGGCACCGCCACCCTGATGACGACCGAGGCCGGCGGCTTCACGCTCAACGGCGAAGCCTTCGCCGGCGGCGCCGACAGCCCGGTCGAGGGCGAGGGCGGCCGCATGTACGTGCTGACGCTCGCCGACGGCACGTGGTCGGCCGCGTTCCAGCCGATGGAAATCATGGTCGCCCTCGGTACCAGCGAAGAGTCGGCGACGCTGATGACGACCGAGGCCGGCGGCTACACCCTCGGCGGCGAGGACTTCGCCGACGGCGGCACGGCCATGAACTCCGTCGGCGCCGCCTACACCCTTGCCATGGGCGAGGACGGCATGTGGGTCGCTACATTCGCGCCGATGACCCAGACCGTGACGCTCGGCACCGCCGGCGGATCCGTCGACTTGACGAGCAACGAGCAAGGCACGTGGATGATCGGCGAGGCCCCCCTCGCCGGTGACGGCGAGGACACCCACATAACGGAGGGGCTGACCTACTCCCTCGCCTTGGGCGAGGACGGCATGTGGTCCGCCGCCTTCGTGCCGATGGCAGTCACGGTCGACCTCGGTGCCAGCGAAGATTCAGTGACCCTCTGGACGACCGAGACCGGCGGCTACGCCCTCGACGGCGCGGACTTCGCCTCCGGCACCACCCGCACCGCCGCCAACGGCAACGAGTACATGCTGACCTTGGGCGAGGACGGCGCGTGGGTCGCGGCCTTCGTGCCCATGCCTGTCGCGGTCGCGCTGGGCGACGGCAGCTCCGTGACGCTGATGACGACCGAGGCCATGGGCTACACCCGCGACGGCACGGACTTCGCCTCCGGCGACTCCGTCGATGGCGAGCCCAACTCGGCCACCGGCGCCAACAACGAGTACACGCTGACCTTGGGCGAGGACGGCATGTGGTCCGCGGCCTTCGTGCCCGTGGAAATCACGGTCGACCTCGGCACCAGCGAAGAGTCCGTGACGGTGTCCAGCACCGAGGCCGGCGGCTGGGCTGTCGGCGGCAGCGCCTTTGAGAGCGGCGGCACCCAGGCAGCGGCGAACGGCAACGAGTACACACTGACCTTGGGCGAGGACGGCATGTGGACGGCCGCCTTCAAGCCCATGTCCGTCGCGGTGGAACTGGGCGATGGCGAGACCGTGACGCTGATGACGACCGAGGCGATGGGCTACACCCGCGACGGCGCGGACTTCGCTTCCGGCACTACCGTCGACGGCGGCCCCAACCTAGCCACGGGTGCCAACAACCGGTACACGCTGACCCTCGGCGAGGACGGCATGTGGACGGCCGCGTTCGTGCCCGCGACCCAGACCGTCCGCCTCGGCGGGCTCGGCGGCATCGTGACCCTGTCCAGCACCGAGGCCGGCACCTGGACCGTCGACGGCAGCGCCTTCGCGAGCGGCGACACCCGGGAAGCCCCCAATGGCAACGTGTACACGCTGACCCTCGGGGAGGACGGCATGTGGACGGGCGCGTTCGTGCCCGTCGCCGTCACCGTCAGTCTCGGCGGTAGCGAAGAGACCGTGACCCTCTGGACGACCGAGGACATGGGCGTCACCCTCGACGGCCAGGCCGTGGTCGACGGCTCCACCACCATGAACACCGCCCGCGAGACCTACGTCTTCGCGAGGGACGAGGACGGCACGTGGTCCGCCACGCACCGGCCCACCTCGCAACGCGTAGCCCTGCTCGGCACCTCCGTCACGCTGGTGACGAACGAGGCCGGCGGCTGGACGCTCGGCGACCGCACCCTCTCTTCCGGCGACACCGTCGAGGGCGCCGACAACGCCGCCACCGGCGCCAAGAACGAGTACGTCCTGACGCTCGCCGACGGCACCTGGACCCCCGAGTACCAACCCGCCACCATGACCATCGGCGGCACCGACGGCCTGGTAGCCTCCGCCCGCGAGAACGGCACCGGCTACGACGTCGGCGACGCCTCCCTGCCCGCCTCCGGCAGCGGCGAGATTACCGTCGACGACGCCATGTACCGCGTCGTCAAGGATGCCGACGGCATGCTCGCCGGCACCCGGTTCGACGCCGACATCGAAGGCTCGGTGATGAAGGTCGACACGACCACTACCATCACCCCCGCCCCCAGCCTGATCGCCGACAACCGCGACACGGCGGCCGTCAACGAGAAGAACACCGCCGTCAAGTTCCACACCGCCGAGTTCTCCGTCGGCGACCTGCTCGGCAGCGGCGTGGCCACCGTCGACGGCCCCAACATCGTCGCCAAGGCCCGCGCCGAGATGGTCAAGATCCGCGCCCGCGTCGCCGGCCTCGTCGCCCTCCGGCGCGAAGGCGGCCTCACCAGCAACGAACTCACCACCCAGCTCGGCAACCAGTGGAACGCCGCCGACAAGCAGATCGAGGCCGTCTTCGCCGGCGACCGCGCCCTCGAGCGCACCACCAGCGAGACCCGCGTCCTCGACGCCTTCGACCGCGTCATCGAGGCCCTCAGCTCCGCGTCCGCCTTCGCCGCCGCCACCCTCGACGGCGGCCCCGACCAACTGCAGGGCTTCGCCACCCGCAGCGCCGCCGCCGCCGCCGCCGCCTTCAACCGCCGCGAGTCCAAGGCCACGGCGCGCCTCGGCGCCCTCGGCTCCACCCGCTTCGGCGCCGCCGTCTTCAACCAGACCACCCGCGTGCAGGACGGCTTCGGCACCGCCGAGCGCGCCCAGGCCTTCGCCTGGTCCACCATGCTGGCCACCCGCCGCTCCGCCGACGTGCGCGTCTCCGGCGCGGCCAACTACGCCGGCCGCACCCACGCCGCCGACCAGGCCGGCAACCTCTACGCCGGCACCATCGCCATCAACGTCCGCTTCACCCGCGAGGCCGTCGACGGCCGCGTCGGCGGCCTCCAGCGCGCCGACACCGGCGAACCCTTCGCCCACGGCCTCGGCGGCGCCGTCACCGGCATCGTCCTGCCCAGGGCCGAGCTCAGCTCACGCGCCACCTGGACCGTCAAGGGCGGTTCCACCACCGCCGAGTCCAACAGCCCGGGCCGCCTGCAGTACGCCTCCCTGGCCGGCGGCCAGCCCGACCTCAACCTCAGCATGGGCTCGACCTTCGCCGGCCGCCTGCTCGGCCGCGGCGACCAGGCCGGCTCCGAGGCCATCGGCACCTGGACCGCCAAGGCCGGCAGCACCACCCTCGCCGGCGCCTTCGGCGCCGCCCGCGGCGCCGACACCGCACCCCCGGGCACCGCCCTCACCGGCGACCTCGCCTCCATCGGCAAAACAGAAAACACCTGGGCGCACCTCGAGCGCAAGCCGGCCGTCCTCGCCGCCATCGTGTCGGATCCCGACGCCACCCCGCCGGTTACGGTGGCTGCTGCTGACGTCCGCCCGGAGATCAAATCCCCGAAGGTGATCAACACCGGCAACGCCAAGTTCAATTTCGTCCCGCAGCCCCCCTACACCCCCGCCGGTCATGTACGACGGGCAAGCGGCCGAGTACGTGGTCGGCAACTACACCCCGGCCCGCGAGACCGTGCTGGAAGACCAGGACTGGGAGTCCACCCGGGGCAACTGGGTCTCCAGCGCGCGCGCCGAGATCGTCAAGAAGCTGGCCCAGCTGCGCCGCTCGATCGCCCTCGACGGCGCCGACGCCAGCGACAGCGACACCCGGTTCGCCAACGACCAGCGCCAGCGCCTCTTCACCGAGATCCAGAACGAACTCAAGAAGGTCTTCGGCCCCGGCCGCCCCGCTAGCCACCGCTGACGGCGAGATCTACACGGGCGTCCTCACGCGCGACACCACCAGGGACCCGAGCAGCGGCTGGACGGCCCACGTCGACTACCCGGTCAACTCGGCCGGCGTGGCCCAGGACGCCGCCGTGCTGGCCGAGATCGAGGACGTCATCGAGGCCCTCGAAAGCGCCGACGCCTTCGCCGACGCGCTGGCCGACGGCGGCCTCTTCGCCGCGACCCGCACCGGATCCGCGGATCTCTTCCCGGCCGATATGGGCGGCTACCCCAGCGCGAGCGCCATCTTCGGCCGCGCCCGCGGCAAGCTGCTGATCGCCGCCGACGACACCGACTACACGCGCCTCGGCGCCTGGCGGCACCAGGTCTCGCGAGCACGCCGCCGACGCCCTCGCCACCCAGAGCGTACGAGCGCGACATGGACCGCGGCCCCGAGCTCGGCGCCTTCGCCTACAGCCCGCTCGACCCGACCGCCGCGTACGCCGACGCCAGCAGCCGGCAGTACCCGGCCGGCGGCGCGGACGGCACCGTCTCGGCGACCTACGCCGGCAAGACCGTCGCCGCGCAGGGCGACCTGATCTACCGCGGCGACGTCGAGGCCAGGGTCTTCTGGAGCCCCACCGCGGTGGACGCCAGCGAGATCACGGTCGAGATCAGCGACCTCGAGGAGACCGTCAGCGGCGAGCTCCTGCAGGTCGGCAACCGCGTCCTCGACTCGAACGACGCCCCGCGCCCCGGCCTCAAGGACGTCCAGTCCCTCACCTGGCGCCTCGACATCACCAACGAGGGCGTGGTGCGCTTCGGCGACGACACCTCCCGCAGCGTCACCGTCGCCGTCAACACCCTCAACGCGGACCCCTTCATGCCCGCCTACAACGACCAACTGCGGCTGACGAGAGTCTGGACCGGCTCGGCCCAGAACGACTACCGGTTCGGCACGTCCACGGACTACTGGGTGCTGCAAGGCGATGGCGAGGGCGCGGGCACCGACTCCGAGGACGACTTCGGCGAACTGAGCCTGCACGGGGTGGTCGTGGGCGGCGCGACCGAGAGAGCACCGAACGCGGCCGAGCTGGCGCAGTTCACGGCCGATGTGGCCGCGCTCAAGTACCCGAAGTACGTCATCGGCGGACCCCAAATCCGACTCAACGACGACTCCCAACCCCTGACCAATTCGAATATCTTCATGTTCGCGGACGGCTCGCTGCTGCATTACGGCGAGCCCGATGCGGGCGGCGGCACCAATGTCCTGACCGCGCCGTGGGCCCGGGCCATCGGCGTCACCGGCGGCCCCGCCGCGAACACGATCAAGGCCAGCGCAGCCCCCATGACGCCGTTGCTCTCGGCGAATGACGGACAGTACCTCTGGACGCACACCGGATACGGCAAGACGACTTACCCGACATCCGCCAGCGGCGGCGAGGCACCCGGCGTCGGCGCGCCGGCCATGACACCGGACAAGATCTTCGAGGCTTGGGTGACGGCGAGCGACTACGTGAACGTGCCGGGCACGGCCGAGAACCTCGCCTCCAAGGTCAAGGGCATGTTCGTGGGCCAGGACCAGGACGGCCCGCTGGGCATCATCGGCACGTGGGAGCTGACCGGCGGCATCTTCGGCACGGGGGACGAGCGCGGGATCATCCGCGGCGCGTTCGGCGCGGACCTCCAGCCGTAAGCGACCGCGCCGGGGGGAGCGCGGAAGCGCCGCCCCCCCCCCCCGGCAGTGCTTTTCCAGGGAGCGGCTCCGGCCGCTCCCTCTTTTTTCATTGACGCTCGGCTGACCGGGGCCCGTCGCGAAGAACCCCTGCGCGCATCCGGGAGCGTCAGGCGGCTCCTTCGCTTGCCCGAGAACCCCGATCCGTCACCTACCCGAACCTTCAAGGGGCCGCGATTCCTCGCAGCGCTGCCGCAGGCGCAACGGCAGTTCAGTCCTACGTGCCGCTTTTGTCAGCCGCGTGGCCCCGTGCGGGGTGCCAGCCGGGCTGAATCGACCGCAATCCCTAGCAAGTGCGCATCCCGCCGCAGCAACCCTCAATGCGACCCGTTTCGATTCGCGATACAAGCCTCTCCGCGCTCCAACACGCTCCCTGAAGCATCAATTGATCCGATCCGTAATCGTGTAATCGTGCGTCAGAAGATGGTCTCGGAGTTCGCCGCCCTCTACGAAGTCCGCGCCTAGCTCCGCCGGCGGCGACCCACGTTCCAGCTAGGCTCGGTACTGGCGATCTGTGCTGCGGAAAGAGTGCGCCTGATGCCCGCTCTCGTGGATGCGCTTCAGCTCTCCGTAGCGATTGAGGTCGTTGATCGAAAGCTCGGCCCCCTGCCGCTTCTCTAACCTCCTCCGCAAGGCGAAGTACTCGGGTTCCGTCGGATCCCGTCCGTGACTGGTCGCCCACTTCCCCCATGCGTTGGGTACCTTCAAGAGTTGGATATGACTGTACGTGAGCACTCGCTAGCGGCATCCGACGCCGATGGCCCGCAAGTCCGGCGCCAGCGGTTCGTGCAGCTTGAGGTGCCGCCGGAAGTGATGCGCCATTGACCCCGCGTTCGGGTACAGGAATTCCGCCATCGGCGCATTCCCGAACGCTATCCGAATCGGCATGATGCCCGGGAAGTAGCGGGCCTGGCCCCGCTGGAGCCGGGCTAGCCGTCGGCCGGTCCGCGGGTACGCCCTAGGATTGGAAGTACGCGGTCTTCGCGGCGGCGTCCAGCAGCCAGCCGGTCTGGTCGCGTCGCAACGTCAAGTAGTCCAGGGCGAGCAAGCGCCGTTTGGCGAACGTCCGACTGATCGCCGGTCGCCATACGCAGTCTGCGCCGACTTCCCGGTAGAGCCAATCTCGACAGACCGTGTAGAGCCGGTTGCCAACGCACGCTCGGACGTGGCTGAGCCCGGTCGCCCTCGCGAGGAATTCCATCTCGGCTAGTGTCCCATATCGGAAATACGTGTAGATACACGCTCCACTTCTTCGAGGATGGACTGGGCCGTGGCAGCCCAGACGAACGGCTTCGCGGCCTCGTTGTGGTCCTCCGTGAACGCCCGGATCTGGTCCACCAACTCGCGGACGCTTCGACTCCTGCCGCGCTTCAGCGCCTGCTCGCTGAGCAATCCGAACCAGCGTTCCACTTGGTTCAGCCACGACGAGTAGGTCGGCGTGAAGTGCAGCTGGTAGCGCGGCCGCTCGGCCAGCCAGCGCTTCACCGCGGCGTGCTTGTGCGTGGCGTAGTTGTCCAGCACCAAATGAATGTCCAAGTCCGCAGGCACCTCCTTGTCGATCAGCCGCAGGAACGCGAGGAACTCCTGGTGCCGGTGCCGCGCCTTGCACTTGGCGATCACCTTGCCGGTGGCGATGTCCAGGGCCGCGAACAGTGTCGTCGTACCGTGGCGTAGGTAGTCGTGGGTGTAGCCCTCCGCGTAGCCGAGAACCGTGGGCAGTTTCGGCTGGGTGCGGTCCAAGGCTTGGATCTGCGATTTCTTGTCGACGCAGAGCACCATCGCGTGATCCGGGGGATTGAGGTAAAGCCCCGTGATATCACGGACTTTCTCGATGAAGAAGGGATCCGTGGAGAGCTTGAATGTCCTGGTCAGGTGCGGCTTGACGCCGAACAGGCGGAACCAGCGGGACACGGTACTGGCCGAGATGCCCTCGGCCGCCCCCATGCTGTGCGTGCTCCAATGGGTGGCGTTCGGGGGCTTCTCTTGCAGGGCCCGGTGGATCACCCGGGCGACCCGCTCGTCGTCGTACGTGCGCGGGCGTCCGGGGCGCAGTTCGTCGTGCAGGCCTTGAATGCCGCCGTCGAGATAGCGCTTGCGCCACTTGCCGACGGCCTGCGGCGAAGCGCCGACCCGGTGCGCGACAGCCGCGTTGGTGATACCCTCCGCACTGGCGAGGATCATGCGGGTGCGCAGCACGCAAGGCATGGGGCATGGTCGTGGATTCGGCGACCCCCTGCAACTGGATGCGGTCGGCCTCGCTGACCGTGAGCAGGGTGAGTTTTCGTCCACGTGGCATGGCAACCTCTTTGGGGTTTGGAAGGCACCATTTTACTACACGTATTTGCTGTATGGGACACTAGCCCCGCAGAGTGGCCGGTCCATTCGTGATACTGACGCCGAAGGAAGAATCCGCCGAGCAGAGTGCAGGCGCAGAGGAATTCGGCGTCCCTCGGGCGGTATCCGAACCGGTTGAGCCTAGCCGAACGCTCCCTCACGATCTCGCGAATACTGTTGATCCCGGCCGTGGGCCGTTCAATCGATCCTGTCGGTTCGCCCTATCTCATCGCGCCGGACCGGACACTCGTTCTTTGGGCTCTTCGGCCAGGCTGCCGTCGGCCTGCATGTGATAGCACCGGAACCCCGCCTCCGCTTTCGCACGCACCTTGGCATCCGAGTACGTCGGTGTCGTCACCTCGATGTCGATCGTTCCTCTGCCCGTAGCCGCACCGCCGCCATCGGGATCTCGGTATTCGATACGGACATCCGGAATCACGAACCGCCCGTTGCGTTCGACGAGGTCCAGTTCCGCGCAGATCGCCGTGCGCGCCTCGCGCATGTCTCGACCGGATCGACGGGCCCGCTGCGTGCGCCGTTGTGCGAGACTCTGGAGGTCGTCGCCGCTGCGCACCCTGTACACGCGCATGCCGTGCGCGGCCAATGCGTCGATCTCGATTTTCGCCGCCCGGTACACCGCGGCGTCATGGAGGATATGGTCGTCCCGCGCGGGTCCCGAGCGGTAGATCTGGGCTTGCTCGTCGCCCCGGACGCGGGGATCGATGTATCGATTCACCAGCCGCAGCCCGCGGTGGGTTAGCGAAGCGACGCGGAGCTTCGTGTCCCCGCGCCAGAACGTCTCGACCCTGATCAAGTCGCTGACCTTCAGGTCCGAGAGCGCACGCTGGTAGCGATTCCGCGACTGGAACAGATCCGCAAGATCATGGCAGGCGGCGCCCGGAAAGGCTCCGATCACGCGCAAGGCTCCCACGCTGTCGGAAGGGAGCCAGTAAGGCCCCCACAGCTTGAAGTCGCGATTGGCCGGCTCGCGCCGGCCGAGCGCGATGTTCTCGCGAGCCGTGCAGGGGCGCGACTCTTTGTCGCGCTCCCTTGCCCGGCGTTCCGGATCGCGGGCTGGATCCCTAGCCCCGCTGTCTAGGTCGGGCACGGCCCGCACCGGTTCTCGATTGTCGATTGTCCAACGACTCATTCCTCTTCCTCCTCCTGCAGGCGCAACCGCCCGGCGCATTCGTGATCCGACCGCGTGTGGCGTAGCCCAATGTCCCCGTGCTGCGCCTGCCAGCGAAACTCCTCCGGTGCCAGCCCGGCGGCGATTGCGGAGATCGCGATCGTCGGTTCCAGAGCGACTTTCGACATGCCGCCGGTGGGACGATTCGCGCCCGCAGCTCCCTGCATAATCCGAATGATATACACATAGATCATCCTTGTCAAGCGAAATAGGGAGAAATCTATGAACAATATCTATATAGGGAGATTCGTGGTTGCGAACCCGTGTTCCCCAGGCAATCCCTGCCTCGCCCTGAGGGCAACCCTCCTGCCAGTTACACTGTGTTGTTCCCGGTTACGCAACCTGCCGGATCGCTACGCGCTGCCGCGTGGTGCCTGCGGGCACTCGCCATCCGCGTCGGCGCAACGCAGGCTGAATGGAGGCGGCTATCGGTCGCCAGCGGGAGCGCATGAACTGACACGCGCAAACCCTGGGCCTCCCGGAACAAAATCGAAGAGTCCGCGCGGAGAGCGCTCGGTCAGAACGATGGGGAGCCGAGCCCCGATGACCGCCGGAAGGGATGACGGCTGGCAAGGCGCGGGCGATCCAGCGCAGCGGCGCCGTTAGGCGTTTCACGAACAGGGGCCATCGGTTGAGTACGGAAACATCCGGGCAATCGATTCCCAGACGGATCGCCTCCCTGTCCACGGTTGCTGGAAATCTGTCGGTCAGCAATGCCACACAGGCACCCTCCCGGTCACTGGATAGAACCGTCCGACAGGCAGGTCCGCGCCGCCAGCGCGGATCGTGCCGAAGGACGATCATCAAGTCCATCGAGATGGCGAGCGCTGCACCGAAGCCCCGCTTGCTCCGGACGCTCTCGCCGACCTCGTTGCAGATCGTGTCCGAGGCAGATCCAAAGAGCGGAACGGCAATCGCGGGGAGCGGAATGGCTTGGGCGATGCGGAACGCTGTTGTCCAGCGCTCCAGCTTGTCGACATGCCGCTGTCTCCGTTTCGCGAAGTCACCGTAAGTCGTTTGGAATCATCTGGATTCATATCTCGTGACAATCCATAGCGCCCCGCTATCAGTCGGGGGAGGCCTTGTAGTGACGTAATGGACTTGTTGTTCGCTGGTTGCATGTCATATGTGCCGCAACGTGCCCTTCATACTGCTTGCACCGCGTTCAATCGCCGTGTGCGAGCCGGCATTAGCCGCTGGTCGACGATCTTGCGATCACTCTTGAAATCCTGATGCGATTTAACGATCTCCTTGCGTTTCGTGCCTCACTCCAATAAGCAACATGGAACTGGCCGCTCCAAGATTTCCGCGGACGCGGGCTAGCGAGGCTGAGCCTCAGCCCCGCTAGCTTGGGTCGGCGAGCGTGAGCTTCGATTGAGTCCGCAACTACACCGTCGCAGATGTAAGTGATCTGACCATCAGCCCCGGTTCTTCCGAGAGGGTCGATCTGTCGGCAGCCGAAGTTGACCCGGATGCAATGCCTGGCGGCAGACAAGCAGATCTACCGTGCTGCCGGATGCGTGATCTCTGGAAGTCGTCTTCATGAATTCAAGCGGATCGCAACCCAGCGTTGCTGCGGGAGCGCTACGAGGAAGCGTCGGCCCCTTGATCGTTCTGATAGGCGACAACCCGAGATCCTACCCAAGTAATGAAACCGCCTGATGATGCTGGGGTGTGCTCCGGAATTCTTCGCGACTGGCCCGTCACCGGGCTGACAGCCCAAAAAGAAAGGGAGCGGCCGGAGCCGCTCCCTCGAAGAGCGCTGGCGGGGAGGAGCGCTTGCGCGCTCCCCCCGCGCGGTCGCTTACGGCTGGAGGTCCGCGCCGAAGGCGCCGCGGATGACGCCGCGCTCGTCCCCAATGCCGAATATGCCGCCGGTCAGCTCCCACGTGCCGATGATGCCCAGCGGGCCGTCCTGGTCCTACTTCTAGTTATTTGCTGTAAATATCCATGAAAAAACTTGTGTGTATATCTCCACAGGTCTTGGCTTACTCACTTGGACTGGGCACACTTGTACAAGATGAGAAGAAACTCGCGCTCCACATGAAGGCAGAGCTAGATCACAATGACAGTCCTTATGGACTACTGGTAATGACAGGTATGAACCAGATGTGTACACTGCTATATAGTGGTCACGATTTACAAAACTTGTGTGCTATTATTGACTTGTGTATTCAGGTCGCTTCCCCTATCCTGGTCCTGATACTGACAATGCTGTGTGGATGATGGGAAACCCGAACTGGGGCACCATCAACCTCCATCTTGGAGAGGTAAGTAGTTTTGACTTTTACGTAAGTTACATGCTCTTACTCAAGTCACCCGTTCTTATGCGCTCTTGCTGGAAAATATACTTCTTGCAAAGTACAGATTTTCACTGTATTCAAGTACATATTCTAGCGGTCCTAAAAGTACCTACCCAACCCAAAACCAACCCTAGTGCAGATTGCTTTCATTATCATGTGTGGGGAAGGAAGGGTTTTCCTGCACATTATACTGGAAGTGATGTACGCACCGGATGAGGTCAGGGGATGAGACTACTACATACTCTAAGGTCCAAAAAGAGTTACAGTTGACACTTGTCTTCATGCATATTAAGTTCTGTCATTCGTGATGTGATCTATCACCACACACACACGCACGCACGCACGCACACACGCACACACACACACACACACACACACACACACACACACACACACACACACACACACACACACACACACACACACACACACACACACACACACACACACACACACACACACACACACAGGATACTGAAAAGGCTCTTGAAGTTGCCTTGAAGGCATACGGACGGTGGTCCTCAGTGTTCCATGATGATTGGAATGTTCCTGGCATTGTAGGAGGCATCGGGTATGGTGCAAATGGCCAGTCCTATATAACCAGTCATTACGGTTTCTACATGTCCTCATGGCACTTAGTCATGGGCCTCTCTGGGCAACTCGCTAATGTTACTGAAAAGTCGCTTACCTTTGCACCAAGACTGGATCCACCCTACAGCTTACCTGTCATCCTGCCTGCCGTCTGGGGACATCTACAAGCTGATATCATCAATAATGCATCAGTGTCGTACACTGTAGGTCTCGAGTTTGGTCGTTTAGAGTTGTCTCATCTCGCTGTTCTTGGGTGCAATTACCCAACTCTACCAGCCACACTGATATCCTCTCATCCCTTAACTTGGCACTGTCTTGATTGATGATAATGTGGAAGAGTGAGCCCATAACTCATGTTATTTGTTATTGCTACCACCCACTCAGGTTATATATTAAAATTAAATAAATGTTTTAGGTTATATTAGTTTGATGTTTTCAGAGTTTTATATACATATATATGTTTAGTGTCATTTCTGTATGACTCTAAGTATATTATACTGATACTTCCATAAAGGGCTCGTAGAGCTTATGATCTTTGCTAAAATATATATGTGTCATTGTTGCGTGACTTTAAGTATTATTATACTGGTATATAACTTTTATATAAAGGGCTCATAGAGCTTGTCTTGTGTGCCAAAATACACTCGTGTCATTGTTTGCATGACTGTAAGTATTATTATACTGGTAACTTTTATAAAGAGCTCATAGAGCTTGTCTTGTGTTGTATGCCAAAATACTCGACAATGTACTAAAAGGCAAGTGACACTTTGTCCAACAAGCCAGCGTCGTCTAGTCTCTTGTGAAGCTTTTCCTTTGTCTGGTGGTCAAGTTCAACACGATCACTTTCAAGGGTGGAGCCAGCCTTTGAGGCTAGTTGCCACACCTTATCTTCAACAGTCTGCTGGCCACCAGACTTGCTTGAGTCAGTTTCTTCCTCACTGTCTACTTCCTCAATCAGCAACCCTCCATCGTGAGACCCGACTCCAATTGAGGGTTCCAGCTGCTTGCTTTTGTCGGCTGAAAAGGCCCACCTAATGTCACCTTCACTTGTCTTCTCTGTCAATTCTTCTATACCTCCAGTAGCTTCAACAGTGGCCTCCATGCCAGACTCAGTGTTGTCTTGAAGAGGGGCTTCACTTGAAGAGAGAACTTCAATTAGAGGTTTCTTGGGTTTTCTCTTGTGTTCAGAGCTGGGTTTCTTCACAACGAGCTCTTCAATTAGGGCAGTTGACTGCTCAGTTTGACACTCATAAGAAGAAAACAGACCAAGGTCTGCAGCATTGAGGGTGGATACTTCCTCTTCCAGTTCTCCCCTGGGTTTGACGACCTCTAGACTTTCTGGAGCTTCTACAAGTGTGGATTCAGTTATGAACACGTCTCCTTGGGTTTCATCTGTGTCCCTGAGTGATTCTGTGCACGTACTGATGCCTTCATCTCTAGCAGTGTGGTTGATGTTGGCATCTTCAAGATCAGGAGGCATCTCTTCAGTCTACATGCAGAATGGAAGTGATCATGTTCAGTAAAAAATGTATCAAGTCACTAAAAAAGAAACACACATGAAATTATTCCCTTACTACTTTAATTTGCTCTGGATGAATAGCGACATGATTTGATTAGGTAGTTGATTATAGGCTACAAATCTCAAGGACCAAGATACCTTAAAATGACTTCTCTGGGAACTTTCGAAGTATACAGTTTAATGGTAGAAAGCTACATGCTGCTCAGATGAAAATATAGGAGGCAGATATGTGATCATGGTGTGCCTGCCAACCGGACCCTGCATGACTCCTCCCTTGAAATATGGAGTTCTACAGTACCTACAAAAGCCTCCTGGGTACCTGCCTGTGTAACTCTGCTGAGGCTAGTGCAAAGTATAATGAAGTTTGATGCGCTCAAGGATTGATGACTATTCGCGAGCGAATATTCAATTTGTAACATAACCGCGCTCAATCCTTGGCCCAAGAGACCTGTTGTTTGGGATTCAGACTATCATAAACCCCATCTGCTGAGGCTACTGGTTGGCTCAAAACACCGCACTGATCTATGGAATGCAGACAGGCAAAGCCAGGCAACCAGTGGGTGTGCATCACATTTTTTAGGTCAGTAAACAGTCTGGAATGCTGAGACACTTTTCTGAACATACCTTTTCTTCCTCAGATGAAGATGCCTCCTCTTCCTCCTCCTCTTCTTCCTCCTCCTCCTCCTCTTCCTCCTTTTCTTCCTGCTGTTGCCTACTAGCCAGAGCCCTCTCTCTGATCCTTGATAGCCCTGCATTAGTACCATGAAACAGGAGAGTAATTAGGGACTATATACAGTTTAATGTAGACTGCACACCCACCTTTGACACAGTTCATGATCTTCTCATGTTCCCTCTGATTCCACCTCTGTCTCTCAGCTCGTTCCTCATCCAGTCCACCACGACGCCTGAGTGTGTGTTATGAGGGTGTATGTGCACATATATATATGAGCATGTGTGTATATACTTGTATATGGGTCTGCGGTGGTGTGGCTATAATACCGTATACCGGGAAACTTTCGAGGGAGAAAACTTTTCAAGAATTTCGCAGTTTTGTGGCTATTTGTAAAAGTTTTCTCTGCAAAATTTGGGGGTGTGGCATCCTTTGGGGCGGTAAAGTGAGCAATCCGCGAAAGTTTTGTCTGCGAAAATCGTACTTTTCACCAATTCGCAAAAGTTTTCTCCCTCGAAAGTTTCCTGCTATACAGTACTTGTGTGAGATGGAGCTACTTACACCTGTAATGTACATGTACATGTACACATAGCCATTTTCATGGAGGATTACAAGTCTAGGAATGCCTACTATATATATACACTAATATACACACACTACGATTAACTTCAACCTCTTTGTCAGTAGACTTGCCTAGCCTCATTCCCATGTTCTCAAGGGCCTGGGAATGGGACTATATACAGACTTACCATGCTTCAGCACAGGCTCGGTCCTTGGGGAATACTGGACGGTCGTCCAGGTAGTTCAGAGTAGGCTGGGAGAGAAAGAACAAGCACATAACAACATGCCCGTGGAAGAATAGCTGGCTATTAATAATAGCATGAACTCATATTCTACATGCGGCACCTGTCTGTCATGGTTAGTTCAATAATGTTGCATGGAGCCATCCGCTGGCCATACAATTCCATTACACAGTAAACAGTTTTTCCGAATGTGACTTTGTATTTCAAGGAACATTTTTAGCTTACACTGAGCAATACCTACACCATATATGTGTAATGGGCTATTGTATACTGAAATAAATGGAATTGTTAAAGTGGCAGGATATGGAAATGGGTGTGGTCAGAGGTCCAAATGGAAACAGTCACAGTGGCTGAGTGTGTTAGGCTACAGCCGCAAAACACGGAGGCACGACACAAACATGCACGTTTCATATTTCATGTTGGATATGGGAAGAACTTGAGGGGGAGGGAAGATGAAGGAGACAGTGAGACTACTCACAACGTCACAGATGAGGTTCTTGCGGTAGTTCTGAATGTGTCTGATGACCTGGTTGCCCATGAGGTTGAGGACACTCTGTTGCAGGTGAGAGAAGAACAGATACACTTGTAAACCAAATGTGTACACAAATAAAAATCAATTATATTTTTGGATTTCTATCAGTTCCTCACAAGAAGGGCTACTGTACTAAAGGCAGGGTGGGCTAAACATCTTCTAAGTCTTTCCTTCTACTATTAACATGGATGACACAGTCCTACATACATACCAGCTTTTCCATGGCTGTGAACACATCATAAACAGCCGTGTCTTCAAGCCTGTTGTGAGACATGTCCACAACACTGCAGTGAGAAAGAGAAAGAACTATCATACGCACAGTTTCATACAGGATTTTGAGTTTGGGGGGGGGGGGGGGGGGGGGGAACAGGGTGATAGTAGTGTGCAAAAGTGCGCTTCACCCTCGCTTATGCATGTGTGCCTACTAGGGGGGTCTGGGGGCATGCCCTCCCCCAGGAAAAATTTTGAATTTAGATCCTCTCAGATTGCTTCTGACACAATCTGGGACAAGATTGTTGTTTAATACCTGTGACAAAACAATAATAACCATACTCAATTTCAGGATTTCTGAGGGGGGGGGGAATTTCCAGGGACCCCCCTCCCCCTCTGTATGAAACCCTGATATGTTTAACTCGTGCAAATGTACAGGAGTCAATGGGGAAGCCTTGTAGCTGCATGCAGTTTATAAATAAAAAGCCGCAGTTTTTACTACAAGTCAACAAAGTCGTGTGTGCTGCATCTGACCATGAAATCGAAGGTTCATATGATGAAATCACTATCACCATTGTACCAAGGTATACCGGAAAATATTCACTCCCATTGGCATTGTTACTTGTGCTGTGCACTCATAACAATACAGACAGCAACAAACTCGATATATGTAGCTTCGAACTTGCCTCGTTCCTAGGCCTTCCCCGGCTCCACTTTTTGATCGCTTGCAGTATGCAAAAACTGAGCAAGGGATCAATAACCGGAGCCGGGGAAGGCCTGGGAACGAGGCTAGCTTTGTATTATGATGATACTTATACATAAAATGTCACTCTGCATGCATACATGTAGATGATGTGCGATGGCAGATGGGGACATATGTGCTGTAGAATGGGACCACTGTTACATCTAAAATGCACTACTAGTACATGTATGTACCTTAGTCTTGGACAGGTGGGCGGGGCCTGGGAATGAGGCTACTGTGCACTCATAACAATACAGATGGCAACAAATGCAGTAGCTTCGTACTATGGTGATAGTTATATGTAAAATGACACCCTACATGCATACATGTACATATAGCTGATGTTTGGTGGCAGATGGGACATAATATTATGTGCTGTAGATTGGGAACCACTGTTACGCCTAAAATGCACGACTAGTATGTACCTTAGTTTTGGACAGTGCACCAGTTCCTCGATGTCCGTTGCAGTGGAGAGTCTGTTGTGGGCAATCTGTAGACTGGTCAATACTGGCAGACAACCTGTACATGAGAAAGGAGGACAGCTAAACTGAGAAGAACTTCATACATAGCCTCGTTCCCAGGCCCCGCCCAGCTTTCCGTCGCTTGCAGTACAGGCCTCACCCAGCTCTCCGTCACTTGAAGTACTGCAAGCGACGGGAAGCTGGGCGGGGCCTGGAAACGAGGCTGTACTGCAAGCGACGGAAAGCTGGGCGGGGCCTGAGAACGAGGCCACTTCATACATAGACCGTCAAACAGCGGAACAGCAGAATTTCATACCGTATAGTGGGAAACTTTCGAGGGAGAAAACTTTCATAAATTGCGTGGTTTTGTGGCTGGCTATTCGCGAAAGTTTTCTTTGCAAAATTTGGGAGCAAGACATCCTTTGGCACAGCAAAAGCAAGTAATCTGCGAAAGTTTCTCACTCGAAAGTTTTCCGCTATACGGTAGGTAGAGCTTCAAACAGCAGAACAGCAGTATGCCTACCATGGCACATGGCTCTTCAATATCCAGTTCTTTTATCTGCAGTTGAGTCAGCTACAGCTTTATTTGTTACTAATTTAGCACCAGTGGAAAATTGGCTAGGATTACAGTCCAGTTAGAAATCATTTTGTTTCTTACGTAGGTTTTGAAAGGCAGCTACAATACAGTTTGGTGCTTTAACACAAAGTTTGTGAGTTATAATGGCACACGAGCGCATAAAAATGAATGGCTTGAGTAAGAGCGTGTATAAATCCCTGTAAGCAATTAAAAACTGGACCTAGGGAAGGTCTGGAAGTGAGGCTACAAAATCATACTATTTTCTTACGTAGGTTTTCCAGTTTGGAGATCATGTTGTTGGAGAGGTTGAGGGTGTCCAGCAGTTGAAGACAACCAAGGTTTTCAATCTTGTGAATTAGGTTCTGGTGGAGGAAACTGATGGAGGGAGGGGGGGGGAGAGGAAGGGAGGGAGGAAGGAGGAAGAGAGGGAGGGAGGAGGGAAGAAGAGAGGGAGGGAGGGAGGGAGGGAGGGAGGGAGGGAGGGAGGGAGGGAGGGAGGGAGAGAGGGAGGAGGGGGGAAGGAGGGAGGGAGGGAGGAGGGGGGAAGGATGGAGGGAGAGAGGGAGGAGGGGGAAGGAGGGAGGGAGGGAGGTGGGGGGAAGGAGGGAGGGAGGAAGGGAGAAAGGGAGGGAGGGAGGGATGAGTGTGCCAAAATCTACACCACAATAATTGATAATGGCCCTCATATGAACATGTGTACAAATAATACCAAGAGAGGGAGGAAATGGAGAGAAGCTAACAGGAGAGATAACTTTTGAGGTGGAGCAATCGTGAGAGGAGAAGCAGTCACATTTCACATACTACTTACTCTTCTCCCCCTCTCCCTTCCCACCATTTCTCCCACCCCTTGCTCCACTCTCACATCACACCTCCCCTCTCCCTCCTCCCCTCCCCTTGCTCCCACTCTCACACACAGGCATCTTAGCTCCTTCTGGTTATCCAGTCCCTCAATTCTGGAGATCCCGTTACACTCGAGCCACAGACACTTAAGACCAGTGTACTCCTCCAGGTTCTCAATACGGGAGAAACCTACACAGAAGAGACAACGAAATATCTGTTGTTTATCTTAGGAACCCCTGCTACTCCTTCAGATGGTCATGAATTAATATCACACCCCCATCTCCCAGTCACCCCAGCACAGCTGATGAGGCGTATATAGTGTTGGCCAAAATGTGTTCTGCAGGGCTGCTGGAAGCAATCTGCTGATGGTCAGGCCCAGCTTGATGTCGGTGGTTAAGCTGTCAAAAATTCGCGTGTGAAGCGCGCCGCAAAATTTTGGACCTAGCTATTTCTAGCTGTCAGGAAGGCACTTCATCTTCAAACTGGGAGTTACCATTACTTTGTTTAGCAGCACTTACGTACATACATTGTACCCTGTCGGATTTTACTACATAAGTCAACTTCGACTGAGAATGGTCCGGTGCCTATGTTCTGCACCAAGAGCGCATAAGAACGGGCGACTAGAGTAAGAGCATGTAACTGGCGAAATTTCCCGCCAGTACTAAAAATAGAACTCTGGTCACGTGCATGCATAGCAACATTAACATTTTACACAGCCTGCACAGTGTGTTACTATTTTTAGTACTGGCGGGAAATTCCACCCTGTTTCGATTTTTACGTAGTTACACGCTCTTACTCTAGTCGCCCATTCTTATGCGCTCTTGTCTGCACAGCTTTAATTATATAGTGCACTCGACCGTTCTCCGATCCATCTGTTACTACATAAATTCCAACTAATTAGTGGGTTGTAACTACATATACCCCCACTACATGTATTTAGCTACAAATGCACCACCTTATTCAGCTGGTCCGGTGCCTATGCTCTGCACAGTGGGTGACTTTGCATGCTATAGTGTAGGTCTGGGTTTTATGTCCAAAAAAATATGTGCCGTTTAAGACCCTTACTACTCCTTCAGAGTTTATGAATAAAATATCACATCCCCATTTTCCAGTCAGTTTTATCCTGGTATTCAGAAACCATACCTAGATAAACTAAACTCAGGAACAAGACTACATATACATAGTACTATGACATGTACCTTTGAAGTGAAGGTAGAGAACATCATTTAGTTCCGGAGTTCTGTACAATTTGAGGTCTTTGCAGATTTTCAAGAGGAACTTCTTTGTCATCCTGTGAATGGAGTTAGAGTATTATTATGTGACAGTCCCAGGTATAGAAATTGAACATTACAGTTGACCCTAACTAATCCAAACCACACTAATCTGAACCCCCACTAATCTGAACCCCCACTAATCTGAACCCCCACTAATCTGAACCCTCACTAATCCAAACCTCACTAATCTGAACCCTCACTAATCCGAACCCTCACTAATCCAAACGCCCAAAATAATAACATTCATGGCTATTTTGCTGTGCATTAAATAGAAATTGCAACAAAATTGCAACCACTTCTATTCAAAATGTATTATTTCACTAATCTGAACAAATTCACAAATCTGAACAATTTATTGGTACGGAGGGTCTACTGTATTCTGTTGTGTATTTTGATTGCATTACTGCATTCAAAGTGCTGCAGCGCAGAATTTTCGCAAAAGTTGGGGCTCATACTCGCTGTGTGGATGTGTCAGGTATTCATGCAGATATGTGTGCTTTGAACGTTGAAATATGGTTGAAATATGTAACGGAATAATGTTAGATTTCTACCCGGGACTGCCACATATAGCTATTATCACACGGCAGTATATTCTGCAGGGCAGTAGAGATCGTCATGATAAGTATTGTTGACTCTATTAAGCACCTTGCATGGGCTGCCGGAATAAAGCAGAAGATGCGAAGATGGTTGCACACAAAGCACATGGAAAAATTTTGGGAATGTATTCTGCAGGACTTTGTCATCCTGTGAAGGAAGCTAGAGTATTATTATGTGGCAGTCCCGGGTAGAAATTGAACATTACAGTTGACCCTATTTATTGTTGACTCTATTAAGCACCTTGCATGGGCTGCCAGAATAAAGTGGAAGATGCGAAGATGGCTGCACACAAAGCACATGGAAAAATTTAGAGACCTGCTTTTTAGCTGTCAGATTAATTCAAAGAGGTAGCTACAATGCCCTCCTTAAAGTTCCTGTGTGCTCTTTCGCACAGCCAACCAATCATAGTAACAGCTAACGTACATCAGCATTGTAATTACAGTACCGTCTGAAAACAACACCACAATCCTGGCATGCAAGACAAACAAGTGAGCTGAAAGAATGACCTAGCCACCCTGACCAGCTGTACCAGTTCTAGTACCAATGAGATGATGGAACTCTTAAGTGAGTGTTACTCAGGTTCAAAATTGAAGCCTTACTGAATCATTCCATTGTAGTCGGAGGACCTTGAGGTCAATAGGTACAAGTACACATACCTACATGTAGCCTACCTTGGTCCACCAGAGTCCTCCTCTTCATCCTTCCTTCCTCTCCATTCCTGCAGTCTATGTCTTGTTTCGTCTCTCTGTCCTTCTCCTCCTTCCTCTTCTCTTTTCCCTCCTCCTGTTCCACCTTCTTTCCCTTCATCCTCTCCCCTCCTTCCTTCCTCATCCTCTCCTCCTCTTCCTTCTCTTGTGTACCTATCTTCTCCTTGTCTACTTCCTTCTTCATCTGTGGTATGACATACATACGTTCATACGTACATACACACACACATACATACATACGTACATACATACATACATTCATACATACATACATACGTTCATATGTACATACACACACACATACATACATTCATACGTACATACATACATATGTTCATACGTACATACATACGTTCATACGTACATACATACGTTCATACGTACATACATACATACATACGTACATACATACATACATACGTTCATACGTACATACATACACAAATACACACACAGATGCAAACCAAATGTGATAGTCTGTGGCAAGAGTACGTATAGCAGAGCTATGAAGAAGAATGTTATCTGTTACCAACTAACTTTCTGCCAATGATTCAACTGAATGCTTCTGTCATCACCAAGGCAAAAGTGCCGATGTGTGAACAAAGCCTAGCTACTAATCCTGATCGAGTATGGTATTGCCATGGCAGGCTGCCATATTACCATATTCCACAATGCCATACTATCTGTCATACTTCGAGAGCTTCTACCGACCCTTTGAAAAAGGCCAGACATCTGACTGCATTTTGTGCATGAGATAGCAGTCCCAATCTCCCGGTCACCCCAGCACAGCTGATGAGGCCTGGTATTGGCAGAAACGCGTCCTGCACAGTGGGTGACTTTACATAACATCTAGGCCTTTTTTGTCAGGGAGATGTGGTTCATTGATTGTTCAGACATACTCTGCCATACTCTAAGTGTTTCTTACCACCTATCCCACCACTCTGGTGGGCAGAGGCATCCATCTCTCTTTTATTGTCCTGTCCATCATGCTCCTTCAATGCAGTAGTTCCTCCATTTGATTCAGCATGCACCTGGAGACTGAAGTGATCAATCTAGGGTGACTCTTAGCATGCACCTGGAGACTGAAGTGATCGATCTAGGGTGACTCTTAGCATGCACCTGGAGACTGAAGTGATCGATCTAGGATGACCCTTGTTCTCTATGAACTTTATGCTTACAAGAAACAGTAGTCTGGTGAATACTGTATAGCAAACTTGGGCAGCCTGAAAAATGCCGTAGTCCAATCAGATTGCAGTGCTGGTCTAGTATACTTGCAATGCATTCTTATCAGACGTGAAAATTGTACCAAAGGAAAGCTTCGTATGTCATATGCACCCCCACATATCACACCCTTTGGTATACAGTGTTCACCAGACCTGGTTGGCAATACCTGACTAATAATCTAGGGTGACTCGGATCAACTTGTCATGAGTTGTTGCTCCTCCTCAGCTTTTGTCGATACTCTCATGTTTGTACATGGTATGCAACATAAGCTGGAGAGGAGCCTGAGGATGAGACAAGCTACCAATAGGCTTCAACACCAAATAAATGACATGATTGTTCTAGTCTGACAAGGAATTATGCAAGTCACACCTGACCTCACCACCCTTCAGATGTAAATTATGCACCTCACTATAGCATGCATGATGCAAAGTGGGTTTCTAAATTTGCCTGCACTTCAGTTCAAAAAAGCATGCAAGCTTAGCACATGTTACACCACAAGAAATTCTTTGTAGGGCGGTGTAACATTGGTGTCAAGATGCATGTCATCTTTCCCAGCAGAGAACTTACCCAGTTTTCTCGTCCTTTACAGAGACGGATGAACTTGGATCACTGCCAGTTGCTGCCTCTTTCGGCTCAGGCATGATCGCTCAATGATCTGACAAGCGAAAGTCGGGAAGATTCAAGAGACACTTATGCACAAGGTGCGGACAAGGTGCGGAACAATTAGAATTGTTGCTTTGTTACCTAGGTAACCGCCCCGTTCCCGCTCCATGATCCAGGGCTTTTACTTCTGTACTGTGTCAGAGTCTGGTCACGTGATCTTTCAGACCCGGCCGGCCGGACAAAGAGCTACCCTACTAGTGAAAGAAATGGTGAGTTATCTTATTTTGTCAATTGGTATGGGACGTGTAACCATGTTTCACGAGTCTAGACTGTTATACCGCGTAAAGAAAGTGAATTATAGTTTTCCTATCGTTGTACAGTGCTACAGTAAGCCTTGTTTTGTCACACCCAAGCGTGCACACACAGACCTTTGCATCTTTTGATAGGAAAGAGGGTCTGGTGACTTGAGTATAATAGTGTCTTGTTGCACATGGACAGCATGCTTCAGTCACATAATTTTTTGCAGTACTCTGTTGCACGGTCATAAATGCTTTTAGCACCAGCCTGGGCAGATTCCACCCTTTAACATGCGGTACACCATAGATAACATTTGTCTCGCAAGCTACACCCTTTGCAAGGAGTGAAGGTTGTGGCCTGCAAGACTAGCTTTGTTGATGGGTACATTACCAAGTTGCATGCACTATGTCTGGTAACAAGACGAGTGCATTAACCATAAAAATTGTGATACACCCACTCAAGCAGTAGCCTCGTTCCCAGGCCCTGCCCAGCTTCCCATCACAGCTCGATTTTCATATGCATTTGCATGTAAGGAGAGCCTGGGAACAAGGCTACTCAAACGGTACAAGGGCTTTAGAAAATCATGAAATTATACCAAAATGCACTTGCATGAACATGTATGCACACACACACACCACATACACACATACCACACACACACACACACGCAGTCTGCCATCTTTAACTTCCAGAGTCTACTGGTGGTCATCCTCCTCCTCATTTGCACATGTACCTACTTCAGATCAATGTTTCCCAGAATAATTGACACATATAAAACCGGGTATGCAGATATCACCATAGAGTGTATGTAAATTTATGCACAGTTTTCGCATTCACTTACATGTGTAGATGTCTACTGTTCTGACACCTGACTAGCCCCCTTGGTTAGCTACATGCTTGGGAACCAAAGTTAATGCAACTGCATGTGTGGTGCGGAGTTGGACGGTGCAAGTGATCATTGCTTTATGGTGTGAAGTAGCCTTGTTCCCAGGCCTTTCCACTGTCCAGTTTTTGATCACTTGCAGTATGCAAAAACTGGAGGGTGGGAATTTGGAAGGCCTGGGAACGAGGCTAGGTCTGAAAATCATCAAGCACAGATTGTCAGTGTAGTAGCCTCAGCCTCCTACCTTACTGGGACACTTCTTACATTTGTGAAACTTACCAGTGTTGGCATTACCAGGGCAAAACATCAGGGTAAATAATTAAACTCCGTTCAGCAAGCTTTAATTTTTTGAGTAAGGTTGTTTAAGACATTTATGCTGACAAGTATACCTCGGTAATGCTGAGTGAAAAAAGATCCTTGTGTGATCTTAAGTTGTTAACAGAGAACTCCTCTCATTTTCAATATGTGAATTGTTTCTATCTCTTACCAGTCTTCTAGGAATATTCTGGAAGAGTGCAAGACTAGGAGAGAGACTGAGTCCCTACGTCTCATTAAGTTGTATTGTTATGGCTCTCTATCTGGTTTTCTGGACAAGCTAGAATGACAATTTAATTTCACTCCTTCACACACAGAGTTAATGCTACTTTGTTTTGCAACATGCTTGTCATGAATGGTTGCAAAATTATTGTTTTTAGCTCTTCAATAATCAGTGGGACATAGCTGTTTTCTACAAACCATTCTGTTAGTATGAACACACAATATGAATATGACATCTCCCTAGCTGTGTTATGATGCAGTGCAGGCCTGCATGCATCAATTTTTATGCAGATGGTTAGTAGTGCTATACTTGTTATGGTGGACACGTATGGGTGCACCCATGCATGCAGGCTGTATAATATTGTTGCATAGACTTGCATGATGACCAGTGAATTATTGTATAGATGCATTTGAATTTGGGCTTAATAATAAAGGTTAGCTGCCAATTATAGCATGTCCATGCATGCAGCTCTATAATAATTATTCCATTTTGAGGGTTATTACAATCAGCAAGACTCGTAGATATATCTGAACAGCCGAACTCAAGTCAAGCTTGGGGGTGAAGCTCCACACCAGTGATGGAGCTTGACATGAGTTCAACCAGGATCAACCCCCTCTACTGTGAATCAGTACGTCCGTGGGCAAAATTTAGGTGCATAGTTAGAACGAATCCTTACTGTATCAGACTGAGACTTTGTGTGTGTAAATGTGCGTGTTGTAAGATTATTCAATGTGTATTGTGATGGCATTGGAATGTACTATACAAGTGTATGTTTGTGGATTCTGAGTAAGTCTGTGTACAAAAGTCTTGGTCTGTCTGTTGAAGTATAGAGTGTGTTTCTGCCAGCCACAAACAACATGTGAGTGGTTCAAGTAAAATTCAAACATTAATGATATTCATGAATCACGTGTCACTTAAGGTGGGTGTGGCTAACACTCACTGGGTAATAGTTAGTTTTATACCTGCATGTTTGTAGATGAAGAAAACAAACTTCAATAACCTGAGAGCTGTCTTTCCATTGCTGTAAATCATAGAACTTGAGTCAAATGACAAAGTTTGAATTTTACTTGAACCACTCACATATAGACATTAAATACTGCTAGAAAATTCACCATTCTTACATGTAGGTGGTTAGAACAAGAGCTCTTACCAACCAACACGTCACAATTATGATGCATCCTTGTATGAAAGTAAATACAGTGAAAATACAGTGAAAATACAAAAATAATAAATACACTGTTTGCATCTCTTTCTACAAAGGACAGAGCCAAGTTAAGGAGTGAGAGGATATCAGTGTGGCTGGTAGAGTTGGGTAATTGCACCCAAGAACAGCAAGATGAGACAACTCTAAACGACCAAACTCGAGGCCTACAGTGTACGACACTGATGCGTTGTTGATGATATCAGCTTGTAGATGTCCCCAGACGGCAGGCAGGATGACAGGTAAGCTGTAGGGTGGATCCAGTCTTGGTGCAAAGGTAAGCGACTTTTCAGTCACATTAGCGAGTTGTCCAGAGAGGCCCATGACTAAGTGCCACGAGGACATGTAGAAGCCGTAATGGCTAGTGAAGTACGTCTGGCCGTCAACTCTGGACCCGTCAACTGTGTACCCGATGCCTCCTAAAACACCAGGAACATTCCACTCATCATGGAACACTAAGGACCACCGTCCGTATGCCTTCAAGGCAACTTCAAGAGCCTTTTCAGTGTCCTAAAGTAGATGAGTCAGTGTGTATGAATGTGTTATATATTTATTTTGGAAACCTGTTTTATAATCAAATGTGACTTAAGGTCTGAATTCTACTTTGTGCGCTCACACAGTATGAGAATCATGCATGTTGCTGTAGTAGATACTCCCTGAGAGGTATAACAGTAGGTTTCTAGCAATACGAAGATGTGCTTCATGGGACGAATTACAAATTTAGCAACATGAATGGGACAAATTACAAATTTCTAAGAAAGCAAATGTCATCATTCCTGAACATGGTGAGACAACAGTCACTAAGAAAGAAAATAAGTTAGTACGTACCTCTCCAAGATGGAGGTTGATGGTGCCCCAGTTTGGGTTTCCCATCATCCACACAGCGTTGTCAGTATCAGGACCAGGATAGGGGAAGCGTCCTGAACACACAAGTCAATAGCACACAAGTTATGTAAATCGTGACCACTAGCAGTGTACACGTCTGGTTCATACCTGTCATTACCAGTAGTCCATAAGGACTGTCATTGTGATCTAGCTCTGCCTTCATGTGGAGCATGAGTTTTTTCTCATCTTGTACAAGTGTGCCCAGTCCAAGTGAGTAAGCCAAGACCTGCGGGGACATAATAATTATGATGTGATTTACACTCAGCAAGAATCTGGCACTAAATGTTTTGTGTAAGATTTAACTAAAAGGCAGAGAGCAATATCATTACTCCCTACTTTATCTCTACTAACTGCACCTGGGAGTAGAAGCTGTCTGTCATAATGGCACCAGGAGTTGTTGGGTCTCCCTCCACACATGGCCGTCCTTCAGGGTCCTTCCCTCCTCGTGCACCCTCCTTGCTATCAGCACGAGCTACCTTATCTGAAGTGCCACATATTTTCAAGTGAGTTGCATTAACAAACTTGTCATAGTCAAAGCCTGTGTTTGTGTATGCATTGTAGTACTGAGCTGTCTCGTTCCACAGGAAGTAATCCAACGCTGCTTGCCCTTCTAGGAATGCTTCATGACAACTTGCAGCAAACTTGGTGTCACCTTCAACACAAAATTGAAGATGTGGGTAAAATACTGCATATACAGTGGAATCCGATATTGAAAGACCATATGTATCAAGGTGTCCTAATTTTTCTGGTAAAGATTAAGTACTAATAAACCTAATTATCCAAAATGTAAACAAACTTATGTGTTTGGGCAATAGCATTTTATTGCCAATGTTATTTCACAGCAACACAAGTCAAAAATGCAGTAGGTCTAATAAAAGCCACCCCAACAGCCTCCGGCTACAAGTGATTCCTAAGCTACCCTCCCTTGAGCATGAAAATTTTTATCCTCTCTCGAGCATGAAAAATAAAATCTACAATGTAGCTTAAGTAACAGCTCCCAGGCTATAATTAGTGCACACTCTGGAGGTCGATGTTAGTGAGTGACATCAATACATTATACATAGCTAGTCTTTGGAAAGGTATTAATTAAGCACATGATCAGAAAGGAGTCCATTAGTAAATTTGTGGGATTCTGAGGTTATCCTAAAGGAGCTCACTATCTACATGTAAGCTCACCTATTTGATAAGCTAACTTCTCTGCTGCCTTCATGGCCAACAGGTGGAATGCAGCACTGTATGTGGAGTGTCGATATGCATGCAACCCAAGATAGTCATAGGTGTTGACCAGGTAAGGTGGGATGCCATCGATGGAGCTAATGTTCATCTGCCACTCAGCAGCACGCTTGGCATGGGGCCACAGGTCTCGAAGGACGGCCGAGGTGACTGAGGTGTTCTGGTACCACGTCTGTAACTCCAGCAGGTAGACAATGAACATGGAGGAGACGTCAGACATGACACGACCACACCCAAACTCCACCTCCTGTTGAACAGACAGACACATACATACCAAGAGCACATAAGAACGGGCGACTAGAGTAAGAGCGTGTAACGACGTAAAAATTGCAACAGGGCGGAATTTCCCGCCAGTACTAAAAATAGTAACACATACTGCGCAGGCTGTGTAAAATGTTAATGTTGCTATGCGTGCATGTGATCAGAGTTCTATTTTTAGTACTGGTGGGAAATTCTGCCCTGACTATGGGCTTCTATTGGAGTTACACGCTCTTACTCTAGTCGCCCATTCTTATGCGCTCTTGACATACATACATACATGTATTGTTGCTTTAGGCCGTATCAAATTATCATCGGGTTGCTTGAATATTGGAAGCAAGAAAAGGACTAACAAAAGGAATTAGGAAGATCTTAAGGACCACAATCATGGTTTTGTACACATACTGTAACTAAAAAATATTTATGTAAATTTCACTTTCATTTTTCAGTTTCACCAGAAACAGGATCAGATGAGACGAGTCTATGCAACAACCACTGGCCTTAAGACTGCGGCATTACCGGCCTCAGTTACAGTGTTACATGTACATGTACAGTCGAGCCCCTCCCCACAGCCAGACAGAGAGGCTGACCTGAGGTTCCAGGGGAATGTCCTCACAGCCACATCTCAGCTGTTCCTGGATCATGCCGTTGGGCAGTTGGAACTTGGCCCAGGCGTAGAGTTTGTTGATGGTTGAGTTTGGGAAGATGGTGATGTACGGGATGTGACGCTCACCGTCATTGTGGACAGAGTCTATAGAGGGAGAGATACATGGACTGTTGGGGAGGGTACATGAGGTAGTCTATCAAGCAAGACGATCTCTCACCCTCCAGAAAAGTGAGGGTCTATCAAACAAGACCCACTTTCTTGGAGGGTGAGAGACCTTCTGGGATGATAGACTCTTTATAGACACACACAATGAATAGTGCACAAAGAGGACCATAGGAAATGGTGTATTGGTGTGGCCTGGGTTATCCTGCTTATTCTGTAGGTCCGTGATCTTAGAATCTTCAACTCGTGTGTATTTCATAGCAACTCATAGCCAACTGCCAATGCTGTGACAAGGCACATCTTCTTCCTTTGGCTTTCGCAATCGTGAGCTTGGAAAAGCTATTTAGCAAGGTGCTATGAGAGCAGCTTCTTCACAGAAGGCAGAGCAGAGGTATGCAGCAAGCTACAGTTATGAAGCGATCTGTGATTGTCATTATAATACTCACCAACATTGGTACAGTCGTATGCCTCCCACTGTCTCCACCTCCCATCAGCTAGCCAGAAGGCAGACCTGAGCATTAAATGAAAGTACATGTACATGTGAGGAGATTTAGTGTTTGGAAATGAGATCACAAAAAACTTGAAAGCTTGTTTCTAAAAAAGACCTTTTATTAATAACAAGAACGGGCGGCTAGAGTAAGAGTGTGCAGCTCCAATATAAGCCCATAGTCCAGTCAAAAGTGTTGTAAAAATAGAACACCTGGTCACTCGCTTAGCAACAATGGCTATGTCTACACATCTTGCTATTTTTAGTACTGGTGGTAAATTCTGACTGGTTTGGTGTTACACGCCCTTACACAAATTTCACACACTCAAATCACGGCACATGTATTCTCTTTGTGACATGTCAGAATCGACATTGTTGGTGAGGTAAGGCTAATATTGGTACCTTATGTGGGAGAGACTGTTGGTGAGGTAATATTGGTACCTTATGTGGGAGAGACTGTTGATGAGCATGTCTTGCATCACGTCTGGCAAGGAGGAGTCAAAGAACGGTCTGTGGAGTGCCTGAATGTCCCCCACTGCAGACTTGAGGTTCTTTCCAAGAAGGTTGGCTGCGTTGACCGAGTCACTGACAAGATGGCTGTAGAAGTTACCTGCATGGAAGCATAAAGTAAATCCAAACATATACATGTGTACATGTACTTGTTTCATTATGACAGTATTGGCTAAGTATTTACATGCACAATGTACTGACCGACAGGGAGGCCCAGGAAGTCCCTATCAGGGAAGAACCAGCCCAACACAATGGTGACCTCAGCCGTCTCCATTGGACCGAGACTCACAGTGGCTGAGGTAGCCCCCGTCACGTAGCTGCCCTTTGTGGCTCCTGGCAACCGGCCTTCTGATTCAAACTGTTGCCAGAGTGTGACAGAATCATCAGCGGTGCCAAATGATGGTGTCATCTGTAAATGAAGTGAAAGAGAGAATGGAGCAAGAGAATTAGAACGCGAGAGATACACATACATGTATGGGGGGAGGTGAGACAGGGAGAGAAGTAGACAGGAGAAGAAAGAAAGGGGGAACAGTGATGAAAGAAACTTTTCCTAGTTTCGCCAATTGTCTAAAAAAAGACACATTTTGGGTTCCTTTAACTCTCATATCAACTGTACATGAGCGACCAAGGGTGGCAGAACGGGGGGGGAACCTTCGCACGCGAACGCTTCATGTGGATAATTGGCTGCTTTGGAGCCTCTCACGCCAGCCCCTCCGATCGTATTTCTGTTCCACTGCCACTGTGAGCAACTTGAATTAAAATGAGTATCTTTTATTACAAAAATGGAGGGAAAGTTTTTCAAACTGTGATGGCCACTGTCACAACTAACTCCAGTTTGTAACGTACCTGTTGATCTGAGAAGACACAGAGGGAGATGTTTCCATTTGCTGGAGAGCCGGGAGTATCACGATTCAGAATAATGCAGTTGTCAACAACTGACCATGTTCCCTAGAGAGGAAGGAAGAAGGGGGGGGGGAGGAAGGGGGGGAGGGAGGGAAGGAGGAGGGGGGGAGGGATGGAGGGAAGGAGGAGGGAAGGAAGGGAAGGAGGAGGGGGGAGGGAGGGAGGGATGGAGGGAGGAAGTGAAGAGAGAAAATCACCCAAACGCCTAATCATCGCTGGTCCTGAGTGTATCAACAGTTGGGAGTACACAGCCTCATACCCAGTCTGTACACCAGCCTGGGTATGAGACTAGGGATACAGAAATATCACATTCACTGTAGTTGTTACTATGTATTGAAAAAACCCATAAATTGATGTTTTTTTTGCAGATGGTACAGTATTTATGATTTTTTCAATATGTAGTTTACACAAATTTAGATGAAAATTAGTGCTCTATCAACTTGTAATGTATATGCTACGCAGCGCAGGTAGTAAACTTAGCTACCTTAATGCCTGAATAGGAGCCATCTTTGTGGCCATTCAGTCGAACATCCTCAAATGTAGAGCACATCTGGTTGGTAGGATCGTACGACCAGGACAAGCAGGAATTGAGATTTTTGCAGTCACTGAAACAGTCCAGATGAGACGAAGCTTGATGCTGTCCCAGGGACGAGCTTGGGTTACTCTGGATTATAGGAGAGGCCATCTGTGACTCGACTCGTTGTGTGTTTGGCTCCACACCCAGTGGCAGGTTGAAGAGGAGGGAAGCATTGACATTCTCATTCAGAGGATTGTGTACTACTGCAGTGAAGGCAACTGCTGGTGTGGCGGAGGTGTTCATGTCATTGAGTTTGTAATGAGGGTAGGCACGGATAGAGATGTCAAGAGGGAGTCTGCTGTCCCTGACATCCAGCCTAGAGGTGGGGTGTGCCCCTGTAATTATAGAGAATGAGAGCAGAGGAAGGAGAGGGGGGGGGGGGAGGAGGAGGAGGAGGAGAAGGAGATTGAGGAGGAGGAGGAGGAGGAGGAGGAGGAGGAGGAGGAGGAGGAGGAGGAGGAGGAGGAGGAGGAGGAGGAGGAGGAGGAGGAGGAGGAGGAGGAGGAGGAGGAGGAGATTGAGGAGGAGGAGGAGGAGGAGGAGGAGGAGGAGGAGGAGGAGGAGGAGGAGGAGGAGGAGGAGGAGGAGGAGGAGGAGAAGAAGGAGGAGGAGGAGGAGGAGAAGAAGGAGGAGGAGGAGAAGGAGGAGGAGGAGGAGGAGGAGGATAATGCTGATATCACATGAATACTGAGGCAGTGTGAACAGTGCACAGTACCTTGGTACTGCAGGCTCTCCACTGCAGGTAGCCGGGTGTCATTGGGGTGTGTCTGCAATACCACTGCCACACTCCCATCAGCTGTGGCCGTCCTCACTCCCAGGAAGACATCATCAATCACCTGGATCTTAGCTGCACCAGCTGGGTACTGGTTGAAGATGGTCCACTCATGGAACGTGCCGTCTGCTCTAAGCTCAAAGGAGCCGGTAGATATGCCTAAGAAGAAGAATACTGACTGCTAGTGAAGTCGGTAAATATATCTTACTAAGGTGTGTAATGCCTCATCGTATAAAGTTGCAGCCTTGTTTCCAGGTACACAAAACGGTGGAGAGAGCTCCCTTCAATTTTTCAAGTGCAGTTGTTAGAAAGAGGAAGAATGCTGGCAGTTAGTGGCCACTGGCAAAATGAAAAGCTAAAACCATCACCGTCTGTATTTATAGTACTGCACCTCAAAGCGACAAAAGCTCAACCTTCTCTGTATCCTGGCCTCTCTTCCCACCCCTCCCCTTTGAGGGGTTGGTTCTCCATGTCACCATTGCCTAGGTTACATCATCATGACAATATGACTATTGTGGAGTTATTACACCGTGTCACGACAAAGTTCTTTTGTCACGCTTTAACACAGAGAAAAACAAAAAAAGAGGGGAAAAATCCAATTCCCTGGCCCTAGCCCTGACCCTAACCCTAACTGTAATACTACGCCCTGACCACTCGGCTACAACGCACTGCTGACGACTGCAGTGCAAATTCACTACCTTTAACGCACCAACATTACGCAATGTCAAACAGTACTTATATGACGTATTGTAACGAATGGTACGTATATGAAGAATAACTCTACAATAGTCATTATGTCATGATGATGTAACCTAAGCAATGGTGACATGGAGAACCACCCCTCCAAGGGCTATCATAATCACACCAACTTTAGTGACCACACCCACTCTAGTAACCACATCCACTCTTGTGACCACACCCACTTTAGTAACCACATCCTGTTATAGTCATGTGACCCATTTACTGATCATGTCTCACACTTACCTCCCAATGGGACAGCACTCCTCATACCCTTCGGGGGACTCAACAGATCTCCTTCCACATCACGGTACAGGTAAGGACTTTTATCCAGGTCAGCCCAGCCCAAGTATGGTCCACTCACGTACTGAGACTCAAGATACCTGTATCAGGGTTTGGAGAAAAATAATCTAGCCAGAGCTTCAATTTAAGTAGAAAAACTGTCAAGAGGGGTTCTTCAAAGTTGTGTGTTAAGATTTTGACATGAGCTGGTTCCCAGGCCTCATGTGATATTTCATACTACGTGGAACCCCCTTTTAAAGGACACCCCTGAGATAAGGGCACCCCTGAGATAAGGGCACCCCTGAGATAAGGGCACCTAGTTAATCAGGACACTTGTCTGAGTCCCAAATTACGTGTATACATATTTCCCCCCCTTGAAATAAGAATATCTCACTAATCCGGACAATATTATTTGGTCCCAAGCGGGTCTATATTGGAGAGGTTTACACTACAGGTATGTGCTACATGTGTACATGTGTCAGGCCTGGGAACATTTGTAACTTCTAAAGTGTATCACGGCCCCCCCCTCCCTTCCCTCCCTTCTCCCAAATGAAGCTCTGAGTCTAGCACTATCGAGAGGACAGAACTACATCTCCCATTGACTATTACCACTCCCCCTGTCTACTGAGCACAAATCTAGATGACAACAATGTGCATTCCCCCCCCCCCCCCCCCACACACACACACACACACACACACACTTTTGGTTGAGTTGTGGGGGCTCACAAGGTTAAAAGGTTAAAACACATTTCAGCCGTACCTGCAAGGTATGTCTTGCATGACAAACTGGTCACTGCTCTCAACCAAGCCATAGTTGTTGAACTTGAGACTAGCCAGCAGTGTGGCCAGGGAGGAGTCGTCTGTGTTGGCTGGCTTGTGGAGTTTTTGCTTGACGTCTGATAGTGAGGGGGTGGTGTGTGAGGGGAGCCTGTGACGGTGTGATCCTTGTTGGGTGTTTGGTAGTGAGGGTTTGTGGGTTTGGCTTGCTTGCTGCTTTACATCTAGCGGTGAGGTGTTGGGCTGGGATGATGGCTTGTGGACGTGGTATGGTTCTTGCTTCACTTCTGATGAGAGGATAGTGAATGATGGTGGCTTGTGGCCTGCTCCTTGTTTCGCATCTGGTGAGGGGGCGGTGGTGGGTGATGTGGTGAAGATCACCATGGAAACAAAAGATGGATGGAGCCACAGAGTGTAGAAAGCCAGGCCAAACAAGGCCAGCAGTAAGACGAGGTAAGCTGGGAACCTGCAGCTAGTTGCAAAGATAACTTGACGGTTATAATCTGCCCTCGCCTTATCTTGAAACCAAACCTCCTCAAAAATGGGTCAGGTTCTGAGATCCCCCCCCTCCCCCCTCCCCCCACACACAACACACAAACCAACTACTGTCCATCTCAAAGAACTACTGGCCTTGGACCAAATTAAGTGCTAGCCTCAAAGCTCATGAAGCTAGTCTTGGTACAGATTGCTTTTGGTTTCACAGATAGGAAAGGGAGGGTAAAAACGTGCAAATTGGCTATTCCATTAATCGTATACCCCCATAGAAGAGTGAATTTGAACATAACTCTCAAGACATTGTTAAGACTCTGTCTTACCTCTAGACACAATTAAAATTTCCCTCTAGACATCATTAAAAATGCTCAAAATACCCCCTGGACATCACTAAATTTCACTCTCAACCCCTCAGATGCAATTAAGTTTAAGATAACCCCCAGGACACAATTAAGGCTCTTCTATGGGGGTGTTTAATAGCCCAATTATACTGAAAACAACTGTGGTTGACTGGGCCTCTAGCCAACTACTCTTAGTCTACCAGTGTTAGACCCGCTGCTGCCATAATTTGGTTATGGCACACGCCCACAGTCCTCCTGCACTAAGCGCTAAGCGACTGTAGAGGCATACGTTATTGCACTAATAAAATGCTAACCTTCCGTGTTCTGATCTTCGCTTCATCACGCGTGACAGGTGAGGTGGAAAGCAGTCATTCAAGGTCGAAGCACAGAGAGAAAATAAGGAAGGCGGGGTTAGCGAGCGTCACAAGACCATGACAACGTCTAGTCCTGTTCCCAAACCCGAACTCTTAAACCGGAACGAGACTTGGATAATTCGACTAGACCTGGCTCGGAGGGCGGGGCTCTGACTGTAATGCTATCAACAGGAGAGGCCGTGATCCATGATTTTGGCCAGCTGCAGCATAGAAGAGAATTAAGAGATTCATCTAACACGTGGCAGATTGCAAGACACCCAAGAATAGAGGCTTATTTGGACAACAGTCTCGTACCAGTATTCTTTTCACCTAGCCCTTAATCCTCCCATGCACCCCAAATTTTGAGTATAAACTATGTAAGAAGCCATAGCATAGTGGTTACAGGTGGTGTGATGAACATCACACATGCAGGACTTTGATTCCACTGTCCAGCTTTGATTGCAATTGCTTAAACGATCAACTGGACAGTTGGAAGGCCTGGGAACTATATTAGTACATGCACGCACATGCAGTCACCACAAACAATTACCTGGTATTGTATAAAGTATGATTGTTATAGCTTGATTCCCATACCTAGTCTCGCAGGCCAGCCCACGAGACTATCCCATACCTTCCCACCATTCAGTCTGATCACTAGCACTAAACGGAGGTTGATGCAACCCTCTGTTTTTGCATACTGAAAGCGGTTCAGCCTAGCTGGGCTGCGGCTAGGCATGAGGCCATTGCAGCTAGGTCGAGATATTGAGAATGAGGATAATAAATAATATAAATAAGTGCGTTGACAGATCAAAGTGCTGATAAAAACAAAAAAAAAAGAGAAAAGCCGTTACTTCGGAGGTAAAGAAAAATGACTCTACATGTGATATAACCATAATTTAATATCTATAACTGTTTCTTCTCTTCATCAGATCGTGATTAATGGTGTGTGCAACTCTTGCTGCGTGTTGCGACCCTCTAAACCCTCTCTCCGAACGTAAATACCCATCATCGTCAGGGTGCACATTGTATCTTTCTTGGTTGAACAATTCGGTTCTTTCAAAGCCTAATGCCTTGTCACTAAAATCTGAAAAACTTCTATCGCTGAAATCAGAAAATCTTCTTGAGACTCTATTGTCTGAAAATCTCCTGTCACTGCTCTCTGAAAACCTTCTTCTATCACTGATATCTGAATGTCGCCTGTGTTCGATTGGAGGAGGGAGGAGAGCACGGTCAGATCTGCCATGAGATCTGTCCATTTCTCTGTCAGCATGGTGGGATTTTTTTGCCCGAGATGGGCCAAAAGGTGTCCTTGGATAATCCTCTTCTTCATGCAAATGGTCATGGTGTGCTTTTAGGCGTGGTAGAGGTTCTCTGGGATAGTGCCTCTCGTGTAGTCGGGAGGATGACCGAGGGTCGGAGAAAGCCCTCCTGGGAGGATCCATTTCATGTCTGCATATAATTGTGTGTGTGTGTGTGTGTGTGTGTGTGTGTGTGTGTGTGTGTGTGTGTGTGTGCATGGGTGGGTGGGTGCGTGCGTGAGTGTGTGTGTGTGTGTGTGTGTGAGTGCGTGTGTGCGTGTGTGTGTGTGTGTGTGCGTGTGTGTGTGCACGTGTGTGTGTGCACGCGCGACAAATTCAAGTTAGCTGCAAGGATGTATTGTTGATCCAAGGCCATATATATTCAGCCTCATACACAGGCCATTAATAGGAGATGGCCTGGGAGAAGGTTATTTTCAGTAAACACAGCCCATACCTTGAAATGGGGGGAGATGCAGGAGCACGAGGAGGCATATAAAGATTCCTCTCAGGTGCTAATGGAGAACTGAAGCTGTCATAAAACCCGGGAGGTGGGTCCAGAAGAGGTGGACGGGATGACTCCATGGATGAGTGGGGGAGGGGAGTGCTTAGCCTTCTGTCTAACCTCCTTTGATCAGATTGTGTGCGATCTCGGTGAACATGACCCTGTTCCCTCGGTCTCTTGCTCGGAGGAAGCTGTGAACTATTGTAGGACACGCTGCGTTTCAAAGGACTTTGCTTGTTGGTCATATCATCAACTCTTCTGCTCCTGTAGAACCATCTTGGAGGCCACTCAGCATCGTACTTGGCAATGAGTGGTAAGTGCGGAAGAGGAGAGAACTTCATTCGATCCTTTGTGCATTCCTGTAACATGAGACAGAGGTACAAGAGGTAGAAAAGTTACATCACTAGTTAAATGCACTCCCTAAGAAGGTCACCCCCCCCCCCCCCCCCCCCCCCCCAAAGTTAAAACACATCTCATAGCTGGTCTTTCAGTGGCTTCTCAGTTGGCTGCTTCATAAATAGAGAGAAAGGTTATCTGTTACCAACTTGAGCTCGAAAAATAACTTGCCGAGCTATTTTCCGAGCTCAAGTTGGTAACAGATAACCATCCTCTCTACTCATAGCTGGTGTTGAGTGGGGCTAGGTCATGCTTGCATGCATGTCAATGATAAAATCGGACACCCAAAAGTTAAAACAAGTGTCTTTCCAGCTTGGTGCGGTGATACACTTGCACACAAGGAAGGGGAAACAATTTTTCCAGCCAACATTTCAGCATGTTAAACCCTATGGTTGCAATGTGACCAGATCCTTCTATTGCAAAGAGTTATGGCTTGCAAGACTAACGGCTATGTATGTATGTTGACCCTACATGTAATTACATGTAATATCTTCTTCTGACTATAAAATGACCAAGTAGTTATATGACAACAGAATCTGTGCTTTTTTTTTTGCTAGTGCCTTTTTTCTCTCCTGTTTCATACCATTGTTCATTTCTTTATCCACATGCTTTCCTGCCCCTAGCTACTTCATCTTCATCTTGGCTCTATTAAGTCTATATATGATTGTTTTCCTGTATTATCCTTCTCTATTTGTTTGGTTGCTTCTGGATCGGCTTTATTATTAGCTTCTAGCTACTTTGTCAATCCTGTATGCATCCTTGGTTGTGCATCAAACTTTCATTAAAGAAAAAAAAATCCGTTATAAATTGGACTCATGGTCCCATGCAGCAAAGGCTACTATGGTGGAGGCAAGCTGTAAGAGCGCACAAGATTAATGCGTAAATTTGATTAGGTATGAGCATCACATAGCTAAGGAACATTATTACACAGCTATAAATCTATATTTAGTAACGTTACTAGAAATAGTAACAGAGATACAGCTAGGCTTCTGTTGTGCATTAATTAGGAAGGGTGCACTGTAATTTCCACATATTACTAAACTCCCTGAAGGAAGCCCTTTGAAGAATTCAAGCTATGCATAAATTACGTGAGGGAAATTGACAATCCTGAAAGTGCCTTAACAGCCTTAATCCTGCCGCAGACAATTTAGTGACGTAAAATAAGCAATTAAAATTCTTGGGCTGATTTGGGAGGTGTGGAGAGGAAGCGGGCAGTAGAACCCCTTTTAAAGGGAATGTTGCAAGCTTTAAACGTTCTGGCTTGCCTTATTATTAGAACATTGGGTTGTGCAATACTCTGATTACATGCTCTGACCTAGAGCTAGGGTGCTGGGGTCACTCCCTCTCCCACACGTCAGATTCCTAACAAGAACCGTTCAAGGGTTGCATTTAGTTGGTAAGTCAATTGCAACAGTGGTTGCTGAATCCCAACATTTGCTTGTAAACTGTTCGAAAGTGACTTAATACTTTAGACCAAACGCATTCATTACCACGAACCAGGTTTGATGTGACAGGCCATATACTGAAAATTTGAAAACTTTTGTATTGAAAATACTTCACGTTTTAGAGTGGACTGTTCTTGGCCTTTCCCACCTCCAGGATGTGGTTGCTTCCAGTGTGTTAATATGGAGGGAGAAGGCTTTGAACAGGAGGTAGACACACACGAGGAGTGATACCAGAGGGTACAACCAGCTGTGCTATCGCTGCCTTGCAAACACTCTGGCTTCCAGTCCTTGGACAAATACCCCCCCCCCCCCCCCCCCCCCCCCATTACACCACCAATGTGTCTACCTTCTGCCGACATTACACCACCACGTGACAAGATCTCCCAGATTGCAACTGGAAGCAGTCAAATACTGAAGGCAGCCAAGGCCTGGAAACAAGACTAGCCTACACATTATGTATGTCAACACAGTCACATTCCCAGGCTCCAGTATTTCATCATATGGAATGGGAATGAGACCACATTCGTTTTTATGTGTGGCAATGCTGGATAGAAATCACCACTTGGAATGGGAATGGAAATTCATGTGTGTTTCTAAGTACACAGTGAGATAGGAAGTAGTGTCGTTCCCAGACCCCCCTCCAAAGAGGGGTCTGGAGTATTGAAGGGGGGGTCTGGGGATGAGACAGAAAGGAAGGAGAACTAGATGTACACACAGTGCATGCGACTTACAAAGCCGAAATGTCCCTTCTGAGCGCAGTTGTAGCAAAACACATGCTTGTTCTGTCTTTGGTCTGCTGCACGAAACATCACCAGATGTCTGTCTGCATACTGGAGAGAAAATGAACACGTGACGTCAACAACTGTAACTTGGTTTAGTGGGTAACAAGTGATTGATAGTTTGACACATGTGGAAGGTTAGTCTTTCTCCTTTTTCTCCCTTTTTTCCCACTGCTTCTTTGTCTTCCTCACTCTCTCCCGTCTCTTGCCTCCCTTTCTGTCTCTCCTTTTTATTTTTCACTCTTCTACTTTTGTTTTCCATTTTCCTCTCTTCCACCCTCACCCTCCCCCCCTCCCACCTTCTCTCTCTCCAGGTCACACCCTTCATTTCTTTACCATCTCCCTCAAGCCCTTTTTCCTCTCAAACTTCCATTTCCTAGTCTCCATTTTCTTCCCCTCTCTTTTTCATTCCCCCTACCCCACCTAGCTCCTCCCATTTTCTCTATCTCCTCCTCTTTCATTTTCCCCTCCCCACCCCCTTCCCTTAATCTCTTTCTCCCCACTCTCTTTCACCCTCTCTCTCTGCTTCTCCTTACCGTTGTATTGTGAAACTGTCGCCACTGGTCAGGGCAGATCTGTAATGGATAAACAGCACTTAGTGCCAGTATGTAGTGCATTAAACATTCTGCACCCCTCCCCCCCCCCCCCACATGTTCATCTTGTGTCACCTGGGGTCATTTCCGTGGATAATATTTGCAGGCCTTTCCTGTCTTTTCCATCAGGCTCTCCCAAAATGGAGGATGATATGTAGTTTAAGAACAAAGCTACGTAAGTATGGAAATGAGGTGTAGGAATGACACTAGTCATGGGAATGAAGCTGGGGTAGGCATGGGAACGAGGTTAGGGTAGTCATGGGAATGAGGTTAGGGAAGGCATGGGAATGAGGCTGGGGTAGGCATGGGAATGAGGCTGGGATAGGCATGGGAACGAGGTTAGGGTAGTCATGGGAACGAGATTAGGGTAGTCATGGGAACGAGGTTAGGGTAGTCATGGGAATGAGGTTGGGGTAGGCATGGGAATGAGGCTGGGGTAGGCATGGGAATGAGGCTGGGATAGGCATGGAAACGAGGTTAGGGTAGTCATGGAATGAGGTTAGGGTAGGCATGGGAATGAGGTTAGGGTAGGCATGGGAATGAGGTTAGGGTAGTCATGGGAATGAGGTTAGGGTAGGCATGGGAATGAGGGTATTAATCGCACATGTGGACCCACAACAGCTACCCGTACTCACTGATGCATGATGGCCGGTCATGAAGCAGCGATTACACTGAGTTTTTGGGCTCGCCCATGGCACACCACAGGACTGTGTGAGAGAGAAAAAGTGGAACCATTGATCAGCACGCGAATACCAAACAATATCCCAGTGAAGGAAAAAGACTTGCTCAATATCTTTAACTAGAAAATGTAGAGCATTGTGGGGTTGTGCCTGAGCAAGCTGATACGGCAATATTACCGTAAATCGGGAAATTTTCGTGTTGCCGACCCTACGAAAATTTTCAACACAAAAATTTTTCCAACAAAAATCTCCCAAATTTACAGTATGTCACTAATGAGTGATGTAACATCTTCAAAATTCTGATGTTCAGTGCAAGTTGACACAATGGACCCCTCACTATTTAACTCCACGCCGATGGATCTACTGAATGCGACAGAGGACTACCATTTTTGTGTACTGTATTGTGACTGCACTATCAAAACTGTTCCTTATTCATCACGCTTTATGAGCAAGGCCCTCCACATCTTTAGAAAGCTGTCATTCAATTCTTGTGTCTTTTTGTGTCTACTGGACATTACCAGTCTCCCCCTCCTTTACATACTGGAACCGATCAAATACTGGAGGTGGCAAAGGTCTGGGAATGAGACTATAGCTTTCAACATTGTGTTAAGCCTAATCCAAAGTGGTCTGGAATGGGGGCATGCAGGGCTCACCCTTCCTCTGTGTTTGGGTCGGTAGCAGTATGAGCACAGATCTTGGGGGCAGTTGGAACTAACATGGTCCAACGCAGCACACAGGTAGCACGTCCGGTGACGCTGCAGAGAACAGATACAACTCATGCAAGACTCTTGCACTTTCTGTCCAAGGTCTGAAGGCTGGAGTGCTTGCAAATTATCGTGGTCCAATGCAGCAAACTACGGGCTTCTATTGGAGTTACACGCTCTTACTCAAACGTCTCACTCTTGTGCGCTCTTGAGAGCATACATACATACCTTGGGGTGAGGACACTCTTTGTCCGTGTGGCCTTTCTGTTTGCAGTTGTAGCATTTCTTAAATTTCCCGACATAGTAGCGTCCCATCCCCTCCTTCCCCTCAAAACGTCTCTCGTATGCATCCCTTCCCTGCGGGTAAAACAAACAAAAACAAATAAAATAGGAGGTGTAGTAGAGCGCATGTGATGACACCATGTACTAAAGAAGGTTGGGTGTTAGTAGTGCTGTGTTAGTAGTGCTGGTTAGGGTGGGGCTCATATGTGCTTCATGGACGTATCAGCTATTAGTGTGTTAGTCTCGCGTTGGGTCTGGCCACGCGAGACTAACACACTAGGTGGGGTGGGGCTCATATGTGCTTCATGGACGTATCAGCTATTAGTGTGTTAGTCTCGCGTTGGGTCTGGCCACGCGAGACTAACACACTAGGTGGGGTGGGGCTCATATGTGCTTCATGGACGTATCAGCTATTAGTGTGTTAGTCTCGCGTGGGGTCTGGCCACTAATAGTGTGTATATATGAGTACCATTATTAGTGTAAGCTCAGTGCTACAGTGCGTCAAACTTGGTGATACGTAGCTAACCTTGAAATGTGCCTACAATGTTATGGCCTACTATCCCCCAGTATGGGCTATAGTGGAGCCATGTGGGGGTCAATTGCCCCCCCCCCCCCCCCCCCCCCCCCCCCCCCCTCCTAGTATGGGCTATAGTGGAGCCATGTGGGGGTCAATTGCCCCCCCCCCCCTCCCCCCTCCTAGTATGGGCTATAGTGGAGCCATGTGGGGGTCAATTGCCTCCCCCCCCCCCCAGTATGGGCTATAGTGGAGCCATGTGGGGTCAATTGCTCCCCCCCCCCCTATAATCAGTCCCCCTAGCTTGCAGAAGGTGGGAGATTATTGGGAATTTGACACATACAGTGTAACTATGCAGTATACGAAAACATTGCTGTTTTTGAGGTGCCTTCAGAGGCTATCAAGTCTCTCTGACTATTGGGGATCATGCAAGCCCCCTACAATACCCCTCCCATGTCTTGGGGGGGGGGGGGGGAGGGGGGGGAGTGGGGGAGTGGGGTACAACATTCACAGGTGCGTAAAGAAATGACACTCACTATCACATCCTTCATAGCGATGTGCCAGAGCTCATCCACATCTGCACAAGAAAGAGAAACCATTTCAACTTGAGCTTGGTCTTGTAACAGCCAAACTGCTCCTTTCTTAGACAGGGAGCTATTAATAGAGGCAGTCATGGAAAGTTCTAGAATTTATCACTCTATTGTAGGGGGTTACATCATCAAGATACAAGTAGAACAATGAAATAATTAAAGGGCGTCTAGACATTTGTCTAGATATTCGTCTGTAGACACGATCTTTCTTGTTCTGCCTGTTGTCTATATACCTACATGTGTTAACTAACTACATTGCAATTTGTTGTGCACACAGATAAGTAACAAACAAGACATGTTGGCCAAATTGCACACACTTCTAGGTCCTGCCTAGTGATAAATGGAGTCTGTACCAGGCCCCGTGGGTGCTCCCAGTGAGAAAGGGTCTGGTGAACGAAGTCGAATTTCTTGGGCTTAGTACCCAAAGCGGTAATGACCAATAAGATTGCAAGATCAGTAATTATTACGTAGCAATTCCCTTGCAACAGAAAACTTTTTATGTCTCCATTTGAGTATCCATTTGAGTATCCATACTTTTTTAAGTGGGTTGTTGGCTTGAACGTTGCTAAGTTACACTGTCACAAAAGAGTGCGCTAGCCCAAGAAATTGAACTTGGTTCACAAGACCGTTTCTCCTCGTGAGAGGGTGGGGTCTGGGGACGAGACTAGGACAAGTGCTAGATGATGGGGAGTGTAAACAGCACCCAGTCTAGAGTGCTAGCATGCGTGCGCTCTGCTACGACATGAGGTCCTCGTTGCTGCCAGCAATGAGTGCGGCTGTCTCAGCCGAGATCTCTGCTGCGGCATCAGTTGCCACCCCTCCAGGCTTTGCAGTGCACTAGACCATCCTCCGTGCCGCGGTGTGAGTCATGTAATCAAACTTTTGCATTGTGCGGGCACTATTCGAGGGTGGGGTTAATTTTGCTTAGCAGAGCTCGCATGTGTAGTGCGGGATCTATTCGAGGGTGGGAAGAAATTGAGGAAATACGGTGGAACCCCTCTTAACGGTCACGCCTCAACAACGGCCATCTGCGATATAACGGACAATTCTGAAAGTCCCGACTGTCCTCCCGTTAACTTCAATACTTAAGCAACCCCTCAATAGTGGACACCCCGCTACTCCGTATAATGGACAGCTTTTGCGGTCCCAATTGTACGCAAACAATACTTTACGACCCCGATTTAGCAGACACTCATCGATCTTTTCAGCAGGATTATCCACCATCACTGCTGTAGTTAACAACTTGACATTAGATTAGCGCTGTTACTCGTAGTACTAGCCTCTGCGTAGCATTCCCTGCCAGCATACAGCAAAGGAAAGCTCTGAAAACGCAGCCACGTTGCGCTCCACAGCGCAATTACGCATACCACGCCTACCAGAAACATACCGGAAGCCCCTGAGTTATGGACACCTCGCTATTACGGACAAAATTTTGGTTCCCAATGGTGTCCGTTATAGAGGGGTTCCACTGTACATGAAATGCAGTTAGATGGCTAGTCATATCCATACAACATGTAGAAGCTCCTCGCATGCATGTGCAAGACAATGAAAGCCCACAGACATATTAAGGGTTCTTCAAACAGAATACTAACAAGTCAATAAAGAGTCAAAGAACCAAATATGGAAACCTTTTGTTGACGTAAACAAACAACATTGGCATGTAAACAAAAACAAATCAACAAACATTGCCTGACAGTGATGGTCCAATCAGGAGAGCGTGTGTAGACCATTCATGAATAAGTATGATTGTGGGACATGTGACTTGAGGAGAATGTCACACTTTTGGTCTTAAACTTCCCCAGCCTATGAACACGCACACACATCAGCAAGTTCACATAGCACACACGTTAAGATAATTGTAAGAGACTGTAGTCATGTGCCTAGGGAGGACCCCCCCTCCAAAACAGCTATGGGCTAGCCGTATACGGATTCCACTAAACACCAAAGCCATTCGGCTGGCTTCATAATGGTGAAGTAGTTGGCAGTGTAGTTGGCATGAAGCCCAGAGATAATTTCAGCTAATTAGTTCCTACCACTGAATTTCCACCAGATGTTACAAGAATGTTGTGCAATGCACTATTACAATCACCACACCCACTTTTCTACAATCACCACACCCACTTTCTACAATGACCACACCCACTTTTCTACAATGACCACACCCACTTTTCTCCTTGTTCTTTATCTGGAATGTCCACGTACATGGGTTCCGAATTCAAACTTACTCAAGCTTGCAGCGGCCACTAAATGGGAGAACACCACATAGACTGATGAAGGTTTGTTTGCTCATGTTTGCAGGTTTGGTAAGGTGGTGGGGGACCACTAGAACCACAGATAACGATTGTTATCTCTGCAAACTGTCACAGGGGACTCCTTAATGCCTAGGTGTGAAACAGACAAACTGTCTGATTAGAAAACTTCCCTGGGTGGGTGGGTGGGTTACCTGAGCTGGTACTTCAAAGGGAAATACTTCTACGATAAAGATAAAGATAAAAATACTTCTACAATAAAGATAAAAATAGCAATAAACTATTTTTACTAACTAAAGTTGGTTACAAGTTAAGCTTAGTAACAAACGAGGTAATTCGGGTGACCAGTTATCAATTCTGCTGAAGATATACAAAAACATATAACGAGAAACTTTCGAGGGAGAAAACTTTCACGAATTTTGCAATGTTGTGGCTATTTGCGAAAGTTTTCTCCACGAAATTTGGGGGCGTGGTGTCCTTTGGCACGGCACGAGTGAGCAATTCGCAAAAGTTTTCTCCACGAAAATCTATTTTTTTTCCCACCAATTCGCGAAAGTTTTCTCCCTTGAAAGTTTCCCGCTATATGGTATAACTCACTACCATGGCATGTTGCTCATATCGCTCGGACATCTACAGTGGTGTTGTGATGGTAAAAGGTTATATAATAGCTATACCACTCCCTGGGGGGAGAGGGGGGAGGGGTCCTTGAACATTAATGTTGGAGGGTTGTCCAGTATTGCCATCGACTGTCCTTGGGACTCCCACAGGTGTCCTGGCTAACCCAAGGCCATGAGGGCAAGACGAAGGTGTTTGTCACTAAAAAGCAATGAAATATCCATTCCCTGTCCCTAGCCCTAACCCTAACTGCAATACTAAGTCCTAACCATTACACCACGAGCAACTTCGGAAGACCATGCACACAACTCCGCTTATATGCTTCCTAGACTTTCCTAAGACTTCCCTGACAATTGAAGGCAACACTGCTAAGACTTCCCGGACAATTGAAGGCAACACTGGACATTAGTGACTTGAAGTTGTGGTACATGTTGTGAAGTGGATCTACTTCACATCATACTGCCATACTGTAAGGGACTGGTTAGCTATAATCACACTTGAATAGCTTCAGTGCATCAGGCCTCATATTTGTTCCATAACCAGGCCTCTCATTGTACGTCTGCGCACCCATTCGTGACCTTTGTTATAATGTATCCATACTTTTGTTCCTTTTTTGTATATGCACGCTTCCTTCTCGTCGGTAATAATAACATCTGTTGGTGTTATACCCTCTCAACTTTGTGAGTTTGGCCTCGGTCCATTACACATACTCAGGTGAGTCTTATATCAGGTGAAATGCACACATACAGTGCCTCTGATCATCCAGTGTAGTTTATAGCTTCTTCTACCCTATATACGTAGTCTCGTGCCCAGACTACTTCTTCACCGAGTGGAAAAGTGAACCGCCTATACTGTTCTGATTCCAATATTTTAAGATCATTGTGATGTCACGTCAACTGGATTGTGAATTTGAAAGTGCTCTAGTAAACAGCAAACTCTGAGACACTCTACTCTATCCCTGCTCCTTTCAGAAGGTAAGAATAGCCTAGTCTACACTACACGCGACAGCTAGGGTTGCCTGCCTGATCAACGACCATCTTGCTAACAGCATTAGATCATTATAATCAATGTGTTAAATTAGAAAAGAAAAATGCAAAATGTGGTCTGGGAACGAGACTATGTGTTAAGAAAAATGCAAAATGTGGTCTGGGAACGAGACTATGTGTTAAATTAGAAAAGAAAAATGCAAAATGTGGTCTGGGAACGAGACTATAAAAATGTTTGACTTAGAATAGTGCTATTGCGTATGCTGTTATTGCTAAGGTGCAAGTTGCTGATTCGCAGACTAAACTACCCTGGGGGGTGCATACCTGAGTTGGTGCTCATCTCAAGGGAAACACTTCCATGATAAGGGAAAAAAAAAAGACATAACTAAGCCAGTTACTTCTAAAGATATGGGAAGTTTGGTGTGGTGTCAGGAATAGCTCAACATCAACGTGAAAAAGGACCCCCCCCCCCTCCCCCCCCCCTTGGGGAGGGATACAATTGCACTCACCACCAACAAACACAAATTGCACTTGGTTCTTGTGATAATCTAATTACAGAAGCCTTTTTTGACGTAAACAATGACGGCACAAGTGAGTCAATCTGAAGAATTAACATACCTCAGCCACTTTTGTCAGTCTACGACATTGACCAAAACAACCTCTGCTGGTACAATGACAATGACGGCACAATTGAGTCGATCTGAAGAATTAACATACCTCAGCCACTTTTGTCAGCCTATGACATTGACCAAAACAACCTCTGCTGATTCCATCACATGTACATGTAACTCTGATGCGGCTAATACTTCATTGAGCAGGGTTTCTCTCAGCTTTTTGCCCAAGGAGGGGGGGGAGGAGGGGGCCCAAATGAGATTGTATGGATTATTAGGAGGACAAGTACTTATCTGTGACGTGGCAAACTAGCAGTATTTTAATTTTGGACCTTTTAGTAGACGCAATTTGGTGGAAGCTGGGACTGTTTTCGCACAAACATAATTTACCATAAGGAACCCTGGCAAGTGAAAAACAAGAAATCAACCAGGTATGTTGTTAATTGGCCCAGAAATCCAATTAACAATCTAGCAGTAACATGGTACACACTGGCTGTCCTATTATCTCTGCAACAATGTTATCAATCGTGTCATGATGACATCAACTGAAAATCAGTACATAAAGCTGTACTATGCAGTGAACCAAAACCACTTCTGGCAATGGGGAATAAAGATTCTTCATTAGTCTGTTCAATCAGGATGCAACTATCTCAAAGGATGCCTTAATCGTCTGGATGAACTTCCTTTCAAGTTAACCAAAGTATTTTTCTTGGTCTACTAGTAATTAACTGCAGCCTTGGCTAAGTTGGCTTCAAATGATGCCATGATTTCAGGCAGGCTGCTGGAACAAACATCCTTTCAAGGAAACCTCATCTACCAGAAGTCTCTCTCTTGATCTACTTCTAATTAACAATAGCCTTGGTTTTATGCCATGATTTCATGCAGTCCTCTGGACCCAAACTTCCTTTCAAGCTAGCCTCATCCGCCAAATGTATCTCTCATTATAGCCCTTGGCTTCACACAATTTACTATCTCTAATAATAGGGATGCAACTAGTCTCATTCGCAGATCCCAGTACCATACTGGGATCTGGGAATGAGACTAAACAGTTGAATTTAGGACTTGGTTGTCACACTGTGTCTGTACACAATATCTTACTGTCTACACTCAAGTGAAGCTTCATCGTTGGTAAGTCATATGGCTTCACATTTGACCACACCCACTTTTGAACTCCGTACATCAAAGTCCCTATAGGTCTTTTGGTCACTTCAGTGCAATAATAAGGCCTGGTACCGTAGATCGGGGAATTTTGGCACATCTTTTTTTCGCGTACGTGTTTAATTTTTGCCGTGTGGCTAAGTGGCAAAAATGAAAATTAAAGTGGTGAAAAATTTTAGTGTGTTTAATTTTCGATGCCTAAGCAACTGGTGAGACATTTTTATCGGGAAATTTTTGCCCGATCTACGGTATTGGTCAAAACGTGTCCTGCACAGTGGTCGTGGATGACTTTGCATAACAATAAGACCTGCATCTTTTCATGGAGATATGGTCTATTGATTATGCAACAAACTTGTCACCCTGACATCAGCAAGCTGGCATGTTTACATACACACAAGCAAGCTATATGCAGTGTAGCTAGGGCAATAAATGTTGACGAAGAAGATCGTCTTTGATTTAACAACAATCGCTAATGATGTAACTATTAGTCAGGGCGAAATTATTGAACCGTACTAAAAATAGAACACTGGTCATGTGCACACTAAGCAATATTAACATTTTACGCAGCCTGCACAGTGCGTGTTACTATTTTTAGTATTGGCGGGAAATTCCGCCCTGTTTTGATTTTTACGTAGTTACATGCTCTTACCCTAGTCGCCCATTCTTATGCGCTCTTGTTTAGGGCTGCCACGATATATCATATGTCATTATGCCATGACATAAAGTAGTCTTGACATGATATGACATAAACCAAGTCCACATCGATATTTGAAAGCAATGTGCATTTACATAATTGCTTAGCTGGGATTTACCTGAACACACAAGAAGCTGACACAAATGTAAGAAATTTGAGCCAACAGTCCTATATTTCTGGTCACATGTGCTCGTCACTCTACCCATACTAAGTTAATCAGTCAATTATGACTTTTTTCATGCAGTGAGACAAAAATTTTGGAAATGAGCCTCAAGTCATGACATATCGTCATATCACGACAAAAAATTACATGACATATGATATAAAATTTAGCCATATCGTGGCAGCCCTACTCTTGTTACAAACTATGCACATATGACGTATCATGGGGAATGAAGGCATCACTTTGATATTATCAGCAAGGATGCAAGCACCACAAACAACATCCAATAATTTCCCATCATTATCACTTAGCTAACCCCTTCAAGCTAATCTTTTCTTCACCACATAACATGGAGCAGTCCCATGTAGATTATTTTGTTGCGTCATTTTGATTGCATCGTCATGTCTGAAGCGTCATTCCGCAGAACTTCCGTTAAGGGCAGAGCTCATACGTGCTTGGTAGCTGCGTAAATATCTTATTAGTTTGTGAAGCCTGTGTGAGGCCCGACTTTAACAGAAGTTTCAGTGGTATGGTGCTTTGAACGTGACGACACGATTGAAATATGCGAAGGAATAACCTTAGATTTCTACACAGGACTGCTATTGCTGAAACACTTCTTTCTTGAACAGCTTTCCACATGTGTGTGTGCGTGATCTGTGTATGTGTTCATCGAAGCTTTTATAAACCAAAGAAAGTACGTACTGTATAGTGGGAAACTTTCGCGGAAAATTTGGTGGAAAAAAGATTTTCGTTGATCGCTCACTGGTGCCACCAAAAGATGCCACGCTCCCAAATTCATGGAGAAAACTTCTTCGAATAATCATAAAAACCTCGAACTTCACAGCAGTTACTTTGAAGTGAAATTACCAATTACAATCCACCGTGTTTTAAAACTGTAATCATTATGTAGACATTACAATTGTTTTTTTTTTTTTTTATAACTACAGCCCGAAATTGTCTTACTGTAGGTTTTGAATTTACGTAAATTAGCATTACTTAGCTGCTTCTGATAACCTGATAATAACAAATTTGTTTAAAAAAATGTGTGTTGTGTTGTGTTGTTGCCATTTATGTATTACAATATTAGTCTATGTGGTAAATATGTGTGGAGATATGTGGAGAGAGGAGAGGAAATTGAAAGGATGGCTAAGGCTTCCACAATGTGTAATTGTTAAAATGGTCAGACACACACAGAATTCCAAAACGCACGCAATATTGTGAGTAGTAGGTAGGGGGGAAAACCTGTTACATAGGTCTCATATAGGCTTCCACGTGTGTTTATGTCGGTCTGTCTGTCGTTGTAGTATATATATATACTTTGGGAGGTGCGTATGTTCAGTGAAAGTACGTGTAGAGGTGGAAATTGGAAGGGGTGGTAAGGCTCCCATAGTGTGTAATGGTAGGACACACACACAGGCTTCTACAAACGTGCCATCATGAGTGGTAGAAAGAGGGAGAGAACGGCTCCCATAGTGTGTAATGGTAGGACACACACACAGGCTTCTACAAACGTGCCATCATGAGTGGTAGAAAGAGGGAGAGAACGGCTACCATAGGTCTCATATATGTAGACTCCATGTGTGTTTATGTATGTCACTGTAGCATATAGACACTCAGGAGGAGCGTACGCAGAGCGGAAGTAGTGAGGCATATTGAAAGGACGGTTATGGCTTCCACACATGTTGCCATTGGTGAAATGATAAGAACACACAAAAGCTTTCACACACAGGCAGGTTTCCATACAAGCACCATCGCAAGTCTGTGGTTAAAAGAGGGGGAAAACGTTTACGTATATAGGTCACGTAATGGTCATATAAACCCACATGGGCGTGTTTGGATATGTGCGTAGGAGGTACATAGGAGGTACATACGTATGTATGAATAGGGAGAACTGAAAGGACCAGTTAAGGCTTCCACACATGCATAAGGGTGAAAAGGAGGTTGACACAAGCACCTGTGGTCAAAGCTTGCGTACGTATGAGATAGAAAGACAAGGGGAAATTGAAAGTCAGGTCAGACATAAGGTTCAACACGTGCATGTGTTAGCTAGGGGTGCACGCATGCTGTGGTGGCCTACTTGTATGTGCAGGAAACTGAAGGGACGATTAAGGTGTCATGGGTTCAAAACTGATCACATGGGCACCTGACATCAAACTTCCTAATAAGGGAATTTCTATCAGAGTTAGTGCTCCCAAAATCATCATAATTTCAAGTGGTTTCTTAGCCTAGAGTACATGACAGAACTTTGAGGAGCTTCTACCAGCCTCAAACCCAGGCTCTCCATTCCGGATTTTGTCTTGCAGCTTTGGAGAAAAATGCTGTGAGACAAACCAAAGCTGCGAGACAAACCAAAGCTGCGAGACAAACCAAAGCTGCAAGACAAACCAAAGCTGCGAGACAAACCAAAGCTGTGAGACAAACCAAAGCTGTGAGACAAACCAAAGCTGCGAGACAAACCAAAGCTGTGAGACAAACCAAAGCTGTGAGACAAACCAAAGCTGCGAGACAAACCAAAGCTGCGAGACAAACCAAAGCTGCGAGACAAACCAAAGCTGTGAGACAAACCAAAGCTGCGAGACAAACCAAAGCTGTGAGACAAACCAAAGCTGTGAGACAAACCAAAGCTGTGAGACAAACCAAAGCTGTGAGACAAACCAAAGCTGTGAGACAAACCAAAGCTGCGAGACAAACCAAAGCTGCGAGACAAACCAAAGCTGCGAGACAAACCAAAGCTGCGAGACAAACCAAAGCTGCGAGACAAACCAAAGCTGCGAGACAAACCAAAGCTGCGAGACAAACCAAAGCTGCGAGACAAACCAAAGCTGTGAGACAAACCAAAGCTGTGAGACAAACCAAAGCTGCGAGACAAACCAAAGCTGTGAGACAAACCAAAGCTGCGAGACAAAATCCGGAACGGAGAGCCTGGGTTCGAGGCTGAGCTTCTACCGGCCTTTTGGATAAAGCCAGCTACCTGACTGCATTTTGTGCATGAGATAGCAGTCCCCATCTCCTGGTCACCACAGTGCTGCTGATGAGGCCTGGTATTGGCTGAAACGTGTACCGTGCAGTGGGCGACTTTGGAGTGCCTTTAGGCTGGCTTTTTTTGAGGGAGATGTGGTTCGTTGATTGTTCATGTTGAAAGCCTGGGCACACCTGATCTTGTGTTGTCAAAAAACTGACTGACACAGACGCTCAGTGACAGACTGTTGTATTACCTGACGGTCCTTGAAGAGTACAGCTGTGTGGAACATTAGTGCTGTCGTCACATGAATCACCATAGGTGATGAGATCTCTAAGGCTTTCCCCCTTTCGTATTTAATTGCATACCGGAAGTGATAAAGTACTGGTTGTAAGAACAAAGTTAGCACAGACCAATTTTAAATCGTATATGGGAAGTGTATGTGTATGAACTCCTGCAATACTTCTTTCACTTTCTACAGGTATGTACGTAAGATGCATTATTAAACAGTTATGTATCTTACACGTGTACATACATGTAGAAAGTAAAAGAAGCATTGCAGAAGTTCTCTGATATGTAGACATGTGCTAGACATGTGCTAGCCTTGTTCCCAGGCCCCGCCCAGCTTTCCGTCACTTGCAGTATAGACCAATTTTAAATCGTATATGGGAAATGTATGTGTATACATATCAGAGAACCTTTTATACTTCTTTCACTTTCTATATGTATGTACGTAATATATAATTATTACCATAGTATGAAGCTGTACCGGAAAATATCACGAGTTTGTTGCCATCTGTATTGTTGTGAGTGCGCAGCATGAGTAGCAATGCCAACAGCAACAAACAAGTGATATTTTTTCCGATATATATCTTGGTGCTATGGTGATAATGATTTTATCATGCGAACCTTCGATTTCATTGCACGTTCAGACGCAGTGCGCGTGACTTGCAGTACCTGATACGGATTCTCACATGACTTGCAGTACTGATACAGATTCTCGCGTGACTTGCAGTAAAAAATACGGCTTTTTATAAACTGCATGCAGCTGCAAGGCTTCCCCATTGACTCCCATACATTTGCGTGAGTTAGACGTATGATAAGATGCATTATTAAACAGTTATGTATCTTACACGTGTACATACATGTAGAAAGTAAAAGAAGCATTGCAGAAGTTCTCTGATATGTAGACCAGTGTTCTCACCAGGATTTACAGGCCGAAGGGCACAAATATTATCTCATGACCACACCCATCATCTTGAATGTAGTGATTGTCAGTACCAAACATTTGCTGCATGTGTGCTACTGTCAACAAAGCATTTAAGTTCACTAAGCTCTATATTCAGAGCCCAGACAGTTTTTAAGTTCAAGTAGTTCAAGTGGCTGTTAAAAATATGTTGGTTTTGAGGTGGAACCAAAGGGCACGTTATTTGTTTTTGGGCAGACCCAAAGGGCACATTAGGGGCCCCAAAGGGCACAGTGCCCTTTGGAAAAGGCCTAGCGAGAACCCTGATGTAGACATGTGCTAGCCTCGTTCCCAGGCCCCGCCCAGCTCTCCATCACTTGCAGTATGGAAAAGCGGTTCGATTTTTTGTTTGCATGTGAAGGGAGAGCCTGGGAACACTAGACACTTCCAAGAGGAAATAGTCTCAAGCTCATAGCTAGGAGTCCTATGCTAGCCATCTGATAATCTTTAGCACATGACTTCTGCTTTCCTGCGTTTGTAGATCCTCTGACAAGAAGAACGTCCATGCATCGTTACCCTTTTAGTAAGTTTGTATTTCCTAGTAAACTGTGCAAGGTGTGAATTGGCAATCCTTCCTTTCCTTCTTGTTGGCCTGCATCCATCAATGGAACTATTGGGAGGGGGGGGGGGGGGGGATCGGCCGTGGAGATAGATTCCAGATAGACATAGTGTTCCTATGGCTAATTTTCCTTCAGTGGATTGAAGAAGGAAAGAAGGGTTAGGACTTATGCTTGCATTCGCTGCTTGTGCAGTTTCAAACGTACTGGACCTATATACGTACGTAACTGAATATGCAATTGATTTCAGTCCCTCAGACGCTGAAAGATCTAAATGGGTCGTCAAGCTGAGCAAGGTCCGCACTAGTGGGACTGTATGCACTGTGTACACGTTTGATTGCTTGTGACCACTTATCGTAAATGAGCACCATATTTCTTTGATCAGATGCCGTGGCTACTATTTTTTCGCTGTTTGTTTTAGTGCGGCTACTATTCGAGGGCGGCGTTTACATGTATTTTCTTGGGAAGGCGGTGGATAGCACTGACGGCTGAATAAGGTACATATGAACAATACGGCTAGGCCTGATAGACGCTGGTAGTAGTTACACCTCAGTCCTGCTGTCAGCCGTGGAAACGAGTCTTAGTACATGAACACCCTTAGAGATAGCCCAGTGAGCGTTGGCGGAAATTATTTATACTTGCATTCGTGCGCTGCATAAACTGGCCACAGCTACTGTTCAAGGGCAGTGTTTATTCCGCTTGGAGCTTCCAATTGTGTGGCTACTATTCGAGGGCGGCATCTAATCGAAGAAATACTACAAAGACTGAGTGTCTATATGCATGCACTCGAGTTCAGTTGAGAGCGAGAGTGAAAGACAGTACTGCCAGAGTGCAGCGTCTGTATGAATAAGACTTGGAGTGAAGGCGATGCAAGTCCAAGCATGCAGGCATCGATTTTAGCTACAACAGGATTCCCATGGCCAATCTCCAACTCAGTGGATTCATGAAGGAAGGATGCTTGTATTCACACCTTGTCAAGTTTCATAGTATAAGCACACATAGAACTATGCAACTGAAAGATTGCTGTCGTCAGATTTGAGTCCCTCGGGTCATGGAAGATCTGAATTAACAAGCTAAACTTCTGAATGCATGGGGGTTCTTGTTCTTCCTGTTGGGAGACCCACAGGCATGCAGGAAGGAAAGGTCTTGAAAATTGCAATCTTTTCAATTATACATGTACATATGCTAGGTTGGTGGCTAGCAAAGGATTCCTAGGTACCGTATAGTGGAAACTATTGAGGGAGAAAGTTTTTTTTTTGTGGATTGGTTGAAAAATACAATTTTTGCGGAGAAAACTTTCGCGGATTGCTCGCTTTTGCCACGCCAAAGGACGCCACGCCCCCAAATTTTGCGAAGAAAACTTTCACAAATAGCCATAAAACTGTGAAATTCGCAAAAGTTTCCCGCTATACGGTATGACCTTAAGACAGACTCTCGTTTGGGATATTCCCTGTTCACCTACTCCTGTTTTGCCTCATTAAATTTCTTTTACCGTTCTAAGCACTAGTTTGAATAGAAACACACTAACAGACACACATACCAACAATAATATGTACCATATTTGTTATCACCATGGTAACAGGTTTTTCCTCCTCCATTACTGAGACTCAGGGGGGGTGTATGAACTCAAGAGATGCTCAAATATCACTACTTTAGGATGTCACATTGACGTCGCTTTGATACACAAATATATCACTTCTAAAGAGTAGGCGAAACACAAATTTCTGGCCTAAAGTAGACAATTTGAAAGTAGGCGAACAGGTACTAATTCATTCCTGTTTTTCTTGGCCAACTTCCAAGAAGAAAGAAGAAAGGAAGGACGCTTGCATTCACACCTTGCACAGTGTCATAGTAAATATACAGTGGTAACCAACCTAACTGAACATTGGAGTTTCCCAAGACCTGGGAAGATCTGAATTAGCCAATCAAGTATCTTCTATTTCTGAATGCATGGGGGTTCTTGGCTTTATCCTGTAGATCAACAAATATGGCGGCCATGGTAATTAAGGAATACAAACAAGCCCTGACACCAGTCAACTCCGTGACCTCTGTCCTTGCTGAACATGCTTATGGACACTAGCTGGCCATAACATTGATTGGTCAAATTACGTTAGGGAATATGTACAAAGAATATCTGCACACACTAATGTATAAATATTGTAGTAATGTTGTGTTATTGTTGTATTGTATATTTATACTTTATTTATATCCAAAACATTACATAAAGCTGATTTTTTACGAGTAGGCGAAACACCACTTTTTGGTCTAAAGTAGGTAAAACAGGAGTAGGTGAAACGGGAATATCCTAAGTCATCGATGCCAGCCCCCTCTTCCAACAGTGATGCACAAATATGGTAATTGATAAGAAGTCTTCTAATTTGTAGAAAATTTCAATTTTTCGCTTTGTGGTGGTGGGAGTACGTATGTAGGTGGATGGCTAGTGTGGGAATATTCCTAGCTACAGCTATATAGAGACAGGATTCTCCCAGACAGTTCCTCTCTGAGTCAGTGGATTCAAGGAGGAAGGAAGGAAGGAAATCTGCTTGTATCAGCAGTCACCTCTCAGTGGATTCACATGGGGAACACTTATTCAAGAAAAGGGGGAAGGAAGGAAGGAAATCTGCTTGTATCAGCAGTCACCTCTCAGTGGATTCACATGGGGAACACTTATTCAAGAAAAGGAGGAAGGAAGGAAGGAAATCTGCTTGTATTAGCAGTCACCTGTCAGTGGATTCACATGGGGAACACTTATTCAAGAAAAGGGGGAAGGAAGAAGGCGGTATTTGTGGTAAATAGGTATAAACCAACTGAAAGGTTAATTGCAAGATTTTGGTCAGCAAATTAAATACGTACTTCCTTAATTCAAATCCATGGGGGTTCTTGTTTCTTCTGCTAGAAGATCTACAAATCCTACCCACACATCCTGACTAATTCCCCTCAGTTAATAAGTTAATATAAAAAAAGAGAAGAAATTAAGGAAGGATATATTATGGAATTTCACACCTTTTGCAGTTTCCACCTGCAAAGTGGTTACGTAATCGATTGAGTTCCCCTCTCAGTGGATTCACAAGCTGAACAGTTATCAAGAAGGAAGTGAAGGAGGAAGGAAGGAAGGATGCTTGCATTCACACCTTGTCCAGTTCTCACCCATACATGCAACTGAAAGGTCCTTATATCATCAATTCAATCAAGTCCCCTGGCTACCTGTCACAGTGGGTTCAGACTGAGGGATCAGGAGAGGAAGACTACGCAATTGTTAGTCAACAATTAAACCAAAATGAAATCACTTCATGCATGCAGTTACGTATGTAGATACTGCAGAAGATTCATCTTAAAGAAAAACTGCACTGGCCAAGACTAACGCTCACACCATGCATATATGCTTTGTACTTCTTTGCACTAAAAGCAAACTTCTAGTGTACAGCTGATTTCATTCAAATCTTTGTGGGCTTACAATCAACTTGCAATTCGGAATTATTGAAATCTCGCAAACGATTCTTAGCCCATGGTACCCAAATAATAAGTGCATTGATGTACCAATGGGCTAGATCTTAGGCAGGTTTAGATGTAGTCTTGAACTCAGACCACCACCCTCCAAAGAGAAAGGAAGATCAGGTGAATATAGTACATCCTCACACTATGAGCTGCTATGGATTCTGAGCCTTTGAAGTTATTTCAGTAAATTGGTAGTTGGAAATTCCTGCTTTATGAAGCCCAAGGAACTTAGTGGATCACCAGTAGCCTCGTTCCCAGGCCTTCAATCACCTAACGCGGTGGAAGGCCTGGTAAAACTCCTACATAGAATGACGTCAGGTGGACGTCTGGAGGCATGGCACTTCCGGTGAGCTGCATGCAAAGCCATGCCTCCAGACGTCCACTTGACGTCATTCTACGTAGGAGTTTTACCAGGCCTTCCACCGCGTTAGGTGATTGAAGGCCTGGGAACGAGGCCAGATCACCAGACCCTCTCCTACCTAGTCTCATTCCCAGGCCTTTCCGGCTTCAGTTTTTGCATACTGCAAGTGATCAGAAACTGGAGCCGGGGAAGACCTACCTTTCCAGCTCTCTCATCTCTCTAATCAGCCAATTTCTTCCTAGCCTCATACCCAGCAGGAGAATGGCCTGACAACATACTCGGGTTCAAACTGTATACAGATATGACGTCAAGGAGATTACAGCTGCACCCGTACAAGCCATGAATATTGGATAATGCATGTGATATTTGATTGTAGCCGTCATTACAAGTGCTATCTGTTTATTCGCTTTACTGTGAGATGCAATTGAAATTCTACAACTGTCACGTGAAGTGTTCAGAAATCTGGTTGGCACTGCCAACTCAAGGGCAGCTGAAGTCAACAGTTTGAACCCTAGTAAGTCACTAGGTTGTTTAAAAAAATTTAACAACTTAAATAAAAATAAACAAATAAATAAACAAAACAAACAAATAAATAAATAAACAAAAACAAACAAACAAACAAATATTAATTTATTTATTTATTGTTTCGCAATAGGTATGAGGCTAATTTTGTTCAAAATCACTTCCTTTTTTCTAATTAATTAACACTGCCTGCAATGGTTAGAGTCCTTGGAAGCTGGAAGGATGTTGGTTAGCACTAGCTGGATAAGTTCCTGGAAAGTCTTAATTAACAGGAAGTTGTGGTGACTGGTTCAAGAATTAAGACTCTCAAGACTGACTGTGTTTCAATTTCAAGATTGCCATCTGCAATAACCATGACAATTATTAATAATTAATTAGTGGATAAAAAGTGACATCAGCTGAAGGGTTTTAATCACAGAACAGGAAGCAGATATTTAGCAACTGTTTCTTTCCTTCTACACTTTTGTGATTCTATTTCTGTATGTGCTGTGCTGTCTGTGCTGCAGGGGAATAGTTTTCTTTCCCTCAAATCTTTCCCACAAGCCATATACTAACCTTCTCCCAATATTAATAAAATGCAGTGGGCTAAGGGTTAATTAATGCCACTGACCCCACAAAATGCAGTGGGCTAAGGGTTAATTAATGCCACACTAACCTCTCACATTAACAAAATGCAGTAGGCTAAGGGTTAATTAATGTCACTGACCTCACAAAATGCAGTGGGTTAAGGGTTAATTAATGTCACTGACCTCACGAAATGCGGTGGGCTAAGGGTTAATGTCACTGACCTCACAAAATGCAGTGGGGTAAGGATTAATTAATGTCACTGACCTCACAAAATGCGGTGGGCTAAGGGTTAATTAATGTCACTGACCTCACGAAATGTGGTGGGCTAAGGGTTAATTATGCCATACTAACCTCTCACATAAATTAAAATGCTGTAGGCTAAGGGTTAATTAATGCATACTAACCTCCCCAAAGGAGGTATGACACGGTGACATAATTGCACGGTTAAATGTGTGTGGACTGCAACTACATGTAGCTTTTCATAGCCACAGGGGGGGAGGTTAATTCTTTGAGGGCTACACAGTTGCTAGTTTTGCGGGTCAATGCTGCAGCTTTCTACAATTTACACACCCCACTTCTCAAAGTGCAAAGTTCAAAGTTCAGAGTTGGATATGAAAAAGTGCACAGCATAGGTATACACACTAAGCAAGTGCCTGATCAGGGCCAATGTAATGAAGAGGGAGGGACACTCTAGGATCACATGATAATGTCGTAAGTTCTCTGATACAGCCCTCAACAATAATAAAATGCCGTGATGTAATGGCATAAGGGTTATTGATTTAATGTGTCAATGATCCAAGGTTCAATGAACAAAGGGTTAATGTTCTAAGAGTCAATGATCTAAGGGTTAATGTTCTAAACATCAATAATTTAAGGGTTAATGTTCTAAGAGTCAATACTTCAAGAAGTAATGATGTAAGGGTTAATGGCATAAGGGTTATTGATTTAATAAGTGTAAATGGTACAAGGTTCAATGATCTAAGTGTCAATGTCCTGAGCGTCATTGATCTAAGTGTCAATGTTCTGAGTGTCATTGATCTAAGTGTCAATGATCTAAGGATTAATGATGTAAGGGTTAATGATCTTAGTGTCAACTGTTCTAAGGGTAATGTTCATTTCTGAGGGTCAATAATCTAAGGGGTAATGATCAAAGTGTTAATGATCTACAGGTTAATGATCAAAGGTTAATGATCAAAGGTTAATGATCAAAGGTTTAATGATCTACAGGTTAATGGTCAAAGGGTTAATGATGTAAGGTTGCTAACCAATGGAACAAGGTTCTATTTTCCATGACTGTTGTGAGATACCCTTGGTGTAGGACAGATGGAAATTGTGAAACTAAAACATACAAATGTGATTTTTGCTCAGCAAAGAGAGTAGAAACCATAAAAATAAAAAATTGGCAGTCCTGGATAGAAACGGACTTTTATTCTGTCGGGTATTTTGAACACATCACTAAGTAAATCACTGGTTATATCGCTGAACTTGCATTAAGAGCGAGGCTCATACACGCTTCCGAGATGCGTGAATATCGACTCCATCTATGAAGCAGGTAGGAGCTGCACACTTAATGCAAGTCCAGTGATCTATAGTCTCGTCTCTAGACCCAGCTCTTCCATGAGGAAAGGGTCTGGTGAAACAAGCCTGAACTCTTGGGCTTGTGGTAGTGTTAAGTCCTTCAGTGTAGGATTATATGTTGGTCAGCGTTGGATAATGAATCTCATTACCACACTTACTACTGAAGTGGTTGTCCTCACTTCCGCACAATAAAAGTAGCTCTGCTATTTGATTGGTTGCTTTACAATAATACTGGAGCTAGCCCAAGGATTTGGACTTGTGACACCAGACCCCTTCTTCTCGTGTGAGCTGGTGGGGTCTGGGCATGTGACTAAGTGATGCAATGCTTTGAAGACGGAAATGTTATCAAAATACCTGACGAATTATTATTCAATTTCTATCACCTGTACGTAGTTTTAGCAGATGGTCTCTTATGCTTCATTCTTAAAATTAAGAACTGCATATACTGAGTTCTCACAAAACAGGAAGTCATGCATGTGATGTGTGCAGTTTCACCAAGTGTAAGGATGCTTACCAATAACTACTTTCCCATCTATATCCATTGACCCTTTGTTATTACAGACGGCAATCGTGGCGGCAATGGTGAAATTGAAACACGTCATAGCTTTAGTAGTTGGTCTTGTGACATCTAATTCTTAAAACTTGGTCCCACATACAACTGACATACTTGTGTGGTTATGACACTGTACGACATCAGTGGGTTAGAAAAGGGTTAAGTACCCCATCATTGGTCAGAAAAGGGTTAAGTACTGCATAATTGGGTTAGAATAGGGTTAAGAATCACATAATTGGGTTAAGAATCACATCCAACTTGTTCAACTGAGTTCTCAAGAAACAGGAAGAAGTCACCCATGTGATGTGTGTGGCTTTATTAAGTGTAAGGAAATGGTGAAATTGAAACACGTCATAGCGTTAGTAATTGGTCTTGTGACATCTAACCTTTTAAAATATGGTACTACTTACAACTGTGACATGCATGTGATTCATACAGGGCTTTTTTTTTTTTTTGAAGTAAAGCCTGCCATCTTAGCCTCATTCCCAGGCCTCCCTTGCTTATATTTTTATCTTCTGTTTGCCTTCGCAACAATACATAGGAGCGGAAGACTGGTGAAAAAATGGAGAAGTGGGGAGGTCTGGGAACATTCATCATGTGAATGACATCGGGTGGACGTGAGGCAGATGTAGGGGGCTTCAACATTTCCCAAACCTGAGCAGTTTGGGTTACAGTTGAGGCCCTTTCCTTTGTGGGTTGGGAATATGAGACTATAACTGGCTTTCCAAATGCAAATTGAGTGTCCTACTTCCGGAGGGCAAGCACATGATCAAGAGGCAGTGTGAAAGTTTTTAGCACTAATGGTAAAACATAACACTCACTAGCCTGTGTTTTGCACACAGCTTCACTAAACACAGACCCTGACTCTTGCTCTCCGGAAGTGAAGCCACGCCCCATGAAAACCATCTATATGCAGCAGAACGCAACTGTAATCCAGACTGATAGAATTTCAGCACGTAAGTTTTAAATAGGCTACGTAATATAGGTCATCATACATGCAGATAAATTGCAGCCATTTCAAGGAAGCTACTACGGCTACACACATGAATGTAGTCTCGGAGGCCAGACTCTGGCTGATGAGGCTAGCACACATGGACTAAACTTTCACACTGAAGTCATGAGCTGAATACATGAATGTAGTCTCGGAGGCCAGACTCTGGCTGATGAGGCTAGCACACATGGACTAAACTTTCACACTGAAGTCATGAGCTGAATCTCTGGTGTTTATGAGTGTCAAATAAGCTACGTAACTGAGGCTGAAGTTACAGTAATCCACCGCAGACTGACACTGAAATGAGGAAACTGAAGTTAAAGCTGAGAAGGGGCTGGAGGTGGAGAGAAGGAAATCTCCTTCCTGTGAGAATCCCTGACGTTTGTGTATCTACTAATATCCATACAATAATGCTGGCCCACTACGTCACACAAAAGACAATGTGATAGGGCACTGAAATTGTGTAAGACTTGATAGTACATTATACAGACAGCCATGGCATAATCGGACAGTATAGTTATTAAAACACATAGTTCTCTTTTGCAAACTAACCCCCCTCCAAGAAAAACATTTTCCGGAGTTAAAACCACTTTTCATTCCATTACAGCAACGCAATCCCTTATCAAGTAAGTTCAACAAAGGGAAATTAAAAGACACAATCAGGGCATGGTGATTTCTGTTCTGGCTTAAGAGACACTTGACACACACGGAAAAGAACACTAACGTCAAGTATCGAGTGTGTACACAAACTCTTCGTCTTGTTATTGTTTCAAAGTAAACTGTTTCCAAAATAAACGGACATGCGGAAACTTGTCTACAGCTTCCATTTCCACTGTCATTCCTCAGTGTGTATGCAACACAGACGTATCTTACGGCATACAGGTTCTATTTTTTGTTCCCCTAAACAGTTACTGACAGATGAAGAGCAACTACACGCAAGTGTAGGATATAAATAGAAATTATTATTACTTGCAAAATATACTCAACACAGAATCTTGTCCAGAGCTTTCATGTTCAGCATCAACGTAATAATTGTATCTCAGGGTATTACTAATTACTAGCCTCGTTCCCAGGCCTTCCCACCGTTCACTTGCAGTATGCAAAAACGAAGGGGGAAGGAAGGCCTGGTCCATTTTATCACGTGAATGACGTCAGTGTCTACCTTGATAGTCAGAGGCGGGGAGGGGTCCCCTGTCGAGAGAACGGGCTAGAGCAAGCTAGAGGCCTGATCTTGTAGTTTCTGCCCCAAGCACTGGAGTTTTTGAGCGTTTGCGAAGCGAAAAGTGTACCACTCTTAATTCAAAACGAAGAACGCATGTGAGAAATGCGTCCTTTCGATCAGGGACTCCTCCCCACCTATGTCTACTATATCTAGGTAGACACTGACGTCATTCACATGATAAAATGGACCAGGCCTTCCCCTCCGTTTTTGCATACTGCAAGCGATCAAAAACTCGACAATTGGAAGGCCTGGGAACGAGGCAAACCTATGTTTGTGACCCTACACAGTTGCAATTAGGTCGGTACATAGGAGAGCAATTACCGTAGTGTCCCGCAAATACGCCCCCCTCGCGCATAAGCGCCCCCCCCCTGCATTTTTAGCGCAAACTCTTGCTGAGGTATTTTTAGACTCATCCCGCAGTGAGATTATTTTTACCTAGCTAAGCCACTCGGCTGTTTACCGTTAAAGTGTCTACTGCGAATGCGAACCGCTCGCATCAATGATGGACACTTCGCGGAAGCGCCCTGCTTCCTCGCCCCTCAACACTGAAGCTCGTTAGCCTACCAGTAGCGTCAGGAGCATCTCTCCGCCTCGCGCTCGGCGATGCTTCGCACCGACAATGAGGTCATGCTTTACCGGTACCGGAAGGTGGGGGCGTAATCGCGAGAGAAATCTTCGCATCCTGCGCATAAGCCCCCCCCCCTGCGTTTTGTACTGAAGCTAAGGTTGCAAAAGGGGGGGGGCGCATTTGTGGGACACTACAGTACATGTAAAATATAAACTATTCTTGCTCACAAAATAAACAGCTGCTAGGAAACTCGTCTACAGTTTCCAGATTCACTATCATTCCTCAGTGAGTACGTAACACACACGTGTAGCTTAGCGTCTGTTCCCCTAAACACATGTAGTTGCAGAAAGATGGCAGGGCAATTACAAGTAAGATAAAAATAGCAATTATTCTTGCTTGCAAATAAAGACGCAAGGAAGCTTGTCTGGAACTTTCACTTTCCGTATAATTTCTCAACATGAACCAGGGTTTCCTCTAGAAAAAAAAAACAAACATTTGTGGGGAGAAGTATTTAGAAATTGCACAGCATGAAGTGCCTTGCGACTTTTTGGATGGTGTGGTTCACTGTAATTTGCTAATTAGTGAACACCAAGCTTCTAGTGGAGTATGGTTGAAGCTAGCTCTGAGCTACTATAAATCTGTCAAATTTGCCAACCTAGGGAAAAATGGAAGGAGGGTCTGGTAAACGGGCATTGCAGCGAACGTAGCGGAAGAATGTGGGGAATCCATTAATTAACTGCACAAGTAGCTAACGGACTACGATCTGATGCCAGCTACTACAGTACTTGCCGTTGATGTGGGACTGTGATCATTGACGCGAGGGAAAGGTGTAAGATCATGATGTCACGTGACATGCTTCGGTGATCACATGATGTCACGTGACATGCTTCAGTAATCACATTATGTCACATGACATGATGCAGTATCCAACCTACGATGTATGAAATATTACAGCCAATCTCTTTGGTACCTTGAGATTGTCCGGCATCACTGATTGATTCAAAGACTGGACATTTTAATAGCGCTGGTATGCATAGTACTAGCCTCTGGTTAGTCTTTCTCACCAGCATACAGCAAATGGGAGCTCTGGAGTGCAAGCTTCATAGCCCTCAACAGCATGAGTACACATTGCCACGCCTACTGGTATTGAAAGCTTTCGAAATATAGATGCCTCTATATTCTAGACATGCAGTGTCTACATTTGAGGGGTTCCACGTACACAGGGTTTCATCTACAAGAGGTGAATGGGGGAAGCTCCCCTCTAGGGGGACTGAAAACCTGCCTGCTTTATGGAACACCTGGAGGGGGGTGGGGTTCTGCATTTCAAGGGTTTAGGTTGTGCATAAACATATGTAAATGCATTCGGGACCAAACAAAGTGTCTGCATATCGTAGATGGTCGCTTTTCAGGGGTGTCCATAGGCTTCCACTGTATCTGAGGGCATACTAATCTCTGTTCCCCTCCCTATGGCCTACACAGTTGCAGATAGGCAAAATACAAACTCTTTTTGCTTACAAAATAAACAGACTTACAGAAATTTGTCTAAAGTTTCCATATTTGCTATCATTTCTCAATGTGTATGTAACGTATCTCAGGGCATACTATATAATTTCTGTTCCCCTGCACATTAGCAGGTTAAAGAGCAAGTACATGTGGGATATATTTAGAACTGTATGATGTTGTTAAGTAAGCAGATTGATAAAACACATAGAATGCCCTAGGTCAGTTTCAAATGGGTCGAGGTGTCTGAAGATATAAATAAAACTTCATGATGTTGTTATAAATAGAACTGTATGATGTTGTTAAGTAAGCAGATTGATAAATAAAGATTATGTTTATGTCAGTTTTGGGTGGATTGATGTGTATGGGTAAGATATAAATAAAACTTCATGATGTTGTTATAAATAGAACTGTATGATGTTTTTAAGTAAGCAGATTGATAAATAAAGATTATGTTTATGTCAGTTTTGGGTGGATTGATGTGTATGGGTAAGATATAAATAAAACTTCATGATGTTGTTATAAATAGAACTGTATGATGTTTTTAAGTAAGCAGATTGATAAATAAAAATTATGTTTAGGTCAGCTTTGGGTGGATTGATGTGTATGGGTAAGATATAAATAAAACTTTTTATGATGTCCCTGCACTGATTGATGTTTAGGTGTAACAACTTAAAAAAAAACTGGCGTATCATTTATTACACAATGAAAGGCACTGAAGTGCCAAACCCTCGGCGCAGCAGGGCATGTGATTGTACTTGTGTGGTGACTACAAATCGATCACTATCTCGTAACTCTTTCATGCTTGCCATACGCATTCTGTTTTGTTACTGCCCGTGCAAAGTTTGCTCACGAGTTTCTGACGCTCTTTCACAGGCCTTGTGCAACTTATCTTTAGCTTTCCTAGCTGATTTCACGCTATCTGGTTCTACTGCTCCAATACGTTTCATAGTTAAACTGTTTTCTCTCGCAAGTTACACTCTGCTTTTCGTTTGGATCGAAAGACAAGATCACAGCGTTCACATGTCTTCCATCTTACAGATACAGCAGCTTTACACTGCGGGCATACCTTTGTTGGAGGCATACTTACTGCCAATGGCCAATAATCAAACTCACAAAGAACGTCTCTCCCAAGTCTGCCAAGAACAAAATGGGCGCTAGCCACGTGGTCCAGATTCATACGCATGCACGTTTTCTGCGGCGTAAAAAATGGCCGACTTATCATATAGCCTTAAAGTTTACAAACCAGATCTCACTGGAAAAAAGGGAGGTGTACCATATTCCTTCAATTAGATGCCGCCATCGAATACTAGCTGAACTCTGAGTGACATACATGTACATAAACACTGCCATCGAATACTAGCTGAACTCAATTAGATGCCGCCCTTAAATTCTAGCCGTATAATTGGGAGCTCTGAGCGAAATAAAAGCTGCCATCAAATAGTAACCATGGCTAGTATGTGTGGCGCACAAACCTGTGTACTAATAATTGCCGCCAACACTCACTGAGCTAAGGGAGGTGTATATTTTATACAAATTCAGCCATATTTAGGCCAATAATAGACCTTATCAGATACTCTATGGGTGACTGAGGGATGGGGGACTGGGTGATTAGGTGACTGGGTGATGAGGTGACGGGTGATGAGATGACGGGTGATGAGGTGAGAGGTGACTGGGTGATGAGTGGGGGTGATGTGGTAAGGGATGACAGGTGATGAGGTGACTGGGTGATGAGGTGGAGGTGATGTGATGATGGAGTGATGTGGTGATGGAGTGATGAGGTGGGGGTGATGTGGTGAGGGGTGATGTGGAGAGGGATGACGGGTGATGAGGTGAGAGGTGACTGGGTGATGAAGTGACTGGGTGATGGATGATGAGGTGATGAAGACTGGGCGATGAGGTGAGGGGTGATGAGGGAGGGGTGACTGGGTGATGAGATGACGAGGTGATGAGATAATGAGGTGATGGAAGACTGGTGATAGGTGATGAGGTGACGGGTGATGAGGTGAGGGAAGACTGGGTGATGAGGTGAGGGATGACTGGGTGATGAGGTGAGGGATGACTGGGTGATGAGGTGAGGGGTGACTGGGTGATGAGGTGATGAGGTGATGAGGTGACTGGACAAGATGGGTGTAGGTGGACAAGGGGGATTGAGTCACAACAACTAAAAATAATGCACCAAGTGTCCATTTGAGAACTGGACTGAATGTCAAACGTTTGTACGGTCAAAGCTACTCCTCATCTTGTACGGTAACACACTTAGAAATATGTGTGTGAAAATAAGTGCCCCTACCCCTCTTGCATCCGCTCAAACTACCAAGCCTTCTCCATTTGTCCCGCTCTTCCATAGTTGCGTAATGTTGTGAACACAGCCGAAAAGGGAAAAATACTTAGTCTAGAAGGCATGGAAATGAGGCTACCCAGAGCCCCTATATTGTGACCATAGTGGTTCAATCATATGCTTCAACATTACACAAACACGCCACTGGGCACATCTTCAAACAAGCAGCCAAACACTGGAAGAAATCCCACCGGAAATTCCACTGAAATCGCAGAAGCAGAAACCATAGCGTGTACATTGTGTATATGCATAGTTTTGAGCATTATACGGTTTGAATAGTTGAAGATCCCAATGGAAATCCTAAAAGGCCTTAGAAACCACACACAGAGATGTGGCATGCAAACCTTATGCTGCAGTCTAGACAATTATACTAACATAAAAAATAGCTGGAGTCAGTGATCACCTCCCCTCCCCTCACAAACCTTCATATACCCTCTCCTTCACTACCCCCACACCCCACTCTTCACGTCACAACCCTCACCTTCCACCTTTCCCCTCTCACACAACCACTCCCCTCATCACACCCCTCATCTTCCACCTTCCCCTCTTTCCACCTCTCACATAACCACCCTCTTCACCACACCCCTCACCTTCGACAATTTCTCCCTCACTACAGAGCTCCATCTCTGACGAGGGTCGAGGACTGCCACTACTTGAGCTCTCCGAGGACTCAGCACCACTGTTAGTGCCCTCAGACACTGCAAATACATGAAAACATCACAGAAATGCCACGAAATAGTCATCATCATGGTAACAGGTTATCTTCCCTCATTATTGAGACTCATGGGGGCATCACTGGTCTTGCTGTCACACCTCATGTAGTGTTCACAAGTTGAGCCACCCCGCAGTACATTTCAAAGCTCTAATCCTATTGGTCAATATATTACACACAACTATATGTGCATATGCACCGTTGCCCTAACAACACCCTAAATTAACCCTAACCCAACCAATCAGAATAGAGCTTTGAAACGTACTCCGGTACTATAGCACAAGTTCCAAGGGGGAGCAAATGCCCCCCTTTGCCCTCCCCCCCCCCCCCCCCCCCCCCCCAACCTAAATGAAGCCCTGTCCATAGTAACACCATCAAACATACATGTAATGAAGACACCATGAAGACACCGCCAAAACTTGATGTAAATGCCATAGTAACAAAATAGAGACACAGTCAAGGCAGTTTAAATACTAGACAGATGATGATCATCGCTGGGGGCGAGCCTGAGCTATGTCGTAGGCGGCATGCTAAGTGAGAGGGTGGCAGTTTAAATATAATACTGGAGACACTAAGGAGTCACCATGGAGTCACCATGAAGACGCCATGGAAACATTGTGGAGAACCATGGACTCACCACGGAGACACCATAATAATCCCATAGTAACCACATGCATACCCTACAAACACACCATATAGCCTGGGTATGTACGAGCCAACATGTGCTAAACCAGCGTCTTTTACAGTCTATAAGGGCGCACCATCTTCTCCATGTCTTGCTGCTTCGGAGTCACTGCTGATGACAATGATGTCGTGACGTGCCAGCTGCCTCCTACCCTCACCTTTTCCACCATCCACCCCCACAATGTACAGGTCTGACTCAGAGCCAGACTGGGAGGAGCTGAGAATCTCAATCACTCCACCATCTATATGAGAGAGAGAGAGACAACATGCACAAGTACGTGCACAGTTAGTGCAGGTCTCTACAATGTAAAAGCGCCATGTCACAGTTCCAAGGTACTGTATAGTGAGAAACTTTCGAGGGAGAAAACTTTCATCAATTCTGTGGTTTTATGGCTATTCACGAAAGTTTTCTCTGCAAAATTTGGGGGCATGGCGTCCTTTGGCATGGCAAAAGCAAGCAATCTGCGAAAGTTTTCTTCCTATTTTTCACTAATTTGCAAAAGTTTTCTCCCTCAAAAGTTGCCTGCTATACAGTACAATTGACTGCAAGTAGATCTCAGACTTGTAAAGTGCTTGAAGCATTGCTAACAAGGTACTGCTGAGACTAAGGTTTACCCTCAGTCAGTCATAATGAAGTATCCGTGTCTTTCTCAAGCAGGTTTGGCGCTAAATGTTTCGAATGTTGCTAGGTTACACGGCCGCAAAAGCATGTACAAGCCTACAAAATTTGATTTATTTTCCAAAACAATTTTCCTTGTGAGAAGGTTGATCTGGGGACAAGAGGTGGCAAAATTTAGGGTTTTTCCTCCATTAATTTTGAGTACATCCTGTAAACATTAGGTTTGAGGTGCGACAAGAAGGTTTCAGCTGCCGCCATGGGCACCACATCAGAGGATATTGAACGTCCTCTGGTGTGCCAGTGGCCGCTGAAGTCATGTTGTACCCAGCTTTGTGAAAATTAAAGGTGAGAATTAAATCTTCCTGTTCACTCTCAAAACCCAAAGTAAACGGGACATGATTAAGTGTGGAAACCCCCAGTTGTGTGTAATTGAAGGTGAGAAACCTTGCTGGTTACACTTTGGTAACTGATAGCACAGGATGTGATTAAGTTGGGGAAAACCCCACTAAATTTAGCCAGCTATTTTAACTTCTGTTGCAGGCACTGAAGTGCCAAACACTTGGCGCAGGAATGCATGTGATTGTACCTGTGTGTTGACTTGAAATCCATCACTGTCTCGTGACTCTCTCATGCTTGCCATTCGCATTCTGTTTTGTTCTTGCCCATGCTCAAAAGTTTCTAAAGCTCTTTCACAGACCTTGTGCAACTTACCTTTCGCTTTCCTAGCTGATTTCACACAATCTGATTCTACTGCTCCCATACGTTTCATAGTTAAACTGTTTTCTCTTGCTACTTTTCGTTTGGATTGAAAGACAAGATCACAGCGTTCACATGTCTTCTGTCTTACAGGTACAGCAGCTTTACACTGCGGGCATACCTTTGTTGGAGGCATACTTACTGCCAATGGCCAATAATTGAACTCGCAAAGAACGTCTCTCCCAAGAACAAAAATTATGGCCACTAGCCACGTGGTCCAGATTCATATGCATACGCGTTTTCCGTGCAGTAAAAAATGGCCAACTTATGATGCAGCCCTACCAACAGGAAACACTCTAGCTTCGCAACAAAGCTTTAATTTTCAGAGAAAATCGCTTAAAATTTTCGACCTTCATCCGCCGCTGAGAAGGTTAGTATTGTTTGTGGCATGAATAATCACATGAAAAGTGAGATGTCGAGTAACAGACACACAGACCAAGTACTGTAACCCTCGCTGTGCATGTGCGCCGAGTGTTAATTAAGCATCAAGAGCTAGTGGAGATTTAAACCAAATTTCCCTGAAAACAAACAAACAAGCCAAAAAAACAAAAAAAAAAAAAAAAAAAAAAAAAAAAAATTACACCCCAAGTGGAAAGAAAAAAAAAAATAAAGTATAGTAATGTTGAGAAAAGCCACAAAGTGCATGTGTATCTCTAATGCTTTAGCCTTTCTTTTTCCAAGCCTGAGAGGACCTCCTGAAGTTTGACACCACAGCTGGATACAGATATCATTCAAGTATCTTCAGTTAAAGAGCTAAGCCTTAGAGGTGATCCACTTGGACTATACAGGACCCACGGTGAAATTGGACCCACGGTGACCCACGGTGACGCAGGATTTTACATTGGCTAAACTAGCTATCTTAACATGAAGGTACTTATATTTGCTAAAGATTAACATTTGCGATTTTTTTTAAACCACTGCTAACCCGAGTTATGATCAAAAGTGTTGACACTTTAGTGACCACAAAAATGTTTCCCATGACTTGCAGCTCTAGAGCATTGTACAGAGACTAAGGTATATACACCATTCACAAGCTACACCCATTAGCTACACATTTCTGGTAGCAGATTATTGATCCAACACAGCTACACTGAGCTACAAGCCACTTTGACAGTTTGGTGAAGTCCGTGCTTAGCTATTGCCTTGCTACACTAGACTGCAGCACATCCCACACGTCCACAACACTTTTCATGGCAACAGCACTTCTTTAGAAGACTAACCAACGTCTCCCAAAGGCTTTGTGTGGTGTCCTTAGCTCCTAAACGACTTAGAAACAGTGCTTTGTAAGTCCTGCTGTCACAGACTCCATCGCGTTGTAAGTATATGATTATTCATAGTGTACATAACAATAACCCACGAAGCCTTAGGTTCACTGCTGACAGCTGTGACTGTGAAAACTGACCTGCAAAGCACTGTAGTAGAGAAGTTTCACTTCCTTCTACACCATGACTATGCTGCATCTAACTCCAATCCCATGATCTAGCCAGGCTTCCACACCATGTGTAGTTAGTGGGTTTCTCTTAGTCAGACTTAGTGCCCTTGCTCACCACTAGTCTCGGAACCAGACCAGACTAGCTCACCACCAGTGTGTGCCTCTGTTATGGGCAGGACGAAAAAGGGCCTGCCTCCTACACCCGATACTTTGCACTTGGGATGCAGTTATCACCTGCACTCCAGTCACCGTTTTCTTTCCACTTGGGGTGCGGTTACGATGCTAGAAAAAAAAAAAAAAAAAAAAGGCAACCAAGTCGAATTTCTTGGGCTTATTACCGAAGACCAATGAGATTGCAAGATCAGCAATTATTACATAGCACTTCCTTTACAACAGTAAAATGTGTTCATCCCCATTCGAGTATCTGTACTTTTTTTGAGCGGGTTGTCCGCAAAATTTTTGAACGCTGCTAGGTTACACTGTCGCAAAAATGTGCGCTAGCCCAAGAAATTTGACTTGGTTCACCAGACTGCTTCTCCACATGAGAGGGTGGGGTCTGGGGACAAGACTACAAATACGTGTCTAGTTCCCAGGCCTTCACCACTTCAAGTATTTGATGGTTATCAGTAGGGCTGCCACGATATGGCTAAATTTTATATCATATGTCATGTTGTTGTGATATGACAATAAGTCATGACATGAGGTTCATTTCTAAAATTTTTGTCTCACTGCATGAAAAAAGTCATAATTGACTCTTTAACTTAGTATGCTATTATGAGGTGAAGTTACGAGCACATGTGACCAGGAATATAGGACTGTTGGCTCAAATTTCTTACATTTTATGTCAGCTTCTTGTGTGTTCAGGTAAATCCCAGCTAAGCAATTATGTAAATGCACATTGCCTTCAAATATCGATATGGACTTGGCTTATGTCATATCATGTCAAGACTACTTTATGTCATGACATAACGACATACAATATATCGTGGCAGCCCTACTTTTCAGTATGCAAATATAGTGTAGAGGGGAAGGCCCACGATATCTCGTCATGTGCAGTGACAGTCAGGTAGTGCCAGGATAGAAGCCAAATTTTATTGACACATATTTGGGACAGAAGTTGTATTTTAAAGTGTAAGGATGTGATGAAGGTGGGGGAAACCCAGGGATTTCCCCCTAGCTGGCTACTTCATGCTGTTGTACTCAACAGTTTACAAGCTTGCAGCATACTTTTCAGGTTTCAGGTTGCTGGGCTCATCAATAGCTAATTCTCCTACAATTACCTGCTTAACAATGGGATATCGTAAACTCAGGAGTGTTGATTTCAACTCTTTGAACACAAGTGTAGTTGTATGTAAATCATTGTTCAATCATGGTGATAATTGAATTAACTACAAGACTACTTATTGATTTTATATATGTACATTTTCAACTATAGAAAAGTATGCAATTATTTCAAATTGCACACTTATTTGAAGCGCTCATGTTTCAAATCTGACGAATCACATTATCGCTTTTAATTATTCTGTGCGATCCGCCCTCCCAACAATAATAAAAAATGGCTACTGTTATCACAGCTGTCGCTACTTGCTGTCGCTACTTGCTGTCGCTGTAAAAGTAATTGGACACTTGAAACCAACAAAAATGCACCATAGAAGCTGTGGTGTGCTGGAAAAGTCAAACCAAATAGTCAATGCTGCTCCGTGTTGGGCATGGCTAGCCATACCTATTACTTGAACGGACCCGCCATGCTCTACACCGATCTTCATCACTAATGGTAAGGACTCAATGAAGCACTTACTAGCCTGTATTTTGCACACAGCTGCACTAAACACAGACCCTGACTTTTCCCTCCGGAAGTGAAGCCACGCCCCATGAAAACCATCTATAAGGGACAAAATGTTCCTCCCTGATAGTGTCCCCTATAGAAGGGGGGGGGTTCCACCGTACACGCAAAGGAAATTACTTCATACAACCACATACGCAAGTCTTGCTGAACAGTCACGTTGCAAACTGCACGCTATGGGACTTGCACACATACTAATCGTTTCCCTCATTCAAGATCATCAAAACAATGATAGTATCTCTCTTATCTTTGCTGAAGAAACCAAAACAAAAGATTTCACGCAAAAACAAATGACTGTGAAATGTCAACAGTCTCTTTTGACCATATACAGCGTGCAGAATTAGCACCAGGGATCATCAATAACCCCTCTCCTCCTTTCTTCCAAAGCCTTTCCCCCCCTCTTCTACATCAAAGAAGGGTGCAACCATAGGGTTTTCATCTTTGTGGCATGGGACTAATAGAGACACGCTCGTCATACATCTGCAATAGGACTAAACTAAAACAATTATATGATTAGTCAGTTGCAACTAAGGTTGTTTACTTCAATTTTCCTGCAATTTCTGTTCAAGTTTTCTTTCACCAACAAGCACAGGCGGCTAGAGTAGGAGCCTGTAACTAAAAATAGAACACCGGTCACTATGTATTCTACGCTACAGCACATGACTTGTTGTTCTATTTTTAGAACAGTTCAATCATTTTGCTCAGACTATGGGTTTCTATTGAAGGTACATACTCTTATTCTAGCCACCAAGAGCGCATAAGAACAGGCAACTAGAGTAAGAGCGTGTAACTATGTAAAGATCGAAACAGGGCAGAATTTCCCACCAATACTAAAAATAGTAACACGCACTGCACAGGCTGCGTAAAATGTTAATGTTGCTATGCGTGCATGTGACCAGTGTTCTATTTTTAGTACTGGCGGGAAATTCCGCTCTGACTATGGGCTTCTATTGGAGTTACACGCTCTTACTCTAGTCGCCCGTTCTTATGCGCTCTTGGGGTCACCCATTACTATCATGTGCTCTTGTTAAATACTATATAGCCAGTTACCTAGGCAACAACACTGTATATACAAGAGAGATATAAGCAACATTCTCATATGTTGTCATGGTAACAGGATATATGTTAGTAATAGAGAGGACTAGGTGATGCTGCACACTGATGAAGCAATGATGACAGCGCTCAAAACCAAGTACCATATTTCTTCAATCAGACGACGTGGTTACCCTTTCACTGTTCACTTTAGTGCAGCTACTACTCGAGGGTGGCGTTTATTTCGTTGGGAAGCTGGCAGATAGCACTGACGACTGAAATAGGTATATGGAGGCGATACAGCTAGGCCTGGTAGACGCTGGCAGTAGTACGCACAGCCTCTCAGTCCTGCTGTCAGCTGTGGAAACGAGTCTTAGAACACGAACAGCCCTAGAGATAGCTCAGTGAGCATTGGCAGCAAGTATCAGCATGCACATTTGTGTCCCGTGTACACTAGCCGTGGCTATAATTCGTAGGTACCCTTTTTATTTTGCTTGGAATTCGTGATTGTGCGGCTACTATTCGAAGGCAGCGACTATTCGAGGGCGGTGTCTAATCAAAGAAATACAGTAGAACTAACAGCTGTTATTAAAGTTTGTATGGGTTGACATAAGCATTTTCAGGATGAAGAAACTAATTACATAAAATTTTAAAAAATGTTGAGGGGGAATATTTAAAGTTCCATTTATTCGAGAGCTACTGTGTATTCTTCATGTTTTAATTAGGGAAAGTGTGTGTTTGTTTAGCCGAGAAGGCCTGCATCCTCATTCATGAGTTCGGTTTCCTACATACGCTCGACAAGGGGAAACGTGGAGTACTCCAGAGGGAGTTCTAAACACCTCAACATTCTTAAATTCAGACCCAATCTCTTCCCAGGTTGTGTTTGTCCTGTGTGTGATATGCTATCCAATTATACACAATCTCTTTCAATATAGCTTTCAGACCGACTACTCTTTTCCCATGTTGTTTCTTTTCTGTACAATACTTGATATGCTATCTAATTACACGAAAAAGTAATTTTAGTTTTTCCGGAGTTTACTAACTTGACAAGGTGGAAGTATAGCACGCTGTTTGTAACAAAAACCCTAAGCTTACAAGACGTCTTGTAAGCTTACATGACGTCGTGTAATTTTACAAGACATCATGTAAGTGCCTTATTAATTATTCATAACCCATGCACGCCTTGTTGAATATTCATGTTAAATCAGGGAACTAAAATATACAGTAGGCTGGTCATCTGAAGTAGCTTCTTGGCCAAATGGTTAGGGGAAAGGGTTAGGGTTAGAGTTAGGGACAGGGAATTGACTTGCCTTTTTTCTCTCATCTTTTCTTGTCTTATGATATTTTAATGAAAGGTGTCCATGGATTTTGAATAATTATAAGGCACTCACACGACATCTTGTAAGCTTGGGGTTTTTGTTACAAATGGTGTGCCATATGGAAGCTAGGGGAACGTAGAGTATTCTCCAGAGGGACTTCCAAACACCTCAACATTCTTAAATTCAGACCCACTCTTTTCTCATGCTGTGTTTGTCCTGGAGAATACTTGATATGCTATCTAATTACACGAAAAAGTAATTTTAGTCTTTCATACAGCTTTCCCAGCAAGATTCTTAAATTCAGACCCACTCTTTTCTCATGCTGTGTTTGTCCTGGAGAATACTTGATATGCTATCTAATTACACGAAAAAGTAATTTTAGTCTTTCATACAGCTTTCCCAGAGGAGGTCAGGCACAAGTGATGTCATATATATTGATACGCGATCCTGATTGATAAGTTAATTGCTAACCCATCTTTTCAACAGCGATTTCTGGGCATCAGAAGTTTCTAGCCTGCTTGGTTCACTCAGGTTGGGGGTGCTTTCAACCTATTTCATTGCCCTTATTCAGCTCTCAACAGCTATACAATTGATGTTCGATGGTCATAAAAGCATGGATAGTTTCTTCTGACTAGGAGATGCTTCCCTCCCTCTCCTGAACCCTTCATGAACTTGGTCGTACAGCACTTCAAACTCTCGCAAGTAGAGTTTCTTGCCTTTGAAAATGTTCACTAATGCATAACACATGCGACCATGTTACACCTCCTTTCACAGGCTTCCTTCTTCAGTGTGAAGACTTGAATATACACATTTCTTGTAAGGTCTCAGGAGAGTTAATTTCCTGCCAGTAATTCACACATTCCTGACAAATCCCCTCCATATACCTACATGTGCGCTTTCACATTCCTTATGTGGTTACTTCCAATACCAACAATTAAAATTAACTAAAATAAAATAAAATTTAAAATGTATACATACAAATAATTCTTAGCTAAAAATAGACACGTGGGTGGAGCGAACACGCTGTAAAACATATGGTACCTCTACTTAATTACCTAAAAATAGACACAGGGGTGCAGTAAGTACACATGCAGGGTATGTAAAAGCATATCGTACATTCTACAACCGTTTATTAGCTAAAAATAGACACTGGGGGTGCAGCGAACACACTGTAAAACATACGGTACCACTACACAGTTACATGTAGCTAAAAATAGACACAGGGGTGCAGTGAAGCATAGAGGGAGGGTACGTAGAAGCACATTCTACAACAGTTTATTAGCTAAAAATAGACACTGGGGGTGCAGCGAACACACTGTAAAACATACGGTACCTCTACTTAATTACATGTGCCTAAAAATAGACACAGGGGTACAGTGAAGTGCTACTACGTAGGTAGAAGAAGCATATTGTACATTCTACAACTGTTCATTAGCTAAAAACAGACACTGGGGGTGCTAAAATGATTACGTTTTACGCCAAAAGGGACGCACAGGGGACAGGTTACAGCCTTAGTACAGTAAAGTAACTAGCTCAACTATTGTTTCATATTTCTATAGCCTCGTTCCCAGACTCCCAGGCTCTGGAATGCGACCATTAAAATTATGCAGGTGTGGAGAGCCTGGTAGTCATGACCATGATGTATTTCAAGTTAGGACCAGAGTTTTTGGAACAGAAAGGCAACGTTTTGCGCATTGTTCAACCACCTATGCATTCAATGTTCAGTATGTACGATATTCATTCCCCGATAGCTAGGTATGTGTAGTAAGTTGCCCACTACCTTTGTTCTTTTCATGTTCTGAGCCTTCGGGTATGCCCACGGGCAATTAACGTAACTCTCTACCCCCTCTCTATCTTCACGTCAGAAAAATACTAGGCTCTACATGCCTGCACAACTTCAATGTTCACATTCTGGAGTGTGGGAGTCTGGGACAAGGCTAGTACCATTTCTTTACAAGTGATCTGCATGCACATGCACAAGTACACACACAGGTATGCACAATCCACGCATGCACACACACACACACACACACACACACACACACACACACACACACACACACACACACACACACACACACACACACACACACACACACACACACACACACACACACACACACACACACACACACACACACACACACACACACACACCATCCTTCCCCTTCTTCTTCATAGCACTACATTGGCTCTCAATTGCATTCAGCTGCTGAGGCGCACCACCACCAAGAATATCATCGCTGGACTCGAGCAGTTCACGACCTCGTGTCTTCAGTTTTCGTCCTTTCTTCAACTCCTTCCCCTCCACCTTTGACTCTGAGGGATCCAGGGAGGCATGTGGAAAGGTCCGACCATGACCTTCCATGACCTGAAAGATAACAGAATGAACCACATACATACATGCACGTGTAAACTGTGTGTACCATCACTCTCTCTGTCAAATGAAAAGTGTATCGTATTTCTTTGATCAGACGCCGCAGCTACTATTTTTTTTGCTGTTAATTTTAGTGCGGCTACTATTCGAGGGTGGCGTTTATTTTGTTGGGAAGCCGGCGGATAGCAACGATGGCTGAATAAGGTACTGTGGGCAATACAGCTAGGCCTGATAGATGCTCGTAGTAGTACGCGCAACCTCTCAGTCCTGCTGTCAGCCATGGAAACGAGTCTTAGAACACAAACAGCCCTAGAGATAGCCCAGTGAGCAACGGTGGCAATTATTAGTATATGCGTTCATGCGTTGCATATACGTACTAGTTGCGGCTACTATTTGAGGGTGGCGTTTATTTCATTTGGCGTTTTCAATTGTGCGGCTACTATTTGTCTAATTGAAGAAATACAGTAGGTATTTTCTCATAGTGTTTTTTGAACATGCTTTGAGTGAGTTTTTGGTTTGGCTCCTGAGTGTGTCTCATTTGAGGGCGGCGTTTATTTCGCTATGAGCTCCCTACTGTGTGGCTACAATTCGACGGCAGCTTCTAATCAACGAAATATGGTATGCACAGTAGAAACCAGTAATGTTTTGTTTCTGGTGTGTGAACGACTGATGAACCACATCTCCCTAAATAAAGCAGGACTACACTTACCCAGATGTTGCGCAAAGTTACCTACTTGGTAATTCATACTCCAGTAGCTTACTACTGCCAAGCAGTAACAATATATATAGTGACACAATATAATTGTATTGAAATATGTTGTATTTGTATTGTACCACAAAACACTGCAGATTGGAAATTTTTTGGCATTAAGAAATCTTCTACAAAGATTGAAATCAAAACGAAATAGTCTCAAGTCGCGGCATTTCCACGCTCATGCTGATGCTTTAGCTCCTCTCCAATGGCTGCATCTCACTGCTCTTTGTAGATGTGGTACCCTCCACACACGACTCTTTTCTGAGGGTCTCCATTTCTTTGACAGCTAAGCTCACACATGCGTGTTGGTCCCATTCCCAGACCCACATCTAGATTTTGGTATGAGACTAAGAGTGTTTGCTCAAAGTGGGTGTATTACCGTGAGCTTACGGTATACATACCTTTTATAGATACCATGATATTATGCTAAAACTGCTAGCTATTAAGTTTAGATTAAAAAATATTTACAAGTGTAGGTTGATCAATGTTGCCTCTTAAAATTTTAAATATTGATTTTTTAGTTTAAGGAAAAGTCTCTACTGTGAATACCCCTAGGACCAAAAGAGGTGTTTGGATTAGTGAAGGTATTTTTCATTTCCAGGAGGAAAATGGTGTTCCGATGAGCAAGGTGCGTTCATAAGGGAATATAGCACCCACAAGCCAAATTCAATAGTTGCCTCACACAGTGCAGTGCGTTATTTTAACTTTCAACAAAACCAATCGCTGCAGTTTGACTAAGAACTGAAACACCTCAGGTTCAAGTTCCACTAGTTACCTCGCTGGAGAAAGTCTTATGCTGGTATTTGGTTAGTTATGAGTACATGTGTCCTTTCACAAGCAGGAATATTGGTCAAATTTCCTACATTTTGTGTCAGTTTCTTGTGTGGTCAGGTAAATCCCAGCTAAGTAATTATGCAAATACAAACTGTAAATATCAATATTGACTTGGCTTATGTCATATCATGTCGAGACTACTTTATGTCGACATACGACACATCGTGGCAGCCCTACTTATAGGTCACAGTGGGTAAGATACTTGACTACAGTGTATATGCACACCACATCCACAGTAGACATTGGTACTACATGGGGACCTAGCCATGAGCCAAATTCAATATTTACCACATGCATTAATTGTGTTATTCTAACTTTCAACAAAACCAATCGCTGCAGTTTGACTAAGAACTGAAACACCTCAGGTTCAAGTTCCACTAGTTACCTCGCTGGAGAAAGTCTTAATGTTTGTTTCTCCACTTGGCATCCTACCCAAGCCCCAAGTGAAATGGGGAAACTAGTTTAGGCTGGGGATGGTAAGACCACTGGCTGTGTCTGATCGGTCTTTGGGTGCCCACATCACAGTTGGAGGAGAGTTAGTAGTCAGTATTCTTTCTTTTCTCTTTGTTGCCTCCTTGTTAGGAGAGTACCCCTCCCCTGAAAAGTGGAGTGTTCACACACGGTTGGTTGATAAGTAGATAGGATCTTTTCCGTTTAAGGTCAGTGATGTATTGGATGAAGAATGTTTGGGACTCCGTAATCCTGTGAGTGTTTGGGCCTCAGGAGATCCTTTGGCACTGACCCAAACTACTACTACAGGGGCACCTAGCCTTGGTCTGGTGGGGTGACACACTAGGAAGCTCCTAAATCTATGGTCATCTTACTATTAGCTCAAGTGTGTAATGGTGAACAATGTGTTCCTCAAGTAGCCTTCTACCTGGATTCATCGACCCCGTTGTATACTGCAAATGATGGATGCTGGCCTGCGAACAGTTCTGTGGTGATTTGTATGTATACTGTTTGCCACTCAGCATTGAAAAGTCTTACTTACAACCCAACCAACAGCATATACACATTACCGTATATTACCTGAGAACTGCTTTCTTCTGGGGTTTCACGGACAAGGTTGACTTCATCAGGTTTATCTCTCCCCTTCCTCTCTCTCTTTCTCTTTGACTTTTTCTTCTTCCTAACAGGCACCAAAAGAAGGTTAAGACAAACATCAGATTGTGCAAAGAGGTTATCAAAGGCTTTTGCTATATCTATAGTCAAGAGCAAATAAGAACGGGCGACTAGAGTAAGTTCTTATGTGCTCTTGCTACAGTGGAACCTCTCAAATACAGACACCACTGGAACCAAAATAACTGTCCTGATTAGCGAGGTGTCTTTATTTCAGGCGGAGAGTAGCACATATTTATATAAAGTTGGGATTCGGACAAGTGTCCTGATTAATAAAGGTGTTCTTATTTCAGGTGTCCTTTTAAGAGGGTTCCACATAGCCTCGTCCCCAGACCACTCCCAGATTTTATTTCGCAGCCGAGGAGAAAAATCGGTTTGTACTAACCGTGTGCACCATTTCCAGTCCATGACAAAGCAATGATCCCAGGCCTTCTCCTGATTTTACTCCACGGCTGTGAGATAAAACCTGGGAGTGGCCTGGGAATGAGGCTAAGTTCCACAGTAATCCAAGCACAACCTTAATTTCCAATGCTTCATAGCAACAAAGACCGGAACACATGTACCTGAAAGTGGTCCTATAATAACCAACACATGTATGTGGTCAGATTGGATGTCAACCACTTCCCTTGGTCAGTACAAGCATCTTCCATTTCCTGAGACTTACGTCTCAGGGTGTAGTGTTTGATAACATGGCTCTGACGTATATATGAAGGGCTGAGACTCATCTTAACCCGCAACTGTCAGTTTAGCCTCCCTCTAATTGGAAATATTCTTAACTTTGAATTATGGATGTCACATATTAGCGACATGCGTAGGCGTGTGCTAAGTGCGGCTGTCACATTTTTGCAACAAAGTACACATGTAGCTAGCCAAGTTGTGCTTTCCATGCATAGCTAAGAAGCTTAGCGAGACTTTGGGGGTAAATCTCTACTTATTGTCAGTTTAGGCCACACCTTTCCACTTATATTACTGAGCAGGAGAGACAGGAAGGGGCGGGGCTAGTTCGTTGGCGATCGTGAATCTGACAAGGGCTACTACACACGAAGCTTTACCTTCAAAAAATGGCTCACTTTGTCAGGGCTGTAAGTACGTTTGTAGTCGCCAGAAGCTATGATGTATGGTGGCAGAAAATGGCTTCAAACAAGTGGTAATAAATTGTTCATTTAACGGTAGTCAGATACTTACATAGATAAACTAGTTCAGCCTAGTTGGACGCTATTCGCACAAATCAGGCCACTGACACTACCCAAAGCTAGCTAGCAACGCTTGTCACATTGATTTTCAGATTGATAACGAACAACTTCCACAATTAATAACTACTTCCACAGTTCAAGGGTTAAAATGTGCTTCAGAAACTGCTGTAAATCTATAATATCTGAATTTCTGTTTGTAGGTATATATGCACGTTTTTTGTTGTATCGTTGTGCAATTCATGCAATTTCCAGTACTTGGTTTCGAGTTATCCAGCTGCGGTTCTCAGCCCTTCATATGATGGAGCTCTCTAAAAGAAAATTGGTGACAAAATCTGGGAAACCAACATGGTTGACTAACAACATGTGACTATATGATGTCTACTGTGTGATCATCAGTAAAGTGAGCTTCCCTAGCACCCACCAAAAGGATATTAACAAACACAGAAGATGGTCTAACAAAACTTTTAACTTCCGAGGCTTCTCAGTCAAATGTTTATGTGGTCTCTATATGTAAGCAAACTACTGCACTATAACAACCATGCAAGTATGTGGTCAGGTTGAATAAACACTGTACAGGGGGAGTAGGACATGCTCACATGCACTCAGAAATCTGATGTGGTAATGCTCTAGTCTCGTGCCCACCCCGCGCGCGCCTCCCAGCGAGAAACGGTCTGGTGAACGAAGTCGAATTTCTTGGGCCTATTCCCCAAAACGGTGGAAGACCAATGAGATTGCGAGATCGCTAATTATTACGTAGCACTCCCTTACAACATTCAAATTTATTCATCTCCATTCGAGTATCCGTGCTTTTTTGAGCGGGTTTTCCGCATGATATTTTGAACGTTGCTAGGTTACACTGTTGCTAAAGCGCCCGCTAGCCCAAGAAATTCGACTTGGTTCACCAGACTGTTTCTCCTCGTGAGAGGGTGGGGTCTGGGGACGAGACTAGTAATGCTCAGTGAAATCATCTTATGCTGCAGCCTTTATTGAGATCATTTTGTGCAGTTTAAAGAGTAGTTTGCTGCACTGAAGTTAAAACATGCATTTTGGTTTGTTGCTGTACTCGGTAACATGTAGTTTTCTCGGCATGGAAGGTGAGCTCACCCATATTCCGTACTCAAACTCTCTGACAATGTAGAGATGTTCTACCTTTAGAACTTGGGTGTTACAAGCGTTTACTTGCTCAATCTCAGTAAATCTCTGTAAACTTTGCGCATGCCTATGTAAGAATGGAATGTAATTTTTTCCCATGATTCTTAGAGCTTGTCCTACCCCTCCCCCTCCCTCTCCCCTATCCACCGGCTGGTCTATGCTACATTGTCCTCCCCTCTTATCTAGTATCCATATTGGTATCACAGCTGGTCAGTTTCAACTAGCCTACTGATGAATGGTATTTTTCTTAACTTACTTGGTAGACACCTCCTCCTTGTCTACTTTATCTTTTTCATTATCAGACATGTGCAGCGAGATACTCAGAAAATCTGAGGACTGATTCTTATTGTCAACAGTGGTCTCTCCTGTGGCACTGTTGTGTGGTGCTAGAGAGAGAGAGAGAGAGAGAGAGAGAGAGAGAGAGAGAGAGAGAGAGAGAGAGGGAGAAAGAGAGAAAGAGAGAGAGAGAAAGAGAGAGAGAAAGAGAGAGAGAAGGATGAAAGGAGGAAGGAGGGGAAGAAGAAAGGGAGAAAGAGAGAGAAGGAAAAGAGGAAGAGGAGGAGGGGAGAGAGAGAAGGTAAGAACAGGGTAGAGGGAAAGAGAGAGGAAACAGGCAAAAGGAAAAGGGAAAGAAACGTGAGAGAGAGAGAGATGGAGAAAGGGAGATGGAGAGAGGGAGGGAAGGAGGGGGAGACAGAAAACGCATAAATTAAACCCCTTATCACATGTACGACTGCTGAGCCCATGATATCAGAATGACATCACCCTAAATCCCATTGAAGCCAGATCAGCAGTCGAGTTCTTATCAACTGACAGTGAACATAAACTGAAAATGATGAGAAATCAAAACATCAATGGCTTCTGCATTACGTACACTTTTAATTATACAACACTTCTTGAGGAAGCCCAAGAAAAAATAAACGGTCTATAACAGGAAGCAAAACCCAGTATTAATTTCTTGAACATCTTCCCTCCTTAATCGACTAAGACACCTTTGGTGTTGCATACCCTGAATGGAGGTTTAGTGACACTGTGGTTTGAATGCAGTGTGCTTGAAATGTATGTCAAAATATTATAGTTTCTGTCTGGGACTGCGACATACCACTCTTTGTCACACTCCAGGGGGAAGCAAAGTGTGATTCTCTTTTGATAAAAGTCATAAAAATAAATATTTATGTTGATGTGTTTGTACTATATAGTTACTGTCAACATACCCTCCTTACAACATTTCCATTTACGTACGTACATGCATCATTACTCCGTCACTTTAGTACAACACAAAAGAAGTTAAAAGTTACATCAACATGTTCCCCTTGACTCTCTGTCACTCTGGTACGTACAACATGCATGTAAAAATACTTTGTTCAACATTTCCTTCACTTTAGCGCAGCGGACAGGAAGTAAAACACACATTATTCTTTAACCAATAGTGTACTTTTCCACATGTTTGTCAATTTTCCGGGAAATTGACTTCGTGTCAGAAGACATACAAGAGATGGAATGTCCAATATACGTAATAATGTATGTACATGTACATGTATAGGAAGAGAAATACCATGTAAAGTGTGCTTATTAGGTTCTGCAATCTTTCCCCTTGCCATGATGGAATGTGCAGGAACTTAAATGCCGTCACTAAACAACTAGTGTAAAGTCTAGAAACTATTTTGTTCAACATCTCCTTCCCTGTAACATCCAGGAAGTAAAACTCAGTTTTTTAAAGGAAAAAACACTTGCACAATTTGTTAATATTCAACAACTTTCTGGGAAGTATACATTGCAATCCATGTAGGTATGACACACAGAAGTATACAACCGACAAATGTATGTAGAAAGCAAAAACATGTTAAGTCGTTCCAATACCCCCTCGGCTTGCACAAGAAGTAGAACACAATCTCTCAGAGCTAACATTGTTTAGGAACTGTGTGACAGGCTTGTTCCTTCTCATAGACTTCATGGATATGCATGGCAAGGTATTCTGTCCCCGTGAAGTGGGTACTGTATGGTTGGTAATTTTCGTGAGGTATTTATTTTCACATTTTTTGTGAGTCAAGAGCCACTCGCGAAAATAAAACCACGAAAATTTTGTTGCCCACGTGTAAAGCGAACGAACCACGTTTCAATCCCTGGCCTACTTCTATACAGCAGCCTACAAAAGCGTGTCAGCGAGTGTGCCTTTGACGGCTATTGCTGAAGTAATCCAAAATGCTACGTAAACACAGACAATGATCCAGACAGCGGCGCAAGGCCGAGAGCGGAAGCAATCGCCATGGGTCCCAAATTCACAGATTGCGAAAATTAAAACCGCGAAAAATTTCTGAAATCGGAATTTTGGCCTTTTGGGAAAATTTGTACCTGCGAAAATTACCGACCATACGGTAATAGGATTTTGATTTCTATTGGCGTTGAAGTTTTGTATGCAAAGTGATTTTGTGTTCACGGATTGCATATACAGTATACATTGTCAGTGTTGCAATACTCAGTGACACCATGAAGAACTGACCTGTGTCTATAGACATGCATGAATACTATCTATCCTTTGCACCCGCAGCACATGAGAACAGGCGGCTAGAGTAAGAGTGTGCAACTCCAATAGAAGCCCGTAGTCAGGTCAAAATTATTGAACTGTAATAACATGCACACTTAGCAACATTAACAACATAACAATTGCTATTATTAGTAACTCATTTTGTTATGTGTATACAAAAAAATTTATTATTTTATGGGATATAATGTTTGCGAACAACTTGAGAAGTGTTTTGTTAGAAAATTAAGTAAGCAGTACTGTGCAAGACCTCAACTCCAACCCTAAGCTTCCTGCAGCCAGAAAGACACTTCCTATAACTTCCTTTTTGAAAAACAAAGTGGTGATATTATAGTACCAACTACAGGCCTATATTACACCAATATTTAACTCCAACATGTAGACTATCTACATATAAGGTCACAGACAAACGTCAGGTGACGTACTCCATATTGCTATGTGGTGATGCACAAAGGAACAGTCCATTCATGTACCATGTTATGTGCATGCCTTCATTGTTGTCAAACGCCTTAGCGTGAGGCTCATAATCATGCAGGCGCGGCGGGCGCTAGTGGGGCCTTAGTCTGAGGTTGTGCTTGTATGTATGTACATGTATGTCCGTGACAGGTTTATGATTGAAATATACGGGTTTACGCACAGTTTACGTACCTCTTCGGCATGTGCCGCTCATGATGCCATCGTGGTCGAGGACTCGGAAGATAGAAGACGACGCCAGAATGAGTCCAGATATATGGACGAGGGCTAACTACTCAACAAAAGGATGAAAGACGACAAGATAACGGTGACAAGAAACGACTTGTGCGTCATAACCCGAGCGATTTACTTCGCTCGCTAACCCATGAACAGATGGGCAGAGGACAGCACGGCATCGTCTCGCCAGCGCTTCGAGCTTCGCCATTTCGAACTTTCCACATGCTCCACGTGAGGCACCTGATGTGCATGCGTATACCTAGTTAGTTTTGCTATAAACAGTTGCCCTTGACAATGTTACTTGGGCTGTGTACACAATGGTAACGAACTTTGCCATTACTACAGACCTTAGGTAATAGTCTAGTAACAAAAATTGTTAATGTAACATCAGATACAAACTTTTCAAATCAGTGAAGAAATTTTTAGTTACAGTTGCACCAAAACATCTATGAATATCATTATTTTTCAGTGCTCGGATTGACAGGGTTCTCAATGGTGAGTGTCTATTGCAGCATTTTATGGTATGTATACACACAACCCGATTATTCAAGCAACCAAAGTCAGTTAACTTTTCGTACCTTCTTCATTTTCGTCAAAGTAGATCCGTGCATAAATTGCATCCTCAATGTCTGAATCCAGTTCACTGTCACTCCATGAAATGCTACACGAATCAAAACAAACAAAGCAACAAAACAAAACAACATTGTAACAACAAGACAACAATATTATAATAACAAAACAACATTATAATAACAAAACAACAAGATTATAACAACAAGATTATAATAACAAGACAACAACATTATAACAACAAAACAACAAGATTATAATAACAAGACAACAACATTATAACAACAAGACAACAACACCATAACAACAAATGTAACACAAATACTTAATTATAATAGTAGCTTAATAAGCTAACTTCAACCATACTCCACTAGAAGCTTGGTGTTCACTAATTAGCAAATTACAGTGAGCCACACCCTCCAAAAAGTCGCAAGGCACTTCATGCTGTGCAATTCCTCCCTTCTCCCCCCATCCCTTTCTAGATGAAACCCTGAAGAGACTGGTTGGGCTAGGGTTCAGACTATTATAACCTCCAAGCAGGGCTCATACAGAAGATGGGAAAGAGGGAGGGGGTGAGGGAGGGAGTGAAAGCCATTTGAGTCAAATCTATGCTGCTGAAAAACTGCTGCCTCTTGCTCAGTTGGCACAACAGTGCATGGAACTAGCACTCATATTTGGGACACTTATGTAAGGTCAGGTGATATTCTGTTATGTTCAAAACTATGTGTACATTGGCTTGAACACAATCTAGACGTTTAAAGGGGAAACTAAAATTTGGGGATTTCCCCACTCTTCCTTTCCCTATGAAACCTGTTTAAGAATACCACCACAGTGGCAAATACTGCCAGCACGGCAGCCCTTTGATCCACCCATGTCACATGTACATACATGTAGGAAATGAAACTAAACACACGTAAACCACAATGACCAAACAAAGGTTTTATAGTGAATGTACACTATAATAGTGAAGCAATAAAGTGAGCTAGCCACTGTAGGAGGTCACCTTAGGGATCAAAGAGATTTAGAACAATACGTACACATAGATTATTTGGTTGCAACACAGAATTGTAACCCTCTGTAGTTACAGGTTTACAATCTCCAGTAGAAATTAAAGCTGCCAGCTTCAATTATGGCCCGTCGACTAGCCAATATCGAATATACAAGCACTATCAAGTTAGTATCACTAGTTCAATAGCATATAAGAACGGGCAACTAGAGTAAGAGCGTGTAACTACGTAAAAATCGAAACAGGGCGGAATTTCCCGCCAGTACTATAAATAGTAACACACACTGCACAGGCTGCGTAAAATGTTAATGTTGCTATGCGTGCATGTGACCAGAGTTCTATTTTTAGTATTGGCGGGGAAATTCTGCTTGACTATGGGCTTCTATTGGAGTTACATGCTCTTACTCTAGTCGCCCGTTCTTATGCGCTCTTGCTAGTTTTGTAGAGCACTAATATGACTGGTCATATGTGTATATACTACTAGAATGGAAGAAGGCCAGACTAATATTTTAACGAATGACGATGCACCGATAACCAGTAGTTGACCAAATGTATGTAAAATATGAAAGTGTAAATCAAGCTGTGACTCTATACTTTATATTACATGATTTACTGTCTCAATATCACATTGATATGTAGGTACTGTAACATCGTGTACAACAATAACACACTAAAATATTCATATTTGCTCATGTAAAAGTTTATCTTGCACTCCCTTTTCTCTTGTTGATAAACTGAAGCAGCCCAATAGCAATGCCATTGTACCAGCGTTAAATTCAGCTCTAGACGCAAATCAAAGTTTCCTTTTAAGGGTACATTTTAGGTGTACTGCTAGCCTCGTACCCAGGCTCTTGGTGGGCGGAGAGAGAAAGAGCCTGGTACCTACTGTTCGCGCATGCGCGTAATTATCCCTTGCTGAACACGTGTTTAGCCAAAAGTGGGAGGGGAACGCGTAATACTTATCCACGCGATTGATAGTGTGACGTACAAATTTATCAAGTATACCTGTACAGTAGAGTGCAGCGAAGAGCGAAACAACCACACTACAGCTTGAACTACACCACCCTTATTCGGTATAAGTTCTTGCTAACTTACGGTCTATGACAAACAGTAACACTGGTATCACACAGACTTACCAGGGAGTAGCCGTATAAATACGTCTTTTTCTCAGCAAAAATCAAATCTAGTAGCTACTTGTACTTTTCTGAGACTCACATCAGAAGTAGCTACCCGTTGGAGGGAGCTGGAGGGCGCAGGAGAGCAAACGATCGAAACGCTTCCATCGTTGGTAGAAAATGTGCGGACGATGTAGCGGTAAGTGTACGTTATGTCGTCACGGTTGTACGGATATAACACGATAGTTTACGATTTCCCAAGATTTCTGGGAAATTAAGCGCATGCGCAAACAGTGGATACCAGGCTCTCTCTTTCCCCGCCCACTGAGAGCCTGGGTACGAGGCTAGTGTACTACGTAATTAAAATTACATTTTTGCCGATCTTGTATACACAAATTAAGTCAGAGTAGGTAAGATACTTGACTACAGTGTATATGCACGCCACATCCACAGTAGACATTGGCATGAGTAGGAGCACATAAGAACAGGCGGCTAGAGTACATACATGTAAGAACGTGTAACTACGTAAGATTTGAAACTAGTCAGAATTTACCGGCAATACTAAAAATAGTAACACATATTGTGCAGCTGTGCGTAGACATGAGATTGTTGCACATGTGACTATTTTTAGCACAGTTCAATAATTCCGACCGGACTATGGGCTTCTATTGAAGTTACACACTCTTACTCTAGCCGGCTGTTCTCATGCCCTCTTGGTATGAGTAACTGTGTTTTAAGCCTTGCTCTTCGCAGATGTTGTGGTTGTTTGGTAATGACATGTGCATGTGCTCTACAATGTGTGAACCACAACATAACAACCAGAGGTTTCACCTGCTTACCAAACAGGAAGGCCCAGAGTACCACACTGTAGTCATTATTACCTTTCTGTGGAGTGTCTGGAAATAATGCTCTGGGTATGAAGCTACCACACTAGTATTGCAGACACTTTCTGTCGAGTGCAAGGATGTGGATACAATGCTACCAGACTGTATGTAATCCTTAAGCTTTCTGCTGAAGTATATAGGCTTACCTTTGTGACATATATACAACATTCCTGAAACAGTGCGCAAGAAACAGTCTTATTATTCATGTAGGTCATGTTAGAAGTTCAATAAAGCCTGATATACATCCCAACAAGTCAAGAGAGGAGCTGATGCATGGGAATAAATATCCTGGGCCTTTTTTTCTTGTGGACCTAAGGCAAGGACACCTCTACAAAATAGGTTCACAGAAATGTAGTTAGTGATTACAATCACCAGAAGTTGGGTGACTGGGCTGAGGGCCAGCGTTCCAATTAAAGCCACCCTTGAATCATGATGTGCACTTAATTCAGTGAGTTAGCTACCAACAAACTAAGTACAGAGGGAGTCTTTTCACCGCGTTTCCTGTACGTAAACAGTAACTAGAAGCTTCTCTTACCCTTCCTGACGGGCAGACAAGGTAAGAAGGTCACCTCGAAACTCTTCAAAGTCACCCTCTATTACGGGACAGTTTTTCCGGGAACTTTTCAAGCTTTGATGGCTTCCTTCCATTCTGGAAATACACACTACGGGACTCAACAATAAGCAGTCACACTTATTCAGTTCTGGTTCACTCCAACCTCCAACACGACACGTACACGCAATCAAAACAAATTTGTCGTTCACGTGCGGTATGTGGCCACACCTCCTAAAACGTCATCTTATTTGCACGCGCGCATACGCGCATTTTTTTGTTTGTTTGTTTGTTTAGGGGGAAAGAGCGAAGCCAATTACACGCCACCCAGTATATAAAAGCTGTGTTTATTTTGGTTTGTTCACAGTTTTGATAACATCTCCAGCTATCAATAAACAAACACTACTTGGAATTCCCCTTCGCAATCCGAGCGAACCACCAGTATGCCAGAATTACTTCCACGCGAGAAGAGATTCACTATTATTTGCAAGTCCACCATCTTATGGCTCGTAATCCAGCTACACGGTGCTAGTACGGCACCATTCGCTCCTATAAATGGCACCCTGCGCAACATAGTAGATTGCGCAGTGACAGACGCAGTCTCAGATCTGACCATGCCGGTTCCGGTTGATACTGACACCATAGCGAATAACATTATCAGTAAACTCATTTCCGGCGGGATTGAAGATTGTTTCACCCCACCTTCTAATGACACCTGCAAAAGTCGAGGAGAGGATTTCTTAGTGAGAAGGTTCTTACTCGTACAGAGGAATGCAAGATGCTTGACCCTTCAAAGGGTCACACTGCCCGCTTACATTAACGGGACGACACACTATTCCGCTTACGTTCTAACGGGAAACACGTCGTGTCTTGAACTACGGTACCACTCGGACTGCTTTCCTAGGAATTCCCAAGCTGCATGCAGCTGGACGCAGACTATCAAAAGTTTTGGAGAAGACCATTTTCCAGAATTTGCTGTTGAAGTTAACTGCAAAGGGAACCAATACACTGCGTGTTCGACGCAGCGAAACATTTGCTACTATTCCGAAGCGGAGATCCCAGTTTACGGCTTGAAAAGAGAAAAAGAATGCGACAGCGACGGCTATGAGATATGGAATCCGTCCGAACTTTACCGATTGAAAACAGGTTGTAGCTGTTTGAGGTGCCAAACTGATTGATCACCACCTCTATAGCTACTTCCAAAGTACTTTGTTTTATTTGCATATTTTATTGTGTCAATTTTGTCAGCTAGAACTATTTATGCAGCTTTTTAAATTCCCTTCATGCAGGCTTGTACATACAGTATAAAATTAATCAAATGTTTGTGAGATTCTGAAAGTGATATACATTGTACGAGGATATACTGGGGGGATAAGAGGTACATACAGAACAATAAAGTAACACAGCCTTAATATATTTAAAAAGACTGTGTCCAATTATTTTTACTTATTCTGGTTACATACTCACATTTACTTCATGCACAGTCATGTGTCAGTAAATAGTATCTTCGATAATTTCGTCATGATACAAAGTTTTAGAAACTAAAGGCAGTTTCATAAGCACAACACACAAATATTTCGGTATAAAAAAGAGGTACTGGGAGGTCACATATCTTTGTAAAAAGCATTTTCACCTGTCTATACAGCTCACTCTAAGATCTCATTGTGTTTCATAAGTCTTTTCTGGTTGTGTACGCAAGTGACACAATAATGTTTGATTGACTGATTGATTGATTGATTGATTGATTGATTACATATAATAGTACATACTATTCCTTTACAAGATACACTCATCCTCTCACACTCCTACAACCTCAACTCGCACAAACTCTTTATTTTTCCTTTTTATCACATGCTGTATATAGCAATTTGGAATAGTTTACCAATCTCCATTGTTTCATTACCTAATATTAGGAAAACTTTGTGTTAAATATAATTTATCTTTATAACCTGGGTATATTATACTATTAGCCTTTGCTAAATTATGTATCTATTGCATGCACAAGTTGCATAAACTTTCCTAAAAAAATGAGTGATTGATTGATTGACTGATTGTGACCTCTGTAAACTCGGCTGCATCCTTCTATCAATATCTCTTCCTGTACGGATCTTTGACTTGTACTGACACATACATGGCTCAAATTAACCTAACTACACTACAATGTTGTTCTGTGCATGTCTCATGTTCAAGGCTGGTTGCGTATACACAAACTGAGTAAACGATTAATTGATGCTAAAAGCCATGCACTATAAATTTTATTTTTGAAAAGTGAAACTCCGATTCCTAATTAAATTACATAATTTAAACCTCAGGTAAAGTTTTTTCATTTTTAAAATTGTTTATTTAAACTTAAATTTTATTTATTTTTTTAATTTTTAAATTTATTGTCGACTCGGACTTCCGACTATCGGCGACTCTACCGGCATACAGATTCCAAACATCCGGGAAGGTAGGGCACGTCATTATAGGCTACATGTTCTAGTTCCGAAACGTTGCCCCCCACCAACGCACTAGTGTTGAGGACGGAAAACAGTGTGAAGTTCCGCTTTTGCAATTCACTCAGTCTGCATGGCGCAATACCATTCTTTTTTTCAGTTTCTACTGCACTACAGAAGACTAATTTTTGGAGAAATTTTCCCGTGCAAACGTAACTTCCCGACTATATCAAACACCACACCGCAATGAAGTGATGAACTTTAAGTCCACTAGCTATAAATACCCTACCAGTACGAAATCGAGTCAAACCTACTTCTCCACTTGTACCACCAGCTGTGTCAGAAATATACAATAATTATTATACCATCCGAACAGCAATGTATCTAAAGTCGTTCATCTTTCTTTTGTGTGCATATACCCTCATTGCAGCGAAGCCAGTCAGTGTTAGCTTGAGCAGTGGCGACAACATGGCGGAACGGCCGAAATCGATTATCAGACCTTCGGGAGACGGAGGTGATCCACTGAAGCCGACTCTGACCACAGAAAAACGGCAGGCGGGCAGCAGCAGTGTAACTTCGGGCGACGGATCGAACAACACTATTGTGAGGGACCAGCAAGCTGGCGGCAACACTGTGTGTAACCTCAGTAATTACACATCACTATTAAATGCTATCCAGTTAAACCCTCTCTATGCATTTTCGGTAATGGCAGAACTCCGGCACGCCGAAGCTGTCTCCCGCGGTAAACGCGGGTCCGTTAACAACAGAGTCATTCCCCGCCAAACTTGCCGAGATTTAGTGAGCAGATTGAATTCCGTTCAGTCCACTTCTACTTATACAGTGCCATGCCCGGTGGTATATCAATGTCATTACAACTCCGCTCGATACCCGCGTTATTTGATACAGGCTGAGAGCTGCCAACAGAACAACGGGAACTACTGCGCCGAGCAGAACGTCACTGTAAGAATCGCAGAATTTGAACGCGCTGGAAGCTGCAATTGGAACGAACTTTCCATTCCGATCAGAGTGGGTTGCCAGCACAAAATTCGGAGTCGAAGGTAGCGACTTCAAGTCGTAAATTATATAGAGGATAGCTAGCTAGGGTAGTTTCCAATCTTTATAATTTAGTAGAATTTATAATTTAGTAGATTCAAGAGCATATTATATTTATATTTTTATAGCACACAGAGGGCAGAACTATAGCTGCATATATCTCTTTTATACATGCATCAGTGTATAGACTGTACTACTAATGTGTACAACTTAATTGGCTATATTATCACTTATATATCGCTGGACAATGTCATGGTGTGCTTGTACTCATTGTTATAATATTCAAGTCACTTTATCTCAACAATTTAATCTCAAGATGCAGTGTTCTTATATACCATTAATATATAGCCATTTCATTGTCTGTTCAGTTAACCTTCAGTTGTCAGGGTGACTGGCTATTGCTATACAAAAAAGAACTTAATTATTTACCCCAATATCCTTCCAGCTACCTGGAGGTGGTCTCCCAAGGCTGGTGAGGATGAGTATAAATCTTAATTGGGACTCAAGCCTGGCACTTTTTGCACTCAGAGGAGGAGGTTTTGGTTTCCCCATATATAAGTATCAATATCTATAATTATGCATTATATACATGATACCGCTCCCTTTGTCTCCATGTATGCATGTTCCATGCACTGTCCATGGACAGCAGTCCCTAACATGTTATGGGTAGCTAGGTACAATGGTGTACTGATGATATAAACATACCTTTGATAAATACATCACTATGTGGGGTACCAAGTTAGAGATTTTGCAGGCATGCAGAATCAGGGTATGTTGATGTGCCTACGTATACAAAGCCTGAACTGATAAGCTACCTAGCTGCAAGTGGTAATGCATGTGGGGTCAAACTTTGCGAAGGAAACTGGCATGGAGTGATGAACCAACAGTCTACTTGATGGTATAGGATTGATGTTCTCCAACCTTCATTCCAAAGTCCAAAGAGTTCTGGAAAATTATAAGATCACTCAGTCCAAGAGAAAGCGCCTTTTCATCTTTGAAGAGCAAAAATATGAGTTTGTGGAACTTCTTGCTCACACCTTTGCACAGTTCTGACAGCAAGGTAGCTAGCTGTGTCTGGGTCTAGGTATCTATCATCGCTAGTTCTGGTCTGGACAAGGCCAATCTTCTGAACATCAACCATTACAATCGTTCATGCATGCAGTTCCAGAACTGTCCATCTCTGATCTTCCTGAAGTTGTTCCTACTGACTGTCCAGATGGTTTAATCCATTCATCTGGAATTTCACCAAGTTTCTGTGGATGAAACCAATGAAACTGTCTGTGTAAAATGTGACAACTGAAAAAGTTATTGTGACCCTAAATAAGTTCTTATTTCGGCCCTAAATACCGTCCCTAAATAAGTCCTAATTTGGTTCAATTCCGGCTCAAATAAGTCCATATTCCATTCCTAAATAAGAACCCTATGTGCCAATATAGGCCCCCTTTATTTTTGTTACGGATGGCATGCGCAAACTTATCTTCAAAACAGATTGTGCTATACAGCAGCCTAACTCAGACGATGCCATTTGGAGTCATTTTTGTTGGTTAAGGTGGTGGCTAAATGGTTAACTTAATTAACAATGAATTATCTGTCATATATAACTTATAACAGCCAATCTCCTTCATGCTGTACGTTCAGTCCCATAGTACAGGTTGCATGTGTATGCGCATGCGTAGTTGAATGCTATGTTTGTTTATACTGTGCATGCATACCCATGACGGGAGAAATGAAACTTTGAACTTTTTTGAACTTTGAACTATGAACGGGTCAACCTTGCGACGAAATGTATATCGCGAATAGTCGCCGTGCTCGAATATAGTAGCCGCACAGTCGGAAGCTCAGAGCAAAATAGACGCCGCCCTAGAATAGTAGCGGCGGCTAGTACACGCGGCGCACGCGAGTAGACTCTACTAATAATTCCTGCCGACGTTCACTGAGCTTGTACGTGTTCTATAAGACTCGTTTCGACGGCTGACAGCAGGCCTGAGAGGCTGTGTGTACTACTATACGAAAGTCTATCAGGCCTAGCTGTATCGCCGCATGTACCTTATTCATACAGCCGTCGTTGATATCCGCCAGCTTACCAACGAAAGAAACGCCATCCTAGTAGCCGCCCTCGATTAGTAGCCGCACTAAAACGAACAGCGGAAAAAATTGTAGCCACGGCGTCTGATCGAAGAAATACTGTAGGTGCACAAAAAGTGCATGTTCTACGTAAACATGCAATGTCTTTTATTCCTGCCGACACTCTATATTGGCTTTGTAAGGGTTTGTTTCAGAAACTAGTGTCTATAGTTTCAACAGTGAAACGGTGCAATGGTTCACACACAAGTCAATCGTGAGAATCCTGCATGGCACCTCTAAGCAGTAAATTACTCTAGAGTATGCAGCCGTCATGATACTGTACATGTGCAGATAATTTACTCATCTATAAGGAAGCCAGACTCTAACCCTATTTGAGAGGCAGAAAGACATATAATTTGAGAGTAACTGTTATAATATCTTGTAGAGTCTTGCATCCGTAAGTCAAATCGTTTTCGCGGCATGAATCTGCATGGTTTACTAGCGATTCCGTCAATTTTCGCATGCAGATATAAGAGAACGTATTTACGGAGGGTAAGTTTATTCAGACAATATAAGCAGGATTATCGCTCTTCCTACATACAACCTGGAACCCCCCCCCCCCCCCCCCCTCCCCGCAGTCTCGACCCCAGCTTGCGAGGACGGAAATGAGTGTTCCGCTTTGCAAGTCGGTCCAGTCTGGCGCAATAACATTTTTCACTTCCTACGACATTATGGGAGGAAGATCAAAAATTTTATGAGAATATTCCCGTGTAAACTGTAACTTCCCAAGTCTGTTATACAGCAATGAGCACAAGTATAAAATATCCTGCCTGCATGAGATGGAGTCAAACCAACTTATAGCTGTACTCCACTTGCACCACTTGCGAAATTATTAATTATCATTAACAGCAATGTATCTAAAGTCGTTCATCTTTCTCTTGTGCGCATATTCCCTCATTTCAGCGAAGCCATTCTCTGTCAATTTGAGCAATGGTGACATTACGGCGGAACGGCCGACCTCAATTAAAAGACTATCAGGTGGCACGGCTGACCAACCAAAGCCGACCCTGACCACGGACAAGCGCCAGGCAGGCGACAGCGGTGTGCCTTCAGGCGATGGATTGGACAACGGCACTGCGAGCGGTCAGGAAGTTGGCAGTGATGCAGCGTGTAATCTCGGTAATTACACCTCTTTATTCAATGCTATCCAGTTAAACCCTCTCTATGCTTTCTCGGTAATGGCAGAACTTAAACATGCCGATGCTATCTCTCGCCGCAAACGCCAGCAGGCTGGCTCCGATGCAAACGTGGTCATACCGGAACAAATTTGCAGTAGTGTACTTAGCACTTTGAATGATGACTCCATTCATGTTGCATGCCCGTCTAGCGGACACAACAATGTGTGGTATCAATGCGAATATCATCGAAATCGATACCCGCGTTATTTGATCCAGGCTACGAGTTGTCAAACTGATCGGTCATGCGGGAGTCAGTGCCCCATGAATGGACAATGCAGGGATCATAATGCCACGGTGACAATTGCAGAACATACCGGAGACTGTACTTGGCAAAGAATTTCCACTCAGATCAGACTAGGCTGCCAGTGCCGACTCCATTAACCAATGAGGTATTAGGGCTAAAAAATTATAGCTGTATATAAGTAGTTTCCAATCTTTTCATTACTATATATTATACCATAAAGAGGGCAGAACTATAGCTGCGGCATTCAGTCACTTCATATATTGCATTGAAAGTATAGTCTATGTTATTGTGATTATATATACACCTTGAACTTTATATATCACTTATGTACAATGTCTTTTCAAGTCAATGAGCATGTTTTAATTATGATACGTATAATTATTGTCACTTCATTTAAGTTTGACTGTCTGCATGCTGTACATTTGTTGTTGGAGTGACTGACTATAGCTAATGTCACACCATATAAGGCAACAGGCCACATGTGACCTATATGCAACAATATACATGCAGGTACTGTACTTTACACATACTGAAAGAACATGTTCAGTATACATGTCTAGTATAATTGTTGCTAAAGATCAGATATCAATCAATCAATCAAATTTTTATTTTTATATAAGCATACAAAATTATTGAGGAATTTTTGAATTGAAAGAGCATAAAAGGGGGAGTGGGGATAGAAAAATATAGTATCTAGCTGAATTCCAATTTCGCGACGGAATATCATAACAATATCAGGCGGCGCGCGCAAAACCAATGACTATGTCGGGAAGTGCTCTGACTAACGTATGGCATGCACTTTAGCGTATTGTAGTATACCTTTTTATTGTTCTGATACTTTTCGAGCCTTCCTTGTGTCCTGCATGAGCTATACCTCCAACCTTCTCAGAGAAGGACCGTTGCGTATAAGCGTATTTTAGTATATCCCACGGCCAAAGTGGCCGGATGTAAACAATGAATGGTATCAAAAAAAGCTATGAATATATGCCGTCTAAAACAAGGTTTCGTGAGAGTACGCATAATTTATATGCTAAACAATCCAGATGTTGGATCGCGGTTTTAGACGGAAATGGCAGAGCTTTTAATTTCTGGCAAAGTTAAATTAAATATTTAATTTATGTAATTGAGCAGGCTTGCCTCTATAAAAGTTAGTTTCATAATTTATTAATCCAGGGTTGAGTCATAATTATTATGTCAAGCAATCCAGGGTTTTAAGACTGTTCCACGAGTCCTACTATTTTCCTCTAAATATTTATACTACCAATGTCCCCAGCATTGCATCATGCTAAGCCATTACATGTATCGCCAGTCATTTACACACACCAGCCCCTTCCCCAGCTCTTTCTGGTACTCATTAATTTTGTGCCCCACACCATTTCTGATTGAAAGTTATGTAAGTAATAAATTTTCCCCCGGCTAGTTTCAAAAATGCTTTTACATCAACACTTTCATAACTTTAACTCTAATATATATTAGTCATCTTTGTTCGTTTGTTTCTTTGTGGTTTTGTAATTGGGGTACTTTTCATGCATTAGTTATGCTATTTTTAGCTATATCCCTTACTTTTCATAGAGCAGAAAAAGAGTAATATCTGCAGGTATTTAATCAAAGACTGAAAAAGGGAAAGGTTGCATGCTCTCACTAATTAAGGAAGGGGAGGAAGGCCAAATTGGGACTCGAGCCTGTGACTTTTTTGTATTCTTAGGAGTGGGTTTTGGTTTCACAAGATAGAACAATTCCAGTTGAGACAGCTAGCATTGGGTACCATTGCAAGTATGTATATATGCCACCTCCAATGTCCCTATAATTATACATGTCTCAATTAACGTCTCTACATGGACAGGAGTTCCTAACATGTTGTTGCTGGGCAGCTAGGTACCTATCACACGAGTTGAGGTATACTGACAGATTATACAGATTATACATATACACCTTGGCTGGAGTATACTGAGTTAGAAGTTTATTGCATGTATGCTGAAATCAGGGTAGGGTGGGGTCAGAAATAAGATGAAATGATTTGACGCTGACAAACTTGCAGAACTACAGGTCGCTCCTCTTATATTCCTCAGTATAAGCATGTATGGATTGGCAGTTACTTAGCTACTAGACACTAGTCACAAGCTCAGTCTGGTTGTCTTTGGGGGAGTCCAATCAAGCCTTCTACAAGCCTATAATCTGGTGTCCTCAAAGGTTCTATACTTAGCACTCTGCTTTTTAACAATCAGTTAATTTAGATTGACAAGTTAACAATCAGTGAGTAGGCCAAAAGACCCGCAAGAGTGTCATATTTTAAGGTCAGACAAAAAAGGAAGTTTATTACCCTATAACTCCAAGCCACTATATATGGATAGCCACTTGAACCAGCCATGGATAGTATAGAGTGTCACTCTACTATCTGTGGACCAGAGTGCAAAACCGTTCACAATATGAATTCCACGCTCGCCAACATGCATCAGTGATGTGCCCACGTACTGACAAGTACGCGCGATCAAACTCAAATCTGTCCGTCCGGTCTAGCGATGCGAACGATATTTCGGACCGACAGCCTACTCGGTCGAAAGCGTAGGACGCAGTGTTTTGTCGCAAGTGTCGTTCAGCTTTCGACCTTTGTCCAGTAAAACTGCACATACCTGACAACTTTTTTATCCTCCATGGATAAAGTTGGCTGAGGTAGAGCCGAGACTAACCTCTTTATGCAAGGAGGATATTAAATCTTCACCATGCATCTAAGACTATGCTATACCTTGTTTGCATAATTTTTGAATGATGTGTCATTTCCACTTCCTAAACTTTCTGTTTCGTGTTATGCAGTCAGTAATTCGGTATTGTGTCTTTCATATTACCCAGGATATTTTATCACCGAGCGTAACATTTCCTAGGAAATGTAGCTATCATCATTATACTAGAAAATTTCCTGTAACACCGGATTTCGTCTCGCCTGAGAAAAATTGGAATCAGCGAGGTAAAATCCGGAACGGAAAGCCTGGGTTTGAGGCTAATTTTCTAGCTCACATATTTGTGGATGCTAAACTATAACACCCGATGAAATGTCTTCGTCATGCCCCGGCACTCACTACACTAATTCTTTTCGGATCCATAGACACGCCACTGTTTGTAACTGAGCCTGCGCCTCGGGTATATTATCTATGGTTATAACTGTGGCTCATATAAAATTGTGTACTCTAAGTAGCTTCAACTTAAAGCAAAAAGTATTTTTGGCACCTAGCATGTAGAAATTGCTATAAACCGCAATGGCCGCAATAAGCTTGCGCTATAGGTTTCGCCATAGATAATATACCCAGATAAGTGAACGTAGGGCAATTTTATTCAGGCTAAATAGGCTGTAGCACTAGCTCAGCCCAACCCTCCCCTACTCACGCAACTCGATCTCCCCGGTGTCGACCCCAGCTTGCGCGAACGGAAAAGGCTTTGTCGTTCTGGCGCAATATCATTTTTCAGTTTCTACGACATTATGGGAGGAAGATCGAAAATTTTATGAGAATATTCCCGCGCAAACCGTAACTTTCCGACTGTCAAGAACTGCAAAGCTACAAAGCGATAAGCACAACTGTACTGGCTATAAATATTCAGCCGGCACGAGATGGAGTCAAACCAACGACCTACACTCCACTTGCACTACTACCTGTGTCAGAAATACCATCAATAGCAATGTATCTAAAGTCGTTCATCTTTCTCTTGTGCGCATATTCCCTCATTTCAGCGAAGCCATTCTCTGTCAATTTGAGCAATGGTGACACTATGGCGGAACGGCCGACCTCAATCAGTAAAAGACTATCAGGTGGCACGGCTGACCAACCAAAGCCGACCCAGACCACGGACAAGCGCCAGGCAGGCGACAGCGGTGTGCCTTCAGGCGATGGATTGGACAACGGCACTGCGAGCGGTCAGGAAGTTGGCAGTGATGCAGCGTGTAATCTCGGTAATTACACCTCTTTATTCAATGCTATCCAGCTAAACCCTCTCTATGCTTTCTCGGTAATGGCAGAACTTAAACATGCCGATGCTGTCTCTCGTCGCAAACGCCAGCAGGCTGGCTCCGATGCAAACGTGGTCATACCGGAACAAATTTGCAGTAGTGTACTTAGCACTTTGAATGATGACTCCATTCATGTTGCATGCCCGTCTAGCGGACACAACAATGTGTGGTATCAATGCAAATACTATCCAAATCGATACCCACGCTATTTGATCCAGGCTACGAGTTGTCAAACTGATCGGTCGTGCGGGAGTCAGTGCCCCATGAATGGACAATGCAGGGATCATAATGCCACGGTGACAATTGCAGAACATACCGGAGACTGCACTTGGCAAAGAATTTCCACTCAGATCAGACTAGGCTGCCAGTGCCGACTCCATTAGCCAATGAGGTATTAGAACTAGAAGTTATATATAGCTAAGTAGTTTCCAATCTTATATATATCATTTCTATACCATAAAGAGGGCAGAACTATAGCTGCGACATTCAGTCACTTTATATATTGCATTCTGTACTGTGTTTAAGGTAATATGAACTTGAATCACGAATCGCTGGATTATGTGGACGACAAAATGGGCAAGGTCCAAGTGTAAACAAGACAGACAAAAATTCTGCACCAAACTACAGTCTCTCTCTCTACCTGATAATGCCAAAAAACTCAATTTTAGTTGCTCAGCTAAAATGAAAATTTGCACCCACTTCAAAGCTCCACCCACGGTCTGACCACATTGTCAATACACACACAAAAACTTCACTCATGGGCCTGTCATGAGACCACTTCGGCAAAATTCACAGTTGACCCCAATTTGGCTGTGTTGACTTTCAAGAAAAAATACAAAACGCTTACACTAAAACCGAGCCAAGTTTCAGAAAGCTCAACTCACCCCCTATAAAACTACACAATCATGCTTTTTCCCGCTCACCTCCAGGCCAGGGGGTTATGTCCACAAACCTATTCCCTGTCATTGCCTCTAGAATGGAGCCAAGTTACACATATTCCCACTAAAATGGCTCATAGCCTTTCCAGCACACTCACAAACATTGAAGCTCAATAAAGCCTACAAATCCGAAAAGTGGCAATGGCAAACAAATGGCTAATCATCACCAGCTAGAAAACTTTTCATTTTCAAAACTTTTTCAAAGCCTACAAATCTGAAAAGTGGCAATGGCAAACAAATGCATGGCTAATCATCACCAGCTAGAAAACTTTTCATTTTCAAAACTTTTAAGTGCCACCAGGCTACTATAAAGGGCTGCCACCACATCAAAGGGACACACCCCCTTGTTGATTCAATGGGAAAATGTCATCAAGTCAATGAATTTCAATAGTGCCATTATAATTACGTAATTATTCACTTTTCATGAGTCAGAATCAGCCTGATCAGCAAATCAAGGTTTTCCTACCTTGATCCATCAATCATAGATACATTATGTGTACAAGGCAATGTCATAAGGGCAAGAGTCGATGTGAACTTGATACATACAGGTTTGTGTACATTTACCTGCATGTGTGAGGGCGTGGCATATTGTCAAGGGTGTTGGTAGTGATAGGGGGATCCAGGTGGGTAGCCAGGAGAAGTGTGTGGGTGTGGGGGTGTGGTCTGGGGAGGGTAGGTGCCATATGGAGATGTGTAAGTGGTGATAGGGGGAGCGGTGGGATGGGGGGTGGAGCTGGGGGATTGAAAACCGTAAGGTCCCGGAGAATTAGATCTTGGTGCTTGTGGTGCGCCAGGGGAGAGGTGGAGCTGGGTGATTGAAAACCGTAAGGCCGGAGAATTGGATCTTGGTCCTTGTGTAGGGGAGAGGTGAAACTGAGATACTGTGATTTGGACTCAATGTTTACTTAAGGTGGCACACTCTTCTGTATTTTCAAGGTCAACAAACCTGGAGTCCAAGCTGATAGAATTCTTTGTCTTTGTAAATTTTTAGTACACAGTCCGTTTTGAGATAGCCTCGTACCCAGGCCACATGTCGGAGGGAAAAGTGGCCTGGCATCCACTGTTTGCGCATGCGCGAACGATTCCGGAAATTTTCCGCGAACAAGTCCGAATACGGACAAGTTTAATACACATGGCTGTTATGCCGAGAAATAACCAAACTAGATATACGGCTTGCAGTGTGGGAGCTGTGTTTACGCGGCGATCGCTTTTCATTATCTGTCGTCTCTATCTTACTGAAACTAGCCTCTTACCCGGGCCACGTACCCAGCTGTCAAATCCTTCTCGGCAGCCAACAACTTCTTGTCAGTTATAGCGCCGCTGTGACCAATTATAGCAGCGCTGACTCCACGGCCCTAAGGCTAGCAACCTGATCAACCATCAGAGACAAAAGCCGTGAAAAGGAGTGACACGATAAGGACTACGCTACAACCACCGCCAGTTCCACCGTCACTGTGATTCTAGTTGAAAACAAACGGCAGAGTCTCGTAGCGGATGGACTTCCCAAAATTATCCCGTGGGAGCCACAGGAATACGTCTTTACCATCGAGATACATTTGATCGCATCCAGCTGCTCTGCTTTCAACGTGAAATACCCTTTCCCAATGCAACAAAGACCGAACTTGAGCGCTTTATCAAAGCCCTCACTGTTAACTAGGCCTAGCTTGAGACGGCCGTGTTTCGGAGCTGTACGGTAAAGATTAACGGTTCGTAAACGATAGTATACGATACCCCATGAAATCATGGGTTTTTCGCGCATGCGCAAACAGTGGATACCAGGCCACTTTTCCCTCCGACACGTGGCCTGGGTACGAGGCTAGTTTTGAGAGTCTTCAACCATTCACCGTCCGTAAAATTGGGGATTTTCCCCATTTCCTGTCGGCATTGCCGTCCAATAATCAGTTTATAATTAAGTTGTGGCCTGGCGGAACCCTTTGTGGTGGCGGAACTTTGAAGATAGATAAGCTTAGATCTCAAAAAAAAAACAGCAAAAAAAAAACACAAAAAAAAAAACGCAAAAAGGAATTTGGGCTGGGCTTTAACTAGAATGCGCAATTTACCCGGTTTGTGCTGCAATGCTGTAGACAAGACATTTCAACAGTGGCTGTGTGTGGAAAAGAGCAGTGAGTTGTGTACAGTGGCGGATTTAGAAATTCAGAATGGGGGGTTTAGCCACTGGCGCGCGAAGCGCGTCCGCAAATTTTTTGGTTGCCACACCCACTTTTGGTCACGCTGGAAGTCCGAACTGAATATCTCGAAGCAACTCTAGGCCTAGTCAAATGTCTGGAGATCAGTAAGGAACTGATACGTGAGTGTGTAACTATGCCTGGTTGTTGTTGCTGCATGCCACTCCTGCATAATCATTTGATGGACTCATGCAGTTATGTACGCAAAAATACATTACTCGCCGCCAAAGGGGGGTGCAATTGCACCCCCCTTACCCCCCCTGAATCCGCCACTGGTGTACTGTACCCCAGGTTTGCGTTTTTGTTAGTTAGCCTTTGCCGAGAGACGACCGTGCCACCTTAATGTCCTACATGTATATCTGCCACTGTCTTCAAGTCCAGGTATGACTATCAGCTACTTTTGCCATGACGCTAAGAGGAGGGGGGGAGGGGGTCCAAGACTTAACAACACTAATTGAAAAAAATTTTTTGGAAGTATCCCCATACCAAAGTTTTATCAAAGTTTTTTGCATCAAACATCGTGTCTTTAAATAGATGTTTAAGGTTAAAAGTAAATAAATTGACCAGTGTATCGGATCATTGTTTAGTTGGTGTTGTCAATGTCAAGTTGGTTGGGATGTCAATGTCTCTCAATTTGCACTGGATCAGTGTTTTTACCTCCTTGTGACCTTTTAGTCAACCATTGAAGCTGTGCTTGCATCACACAGCCGACCTACATTCGGGAAGCAGAAGAGCAAAATCATGGAGGAGGAGGTTGGGAGAGTGGGAGAGAAGTGGGGGGAAGAGGAAGGAGGAAGGAGAAGAGGGAAGAAGGAAAGAGATAGGAAAGTGGAAGGAGGGAAGAGGGAGGAGGATGCATAAGAGAACTGGGAAGGAGGAGGGTGAGAAAGTGGGAAGAGTGGTGGAAAGGGCACTCATACCTACTTCTGCCAAACCTCCAGCAATCATGTTAGCCGCTAGGTAAGTAGCATGCAAGTATAGCCTATACTCTGCTCTAAACACATGCCCATAATCTGAGCATATGACTGGTCTGCTCCACACTTCTGAGTTAATTAAAATAGTGAATGATATATGCACTGATGTTTAATAGGAAATAGCCGAGGATTACTCTTCATTTCAATTTGGTATTAAATACATGTAGCTATACAACCATGATACAAATCATGCAAGCTAAAGCTGTCTGTATATTGTCACTGCTCATGATGGCAAATTTACAAGCTATTAAATGACAAGAATCTATATATAGCCACACTTCTCAATGCTCCTTTCTAAACTACATTCGCATCTCAGAATAGTTATAGCTATGATCGGCTGTAGTAACTACATCCGACCACCAGTGTCTCCGTCACTGGTTCCCACGAGTCGAATCCACTTGAATCACACTGCCTTTGTCGCTTCAGAACCTTAGCCCTGATCTCAACTTTAGAAGAACTGCATGAACACTCACTGCATGCAACATTGACTACAAATCTTGGAAACACATCCTCCCCGAGGTCTTTAATATTCTGACTCCAAGTGCACTTTTGTGCAGCATTTTGTGAAAAGCATTGTGAATCATATCGCAAACTTCCATACTCTGTGTTAGTTGTCAGCACACAAGCTGGAGGTGAGCTGAGATGTGAGTCCGGTAGTGGAACTCTGGTGAGATTAGATCCAGAGACATTGCAGTGTTGGTAATACCGGTCTAGGATGTATGACTCGTTTTGCTTCTTGCAGTTGTGGCACGGCCCCATCCCTGCTCCTGCCAAACCTCCAGCAATCATGTTAGCCATTGCAGCGGTGTTGATGTTTCCTGTCTGTTGGATTGAGAGCCCAGCCACTGCTTGTGCTACAACAACAGAGATGCTGTTGTTGGTGACAGATGATCCTTGTGGTGTGGGCAGTGTGTAGGCTGTGTGCAGATGAAATGCACACAGAGCTGCAATGATTAGCAGTTGCATGCTTGCTTGTGAGGTAAACATGATGTTTTTCACTCAAGATAGCTTTGAGGCAGATTTGCAATAAAACTCTTTATCATTCACGTCCTGTCTCTTGCTGTTGCTGCTAACTGATGACAGTGGTGTTTCCATGCTCTCTATAAATACTGGTGCTGAAGCACGGATAGTGTACGACCCTGGTTCAGAGGGACTTGTTCAAGCTACTCATAATTCCTAAGGTGTGAATGGATCGAGGGAGTTGAAGAGACCTTCAGCAATCAGTGATAGTTTCTCTTTGTCATATGTAAGGGAATTGCTTACTGAAAGATGTTTTAGGGGTCTATATATTTCATTTTTCAACTCCCAATATGAACCATGAAGAAATCTTGCAAAATTTGTCCAGTTTCTGTGCCCTGTAGGGCATTCTTTCTTGTTTGTATTCAGCTGTCATGAAATAAGGCTTCACTGAACAATACAATGCTATGCAGGAATTAAATATTCTTTCACCACTCTAAAGTATTTGTCATAGTAAACAATGTGGTGTATTCATGCAAGATTGAACATGAAAGAGTGTTCGTAGTGCTTGCTCTTGGGGGCAAAGACATTAAGAAACATTGAATGTATACATTGTGTTGAGGTATGGAAGGACTGACAGGGGTGCAAAGTTCTTATCACTGACTCAATTATGCACTTTATATTAGTGGCTGCATGATACTGGGCGGAGGTGTGGACATTTCATTTGAGATCTGTATAGCTATTGGTCACACTTGCAGAGAAGTTCTGGACTTAAATTAATGTTGAGCTAATACTTTAGCAGTTGATGTATTCAGTGTATGTGCATAATGCACGTTCACATATTTCTGCAAAATTTTGTACTTATAGCTACCAACATTATATTGCATTCACCATGGTATATTCTCCAAATTTTTTTGGGATATAGCTACAATGTAACTGTGGAATATAGAGCATGTGGTATGTGCACTTGCTTCCAGCCTCACCCATTTAAAAAAATAATTTCTGTGCATATAGCTGTTCTCAGGTCTCCAAAGTTTCACTTACATGAGATATCAATACATTTTCACTTAGTGCATGTGATGTTTACTGCAAATAACTGCCTAGAAGTAGTATGATTAATCACTCAGAACTATACTGGTCTAACCTAAAATCAAGTATTGGAAATTGCATGATGCAATAAAAACTTACATACCCTGTGAGCATAAGACTAAAATTTGAAATTTTAACATTTTCAGCAGCTCCTGAAACACATTTTGAGAGTATTCCCATGTTAGGGGGGGCTAACTCAACATTTGTGGGTTAGACCACTCTGGTTCTCAACCCTTCATATTATCTTCTGCCTTTAGAGTCTAATAACTATAAATAGTACAGTAAATCCTCTAATAACAGACCCTCTGAGAAGCGGACAACCTCTCTACAGCGGACGGCTCACTTGCCCCTGATTGATTTTACCATAAAACTAATACATTTCGAACCTCCGAGAAGCGGACACCTCTCAACTCCGAACAACGGACACTGATCAGTCCCCAACGTACCTTGGCCAATACAAAATTACCTCCGAAAACGGACAGTGAAGCTACACCCACATAATGCTGATGCTTAATCACTGTCATATCTTCTGCCTTTAGAGTCTAAGTAGTATAGGCATGTAGCTAGTGTAATGAGTGTGTGGCATGGTTGAGTTCACACACTATAGGTATTAGGTATTGGGGTGGTACTGACTTACAGTGTATAATATAGGAGAATGTAGAATATTGCAGGGGCAAGGGGTGCTGAAGCACCTGTTGTGGGGTGAGCAATAAGGGCAATATTGCTTGGCTAGCTAAAGCTACATCAGTGCATAGTTCCAGATCTGATAGGCCATGCATATAGCTGACAGGAATTGTCATTCCTTATAGCCACAAGAATGACTGAAGCCTGTCAACTAATGAGTTATGGATTCACCAGGAAACCCTCCATTTCATTCCATAGGTATACATACTATAAAAGTGAAACAGTTTACAATGGCAAGGTATCAACACATTTTCATCATTTACATTCAGGAAGTCAACAGGCACATATCCTACTAAATATTAATTCTACTACCAAGTAAGGTTTGCATGGGTTTTTTCAGTCAAACTGGGAAGAACAACTGCTTCTTGTATATGAAGTTGAAAACAATGAAAGGGACCACATGTTTATGGACACTTGTAAGTAATTACAATAGCTGTTATATACATGATATACATGCACACACTTTTGCCTTTAGTATCTCTTTAATAAAGCCCTCAAGTGCAAAAGTTGCACTGGAACTGCAGGTTTGGTCACAATTGATTAAACCTGTCCATTGGTCTCCCTCTGATTGTAGCCCATAAAGCTTTATATGTGTACAGTACCTCAAGTAGTGACTGCAGTGCTACTCAGCTTAATTTTCATTTATGTTCAAGTTAATTTTTTGGTATTTTTTCTGGTTGTCTGAGAATTAGCTAATGACTAGCTATGTTGAAAGCCTTTATACACTTGATTGATGGAATAACTGATCGACTGCCAAGTTAATATGTAAATGTTGATAAGTCATGCTTATTATTGCACATCAACAATGTGTTTATCATGATTGTCTCTATAATCTCTTCATTAGCTTCATAGTTACTGCTGGCAGCAAGTAGAGGGTGTATGTATGCATATATGCATGCTCATTAGTTGTATGCCTATATTCAATGTACTATGCCGATTAGTTGTGGCTTCATTGACTAAAACTAGTCTCATGCCCAGACCGAACTCTCCCACAAGAAAACACAGTCTTGTGATCCAAGTCAATTTCCTTGGGCTGGTGTATCTTGGGGAAAAGTTCAAAACATGTTGCGACACACCCACTCAAACACTGTTTAGATACCCAACTCAAGGTGCAAAGTTCATTGCTGCAAGTAAGGAAAGAGCTACAGAACATTTAACAATTTCATTGGCCCAAGAAATTTGACTTTGTCCAACAGAATGGTTTCTTGCCGGGAGGCACATGTGGGCTGGGCATGAGACGAGAGTAAAACGTACCAGCTGAAAATCAAATTGAAAAGGAGCAGTTCTGTTTCAAAATTCATTCATAGTGAGAAGGGTTTTGACAATCTATAGGGAACCACCTAATATTCTATAGGGAGTCCTCTGAGATGTTAATTGTTCTATTCAGCATAATGATTCACACCTAACAAACTTCATAGATGATGTGCTCTGGATTCCATCATGAATGCAAAGTGAAGTTGAATCTCATCACTTCTATAAGTTCTAGCTTGACCAGTCAAGAGTATATAAACCCCAAATCTCATGGTCCTCAGCATGGATTACCTTCATTCAAGGAACTTGAAGACAAACACTCACCTGTACTGCTGATGAAAATATGATAACCAACTGCTGCAGCATTGTTCTTGGAGTGTTCTTCCTGTTTGCCTGCTCTCTGCAATGCATTAGTGGCAGCACTTCTCCGGATTCATCCCTAGGAAATGTGGTCCTCTATTCTGTGACAAGAAGTACAAACCTGAATGTCACCCAGTCCATAAGTCTTGCCAACAACATCATGCAGGGTCTGAAACAAAAGGGAATAAGTGACAATGATTGCTGTGGGTGCAAGAAACGATCGGAAGACTACCTGATTCACCGATTCAAGACCGATTCACGAAACCCTGACTGCCTGCAAGTCAAGAAGATGCTTGAAGGTAACAATGCATCAGTCTTTGCCGTAACAGCTGACATTAGTTGTGTAAGGCCTACTTATGACTCTGAGTGCTTCCCAAGCAACAGCAAAGCCTCGTGTTCGTGGAGACAAAGTTTTGAGCCCATCCAGAATGCAAACAGTGACATTTTCCCCAAGTACGCTGTGAATACTGTGTGCAAGGGTTGCAATGAGTATGATTTTGCGTGCATGAATCAGCACAGGCAGTGCTACACCTACAAACAGGAAGTTGGATTTTATGTCCTGCAGAGAACAAACAGGTGCAGCAGTGATGGGTATGAAGAATGGGTGAGCACCTACACTCGACGGTACCTCAATGCGGCTTGCAGTTGCCAGTTCCTCCGCCGTGATTAGTAAAGTAGAATATCTGACCACAATAGTCAGTCATACCTGCAGACTCTAGTCTTTAGTATCATTTATAGCATATAATTATCATGTATATAGTTGTAGCAGGTTACAGATCTTGATTGTACACATAGCTATCGTTTAAGAATATGAAATCATTTTGTTAAACAGTGAAGAAATGTGACCAATCACTTCGAGACGGTTATATGTTCTGTGCAGCAACATGTGACACACTAACAACCACTAGTCTAGCCAAGTTCTTGGAGACAAACACCTGCACTTCATAGAAAAGACCAAATGTATTCAAAGTTGTCTGAGACACTATAGCTAAGTTCAAATAATTTGCTGCAAATCAGTGCTAAGTTATAAGGTCTACTGATTTGCTCAACTCTTCATTTCCTCATAGCTACCTTTGACCATGCATTCCAGCTTTCTACAATCTAGTTGTACACATCAACTCATTGTGTGAAGAAAAGGTTGAAGCTAAATTATAGTCAGGCTCAATGTCTATTGGTGAATATTTTACGCACAATTTACTGGTACTATATCAGTTCTTACATTATGGAAGTTTCTAACGTAGTTGCGTTAAAAAACCTAGCTACTACTTGAAGAGCTGAATGCAAACCAGGACTCCCAAAGTGGGCTGATTAGTCTTCTGAACTGTCTTCATTCACACCATACAAACAGGTAAGTAGCTGGTAGCTTGTGAACTAAGCTGTTAACTATCCCTGCTTCATGCAGGACAAGTATTTACATGCAAGCTGACTGTTTGCAACAGACAGCAGTACATAACAGTGCAACATATGAACATTACAGAACAATATTTTCGCAGATTAAAACTTATAGCAGTCGCGCACGTTTCGCACGAGATCACGTGACATGAGCGGGACGAACATGGTCCGGGCACGTGCCCGGCCAGGCCCGGCCTTCGCTACGCCTGTTGCTGTAATCAACTACTTTCATATGCATTTGAAATCTAACACTCACCTGTATTGATCAAACATGTCCACCTATAGCTACTGTACTGTTGTAGCTATTCTTCTTGGAGTCGACATTCTATTTGTCTGCTTTCTGCATTGCAGTATTTTCATCCCTAGGAAATGTTGTCCTCCATCCTATGATAAACTGAAAGTCTTGATGATGACATCGACATCCTGCAGGACATCAATCACAATGACATCCTTAAGAACATCAACATCCTCAAGCACTTAGGAAATGTGGTCCTCCACTCAGGTTGGGAGCGACATAACTGGAAATCTTGCAGTGACATCCTGCAGGACATCAAAAAAACAAGGAAATGTTTTCCCCCCACATTATTCAGGTTGGGACATAACTGAAAGTCCTGACATTAACCTCTTGCAGGACATCAACCAAAAACCCAAAATATGGTCCCCACACCATTCAGGTTGCCCGGGGACATAACTGAAAGTCTTGACAATGACATCCTCAGCTGCAGGGCATCAAACCACAATGATATCCACATCCTACAAGACATCAACCGAAAGGCAAGGAAATATAGTCCTCCATTCAGGTTGGGACATAACTGAAAGTCCTACAGTGACATCCCACATGCAGGATATCAACCAAAAAGCAAGGAATATGGTCTTGACGATGACATCTTGCAGGCCCAACATCAACCAAAGTGACAGGAATCACAATACAAGGTTGATAGTAAATTTTGCGTGGTGTGGTGCAAGGTACATATTGCAGTTAGGATCTAGGGGGCCTGCTTCTCCCAGTGTTTATTGCACATATAGGAGCTAATGTTAAAATGAAAGGTGTCTGTGCACATAGCTACCCCTGCAATAAATAATGTCACGTCCATTGCTTCATTTCATTGCCAGTGGCTAAATCTGGCAGCCCAGTTGGAAGGCATGCTTCAGTATGTAAAACTAATACTGGTGCAGTTTAAACAAGGTGTCAACGATGAACACGATTAACATCTGCTAGACTCTCTCTCTCACTTTTCCAGATGGTGAGAGATGGACTGGCTTGACATAGGCACTGGCTTGGTGTAGGTTCTGACATAGCGACCTTCCAGCTGCAGAGCAATCTCCCCCTAACTACCAAAACAGAGATGGCCATATCTGAACTGGGACTCACAGGTAATGGTTCTGGTCTGAATCAAGAAGACTTGAGAACATTCAACCCAAAGATGTAAGAAAAAACATTGCAACCCAAAATTTTAGGGCATGGTTGTCATTTATCTTTGTATGCGCATGCGCAGTTCCAAAAATGGCCGTGAAAACTTGTCCGCTACCTAAGGTCAGGGTTCGACTAGTCTCGCGTAGCAATACTCTCGCCGACGTGAGTCTGGCTACGCGAGATTAGAGTTCGACACACCATGGTTCACACAGGTCAGTTGGGTAAGAATCCTGCATGCAGTTATATCATTGCCGTGCATTGCCATGTAAAGTCTTGCATCAAAGCGTTGACCATCTAAAACACGTAGTCTTGTTGACGCCAATTAAGTTTCGCCATGCAGATGAGTGAATTAACGCAGGGCAATTTTATTGAGGCTATATCTGTTAGGCTACAGAACTCGCTCCCCCACCCACGCAACTCGACCTCCCGGTCTCCACCCCAGATTGAGAACGGAAAACAGTGTTCCGCTTTGCAATTCACTCGTTCTGGCGCAATATCATTTTTCACTTTCTACGACATTATGGGAGGAAGATCTGAATTCTATGAGAATATTCCCATGCAAACCTTACCGACTTTCCGACTCTGTCAAGCACTGCACCGCTATGCATACAGTGGTTAACGCAAGTCCGAGGCTCTAGCTATAAATATCCTATATCTGCATGATATGCAGTCAAACCAACGAGCTACTCCAATCCCACCACCAGTTGTGTCAGAGAAAGAATTACATTACCAATACTCTAAGTATCATCAACAGCAATGTATCTAAAATCGTTTATCTTTCTCAGTTTGTGCGCATATTCTCTCATTTCAGCGAATCCAGTCTCTGTCAATTTGAGCAGCGGTGACACTACGGCGGAACGGCCGACCTCAATTACTGGACTATCAGGTGATCAACCGAAGCCGACCCACACCACGCATAAGCGGCAGGCAGGCGACAGTAGTGTAAATTCGGGCGGCGGACCGGACAACCGTCCTGCAAGCGGTACTGCATTATTCAATGCCGTCCAGCTAAACCCTCTCTATGCTCTCTCGGAGATGGCAGAACTTAAACATGCCGATGCTATCACTCGCCGCAAACGCCAGCAGACCGGCTCCAATGTAAACGTCATTATACCAAGACAGATTTGCAGTAGTGTACTCAGCATTCTGAATGATGACTCCATTCATGTTGCATGCCCGTCTAGCGGACACAACAATGTGTGGTATCAATGCGAATACCAAGAAAATCGAAACCCGCGTTATTTGATACAGGCTACGAGTTGTCAAACTGATCGGTCATGCGGGAGTCAGTGTCCCACAAATGGACAATGCAGGGACCATAATGCTACTGTGACCATTGCAGAACATACCGGAGACTTTACTTGGCGAAGAGTTTCCACTCAGATCAGACTAGGCTGCCAGTGCCGACTCTAGTAGCCAATGAGGTATCAAGTTAGATGCTATAGCTAGGGTAGTTTTGAATTTTTATAGCAGGAAGAGAACAGAACTATAGCTGCGGCATTCACTCACTTTTAGATCTATAATTATGCTGTATTACTGTGATTATATATACCTTGAACTATATCACTTATGGACGATGACTTTTATGCATGTTTGAAATATTGTTTAATCCGGACAATCATACAGTGGAATCCGACACCCCTCAACAGCGGATACCCGCGATATAACGGGCAATTTTGACAGTCTTGACTGTCGCGCGCGCGGTCCCAATTGAACGCAAACAACGCCTAACGAACCCAATTTGGCGGACACCTGTCGACCTTTTCATGAAGACTGTCCACCATCGTTGCTGTAGATAACAACTTGACGTTAGATTAGCGCTGTTATTCGTAGTACTATAGCCTCTGCTTAGCCTTCCCTGCCAGTGTACAGCAAAGTACAGCTCTGGAAACGCAGCCCCGCGTTGTCACGCTCAACAGCCCGATTACACATACCACGCCTACCGCTCGCTGTAATGAACAAAATGTTGGTTCCCAATGGTGTCCGTTATTGTCACTTCCGATAAATCTGACTGCGTGCTGTATTTCCGTTTTTACCGCATATATATAGGCAAACTCCGAGACATTTATAGCTTTTTCACAGCGGTATCCGGCCTTAGTGGTCGCGCGCCGTATGGGAATACCAAGGAAGTTCTCTTTACAAGGTAACATACTGCACCTTGCATGGCCTAACGTAGTAAACACCTTTTCCTGTTCTGATACAATTTAATTTGCACTCCAAGTGGATAGAAAAATTATGTAGTAAGGTCTGTGCATGACATTTAGGCTGATCTCCTCCATGCACATATGTGAGTTAATTAAAATGGTGAATTATATACGCACTGACGTTTGAAATAGCTCAGGATTGTGTTCAAAGTACTTCATTTGAACTTCCTATTAAATACAAGTAGCTATATAACCAAGACAGAAATCATGCGAACTATAAAACTATCTGTATATTGTCACTGCTATCTAATGGCAAACTTACAAGCTAATATATGACAACAATCTATATATAGCTACACTTCTCTCAATACTCCTTTCTAATGGTTGTAGCTATGATCGGCTGTAGTAACTACATCCGACCACCAGTGTCTCCGTCACTGGTTCCCACGAGTCGAATCCACTTGAATCACACTGCCTTTGCCGCTTCAGAACTTTAGCTGTGATGGAAACTGGCGACGAACTGCATGAACATTCACTGCATGCGACATTGACTACAAATCTTGGAAACACATCCTCCCCAAGGTCTTTAATATTGTGACTCCAAGTGCACTTTTGTGCAGTATTTTGTGAAAAGCATTGTGAATCATATCGCAAACTTCCATACTCTGTGTTAGTTGTCAGCACACAAGCTGGAGGTGAGCTGAGATGTGAGTCCGGTAGTGGAACTCTGGTGAGATTAGATCCAGAGACATTGCAGTGTTGGTAATACCGGTCTAGGATGTATGACTCGTTTCGCTTCTTGCAGTTGTGGCACGGCCCCATCCCTGCTCCTGCCAAACCTCCAGCAATCATGTTAGCCATTGCAGCAGTGTTGATGTTTCCTGTCTGTTGGATTGAGAGCCCAGCCACTGCTTGTGCTACAACAACAGAGATGCTGTTGTTGGTGACAGATGATCCTTGTGGTGTGGGCAGTGTGTAGGCTGTGTGCAGATGAAATGCACACAGAGCTGCAATGATTAGCAGTTGCATGCTTGCTTGTGTGGTAAACATGATGTTTTTCACTCAAGATAGCTTCGAGGCAGATTTGCGATAAAAGTCTTTATCATTCACGTGCTGTCTCTTGTTGTTGCTGCTAACTGATGACAGTGGTGTTTCCATTCTCTCTATAAATACTGGTGCTGAAGCAGGGATAGTGTACGACCCTGGTTCAGAGGGACTTGTTCAAGCTACTCATTCGTTTCATAATTCCTAAGGTGTGAATGGATCGAGGGAGTTGAAGAGACCTTCAGCAATCAGTGATAGTTTCTCTTTGTCTTATGTAAGGGAATTGCTTACTGAAAGATGTTTTAGGGGTCTATATATTTCATTTTTCAACTCCCAATATGAACCATGAAGAAATCTTGCAAAATTTGTCCAGTTTCTGTGCCCTGTAAGGCATTCTTTCTTGTTTGTATTCAGCTGTCATGAAATAAGGCTTCACTGAACAATACAATGCTATGCAGCCATTAAATATTCTTTCACCACTCTAAAGTATTTGTCATAGTAAACAATGTGGTGTATTCATGCAAGATTGAACGTGAAAGAGTGTTAGTAGTGCTTGCTCTTGGGGGCAAAGACGTTAAGAAACATTGAATGTATACATTGTGATGAGGTATGGAAGGACTGACAGGGGTGCACAGTTCTTATCACTGACTCAATTATGCACTTTATTGTAGTGGCTGCATGATACTGGGCGGAGGTGTGGACATTTCATTTGAGATCTGTATAGCTATTGGTCACACTTGCAGAGAAGTTCTGGACTTAAATTAATGTTGAGCTAATACTTTAGCAGTTGATGTATTCAGTGTATGTGTATAATGCACGTTCACATATTTCTGCAAAATTTTTGTACTTATAGTTATATTGCATTCACCATGGTATATTCTCCAAATTTTTTTTGGGATATAGCTACAATGTAACTGTGGAATATAGAGCATATATATGGTATGTACACTTGCTTCCAGTCTCACCCATTTAAAAAACCAATTTCTGTGCATATAGCTGTTCTCAGGTCTCCAAAGTTTCACTTACATGAGATATCAATACATTTTCAGTGCATGTGATGTTCACTGCAAATCACTGCCTAGAAGTAGTATATGATTAATCACTCAGAACCATACTGGTCTAACCTAAAATCAAGTATTGGAAATTGCATGATGCAATAAAAACTTACATACCCTATGAGCATAAGACTAAAATTTGAAATTTTAACATTTTCAGCAGCTCCTGAAACACCTTTTGAGAGTATTCCCATGTTAGGGGGGGGGGGGGGGGGGGGGGGCTAACTCAACATTTGTGGGTTAGACCACTCTGGTTCTCAACCCTTCATATTATCTTCTGCCTTTAGAGTCTAATAACTATAAATAGTACAGTAAAACCTCTAATAGCTAACAGACCCTCCGAGAAGCGGACAACCTCTCTACAGTGGATGGCTCACTTGCCCCCGATTGATTTTACCATAGAACTAATACATTTCGAACCTCCGAGAAGCGGACACCTCTCAACTCCGAACAACGGACACTGATCAGTCCCCAACGTACCTTGGCCAATACAAAATTACCTCCGAAAACGGACAGTGAAGCTACACCCACATAATGCTGATGCTTAATCACTGTCATATCTTCTGCCTTTAGAGTCTAAGTAGTATAGGCATGTAGCTAGTGTAATGAGCGTGTGGCATGGTTGAGTTCACACACTATAGGTATTAGGTATTGGGGTGGTACTGACTTACAGTGTATAATATAGGAGAATGTAGAATATTGCAGAGGCAAGGGGTGCTGAAGCACCTGTTGTGGGGCGAGCAATAAGGGCAATATTGCTTGGCTAGCTAAAGCTACATCAGTGCATAGTTCCAGATCTGATAGGCCATGCATATAGCTGACAGGAATTGTCATTCCTTATAGCCACAAGAATGACTGAAGCCTGTCAACTAATGAGTTATGGATTCACCAGGAAACCCTCCATTTCATTCCATAGCTATACATACTTTAAAAGCGAAACAGTTAACAATGGTTAGGTATCAACACATTTTCATCATTCACATTCAGGAAGTCAACAGGCACATATCCTACTAAATATTAATTCTACTACCAAGTAAGGCTTGCATGGGTATTTTCAGTCAAACTGGGAAGAACAACTGCTTCTTGTATATGAAGTTGAAAACAATGAAAGGGACCACATGTTTATGGACGCTTGTAAGTAATTACGTTATATACATGATATACATGCACACAATTTTGCCTTTAGTATCTCTTTAATAAAGCCATCAAGTGCAAAAGTTGCACTGAACTACAAGTTTGGTCACAATTGATTAAACCTGTCTGTATAGGTCTCTCTCTGATTGTAGCCCATAAAGCTTTATATGTGTACAGTACCTCAAGTAGTGACTGCAGTGCTACTCAGCTTAATTTTCATTTATGTTCAAGTTAATTTTTTGGTATTTTTTCTGGTTGTCTGAGAATTAGCTAATGACTAGCTATGTTGAAAGCCTTTATACACTTGATTGATGGAATAACTGATCGACTGCCAAGTTAACATGTAAATGATGAAAAGTCATGCTTATTGCAAATCAACAATGTGTTTATCATGATTGTCTCTATAATCTCTTCATTAGCTTCATAGTTACTGCTGGCAGCAAGTAGAGGGTGTATGTATGCATATATGCATGCTGATTAGTTGTATGCCTATATTCAATGTACTATGCTGATTAGTTGTGGCTTCATTGACTAAAACTAGTCTCATGCCCAGACCGAACTCTCCCACAAGAAAACACAGTCTTGTGATCCAAGTCAATTTCCCTGGGCTGGTGTAACTTGGGGAAAAGTTCAAAACATGTTGCGACACACCCACTCAAACACTGTTTGGATACCCAACTCAAGGTGCAAAGTTCATTGCTGCAAGTAAGGAAAGAGCTACAGAACATTTAACAATTTCATTGGGCCAAGAAATTTGACTTTGTCCAACAGAATGGTTTCTTGCCGGGAGGCACATGTGGGCTGGGCATGAGATGAGAGTAAAACATACCAGCTGAAAATCAAATTGAAAAGGAGCAGTTCTGTTTCAAAATTCATTCATAGTGAGAAGGGTTTTGACAATCTATAGGGAACCACCTAATATTCTATAGGGAGTCCTCTGAGATGTTAATTGTTCTATTCAGCATAATGATTCACACCTAACAAACTTCATAGATGATGTGCTCTGGATTCCATCATGAATGCAAAGTGAAGTTGAATCTCATCACTTCTATAAGTTCTAGCTTGACCAGTCAAGAGTATATAAACCCCAAATCTCATGGTCCTCAGCATGGATTACCTTCATTCAAAGAACTTGAAGACAAACACTCATCTGTACTGCTAATGAAAATATGACAAACAACTGCTGCAGCATTGTTCTTGGAGTGTTCTTCCTGTTTGCCTGCTCTCTGCAATGCATTAGTGGCAGCACTTCTCCGGATTCATCCCTAGGAAATGTGGTCCTCTATTCTGTGACAAGAAGTACAAACCTGAATGTCACCCAGTCTATAAGTCTTGCCAACAACATCATGCAGGGTCTGAAACAAAAGGGAATAAGTGACAATGATTGCTGTGGGTGCAAGAAGCGATCGGAAGACTACCTGATTCACCGATTCAAGACCGATTCACGAAACCCTGACTGCCTGCAAGTCAAGAAGATGCTTGAAGGTAACAATGCATCAGTCTTTGCCGTAACAGCTGACATTAGTTGTGTAAGGCCTACTTATGACTCTGAGTGCTTCCCAAGCAACAGCAAAGCCTCGTGTTCGTGGAGACAAAGTTTTGAGCCCATCCAGAATGCAAACAGTGACATTTTCCCCAAGTACGCTGTGAATACTGTATGCAAAGGTTGCAATGAGTATGATTTTGCGTGCATGAATCAGCACAGGCAGTGCTACACCTACAAACAGGAAGTTGGATTTTATGTCCTGCAGAGAACAAACAGGTGCAGCAGTGATGGGTATGAAGAATGGGTGAGCACCTACACTCGACGGTACCTCAATGCGGCTTGCAGTTGCCAATTCCTCCGCCGTGATTAGTAAAGTAGAATATCTGACCACAATAGTCAGTCATACCTGCAGACTCTAGTCTTTAGTATCATTTATAGCATATAATTATCATGTATATAGTTGTAGCAGGTTACTGATCTTGATTGTACACATAGCTATCGTTTAAGAATATGAAATCATTTTGTTAAACAGTGAAGAAATGTGACCAATCACTTCGAGACGGTTATATGTTCTGTGCAGCAACATGTGACACACTAACAACCACTAGTCTAGCCATGTTCTTGGAGACAAACACCTGCACTTCATAGAAAAGACTAAATGTATTCAAAGTTGTCTGAGACACTATAGCTAAGTTCAAATAATTTGCTGCAAATTAGTGCTAAGTTATAAGGTCTACTGATTTGCTCAACTCTTCATTTCCTCATAGCTACCTTTGACCATGCAGTCCAGCTTTCTACAATCTAGTTGTACACATCAACTCATTGTGTGAAGAAAAGGTTGAAGCTAAATTATAGTCAGGCTCAATGTCTATTGGTGAATAATTTACTCACAATTTACTGGTACTATATCAGTTCTTACATTATGGAAGTTTCTAACGTAGTTGCGTTAAAAAACCTAGCTACTACTTGAAGAGCTGAATGCAAACCAGGACTCCCAAAGTAGGCTGATTAGTCTTCTGAACTCTCTTCATTCACACCATACAAACAGATAAGTAGCTGGTAGCTTGTGAACTAAGCTGTTAACTATCCCTGCTTCATGCAGGACAAGTATTTACATGCAAGCTGACTGTTTGCAACAGACAGCAGTACATAACAGTGCAACATATGAACATTACAGAACAATATTTTCGCAGATTAAAACTTATAGCAGTCGCGCACGTTTCGCACGAGATCACGTGACACGAGCGGGACGAACATGATCCGGGCACGTGCCCGGCCAGGCCCGGCCTTCGCTACGACTGTTGCTGTAATCAACTACTTTCATACGCATGCATTCGAAATCTAACACTCACCTGTATTGATCAAACATGTCCACCTATAGCTACTGTACTGTTGTAGCTATTCTTCTTGGAGTCGACATTCTATTTGTCTGCTTTCTGCATTGCAGTATTTTCATCCCTAGGAAATGTTGTCCTCCATCCTATGATAAAACTGAAAGTCTTGATGATGACATCGACATCCTGCAGGACATCAATCACAATGACATCCTTAAGAACATCAACATCCTCAAGCACTTAGGAAATGTGGTCCTCCACTCAGGTTGGGAGCGACATAACTGGAAATCTTGCAGTGACATCCTGCAGGACATCAAAAAAACAAGGAAATGTTTTCCCCCCACATCATTCAGGTTGGGACATAACTGAAAGTCCTGACATTGACCTCTTGCAGGACATCAACCAAAAACCCAAAATATGGTCCCCACACCATGCAGGTTGCCCGGGGATATAACTGAAAGTCTTGACAATGACATCCTCAGCTGCAGGGCATCAAACCACAATGATATCCACATCCTACAAGACATCAACCGAAAAGCAAGGAAATATAGTCCTCCATTCAGGTTGGGACATAACTGAAAGTCCTACAGTGACATCCCACATGCAGGATATCAACCAAAAAGCAAGGAATATGGTCTTGACGATGACATCTTGCAGGCCCAACATCAACCAAAGTGACAGGAATCACAATACAAGGTTTATAGTAAATTTTGCGTGGTGTGGTGCAAGGTACATATTGCAGTTAGGATCTAGGGGGGCCTGCTTCTCCCAGTGTTTAATGCACATATAGGAGCTAATGTTAAAATTAAAGGTGTCTGTGCATATAGCTACCCCTGCAATAAATAACGTCATGTCCATTGCTTCATTTCATTGCCAGTGGCTAAATCTGGCAGCCCAGTTGGAAGGCATGCTTCAGTATGTAAAACTAATACTGGTGCAGTTTAAACAAGGTGTCAACGATGAACACGATTAACATCTGCTAGACTCTCTCTCTCACTTTTCCAGATGTTGAGAGATGGACTGGCTTGACATAGGCACTGGCTTGGCGTAGGTTCTGACATAGCGACCTTCCAGCTGCAGAGCAATCTCCCCCTAACTACCAAAACAGAGATGGCCATATCTGAACTGGGACTCACAGGTAATGGTTCTGGTCTGAATCAAGAAGACTTGAGAACATTCAACCCAAAGATGTAAGAAAAAACATTGCAACCCAAAATTTTAGGGCATGGTTGTCATTTATCTTTGTATGCGCATGCGCAGTTCCAAAAATGGCCGTGAAAACTTGTCCGCTACCTAAGGTCAGGGTTCGACTAGTCTCGCGTAGCCATACTCTCGCCGACGTGAGTCTGGCTACGCGAGATTAGAGTTCGACACACCATGGTTCACACAGGTCAGTTGGGTAAGAATCCTGCATGCAGTTATATCATTGTCGTGCATTGCCATGTAAAGTCTTGCATCAAAGCGTTGACCATCTAAAACACGTAGTCTTGTTGACGCCAAGTTTCGCCCAGATGAGTGAATTAACGCAGGGCAATTTTATTGAGGCTATATCTGTTAGGCTACAGAACTCGCTCCCCCACCCACGCAACTCGACCTCCCGGTCTCGACCCCAGACTGAGAACGGAAAACAGTGTTCCGCTTTGCAATTCACTCGTTCTGGCGCAATATCATTTTTCACTTTCTACGACATTATGGGAGGAAGATCTGAATTCTATGAGAATATTCCCATGCAAACTTTACCGACTTTCCGACTCTGTCAAGCACTGCACCGCTATGCATACAGTGGTTAACGCAAGTCCGAGGCTCTAGCTATAAATATCCTATATCTGCATGATATGCAGTCAAACCAACGAGCTACTCCATTCTCACCACCAGTTGTGTCAGAGAAAGAATTACATTACCATTACTCTAAGTATCATCAACGGCAATGTATCTAAAGTCGTTTATCTTTCTTTTGTGCGCATATTCTCTCATTTCAGCGAAGCCAGTCTCTGTCAATTTGAGCAGCGTTGACACTACGGCGGAACGGCCGACCTCAATTACTGGACTATCAGGTGATCAACCGAAGCCGACCCACACCACGCATAAGCGGCAGGCAGGCGACAGTAGTGTAAATTCGGGCGGCGGATCGGACAACCGCCCTGCAAGCGGTACTGCATTATTCAATGCCGTCCAGCAAAACCCTCTCTATGCTCTCTCGGAGATGGCAGAGCTTAAACATGCTGATGCTATCTCTCGCCGCAAACGCCAGCAGACCGGCTCCAACGCAAACGTCATTATACCAAGACAGATTTGCAGTAATGTACTCAGCATTCTGAATGATGACTCCATTCATGTTGCATGCCCGTCTAGCGGACACAACAATGTGTGGTATCAATGCGAATACCAAGAAAATCGAAACCCGCGTTATTTGATACAAGCTACGAGTTGTCAAACGGATCGGTCATGCGGGAGTCAGTGTCCTACAAATGGACAGTGCAGAGACCGTAATGCTACAGTGACCATTGCAGAACATACCGGAGACTTTACTTGGCGAAGAGTTTCCACTCAGATCAGACTAGGCTGCCAGTGCCGACTCTAGTAGCCAATGAGGTATCAAGTTAGATGCTATAGCTAGGGTAGTTTTGAATTTTAATAGCAGGAAGAGAACAGAACTATAGCTGCGGCATTCACTCACTTTTAGATCTATAATTATGCTGTATTACTGTGATTATATATACCTTGAACTATATCACTTATGAACGATGACTTTTAATTGATTATGCATGTTTGAAATATTGTTTAATCCGGACAATCATACAGTGGAATCCGACACCCCTCAACAGCGGATACCCGCGATATAACGGGCAATTTTGACATTCTTTTTTTTTTTTTTTTTTTTTTTTTTTTTCTATGATAATTTATGCAAATGCAATGGATACATAATAGCCTTCTAGGCTAATACAAGTATGTACCCTGATAATAAGATTACAAGAACAAAGGTGCAATATTTAACTTAAAAGTACGAAGTGAAGGTGCAATAAGTGCATCATATGGTAAGTGATTCCATATGGAAATAGTGCTAGGTACAAATGATGATTGGAAGGCGTTAGTGCGTGCATAGGGTTGATACAGTAAGGGGAGATTATAATCATGTCTACTAGGTTGAAATACATCAGGTGTGAAAGGAAAGAGACCATGGATGATCTTAAAAAGAGTACAAAGTTTTAAGTATATTCTCCTGTTTTCAAGTGTAGGAATTTGAGTGAGATGGAGTAGCTCTTGGTAACCTAGATCCCATCTTTTTAAACACATTTTTAGTCCATATTTTTGCACATTCTCCACAGAATTTATGTCCTTTAAAAAGTGGGGGTCCCACACAGGAGCAGCGTATTCAAGGTGAGGACGCACTAGAGTTTTGTACATTTCTAGTAGTCTTTCACTGCATACGTTAGATGAGAATCTTCTATATAGTAGACCAATAAGTTTCTTTCCTTTTGCACAGATGGAGTCTACGTGCTTGGACCAAGACAAGTCTGATGAGATAAGAACTCCCAAGTACTTAAAAGTTTCGACCTGTTCAAGTGGCACCTTATTTAGCAGAAACTGTGGGGGGTAGCTCAGATTTCGCTTTCTTGAGAGCAGCATTGTCTTACATTTAGCTGGATTCAGCGATTGTTGGATTGAGAGCCCAGCCACTGCTTGTGCTACAACAACAGAGATGCTGTTGTTGGTGACAGATGATCCTTGTGGTGTGGGCAGTGTGTAGGCTGTGTGCAGATGAAATGCACACAGAGCTGCAATGATTAGCAGTTGCATGCTTGCTTGTGAGGTAAACATGATGTTTTTCACTCAAGATAGCTTTGAGGCAGATTTGCGATAGAACTCTTTATCATTCACGTCCTGTCTCTTGTTGTTGCTGCTAACTGATGACAGTGGTGTTTCCATGCTCTCTATAAATACTGGTGCTGAAGCAGGGATAGTGTACGACCCTGGTTCAGAGGGACTTGTTCAAGCTACTCATTCGTTTCATAATTCCTAAGGTGTGAATGGATCGAGGGAGTTGAAGAGACCTTCAGCAATCAGTGATAGTTTCTCTTTGTCTTATGTAAGGGAATTGCTTACTGAAAGATGTTTTAGGGGTCTATATATTTCATTTTTCAACTCCCAATATGAACCATGAAGAAATCTTGCAAAATTTGTCCAGTTTCTGTGCCCTGTAAAGCATTCTTTCTTGTTTGTATTCAGCTGTCATGAAATAAGGCTTCACTGAACAATACAATGCTATGCAGGAATTAAATATTCTTTCACCACTCTAAAGTATTTGTCATAGTAAACAATGTGTTGTATTCATGCAAGATTGAACATGAAAGAGTGTTAGTAGTGCTTGCTCTTGGGGGCAAAGACATTAAGAAACATTGAATGTATACATTGTGATGAGGTATGGAAGGACTGACAGGGGTGCACAGTTCTTATCACTGACTCAATTATGCACTTTATTGTAGTGGCTGCATGATACTGGGCGGAGGTGTGGACATTTCATTTGAGATCTATATAGCTATTGGTCACACTTGCAGAGAAGTTCTGGACTTAAATTAATGTTGAGCTAATACTTTGTACTTATAGTTATATTGCATTCACCATGGTATATTCTCCAAATTTTTTTGGAATATAGCTACAATGTAACTGTGGAATATAGAGCATATATATGGTATGTACACTTGCTTCCAGTCTCACCCATTTAAAAAACCAATTTCTGTACATATAGCTGTTCTCAGGTTTCCAAAGTTTCACTTACATGAGATATCAATACATTTTCACTCAGTGCATGTGATGTTCACTGCAAATCACTGCCTAGAAGTAGTATATGATTAATCACTCAGAACCACACTGGTCTAACCTAAAATCAAGTATTGGAAATTGCATGATGCAATAAAAACTTACATACCCTATGAGCATAAGACTAAAATTTGAAATTTTAACATTTTCAGCAGCTCCTGAAACACCTTTTGAGAGTATTCCCATGTTAGGGGGGGGGGGGGGGGGGGGGGGCTAACTCAACATTTGTGGGTTAGACCACTCTGGTTCTCAACCCTTCATATTATCTTCTGCCTTTAGAGTCTAATAACTATAAATAGTACAGTAAAACCTCTAATAGCTAACAGACCCTCCGAGAAGCGGACAACCTCTCTACAGTGGACGGCTCACTTGCCCCCGATTGATTTTACCATAGAACTAATACATTTCGAACCTCCGAGAAGCGGACACCTCTCAACTCCGAACAACGGACACTGATCAGTCCCCAACGTACCTTGGCCAATACAAAATTACCTCCGAAAACGGACAGTGAAGCTACACCCACATAATGCTGATGCTTAATCACTGTCATATCTTCTGCCTTTAGAGTCTAAGTAGTATAGGCATGTAGCTAGTGTAATGAGTGTGTGGCATGGTTGAGTTCACACACTATAGGTATTAGGTATTGGGGTGGTACTGACTTACAGTGTATAATATAGGAGAATGTAGAATATTGCAGAGGCAAGGGGTGCTGAAGCACCTGTTGTGGGGTGAGCAATAAGGGCAATATTGCTTGGCTAGCTAAAGCTACATCAGTGCATAGTTCCAGATCTGATAGGCCATGCATATAGCTGGCAGGAATTGTCATTCCTTATAGCCACAAGAATGACTGAAGCCTGTCAACTAATGAGTTATGGATTCGCCAGGAAACCCTCCATTTCATTCCATAGCTATACATACTTTAAAAGCGAAACAGTTAACAATGGCTAGGTATCAACACATTTTCATCATTCACATTCAGGAATTTTGCCTTTAGTATCTCTTTAATAAAGCCATCAAGTGCAAAAGTTGCACTGAACTACAAGTTTGGTCACAATTGATTAAACCTGTCTGTATAGGTCTCTCTCTGATTGTAGCCCATAAAGCTTTATATGTGTACAGTACCTCAAGTAGTGACTGCAGTGCTACTCAGCTTAATTTTCATTTATGTTCAAGTTAATTTTTTGGTATTTTTTCTGGTTGTCTGAGAATTAGCTAATGACTAGCTATGTTGAAAGCCTTTATACACTTGATTGATGGAATAACTGATCGACTGCCAAGTTAACATGTAAATGATGAGAAGTCATGCTTATTGCAAATCAACAATGTGTTTATCATGATTGTCTCTATAATCTCTTCATTAGCTTGATAGTTACTGATGGCAGCAAGTAGAGGGTGTATGTATGCATATATGCATGCTGATTAGTTGTATGCCTATATTCAATGTACTTTGCTGATTAGTTGTGGCTTCATTGACTAAAACTAGTCTCATGCCCAGACCGAACTCTCCCACAAGAAAACACAGTCTTGTGATCCAAGTCAATTTCCCTGGGCTGGTGTAACTTGGGGAAAGTTCAAAACATGTTGCGACACACCCACTCAAACACTGTTTGGATACCCAACTCAAGGTGCAAAGTTCATTGCTGCATGTAAGGAAAGAGCTACAGAACATTTAACAATTTCATTGGCACAAGAAATTTGACTTTGTCCAACAGAATGGTTTCTTGCCGGGAGGCACATGTGGGCTGGGCATGAGATGAGAGTAAAACGTACCAGCTGAAAATCAAATTGAAAAGGAGCAGTTCTGTTTCAAAATTCATTCATAGTGAGAAGGGTTTTGACAATCTATAGGGAACCACCTAATATTCTATAGGGAGTCCTCTGAGATGTTAATTGTTCTATTCAGCATAATGATTCACACCTAACAAACTTCATAGATGATGTGCTCTGGATTCAATCATGAATGCAAAGTGAAGTTGAATCTCATCACTTCTATAAGTTCTAGCTTGACCAGTCAAGAGTATATAAACCCCAAATCTCATGGTCCTCAGCATCGATTACCTTCGTTCAAGGAACTTGAAGACAAGCACTAATCTGTACTGCTGATGAAAATATGACAAACAACTACTGCAGCATTGTTCTTGGAGTGTTCTTCCTGTTTGCCTGCTCTCTGCAATGCATTAGTGGCAGCACTTCTCCGGATTCATCCCTAGGAAATGTGGTCCTCTATTCTGTGACAAGAAGTACAAACCTGAATGTCACCCAGTCCATAAGTCTTGCCAACAACATCATGCAGGGTCTGAAACAAAAGGGAATAAGTGACAATGATTGCTGTGGGTGCAAGAAGCGATCGGAAGACTACCTGATTCACCGATTCAAGACCGATTCACGAAACCCTGACTGCCTGCAAGTCAAGAAGATGCTTGAAGGTAACAATGCATCAGTCTTTGCCGTAACAGCAGACATTAGTTGTGTAAGGCCTACCTATGACTCTGAGTGCTTCCCAAGCAACAGCAAAGCCTCGTGTTCGTGGAGACAAAGTTTTGAGCCCATCCAGAATGCAAACAGTGACATTTTCCCCAAGTACGCTGTGAATACTGTATGCAAAGGTTGCAATGAGTATGATTTTGCATGCATGAATCAGCACAGGCAGTGCTACACCTACAAACACGAAGTTGGATTTTACGTCCTGCAGAGAACAAACAGGTGCAGCAGTGATGGGTATGAAGAATGGGTGAGCACCTACACTCGACGGTACCTCAATGCGGCTTGCAGTTGCCAGTTCCTCCGCCGTGATTAGTAAAGTAGAATATCTGACCACAATAGTCAGTCATACCTGCAGACTCTAGTCTTTAGTATCATTTATAGCATATAATTATCATGTATATAGTTGTAGCAGGTTATTGATCTTGATTGTACACATAGCTATCGTTTAAGAATATGAAATCATTTTGTTAAACAGTGAAGAAATGTGACCAATCACTTCGAGACGGTTATATGTTCTGTGCAGCAACATGTGACACACTAACAACCACTAGTCTAGCCATGTTCTTGGAGACAAACACCTGCACTTCATAGAAAAGACCAAATGTATTCAAAGTTGTCTGAGACACTATAGCTAAGTTCAAATAATTTGCTGCAAATCAGTGCTAAGTTATAAGGTCTACTGATTTGCTCAACTCTTCATTTCCTCATAGCTACCTTTGACCATGCAGTCCAGCTTTCTACAATCTAGTTGTACACATCAACTCATTGTGTGAAGAAAAGGTTGAAGCTAAATTATAGTCAGGCTCAATGTCTATTGGTGAATAATTTACGCACAATTTACTGGTACTATATCAGTTCTTACATTATGGAAGTTTCTAACGTAGTTGCGTTAAAAAAACTTAGCTACTACTTGAAGAGCTGAATGCAAACCAGGACTCCCAAAGTGGGCTGATTAGTCTTCTGAACTCTCTTCATTCACACCATACAAACAGATAAGTAGCTGGTAGCTTGTGAACTAAGCTGTTAACTATCCCTGCTTCATGCAGGACAAGTATTTACATGCAAGCTGACTGTTTGCAACAGACAGCAGTACATAACAGTGCAACATATGAACATTACAGAACAATATTTTCGCAGATTAAAACTTATAGCAGTCGCGCACGTTTCGCACGAGATCACGTGACACGAGCGGGACGAACATGATCCGGGCACGTGCCCGGCCAGGCCCGGCCTTCGCTACGCCTGTTGCTGTAATCAACTACTTTCATATGCATTCGAAATCTAACACTCACCTGTATTGATCAAACATGTCCACCTATAGCTACTGTACTGTTGTAGCTATTCTTCTTGGAGTCGACATTCTATTTGTCTGCTTTCTGCATTGCAGTATTTTCATCCCTAGGAAATGTTGTCCTCCATCCTATGATAAAACTGAAAGTCTTGATGATGACATCGACATCCTGCAGGACATCAATCACAATGACATCCTTAAGAACATCAACATCCTCAAGCACTTAGGAAATGTGGTCCTCCACTCAGGTTGGGAGCGACATAACTGGAAATCTTGCAGTGACATCCTGCAGGACATCAAAAAAACAAGGAAATGTTTTCTCCCCACATCATTCAGGTTGGGACATAACTGAAAGTCCTGACATTGACCTCTTGCAGGACATCAACCAAAAACCCAAAATATGCTCCCCACACCATTCAGGTTGCCCGGGGATATAACTGAAAGTCTTGACAATGACATCCTCAGCTGCAGGGCATCAAACCACAATGATATCCACATCCTACAAGACATCAACCGAAAAGCAAGGAAATATAGTCCTCCATTCAGGTTGGGACATAACTGAAAGTCCTACAGTGACATCCCACATGCAGGATATCAACCAAAAAGCAAGGAATGTGGTCTTGACGATGACATCTTGCAGGACCACCGTCAACCAAAGTGACAGGAATCACAATACAAGGTTGATAGTAAATTTTGCGTGGTGTGGTGCAAGGTACATATTGCAGTTAGGATCTAGGGGGGCCTGCTTCTCCCAGTTTTTATTGCACATATAGGAGCTAATGTTAAAATTAAAGGTATCTGTGCGCACAGCTACCCCTGCAATAAATAACGTCACGTCCATTGCTTCATTTCATTGCCAGTGGCTAAATCTGGCAGCCCAGTTGGAAGGCATGCTTCAGTATGTAAAACTAATACTGGTGCAGTTTAAACAAGGTGTCAATGATGAACACGATTAACATCTGCTAGACTCTCTCTCTCACTTTTCCAGATGGTGAGAGATGGACTGGCTTGACATAGGCACTGGCTTGGCGTAGGTTCTGACATAGCGACCTTCCAGCTGCAGAGCAATCTCCCCCTAACTACCAAAACAGAGATGGCCATATCTGAACTGGGACTCACAGGTAATGGTTCTGGTCTGAATCTAGAAGACTTGAGAACATTCAACCCAAAGATGTAAGAAAAAACATTGCAACCCAAAATTTTAGGGCATGGTTGTCATTTATCTTTGTATGCGCATGCGCAGTTCCAAAAATGGCCGTGAAAACTTGTCCGCTACCTAAGGTCAGGGTTCGACTAGTCTCGCGTAGCCATACTCTCGCCGACGTGAGTCTGGCTACGCGAGATTAGAGTTCGACACACCATGGTTCACACAGGTCAGTTGGGTAAGAATCCTGCATGCAGTTATATCATTGTCGTGCATTGCCATGTAAAGTCTTGCATCAAAGCGTTGACCATCTAAAACACGTAGTCTTGTTGACGCCAAGTTTCGCCCAGATGAGTGAATTAACGCAGGGCAATTTTATTGAGGCTATATCTGTTAGGCTACAGAACTCGCTCCCCCACCCACGCAACTCGACCTCCCGGTCTCGACCCCAGACTGAGAACGGAAAACAGTGTTCCGCTTTGCAATTCACTCGTTCTGGCGCAATATCATTTTTCACTTTCTACGACATTATGGGAGGAAGATCTGAATTGTATGAGAATATTCCCATGCAAACCTTACCGACTTTCCGACTCTGTCAAGCACTGCACCGCTATGCATACAGTGGTTAACGCAAGTCCGAGGCTCTAGCTATAAATATCCTATATCTGCATGATATGGAGTCAAACCAACGAGCTACTCCATTCTCACCACCAGTTGTGTCAGAGAAAGAATTACATTACCATTACTCTAAGTATCATCAACGGCAATGTATCTAAAGTCGTTTATCTTTCTTTTGTGCGCATATTCTCTTATTTCAGCGAAGCCAGTCTCTGTCAATTTGAGCAGCGGTGACACTACGGCGGAACGGCCGACCTCAATTACTGGACTATCAGGTGATCAACCGAAGCCGACCCACACCACGCATAAGCGGCAGGCAGGCGACAGTAGTGTAAATTCGGGCGGCGGATCGGACAACCGCCCTGCAAGCGGTACTGCATTATTCAATGCCGTCCAGCAAAACCCTCTCTATGCTCTCTCGGAGATGGCAGAGCTTAAACATGCTGATGCTATCTCACGCCGCAAACGCCAGCAGACCGGCTCCAACGCAAACCTCATTATACCAAGACAGATTTGCAGTAATGTACTCAGCATTCTGAATGATGACTCCATTCATGTTGCATGCCCGTCTAGCGGACACAACAATGTGTGGTATCAATGCGAATATCAAGAAAATCGAAACCCGCGTTATTTGATACAGGCTACGAGTTGTCAAACGGATCGGTCATGCGGGAGTCAGTGTCCTACAAATGGACAGTGCAGAGACCGTAATGCTACTGTGACCATTGCAGAACATACCGGAGACTTTACTTGGCGAAGAGTTTCCACTCAGATCAGACTAGGCTGCCAGTGCCGACTCTAGTAGCCAATGAGGTATCAAGTTAGATGCTATAGCTAGGGTAGTTTTGAATTTTAATAGCAGGAAGAGAACTGAACTATAGCTGCGGCATTCACTCACTTTTAGATCTATAATTATGCTGTATTACTGTGATATTATATATACCTTGAACTATATCACTTATGAACGATGACTTTTAATTGATTATGCATGTTTGAAATATTGTTTAATCCGGACAATCATACAGTGGAATCCGACACCCCTCAACAGCGGATACCCGCGATATAACGGGCAATTTTGACATTCTTGACTGTCGCGCGGTCCCAATTGAACGCAAACAACGCCTAACGAACCCAATTTGGCGGACACCTGTCGACCTTTTCATGAAGACTGTCCACCATCGTTGCTGTAGATAACAACTTGACGTTAGATTAGCGCTGTTATTCGTAGTACTATAGCCTCTGCTTAGCCTTCCCTGCCAGTGTACAGCAAAGTACAGCTCTGGAAACGCAGCCCCGCGTTGTCACGCTCAACAGCTCGATTACACATACCACGCCTACCGCTCGCTGTAATGAACAAAATGTTGGTTCCCAATGGTGTCCGTTATTGTCACTTCCGATAAATCTGACTGCGTGCTGTATTTCCGTTTTTACCGCATATATATAGGCAAACTCCGAGACATTTATAGCTTTTTTCATAGCGATATCCGGCCTTAGTGGTCGCGCGCCGTATGGGAATACCAAGGAAGTTCTCTTTACAAGGTAACATACTGCACCTTGCATGGCCTAACATAGTAAACACCTTTTCCTGTTCTGATACAATTTAATTTGCACTCCAAGTGGATAGAAAATTATGTAGTAAGGTCTGTGCATGACATTTAGGCTGATCTCCTGCATGCACATATGTGAGTTAATTAAAATGGTGAATTATATACGCACTGACGTTGGAAATAGCCCAGGATTGTGTTCAAAGTTCTTCATTTTAACTTCCTATTAAATACAAGTAGCTATACAACCAAGACAGAAATCATGTGAACTATAAAACTATCTGTATATTGTCACTGCTATCTAATGGCAAACTTACAAGCTAATATATGACAACAATCTATATATAGCTACACTTCTCAATACTCCTTTCTAATGGTTATAGCTATGATCGGCTGTAGTAACTACATCCAACCACCAGTGTCTCCGTCACTGGTTCCCACGAGTCGAATCCACTTGAATCACACTGCCTTTGCCGCTTCAGAACTTTAGCTGTGATGGAAACTGGCGACGAACTGCATGAACATTCACTGCATGCGACATTGACTACAAATCTTGGAAACACATCCTCCCCGAGGTCTTTAATATTGTGACTCCAAGTGCACTTTTGTGCAGCATTTTGTGAAAAGCATTGTGAATCATATCGCAAACTTCCATACTCTGTGTTAGTTGTCAGCACACAAGCTGGAGGTGAGCTGAGATGTGAGTCCGGTAGTGGAACTCTGGTGAGATTAGATCCAGAGACATTGCAGTGTTGGTAATACCGGTCTAGGATGTATGACTCGTTTCGCTTCTTGCAGTTGTGGCACGGCCCCATCCCTGCTCCTGCCAAACCTCCAGCAATCATGTTAGCCATTGCAGCGGTGTTGATGTTTCCTGTCTGTTGGATCGAGAGCCCACCCACTGCTTGTGCTACAACAACAGAGATGCTGTTGTTGGTGACAGATGATCCTTGTGGTGTGGGCAGTGTGTAGGCTGTGTGCAGATGAAATGCACACAGAGCTGCAATGATTAGCAGTTGCATGCTTGCTTGTGAGGTAAACATGATGTTTTTCACTCAAGATAGCTTCGAGGCAGATTTGCAATAAAAGTCTTTATCATTCACGTGCTGTCTCTTGTTGTTGCTGCTAACTGATGACAGTGGTGTTTCCATTCTCTCTATAAATACTGGTGCTGAAGCAGGGATAGTGTACGACCCTGGTTCAGAGGGACTTGTTCAAGCTACTCATTCGTTTCATAATTCATAAGGTGTGAATGGATCGAGGGAGTTGAAGAGACCTTCAGCAATCAGTGATAGTTTCTCTTTGTCTTATGTAAGGGAATTGCTTACTGAAAGATGTTTTAGGGGTCTATATTATTTCATTTTTCAACTCCCAATATGAACCATGAAGAAATCTTGCAAAATTTGTCCAGTTTCTGTGCCCAGTAGGGCATTCTTTCTTGTTTGTATTCAGCTGTCATGAAATAAGGCTTCACTGAACAATACAATGCTATGCAGCCATTAAATATTCTTTCACCACTCTAAAGTATTTGTCATAGTAAACAATGTGTTGTATTCATGCAAGATTGAACATGAAAGAGTGTTAGTAGTGCTTGCTCTTGGGGGCAAAGACATTAAGAAACATTGAATGTATACATTGTGATGAGGTATGAAAGGACTGACAGGGGTGCACAGTTCTTATCACTGACTCAATTATGCACTTTATTGTAGTGGCTGCATGATACTGGGCGGAGGTGTGGACATTTCATTTGAGATTTGTATAGCTATTGGTCACACTTGCAGAGAAGTTCTGGACTTAAATTAATGTTGAGCTAATACTTTAGCAGTTGATGTATTCAGTGTATGTGTATAATGCACGTTCACATATTTCTGCAAAAATTTTGTACTTATAGTTATATTGCATTCACCATGGTATATTCTCCAAATTTTTTTGGGATATAGCTACAATGTAACTGTGGAATATAGAGCATATATATGGTATGTACACTTGCTTCCAGTCTCACCCATTTAAAAAAACAATTTCTGTGCATATAGCTGTTCTCAGGTCTCCAAAGTTTCACTTACATGAGATATCAATACATTTTCACTCAGTGCATGTGATGTTCACTGCAAATCACTGCCTAGAAGTAGTATATGATTAATCACTCAGAACCACACTGGTCTAACCTAAAATCAAGTATTGGAAATTGCATGATGCAATAAAAACTTACATACCCTATGAGCATAAGACTAAAATTTGAAATTTTAACATTTTCAGCAGCTCCTGAAACACCTATTGAGAGTATTCCCATGTTAGGGGGGGGGGGGGGGGGGGGGGGCTAACTCAACATTTGTGGGTTAGACCACTCTGGTTCTCAACCCTTCATATTATCTTCTGCCTTTAGAGTCTAATAACTATAAATAGTACAGTAAAACCTCTAATAGCTAACAGACCCTCAGAGAAGCGGACAACCTCTCTACAGTGGACGGCTCACTTGCCCCCGATTGATTTTACCATAGAACTAATACATTTCGAACCTCCGAGAAGCGGACACCTCTCAACTCCGAACAACGGACACTGATCAGTCCCCAACGTACCTTGGCCAATACAAAATTACCTCCGAAAACGGACAGTGAAGCTACACCCACATAATGCTGATGCTTAATCACTGTCATATCTTCTGCCTTTAGAGTCTAAGTAGTATAGGCATGTAGCTAGTGTAATGAGTGTGTGGCATGGTTGAGTTCACACACTATAGGTATTAGATATTGGGGTGGTACTGACATACAGTGTATAATATAGGAGAATGTAGAATATTGCAGAGGCAAGGGGTGCTGAAGCACCTGTTGTGGGGTGAGCAATAACAGCAATATTGCTTGGCTAGCTAAAGCTACATCAGTGCATAGTTCCAGATCTGATAGGCCATGCATATAGCTGGCAGGAATTGTCATTCCTTATAGCCACAAGAATGACTGAAGCCTGTCAACTAATGAGTTATGGATTCACCAGGAAACCCTCCATTTCATTCCATAGCTATACATACTTTAAAAGCGAAACAGTTAACAATGGTTAGGTATCAACACATTTTCATCATTCACATTCAGGAAGTCAACAGGCACATATCCTACTAAATATTAATTCTACTACCAAGTAAGGCTTGCATGGGTATTTTCAGTCAAACTGGGAAGAACAACTGCTTCTTGTATATGAAGTTGAAAACAATGAAAGGGACCACATGTTTATGGACGCTTGTAAGTAATTACGTTATATACATGATATACATGCACACAATTTTGCCTTTAGTATCTCTTTAAAAAAGCCATCAAGTGCAAAAGTTGCACTGAACTACAAGTTTGGTCACAATTGATTAAACCTGTCTGTATAGGTCTCTCTCTGATTGTAGCCCATAAAGCTTTATATGTGTACAGTACCTCAAGTAGTGACTGCAGTGCTACTCAGCTTAATTTTCATTTATGTTCAAGTTAATTTTTTGGTATTTTTTCTGGTTGTCTGAGAATTAGCTAATGACTAGCTATGTTGAAAGCCTTTATACACTTGATTGATGGAATAACTGATCGACTGCCAAGTTAACATGTAAATGATGAGAAGTCATGCTTATTGCAAATCAACAATGTGTTTATCATGATTGTCTCTATAATCTCTTCATTAGCTTCATAGTTACTGCTGGCAGCAAGTAGAGGGTGTATGTATGCATATATGCATGCTGATTAGTTGTATGCCTATATTCAATGTACTATGCTGATTAGTTGTGGCTTCATTGACTAAAACTAGTCTCATGCCCAGACCGAACTCTCCCACAAGAAAACACAGTCTTGTGATCCAAGTCAATTTCCCTGGGCTGGTGTAACTTGGGGAAAAGTTCAAAACATGTTGCGACACACCCACTCAAACACTGTTTGGATACCCAACTCAAGATGCAAAGTTCATTGCTGCAAGTAAGGAAAGAGCTACAGAACATTTAACAATTTCATTGGGCCAAGAAATTTGACTTTGTCCAACAGAATGGTTTCTTGCTGGGAGGCACATGTGGGCTGGGCATGAGATGAGAGTAAAACGTACCAGCTGAAAATCAAATTGAAAAGGAGCAGTTCTGTTTCAAAATTCATTCATAGTGAGAAGGGTTTTGACAATCTATAGGGAACCACCTAATATTCTATAGGGAGTCCTCTGAGATGTTAATTGTTCTATTCAGCATAATGATTCACACCTAACAAACTTCATAGATGATGTGCTCTGGATTCCATCATGAATGCAAAGTGAAGTTGAATCTCATCACTTCTATAAGTTCTAGCTTGACCAGTCAAGAGTATATAAACCCCAAATCTCATGGTCCTCAGCATGGATTACCTTCATTCAAAGAACTTGAAGACAAACACTCATCTGTACTGCCAATGAAAATATGACAAACAACTGCTGCAGCATTGTTCTTGGAGTGTTCTTCCTGTTTGCCTGCTCTCTGCAATGCATTAGTGGCAGCACTTCTCCAGATTCATCCCTAGGAAATGTGGTCCTCTATTCTGTGACAAGAAGTACAAACCTGAATGTCACCCAGTCTATAAGTCTTGCCAACAACATCATGCAGGGTCTGAAACAAAAGGGAATAAGTGACAATGATTGCTGTGGGTGCAAGAAACGATCGGAAGACTACCTGATTCACCGATTCAAGACCGATTCACGAAACCCTGACTGCCTGCAAGTCAAGAAGATGCTTGAAGGTAACAATGCATCAGTCTTTGCCGTAACAGCTGACATTAGTTGTGTAAGGCCTACTTATGACTCTGAGTGCTTCCCAAGCAACAGCAAAGCCTCGTGTTCGTGGAGACAAAGTTTTGAGCCCATCCAGAATGCAAACAGTGACATTTTCCCCAAGTACGCTGTGAATACTGTGTGCAAAGGTTGCAATGAGTATGATTTTGTGTGCATGAATCAGCACAGGCAGTGCTACACCTACAAACACGAAGTTGGATTTTATGTCCTGCAGAGAACAAACAGGTGCAGCAGTGATGGGTATGAAGAATGGGTGAGCACCTACACTCGACGGTACCTCAATGCGGCTTGCAGTTGCCAATTCCTCCGCCGTGATTAGTAAAGTAGAATATCTGACCACAATAGTCAGTCATACCTGCAGACTCTAGTCTTTAGTATCATTTATAGCATATAATTATCATGTATATAGTTGTAGCAGGTTACTGATCTTGATTGTAAACATAGCTATCGTTTAAGAATATGAAATCATTTTGTTAAACAGTGAAGAAATGTGACCAATCACTTCGAGACGGTTATATGTTCTGTGCAGCAACATGTGACACACTAACAACCACTAGTCTAGCCATGTTCTTGGAGACAAACACCTGCACTTCATAGAAAAGACTAAATGTATTCAAAGTTGTCTGAGACACTATAGCTAAGTTCAAATAATTTGCTGCAAATCAGTGCTAAGTTATAAGGTCTACTGATTTGCTCAACTCTTCATTTCCTCATAGCTACCTTTGACCATGCAGTCCAGCTTTCTACAATCTAGTTGTACACATCAACTCATTGTGTGAAGAAAAGGTTGAAGCTAAATTATAGTCAGGCTCAATGTCTATTGGTGAATAATTTACGCACAATTTACTGGTACTATATCAGTTCTTACATTATGGAAGTTTCTAACATAGTTGCGTTAAAAAACCTAGCTACTACTTGAAGAGCTGAATGCAAACCAGGACTCCCAAAGTGGGCTGATTAGTCTTCTGAACTCTCTTCATTCACACCATACAAACAGATAAGTAGCTGGTAGCTTGTGAACTAAGCTGTTAACTATCCCTGCTTCATGCAGGACAAGTATTTACATGCAAGCTGACTGTTTGCAACAGACAGCAGTACATAACAGTGCAACATATGAACATTACAGAACAATATTTTCGCAGATTAAAACTTATAGCAGTCGCGCACGTTTCGCACGAGATCACGTGATACGAGCGGGACGAACATGATCCGGGCACGTGCCCGGCCAGGCCCGGCCTTCGCTACGCCTGTTGCTGTAATCAACTACTTTCATATGCATTCGAAATCTAACACTCACCTGTATTGATCAAAAATGTCCACCTATAGCTACTGTACTGTTGTAGCTATTCTTCTTGGAGTCGACATTCTATTTGTCTGCTTTCTGCATTGCAGTATTTTCTTCCCTAGGAAATGTTGTCCTCCATCCTATGATAAAACTGAAAGTCTTGATGATGACATCGACATCCTGCAGGACATCAATCACAATGACATCCTTAAGAACATCAATATCCTCAAGCACTTAGGAAATGTGGTCCTCCACTCAGGTTGGGAGCGACATAACTGAAAATCTTGCAGTGACATCCTGCAGGACATCAAAAAAACAAGGAAATGTTTTCCCCCCACATCATTCAGGTTGGGACATAACTGAAAGTCCTGACATTGACCTCTTGCAGGACATCAACCAAAAACCCAGAATATGGTCCCCACACCATTCAGGTTGCCCGGGGATATAACTGAAAGTCTTGACAATGACATCCTCAGCTGCAGGGCATCAAACCACAATGATATCCACATCCTACAAGACATCAACCGAAAAGCAAGGAAATATAGTCCTCCATTCAGGTTGGGACATAACTGAAAGTCCTACAGTGACATCCCACATGCAGGATATCAACCAAAAAGCAAGGAATATGGTCTTGATGATGACATCTTGCAGGCCCAACATCAACCAAAGTGACAGGAATCACAATACAAGGTTTATAGTAAATTTTGCGTGGTGTGGTGCAAGGTACATATTGCAGTTAGGATCTAGGGGGCCTGCTTCTCCCAGTGTTTAATGCACATATAGGAGCTAACGTTAAAATTAAAGGTGTCTGTGCATATAGCTACCCCTGCAATAAATAACGTCACGTCCATTGCTTCATTTCATTGCCAGTGGCTTAATCTGGCAGCCCAGTTGGAAGGCATGCTTCAGTATGTAAAACTAATACTGGTGCAGTTTAAACAAGGTGTCAATGATGAACACGATTAACATCTGCTAGACTCTCTCTCTCACTTTTCCAGATGTTGAGAGATGGACTGGCTTGACATAGGCACTGGCTTGGCGTAGGTTCTGACATAGCGACCTTCCAGCTGCAGAGCAATCTCCCCCTAACTACCAAAACAGAGATGGCCATATCTGAACTGGGACTCACAGGTAATGGTTCTGGTCTGAATCTAGAAGACTTGAGAACATTCAACCCAAAGATGTAAGAAAAAACATTGCAACCCAAAATTTTAGGGCATGGTTGTCATTTATCTTTGTATGCGCATGCGCAGTTCCAAAAATGGCCGTGAAAACTTGTCCGCTACCTAAGGTCAGGGTTCGACTAGTCTCGCGTAGCCATACTCTCGCCGACGTGAGTCTGGCTACGCGAGATTAGAGTTCGACACACCATGGTTCACACAGGTCAGTTGGGTAAGAATCCTGCATGCAGTTATATCATTGTCGTGCATTGCCATGTAAAGTCTTGCATCAAAGCGTTGACCATCTAAAACACGTAGTCTTGTTGACGCCAAGTTTCGCCCAGATGAGTGAATTAACGCAGGGCAATTTTATTGAGGCTATATCTGTTAGGCTACAGAACTCGCTCCCCCACCCACGCAACTCGACCTCCCGGTCTCGACCCCAGACTGAGAACGGAAAACAGTGTTCCGCTTTGCAATTCACTCGTTCTGGCGCAATATCATTTTTCACTTTCTACGACATTATGGGAGGAAGATCTGAATTGTATGAGAATATTCCCATGCAAACCTTACCGACTTTCCGACTCTGTCAAGCACTGCACCGCTATGCATACAGTGGTTAACGCAAGTCCGAGGCTCTAGCTATAAATATCCTATATCTGCATGATATGCAGTCAAACCAACGAGCTACTCCATTCTCACCACCAGTTGTGTCAGAGAAAGAATTACATTACCATTACTCTAAGTATCATCAACGGCAATGTATCTAAAGTCGTTTATCTTTCTCAGTTTGTGCGCATATTCTCTCATTTCAGCGAAGCCAGTCTCTGTCAATTTGAGCAGCGGTGACACTACGGCGGAACGGCCGACCTCAATTACTGGACTATCAGGTGATCAACCGAAGCCGACCCACACCACGCATAAGCGGCAGGCAGGCGACAGTAGTGTAAATTCGGGCGGCGGATCGGACAACCGCCCTGCAAGCGGTACTGCATTATTCAATGCCGTCCAGCAAAACCCTCTCTATGCTCTCTCGGAGATGGCAGAGCTTAAACATGCTGATGCTATCTCTCGCCGCAAACGCCAGCAGACCGGCTCCAACGCAAACGTCATTATACCAAGACAGATTTGCAGTAATGTACTCAGCATTCTGAATGATGACTCCATTCATGTTGCATGCCCGTCTAGCGGACACAACAATGTGTGGTATCAATGCGAATACCAAGAAAATCGAAACCCGCGTTATTTGATACAAGCTACGAGTTGTCAAACGGATCGGTCATGCGGGAGTCAGTGTCCTACAAATGGACAGTGCAGAGACCGTAATGCTACAGTGACCATTGCAGAACATACCGGAGACTTTACTTGGCGAAGAGTTTCCACTCAGATCAGACTAGGCTGCCAGTGCCGACTCTAGTAGCCAATGAGGTATCAAGTTAGATGCTATAGCTAGGGCAGTTTTGAATTTTAATAGCAGGAAGAGAACAGAACTATAGCTGCGGCATTCAGTCACTTTTAGATCTATAATTATGCTGTATTACTGTGATATTATATATACCTTGAACTATATCACTTATGAACGATGACTTTTAATTGATTATGCACGTTTGAAATATTGTTTAATCCGGACAATCATACAGTGGAATCCGACACCCCTCAACAGCGGATACCCGCGATATAACGGCCAATTTTGACATTCTTGACTGTCGCGCGGTCCCAATTGAACGCAAACAACGCCTAACGAACCCAATTTGGCGGACACCTGTCGACCTTTCCATGAAGACTGTCCACCATCGTTGCTGTAGATAACAACTTGACGTTAGATTAGCGCTGTTATTCGTAGTACTATAGCCTCTGCTTAGCCTTCCCTGCCAGCGTACAGCAAAGTACAGCTCTGGAAACGCAGCCCCGCGTTGTCACGCTCAACAGCCCGATTACACATACCACGCCTACCGCTCGCTGTAATGAACAAAATGTTGGTTCCCAATGGTGTTCGTTATATAGAGGTGTTCCAATATATTGCCACTTCCGATACATCTGACTGCGTGCTGTATTTCCGTTTTTACCGCATATACATGTATATAGGCAAACTCCGAGACATTTATAGCTTTTTCATAGCGATATCCGACCTTAGTGGTCGCGCGCCGTGTGGGAATACCAAGGAAGTTCTCTTTACAAGGTAACATACTGCACCTTGCATGGCCTAACGTAGTAAGCACCTTTTCCTTTTTTTTTTTTTAACAACCAAATTTGAGGAATACAAGGAGTAGCATAATAAAGCTAATAAGGGTCTTGCATCCTATATAAAGACACGACAATTACTAGCATAGAAAACAGCACACTACAATAACAAAATGAACAGCAATAAGTAATGAATAAGGTGCTATACAGTTTAGCTGACGATGCTCTCAGACATGTATCTTAATAACTGTCTCTTGAAAGCCTGCAAGGTTTCACACTCGGTTATTTCATGTGGGAGAGAGTTTCAATAATGGATAGCTGATGGGTAGAATGAGTTGAAAAATAACTCGGTTCTTGCAAATGGTTGCACTAATGATGAGTCCACAACAGACCACGTTCTCACAGAAGCTGGAGCTGCAACTCTTCGAGTTGTTGGAGGGGAGACACAAAAGGAGATACCATTGAGCATACTAAATAATTGACATTGCTTGAGGTATTGCCTTCTGCTAGCAAGAGATTGTAGCTCTGCTCTCTCCAGCAACTCACTGTAGCCAGTATTTGGAGACCACTGTTTTAGGCAGATTTTCAAGGCAAAACTTTGGACTCTTTCAAGCTTATCGATATCTCTTTTGAGGTGTGGGTCCCATACACTACAGGCATACTCAAGGTGAGGACGTACTAACATTTTGTAGAGATAAAGTAGAGTATCTGAGGACGTACTAACATTTTGTAGAGATAAAGTAGAGTATCTGAGTGTGAGCCCTGAGAAAATCTCCTGTAAAGTAGACCAAGCACCTTTCTCGCATTCTGACAGACAATGGTAATGTGAGCTGACCATGAGCCATCATATGAGAAAGTTACTCCAAGGTATTTAAATGATGTCACTCTCTGTAAAGCCTGATCTTGGATCAAGAGCTGAGTGTTTGGTTGACACGGTTGGGATTTCTTTGAAAATAATACATAGCAGCATTTACTAGCATTTAGCTTTAAATTGTTGTCCTCAGTCCAAAGACAGATGGTATTAATGTCATCTTGTATCGATTGATAGTCGAGAGGAGATTGAATTACTTTATACAATGCAATGTCATCAGCATAGATTGACACTTGGCCATCAATGTTGGCACATGTGATCCCGTTGATGTATATGAGGAAGAGCAAAGGGCCTAAAACAGACCCTTGTGGTACACCAGAAGATACCCTAACTTGAGTTGACTGGGAACCATTGACTACCACAAACTGATTTCTCTCAGTGAGGTAGCTGTAGATAAGGTTGAATAAATACAGATTAACATTGATGTCTATCAGCTTTTGCAGGAGAAGTGCATGTGGGACAGAGTCAAAGGCCTTGCTGAGGTTGAAGAACACAGAGACGACTTCGACGCCCTGGTCTAGGGATTGTAGTATTCCATTAGAAAGAGCAAGTAGAGCAGAAGTAGTTGACTTTCCTGACGAGAAACCAAACTGGTAAGGTGAGATAGGTGAGTGAACTTTGAGATGGTCAGAGACCAATGTGTATATGATCCTTTTGAAAACCTTACTCAATATAGGAAGTATTGAAACAGGTCTGTAATTTCCAGGGTTTGTATTGCTTCCTTTTTTGGGAATAGGTACAATCCGGGCAGTCTTCCAACAGTCAGGAAACGATCCAGTCCGAATAGACATATTAAACAATCTTGTAAGTGTAGGTGTAGTAATATCAGCAGTAGCCTTGAGCATTCTCGCTGAGACATCATCAGTACCTGAAGATTTGTGTATATCAAGATTTACAATAAGGTCATAAACCATGTGGTCAGTACAAAGAAAGTTGGTGGGACAGTTCTCTGGGTCCGTGGTAAACCAAGATTTAACAACTGTCGACAGGTGCTTGGCATGGTTAAAGTTATTGTAGAACTCATTATTCAGTACTTCTGCTTTAGAAACATCATCAGTAACTTGCACATCATTGTGAATTAGAGTAGGAATTGTGGAGCGATTATTAGCCAGACGTTTAATCATTTTCCAGAAAGACTTTTTATCAGCTGTGTGTAGTTTCTGAAAATATTTGACTTTTGACACTCTTATCGCTGACACAATTGCATTTCTTGTATACTTGTATTCTGCAAGCTTATATTCATTCCCAGATTTCTTGTAAGCAGCAAACAGCCGATTCCTTCAACGAATGGCTTTCATGATGTCATCAGAAATCCAAGGAGGGCGATTGTCAATAATGATTCTTTTCTTGGGAATGCATTCAGACATAGTATGAGTGAAATGATTGTACCAATTCATCCAAGAAGTGTCTACTCCATGCTGGTCATTTACAAGAGAGTCCCAGTGTAATTGAGACAGGAAGTTATTTGCCTTCACAAAGTCGGCTTCCTGATAGCACCAAACTGTTTTACTGACACAATTTAACAAGTGCCAAGGTTCTGATACTTTAATTTTCACTCCAAGTGGATAGAAAAATTATGTAGTAAGGTCTGTGCATGACATTTAGGCTGATCTCCTCCATGCACATATGTGAGTTAACGCACTGACGTTTGAAATAGCCCAGGATTGTGTTCAAAGTTCTTCATTTCAACTTCCTATTAAATACAAGTAGCTATATAACCAAGACAGAAATCATGGGAACTATAAAACTATCTGTATATTGTCACTGCTATCTAATGGCAAACTTACAAGCTAATATATGACAACAATCTATATATAGCTACACTTCTCAATACTCCTTTCTAATGGTTGTAGCTATGATCGGCTGTAGTAACTACATCCGACCACCAGTGTCTCCGTCACTGGTTCCCACGAGTCGAATCCACTTGAATCACACTGCCTTTGCCGCTTCAGAACTTTAGCTGTGATGGAAACTGGCGACGAACTGCATGAACATCCACTGCATGCGACATTGACTACAAATCTTGGAAACACATCCTCCCCGAGGTCTTTAATATTGTGACTCCAAGTGCACTTTTGTGCAGCATTTTGTGAAAAGCATTGTGAATCATATCGCAAACTTCCATACTCTGTGTTAGTTGTCAGCACACAAGCTGGAGGTGAGCTGAGATGTGAGTCTGGTAGTGGAACTCTGGTGAGATTAGATCCAGAGACATTGCAGTGTTGGTAATACCGGTCTAGGATGTATGACTCGTTTCGCTTCTTGCAGTTGTGGCACGGCCCCATCCCTGCTCCTGCCAAACCTCCAGCAATCATGTTAGCCATTGCAGCAGTGTTGATGTTTCCTGTCTGTTGGATTGAGAGCCCACCCACTGCTTGTGCTACAACAACAGAGATGCTGTTGTTGGTGACAGATGATCCTTGTGGTGTGGGCAGTGTGTAGGCTGTGTGCAGATGAAATGCACACAGAGCTGCAATGATTAGCAGTTGCATGCTTGCTTGTGAGGTAAACATGATGTTTTTCACTCAAGATAGCTTTGAGGCAAATTTGCGGTAAAACTCTTTATCATTCACGTCCTGTCTCTTGCTGTTGCTGCTAACTGATGACAGTGGTGTTTCCATTCTCTCTATAAATACTGGTGCTGAAGCAGGGATAGTGTACGACCCTGTTTCAGAGGGACTTGTTCAAGCTACTCATTCGTTTCATAATTCCTAAGGTGTGAATGGATCGAGGGAGTTGAAGAGACCTTCAGCAATCAGTGATAGTTTCTCTTTGTCTTATGTAAGGGAATTACTTACTGAAAGATGTTTTAGGGGTCTATATAGAATTTGTGTATTTCATTTTTCAACTCCCAATATGAACCATGAAGAAATCTTGCAAAATTTGTCCAGTTTCTGTGCCCTGTAAGGCATGCATTCTTTCTTGTTTGTATTCAGCTGTCATGCATGAAATAAGGCTTCACTGAACAATAGAATGCTATGCAGCCATTAAATATTGTTCCACCATGCACTCTAAAGTATTTGTCATAGTAAACAATGTGCTGTATTCATGCAGTATTGAACATGAAAGAGTGTTAGTAGTGCTTGCCATTGGGGGCAAAGAGATTAAGAAACATTGCATTGTAATGAAGTATGAAAGGACTGACAGGGGTGCCAGTTATGCACTTTATTGTCTATATTAGCTATATAAGAACAGTGGCTCATACTGGGCGGAGTTGTGGACATTTCATTTGAGATCTAGCTATTGGTTACATTTGCAGACAAGTTCTGGACTTAAAATTGAGCTAATACTTTAGCATCTAATTGAAGTGTATAGGCATGTAGCTAGCTAGTGTAATGAGTGTGTGGCATGGTTGATATTACACACTATAGGTATTGGGATGGTGCTGACTTACATATGTGTATAATTTAGGAGAATGTAGAATATTGCAGGGGCAAGGGGTGCTTAAGCACCCGTTGTGGGGTGAGCAATAACAGCAATATTGCTTGGCTAGCTAAAGCTACATCAGTGCATAGTTCCAGATCTGATAGGCCATGCATATAACTGGCAGGAATTGTCATTCCTTATAGCCACAAGAATGACTGAAGCCTGTCAACTAATGAGTTATGGATTCACCAGGAAACCCTCCATTTCATTCCCTAGGTATACATACTATAAAAGTGAAACAGTTGACAATGGATAGGTATCAATGCATTTTCATCATTTACATTCAGGAATTCAACAGGCACATATCCTACTAAATATTAATTGTACTACCAATTAAGGTTTGCATGGGTATTTTCAGTCAAACTGGGAAGAACAACTGCTTATTGTATATGAAGTTGAAAACAATGAAAGGGACCACATGTTTATGGACACTTGTAAGTAATTATGTTGTATACATGATATACATGCGCACACTTTTGCCTTTAGTATCTCTTTAATAAAGCCATCAAGTGCAAAAGTTGCACTGAACTACAAGTTTGGTCACAATTGATTAAACCAGCTGTCCGTTGGTCTCTCTCTGATTGTAGCCCATAAAGCTTTATATATATATATACAGAATCTCAAGTAGTGATTGTAGCGCAACTCAGAGTTTCGTTCATGTTCAAGTATTTTTTCTGGTTCTTTGAGAACTAATAACTAGCTATGTTGAAAGCCTTTATACACTTGATTGATGGAATAACTGATCGACTGCCAAATTAACATGTAAATGATGAGAAGTCATGCTTACTATTGCAGCCACTTGAAACTATATTCTAAAATCAACAATATGTATATCATGATTGACTCAGATGCTCCAGAAAACTGCATTAATTAACTCAATAGTTACTGCTGGCAGCAAGTAGAGGGTGTATGTATGCATATATGCATGCTGATTAGTTGTGACTTCATTGAGTAAAACTATAGTCTTATGCCCAGACCCAACTCTGCCGTGAGAAAATACAGTCTTGTGATCCAAGTCAACTTCCTTGGGCTAGTGTGTAGCTATAGTGTAACCTGGAAAAGTTCCAACCTCTTTGCACACCACACCCACTCAAACACCGTTTGGATACCCAACTTGAGATGCAAAGTTCATTGCTGCATGTAAGGAAGGACTTAATAATTTCTCAAATCCAATGGCCCAAGGAATCCAACAGAATGGTTTCTTGCTGGGAGGCACATGTGGGCTGGGCATGAGACGAGGTAAAACGTACCAGCTGAAAATCAAATTGAAAAGTCAAGATAGTCTCTGAGCAGTTCTGTTTCAAAATTCATTCATAGTGAGAAGGGTTTTGATAATCTATAGGGAACCACCTAATATTCTATAGGGAGTCCTCTGAGATGTTAATTGTTCTATTCAGCATAATGATTCACACCTAACAAACTTCATAAATGATGTGCTCTGGATTCCATCTTGAATGCAAAGTGAAGTTGAATCTTAACACTTCTATAAGTTCTAGCTTGATCAGTCAAGAGTATATAAACCCCAAACCTCATGGTCCTCAGCATGGATTACCTTCATTCAAGGAACTTGAAGACAAACACTCATCTGTACTGCTGATGAAAATATGACAAACAACTGCTGCAGCACTGTTCTTGTAGCGTTCTTCCTGTTTGCCTGCTTTCTGCAATGCATTAGTGGCAGCACTTCTCCGGATTCATCCCTAGGAAATGTGGTCCTCTATTCTGTGACAAGAAGTACAAACCTGAATGTCACCCAGTCTATAAGTCTTGCCAACAACATCATGCAGGGTCTGAAACAAAAGGGAATAAGTGACAATGATTGCTGTGGGTGCAAGAAACGATCGGAAGACTACCTGATTCACCGATTCAAGACTGACTCACGAAACCCTGACTGCCTGCAAGTCAAGAAGATGCTTGAAGGTAACAATGCATCAGTCTTTGCTGTAACAGCAGACATTAGTTGTGTAAGACCTACTTATGACTCTGAGTGCTTCCCAAGCAACAGCAAAGCCTCGTGTTCGTGGAGTCAAAATTTTGAGCCCATCCAGAATGCAAACAGTGACATTTTCCCCAAGTATGCTGTCAATATTGTGTGCAAAGGTTGCCGTGACTATAGTGATAGTACGTGCATGAATCAGCACAGGCAGTGCTACACTAATCCATTTGAAGTTGGCTTTTACGTCCTGCAAAGAACAAACAGGTGCAGCAGTGATGGTTATGAAGTGTGGGTGAGTTCCTACACTCGACGGTACCTCAACGCGGCTTGCAGTTGCCAGTTCCTCCGCCGTGATTAGTAAAGTAGAATATATTCGTACATCTGACCACAATGGCCAGTCATACCTGCAGACTCTAGTTTTTAGTATCATTTATAGCATATAATTATAATTGTCATGTATATATCTAGTTGTAGCACGTTACTGACCTTGATTGTACACGTATCATTTAAAAATATGAAATCATTTTGTCAAACAGTGAAGAAATCTGACCAATCACTTCGAGACGGTTATATGTTCTGTGCAGCAACATGTGACACACTAACAACCACTAGTCTAGCCATGTTCTTGGAGACAAGCATCTGCACTTCATAGAAAAGACCAAATGTAATCAAAATTGTCTGAGACACTATAAGTTCAAATAATTGGCTGCAAATTGCTGAGTTATAAGAGGTCTATCTGCTCAATACTTCATTTCCTCACACCTTTGAGCATGCAGTCCAACTTTCTACAATCTAGTTCTCTGAACTCTCTACCGTACAATCAGATAAGTAGCTGGTAGCTTATGAACTAAGCTGTTCACTATCCCTGTTTCATGCAGGACAAGTATTTACATGCAAGCACTGTTTGCAACAGGCATCAATACATATACAGTGCAACACATGAACATTACAGTACAATATTTTCCCAGATTACATACTTATAGAGTCTGTAGCTCTGATCAACTAGCTACCTTCATATGCATGCATTCGAAATCTAACACTCACCTGTACTGATCAAACATGTCCACCTACTGTGCTGTTGTAGCTATTCTTCTTGGAGTCGACATTCTGTTTGTCTGCTTTCTGCAATGTAGTAGTTTTCATCTCTAGGAAATGTGGTCCTCCATCCTATGACAAAACTGAAAGTCTTGACAGTGGCATCGACATCCTGCAGGACATCAATCACAATGACATCAACATCCTTAAGAACATCATCCTCAAGCAAGGAAATGTGGTCCTCCACTCGGGTTGGGAGCTAGCAACATAACTGAAAATCTTGCAGTGACATCCTGCAGGACATCAAAAAAACAAGGAAATGTTTTCCCCCCACATCATTCAGGTTGGGACATAACTGAAAGTCCTGACATTGACCTCTTGCAGGACATCAACCAAAAACCCAAAATATGGTCCCCACACCATTCAGGTTGCCCGGGGATATAACTGAAAGTCTTGACAATGACATCCTCAGCTGCAGGGCATCAAACCACAATGATATCCACATCCTCCAATACATCAACCGAAAGGCAAGGAAATATAGTCCTCCATTCAGGTTGGGACATAACTGAATGTCCTACAGTGACATCCCACATGCAGGATATCAACCAAAAAGCAAGAAATATGGTCTTGACGATGACATCTTGCAGGACCAACGTCAACCAAAGTGACAGGACTCACAATACAAGGTTGATAGTAAATTTTGCGTGGTGTGGTGCAAGGTACATATTGCAGTTAGGATCTAGGGGGGCCTGCTTCTCCCAGTGTTTATTGCACATATAGGAGCTAATGTTAAAATGAAAGGTGTCTGTGCACACAGCTACCCCTGCAATAAATAACGTCACGTCCATTGCTTCATTTCATTGCCAGTGGCTAAATCTGGCAGCCCAGTTGGAAGGCATGCTTCAGTATGTAAAACTAATACTGGTGCAGTTTAAACAAGGCGTCAACTATGAACACTATTAACATCTGCTAGACCCTCTCTCTCACTTTTCTGGATGGTGAGAGATGGACTGGCTTGATACAGAGGAGGTAGGACATAAAAAATCTAACTTTGGGGCTGGTCAACAAAACCTTGCTGGTAGCTAGTTTTGCCATGGCACGCAGAAGCTGATCCCAGCCTGATCCCCGAGCGAAACTTAACAGCATGGCAGAAAACACTGGTTTTAGTGTGCTTAATTGGCTCAGGAATGTAATCTAATGCGCACTTATTACATTCCTGAGTCAATTAAGCACACTAAACTGGTGTTTACTGCTGTCCTGTTGAGTTTTGGAGGGGGATCAGTCTGGGATCAGCTTCTGTATGTTATAACAGAACTACCAACAAGCTTTCTTAGGCCATTTCAAAGATTTGATCCCTTATGTATGGGAGCATGCAATGTCCAACCTCCTGTGGGCTTGATAGACTGGCTATGGCAAGGCACGAGCACAAGTTACAGCTTGGTTCAGCTGCGCAAGTGCAAAAAGTGAGTTAAAGTTGTCAAGTAGGTGCACAGTATGGTGTAAGAAAAAACATTGCAACCCAAAATTTTAGGGCATGGTTTTCATTTTGGTTTTGTCTGCGCATGCGCAGTTCCAAAAATGGTCGTGAAAACTGGTAAGCTACCTAAGGTCAGGGTTCGACTAGTCTCGCGTACCCATACTCTCGCCGACGTGAGTCTGGCTACGCGAGACTAGGGTTCGACACACCATGGTTCACACAGGTCAGTTGGATAAGAATCCTGCATGCAGTTATATCATTGTCGTGCATGGCCATGTAAAGTCTTGCATCAAAACGTTGATCTAAAACACGTACATGTAGTCTAGTTGACGCCAATTAAGTTTCGCCCAGATGAGTAAATTAACGCAGGGCAATTTTATTGAGGCTATATCTGTTAGGCTACAGAACTCGCTCCCCCCACCCACGCAACTCGACCTCCCGGTCTCCACCCCAGATTGAGAACGGAAAACAGTGTTCCGCTTTGCAATTCACTCGTTCTGGCGCAATATCATTTTTCACTTTCTACGACATTATGGGAGGAAGATCTGAATTCTATGAGAATATTCCCATGCAAACCTTACCGACTTTCCGACTCTGTCAAGCACTGCATCGCTATGCATACAGTGGTTAACGCAAGTCCGAGGCTCTAGCTATATCAATCAAATCAATCAATCAATCAATCTTTAATGTCACTTGCAGACGCAACCAGCCTTAACAGGCTTATGAGACAATAGCTATATGATGTATACAAAAAAGGGGTTCGGTGGTAATTCTTATGTATAACACAAAATGTAGGAGGATGGTTTATATAACTATAAATACAGCCAAGAAGAAAATGTGGATGGGCTTTTGTTATATGGTGTGCTATGTTAATAAAATAAAAGGTGAAGAGGTGAAAACTGTACTGGAGGATCAAAATTAACGACTATCTTGTGTCAGGGTCCCAGAAGACAACAAAACACTTGGTGGTAAAAGACAGACGGAACAAGTCTTCCCCTGGTGACCCTCTCGGGACAACCAGAGGGCAGACTACAAGAAAGACAGACAAGTCTTCCCCTGGCAACCCTCTCGGGATAACCAGAGGACAGACTACAAGAATGACAGACAAGTCTTCCCCTGGCAACCCTCTCGGGATAACCAGAGGACAGACTACAAGAAGGACAGACAAGTCTTCCTCTGGCAACCCTTTCGGGATAGCCAGAGGACAGACTACAAAAAGGACAGACAAGTCTTCCTCTGGCAACCCTTTCGGGATAACCAGAGGACAGACTACAAAAAGGACAGACAAGTCTTCCTCTGGCAACCCTTTCGGGATAACCAGAGGACAGACTACAAGAAAGACAGACAAGTCTTCCTCTGGCAACCCTTTCAGGATAGCCAGAGGACAGACTACAAAAAGGACAGACAAGTCTTCCTCTGGCAACCCTTTCGGGATAACCAGAGGACAGACTACATAAAGGACAGACAAGTCTTCCTCTGGCAACCCTTTTGGGATAACCAGAGGACAGACTACAAGAAAGACAGACAAGTCTTCCTCTGGCAACCCTTTCGGGATAACCAGAGGACAGACTACAAGAAAGACAGACAAGTCTTCCTCTGGCAACCCTCTCGGGACAACCAGAGGACAGACTACATAAAGGACAGACAAGTCTTCCCCTGGCAACCCTCTCGGGATAACCAGAGGACAGACTACATAAAGGACAGACAAGTCTTCCTCTGGCAACCCTCTCGGGAAAACCAGAGGACAGACTACATAAAGGACAGACAAGTCTTCCCCTGGCAACCCTCTCGGGAAAACCAGAGGACAGACTACATAAAGGACAGACAAGTCTTCCCCCGGCAACCCTCTCGGGACAACCAGAGGACAGACTACATAAAGGACAGACAAGTCTTCCTCTGGCAACCCTCTCGGGAAAACCAGAGGACAGACTACATAAAGGACAGACAAGTCTTCCCCTGGCAACCCTCTCGGGACAACCAGAGGACAGACTACAAAAAGGACAGACAAGTCTTCCCCTGGCAACCCTTTCGGGATAGCCAAAGGACAGACTACATAAAGGACAGACAAGTCTTCCTCTGGCAACCCTCTCGGGATAACCAGAGGACAGACTACAAGAAGGACAGACAAGTCTTCCTCTGGCAACCCTCTCGGGATAACCAGAGGACAGACTACAAGAAGGACAGACAAGTCTTCCTCTGGCAACCTTCTTGGGATAACCAGAGGACAGACTACAAAAAAGGACAGACTACAAAAAGGACAGACAAGTCTTCCTCTGGCAACCCTCTCGGGATAACCAGAGGACAGACTACAAGAAGGACAGACAAGTCTTCCTCTGGCAACCCTCTCGGGATAACCAGAGGACAGACTACAAAAAGGACAGACTACAAAAAGGACAGACAAGTCTTCCTCTGGCAACCCTCTTGGGATAACCAGAGGACAGACTACAAGAAGGACAGGGAGGTAGTACTGGAGACCCATATAAGAATATTGATACTACTTTAAAAGGAGCGAACGTCTTTTGGAGTACATGGAAAAAACAAGTTTACAAATTTGCCTTGGTTGTTGGGCCAATTTCAAAATCAAGAGGACTTTTGTAGTTGCATTTAAGCATAGGAACTTGTTTCCCTCTGTCTTGCACATAGCATTGAATAGGTCCTTTCTTTCCTCTTTTAAGGCATGACAGTGTAGTAGAAAGTGTTCTTCATTCTCTACATCAGTGGAGCATAGCTTGCATACTCTTTGCTGGAGAGGTCGCGCAGCACATCCAAATCGGCCGGTTTCTACCTCCAAAGGCAGGCAGCCCATCCTCAGAGCAGCCATTACTCTTCTCCAGTCTGCTGGGATAGGGCCCGTAACGAATGCTTCGGCCATGGGTAGGGGCTTGATCTCTCTATAGAGCCTGAGTCTGCCTGTTGTCTCGGAGCCTCTGGGGAAGGTCCATAGGGATCTTTTCCATTCTTGTAATTCACTATCAGTCAAAGCGTCCCATGCAGAATCCAGGAAGTCCTTCCGGTTGAATAACATCAGGTCAGGATTGAACTGTGTCTCCTTGAGTAGGTCCTGGGCATCTGCTGCCCAGTTATGTACTCCCCTGTCAGCCAAGTTGCAGCTCCACCTGAATATATCTCCAGTCAGCCTCCCATCAGGTAGAGTGCAGAGCCTGTGCCAAAGTCTTAAAACAGCAAGTCTGATATGTACTCTCATTGTATAAATATCCTATATCTGCATGATATGCAGTCAAACCAACGAGCTACTCCAATCCCACCACCAGTTGTGTCAGAGAAAGAATTACATTACCATTACTCTAAGTATCATCAACGGCAATGTATCTAAAGTCGTTTATCTTTCTTTTGTGCGCATATTCTCTCATTTCAGCGAATCCAGTCTCTGTCAATTTGAGCAGCGGTGACACTACGGCGGAACGGCCGACCTCAATTACTGGACTATCAGGTGATCAACCGAAGCCGACCCACACCACGCATAAGCGGCAGGCAGGCGACAGTAGTGTAAATTCGGGCGGCGGATCGGACAACCGCCCTGCAAGCGGTACTGCATTATTCAATGCCGTCCAGCAAAACCCTCTCTATGCTCTCTCGGAGATGGCAGAGCTTAAACATGCTGATGCTATCTCTCGCCGCAAACGCCAGCAGACCGGCTCCAACGCAAACGTCATTATACCAAGACAGATTTGCAGTAATGTACTCAGCATTCTGAATGATGACTCCATTCATGTTGCATGCCCGTCTAGCGGACACAACAATGTGTGGTATCAATGCGAATACCAAGAAAATCGAAACCCGCGTTATTTGATACAAGCTACGAGTTGTCAAACGGATCGGTCATGCGGGAGTCAGTGTCCTACAAATGGACAGTGCAGAGACCGTAATGCTACAGTGACCATTGCAGAACATACCGGAGACTTTACTTGGCGAAGAGTTTCCACTCAGATCAGACTAGGCTGCCAGTGCCGACTCTAGTAGCCAATGAGGTATCAAGTTAGATGCTATAGCTAGGGTAGTTTTGAATTTTAATAGCAGGAAGAGAACAGAACTATAGCTGCGGCATTCACTCACTTTTAGATCTATAATTATGCTGTATTACTGTGATATTATATATACCTTGAACTATATCACTTATGAACGATGACTTTTAATTGATTATGCATGTTTGAAATATTGTTTAATCCGGACAATCATACAGTGGAATCCGACACCCCTCAACAGCGGATACCCGCGATATAACGGGCAATTTTGACATTCTTGACTGTCGCGCGGTCCCAATTGAACGCAAACAACGCCTAACGAACCCAATTTGGCGGACACCTGTCGACCTTTTCATGAAGACTGTCCACCATCGTTGCTGTAGATAACAACTTGACGTTAGATTAGCGCTGTTATTCGTAGTACTATAGCCTCTGCTTAGCCTTCCCTGCCAGTGTACAGCAAAGTACAGCTCTGGAAACGCAGCCCCGCGTTGTCACGCTCAACAGCCCGATTACACATACCACGCCTACCGCTCGCTGTAATGAACAAAATGTTGGTTCCCAATGGTGTCAGTTATTGTCACTTCCGATAAATCTGACTGCGTGCTGTATTTCCGTTTTTACCGCATATATATAGGCAAACTCCGAGACATTTATAGCTTTTTCATAGCGGTAACCGGCCTTAGTGGTCGCGCGCCGTATGGGAATACCAAGGAAGTTCTCTTTACAAGGTAACATACTGCACCTTGCATGGCCTAACGTAGTAAACACCTTTTCCTGTTCTGATACAATTTAATTTGCACTCCAAGCGGATAGAAAAATTATGTAGTAAGGTCTGTGCATGACATTTAGGCTGATCTCCTCCATGCACATATGTGAGTTAATTAAAATGGTGAATTATATACGCACTGACGTTGGAAATAGCCCAGGATTGTGTTCAAAGTTCTTCATTTCAACTTCCTATTAAATACAAGTAGCTATATAACCAAGACAGAAATCATGCGAACTATAAAACTATCTGTATATATTGTCACTGCTATCTAATGGCAAACTTACAAGCTAATATATGACAACAATCTATATATAGCTACACTTCTCTCAATACTCCTTTCTAATGCTTATAGCTATGATCGGCTGTAGTAACTACATCCGACCACCAGTGTCTCCGTCACTGGTTCCCACGAGTCGAATCCACTTGAATCACACTGCCTTTGCCGCTTCAGAACTTTAGCTGTGATGGAAACTGGTGACGAACTGCATGAACATTCACTGCATGCGACATTGACTACAAATCTTGGAAACACATCCTCCCCGAGGTCTTTAATATTGTGACTCCAAGTGCACTTTTGTGCAGTATTTTGTGAAAAGCATTGTGAATCATATCGCAAACTTCCATACTCTGTGTTAGTTGTCAGCACACAAGCTGGAGGTGAGCTGAGATGTGAGTCCGGTAGTGGAACTCTGGTGAGATTAGATCCAGAGACATTGCAGTGTTGGTAATACCGGTCTAGGATGTATGACTCGTTTCGCTTCTTGCAGTTGTGGCACGGCCCCATCCCTGCTCCTGCCAAACCTCCAGCAATCATGTTAGCCATTGCAGCGGTGTTGATGTTTCCTGTCTGTTGGATTGAGAGCCCAGCCACTGCTTGTGCTACAACAACAGAGATGCTGTTGTTGGTGACAGATGATCCTTGTGGTGTGGGCAGTGTGTAGGCTGTGTGCAGATGAAATGCACACAGAGCTGCAATGATTAGCAGTTGCATGCTTGCTTGTGAGGTAAACATGATGTTTTTCACTCAAGATAGCTTTGAGGCAGATTTGCGATAAAAGTCTTTATCATTCACGTGCTGTCTCTTGTTGTTGCTGCTAACTGATGACAGTGGTGTTTCCATTCTCTCTATAAATACTGCTACTGAAGCAGGGATAGTGTACGACCCTGGTTCAGAGGGACTTGTTCAAGCTACTCATTCGTTTCATAATTCCTAAGGTGTGAATGGATCGAGGGAGTTGAAGAGACCTTCAGCAATCAGTGATAGTTTCTCTTTGTCTTATGTAAGGGAATTAGTTACTGAAAGATGTTTTAGGGGTCTATATATTTCATTTTTCAACTCCCAATATGAACCATGAAGAAATCTTGCAAAATTTGTCCAGTTTCTGTGCCCTGTAGGGCATTCTTTCTTGTTTGTATTCAGCTGTCATGAAATAAGGCTTCACTGAACAATACAATGCTATGCAGGAATTAAATATTCTTTCACCACTCTAAAGTATTTGTCATAGTAAACAATGTGTTGTATTCATGCAAGATTGAACATGAAAGAGTGTTAGTAGTGCTTGCTCTTGGGGGCAAAGAGATTAAGAAATATTGAATGTGATGAGGTATGGAAGGACTGACAGGGGTGCACAGTTGTTATCACTGACTCAGTTCTGCACTTTATTGGTGGCTGCATGATACTGGGCAGAGGTGTGGACATTTCATTTGAGATCTGTATAGCTATTGGTCACACTTGCAGAGAAGGTCTGGATTTAAATTAATATTGACCTAATACTTTAGCAATTGATGTATTCAGTGTATGTGCATAATGCACGTTCACATATTTGAGCAAAATTGTACAAAACTTATACCTACCAACATTATATTGTGGTATATTCTCCAAATTTTTTTGGTATATAGCTACAATGTAACTGCGCAATATAGAGCATATGGTATGTACACTTGCTTCCAGTCTCACCCATTTTTACAAATTTCTATGCATATAGCAGTTCTCAGGTGTCCAAAGGTTTACTAGCATGAGAGATCAATATATATTATATTGACTGCAAATCACTGCCTAGAAGTAGTATATGATTAATAGTGTCATATCTTCTGCCTTTAGAGTCTAAGTAGTATAGGCATGTAGCTAGTGTAATGAGTGTGTGGCATGGTTGAGTTTACACACTATAGGTATTAGGTATTGGGGTGGTACTGACTTACAGTGTATAATATAGGAGAATGTAGAATATTGCAGGGGAAAGGGGTGCTGAAGCACCCGTTGTGGGGTGAGCAATAAGAGCAATATTGCATGGCTAGCTAAAGCTATATACATCAGTGCATAGTTCCAGATCTGGCAGGAATTGTCATTCCTTATAGCCACAAGAATGACTGAAGCCTGTCAACTAATGAATGAGTTATGGATTCACCAGGAATCACTCCATTTCATTCCATAGCTATACATACTATAAAAGTGAAACAGCTAGGTATCAATGCATTTTCATCATTCACATTCAGGAATTCAACAGGTACATACCTATCCTACTAAATATTAATTCTACTACCAAGTAAGGTTTGGCATATGGGTATTTTCAGTCAAACTGGGAACAGTGGGAAGAAGAACTGCTTCTTGTATATGAAGTTGAAAACAATGAAAGGGACCACATGTTTATGGACACTTGTAAGTAATTACGTTATATACATGATATACATGTGCGCACTTTTGCCTTTAGTATCTCTTTAATAAAGTCATCAAGATTAGTGCAAAAGTTGCACTGGAACTGCAGGTTTGGTCACAATTGATTAAACCTGTCCGTTGATCTCTCTCTGATTGTAGCCCATAAAGCTTTATATGTGTACAAAACCTCAAGTAGTGATTGCAGCACAACTCAGCTTTTCGTTCACGTTCAAATTAATTTTGGTTCTTTGATAACTAATAGCTAGCTATGTTGAAAGCTTTTATACACTTGATTGATGGAATAACTGATTGACTGCCAAATTAACATGTATAAATGATGAGAAGTCATGATTGCAGCCATTTCAAACTATATTTAGCTAAATCAACAATATGTATATCATGATTGTCTCTGATGCTTGAGAAAACTGCATTAGATTCATAGTTACTACTGGCAGCAAATAGAGGGCATATGTATGCCTATATGTTCATTGAGTAAACTAGTTCATGCCCAGACCCAACTCTCCCGTGAGGAAAAACAGTCTTGTCACTTTTGTGAGATCCAAGTCAACTTCCTTGGGCTAGTGTGTGGCTATAGTGTAACCTGGAAAAGTCCAAACCTCTTTGCACCACACCCACTCAAACACTGTTTGGATACCCAACTTTAGGTGCAAAGTTCATTGCTGCATGTAAGGAAAGAGCTACAGCAGATAATTTCACAAATCCAATGTCCCAAGAAATTTGACTTTGTCCAACAGAATGGTTTCTTGGCGGGAGGCACATGTGGGCTGGGCATGAGACAAGAGTAAAATGTACCAGCTGAAAAAACCAACTGAATATCAAATTGAAAAGTCAAGATACTCTGATCAGTTCTGTTTCAAAATTCATTCATAGTGAGAAGGGTTTTGACAATCTATAGGGAACCACCTAATATTCTATAGAGAGTCCTCTGAAATGTTAATTGTTCTATTCAGCATAATGATTCAAACCTAACAAACTTCATAAATGATGTGCTCTGGATTCCATCATGAATGCAAAGTGAAGTTGAATCTCAGCACTTCTATAAGTTCTAGCTTGATCAGTCAAGAGTATATAAACACCAAATCTCATGGTCCTCAGCATGGATTGCCTTCATTCTAGGAACTTGAAGACAAACACTCACCCTGTACTGCTGATGAAAATATGATAACCAACTGCTGCAGCATTGTTCTTGGAGCGTTCTTCCTGTTTGCCTGCTCTCTGCAATGCATTAGTGGCAGCACTTCTCCGGATTCATCTCTAGGAACTGTTGTCCTCTATTCTGTGGCAAAAAATACAAACCTGAATGTCACCCAGTCCATAAGTCTTGCCAACAACATCATGCAGGGTCTGGACCAAAAGGGAATAAGTGACAATGATTGCTGTGGGTGCAAGAAGCGATCGGAAGACTATCTGATTCACCGATTCAAAACCGATTCACGAAACCGTGACTGCCTGCAAGTCAAGAAGATGCTTGAAGGTAACAATGCATCAGTCTTTGCCGTAACAGCAGACATTAGTTGTATAAGCCCTACTTATGACTCTGAGTGCTTCCAAAGCAACAGCAAAGCCTCGTGTTCATGGAGTCAAAGTTTTGAGCCCATCCAGAATGCAAACAGTGACATTTTTCCCAAGTATGCTGTCAATATTATGTGCAAAGGTTGCCGTGACTATAGTGATAGTACGTGCATGAATCAGCACAGGCAGTGCTACACTTATCCACACCATGTTAGCTTTTACGCCCTGCAAAGAACAAACAGGTGCAGCAGTGATGGATATGAAGTGTGGGTGAGTTCCTCTACTCGACGGTACCTCAATGCGGCTTGCAGTTGCCAATTCCTCCACCGTGATTAGTAAAGTAGAATATATTTGTACATCTGACCACAATGGTTAGTCATACCTGCAGACTCTAGTCTTTAGTATCATTTATAGCATATAATTATCATGTATATAGCCAGTTGTAGCAGGTTACCGATCTTGATTGTACACATATATTTAAGAATATGAAATCATTTTGTCAAACAGTGAAGAAATCTGACCAATCACCATGCGACTATGCTATATGTTCTGTGCAGCAACATGTGACACACTAGCAACCACCAGTCTAGCCATATTGTTCTTGGAGACAAACATCTGCACTTCATAGAAAAGACCAAATGTATTCAAAATTGTCTGAGACACTATAAGTTCAAATAATTGGGTGCAAATTGCTGAGTAATAAGAGGTCTATTTGCTCAACTCTTCATTTCCTCATACCTTTGACCATGCAGTCCAACTTTCTACTGAATCTAGTTGTACACATCAACTCATTGTGTGAAAAAAGGTCTTAAATTATAGTCATGATCAATGTCTACTGGTGAATAATTTGCACACAATTTACTGGTACTAGCTATATCAGTTCTTACACTCTGATTGAAGTTTCTAACGTAGTTGCGTTTAAAAAAAAACTATACTATTTGAAGAGCTGAATGCAAACCAGGACTCCCAAAGTGGGCTGGTTAATTGTAGATAGTCTTCTGAACTCTCTTCATTCACACCATGCAAACAGATAAGTAGGTGGTAGCTTGTGAACTAAGCTGTTCAATATATCCCTGCTTAAGGACCAGTATTTACATGCAAGCTGACTGTTTGCAACAGACAGCAGTACATAACAGTGCAACACATGAACATTACAGTACAATATTTTTGCAGATTAAAACTTATAGCAGTCGCGCGCGTTTTGCACGAGATCACGTGACATGAGGGGGACGAACATGGTCCGGGCATGTGCCCGGCCAGGCCCGGCCTTCGCTACGCCTGTTGCTGTAATCAACTACCTTCATATGCATTCGAAATCAAACACTCACCTGTATTGATCAAACATGTCCACCTATAGCTACTGTACTGTTTTAGCTATTCTTCTTGGAGTTGACATTCTATTTGTCTGCTTTCTGCATTGCAGTATTTTCATCCCTAGGAAATGTGGTCCTCCATCCTATGATAAAACTGAAAGTCTTGGTGATGACATCGACATCCTGCAGGACATCAATCACAATGATATCCTTAAGAATATCAACATCCTCAAGCACTTAGGAAATGTGGTCCTCCACTCAGGTTGGGAGCGACATAACTGAAAATCTTGCAGTGACATCCTGCAGGACATCAAAAAAACAAGGAAATGTTTTCCCCCCACATCATTCAGGTTCGGACATAACTGAAAGTCCTGATATTGACCTCTTGCAGGACATCAACCAAAAACCCAAAATATGGTCCCCACACCATTCAGGTTACATGCCCGGGGACATAACTGAAAGTCTTGACAATGACATCCTCAGCTGCAGGGCATCAAACCACAATGATATCTACATCCTGCAAGACATCAACCGAAAAGCAAGGAAATATGGTCCTTCACTCAGGTTGGGACATAACTGAAAGTCCTACAGTGACATCCCACATGCAGGATATCAACCAAAAAGCAAGGAATATGGTCTTGACAATGACATCTTGCAGGCCCGACATCAACCAAAGTGACAGGAATCACAATACAAGGTTGATAGTAAATTTGCATGCATGGTGTGGTGCAAGTCTACATATTGCAGTTAGGATCTAGGGGAGCCTGCTTCTCCCATGCAGTGTTTAATGCACGTATAGGAGCTAATGTTAAAATTAAAGGTGTCTGTGCATATAGCTACCCCTGCAATAAATAACGTCATGTCCTTTGCTTTAATTATAGCAGTGGCGTAGCCAGGTCATTGGTATTGGCCGGGCACCTGCTGTACGCTAGCCGCTCACGTGCGTTTCGCACGAGATCACGTGACATGAGCGGGACGAATAACATCGAACATGATGCTTTTGACCAGGCACGTGCCCGGCCAGGCCCGGCCTTCGCTACACCTGATGCTGTAATCAACTACCTTCATATTGCATTTGAAATCTAACACTCACCTGTACTGATCAAACATGTCCACCTACTGTTCTGTTGTAGCTACTCTTCTTGGAGTCGACATTCTGTTTGTCTGCTCAGTTTCTGCACTGTGTACTTTGGAAATGTGGTCCTCCATCCTATGACAAAACTGAAAGTCTTGATTATGACATCGACATCCCGCAGAACATCAATCACAATGACATCAACAACACCCTTAAGAACATCAACATCCTCAAGAACTTAGGAAATGTGGTCCTCCACTCAGGTTGGGAGCGACATAACTGAAAATCTTGCAGTGACATCCTGCAGGACATCAAAACAAACAAGGAAATGTTTCCCCCACATCATTCAGGTTCGGACATAACTGAAAGTCCTGACATTGGCCTCTTGCAGGACATCAACCAAAAACCAAAAATATGGTCCCCACACCATTCAGGTTGCCCGGGGACATAACTGAAACCACAATGATATCCACATCCTGCAAGACATCAACCAAAAAGCAAGGAAATATGGTCCTCCATTCAGGTTGGGACATAACTGAAAGTCCTACAGTGACATCCCACATGCAGGATATCAACCAAAAAGCAAGGAATATGGTCTTGACGATGACATCTTGCAGGCCCGACATCAACCAAAGTGACAGGAATCACAATACAAGGTTGATAGTAAATTTTGCGTGGTGTGGTGCAAGGTACATATTGCAGTTAGGATCTAGGGGGGCCTGCTTCTCCCAGTGTTTAATGCACATATAGGAGCTAATGTTAAAATTAAAGGTGTCTGTGCATATAGCTACCCCTGCAATAAATAACGTCACGTCCATTGCTTCATTTCATTGCCAGTGGCTAAATCTGGCAGCCCAGTTGGAAGGCATGCTTCAGTATGTAAAACTAATACTGGTGCAGTTTAAACAAGGTGTCAACTATGAATACTATTAACATCTGCTAGACCCTCTCTCACTTTTCTGGATGGTGAGAGATGGACTGGCTTGATAGACTAGCTATGGCAAGGCACGAGCACAAGTTACAGCTCGGTTCAGCTGCGCAAGTGCAAAAAGTGCGTTAATCATTGTCATGTAGGGGCGCATGCACAGTATGGTGTAAGAAAAAACATTGCAACCCAAAATTTTAGGGCATGGTTGTCATTTTTTTTTGTCTGCGCATGCGCAGTTCCAAAAATGACCGGTCCGCTACCTAAGGTCAGGGTTCGACTAATGTCGCGTAGCCATACTCTCGCCGTGAGTCTGGCTACGCGAGACTATAGGGTTCGACATGGTTCATACAGGTCAGTTGGGTAAGAATCCTGCATGGCATCTGCATGCAGTAATAGTCATTGTCGTGCATGGCCATGTAAAGTCAAAGCGTTGACCATCTAAAACACGTAGTCTAGTCGATCTATGACTGTAGCTATAGCGATGCCGGACGTTCAAAACTTCTTTCATAAAGCGCTAGCTGTGATCTTTGCAAAAGTTCAATATCTATACTTCAAAAGAAGTTTCGGTGAGCTCTATCGAGTGATACCACTTTCCAGTTGCGCATGCAATGTATGCGGAATCGTTTTAATTTTTTCCCATACAAACTTCCATTGAACAAAAATGTAAATGCGCTCCGCTTGTACTGCACCGATTTCTATTTGTAAGACACAAATATCTGCGTGAACACCAGTCAATGGGACAAACTGTGGTATAACTTTCCAGTAGTTATGCGAAGTCATTCTGGAGAACGAGCTGTTTCTTTCAAAAAGGTCTATGACCAAAGTCAGAACGTTTTCACGGCATAGGATCGCTAAAATTAAGCTGGGAGTCACTGTTATAGCGATTTCGCTATGGCCGCAATACGCGTACGCCAAGTTTCGCCCAGATGAGTGAACGCAGGGCAATTTTAATGAGGCTATATCTGTTGGCTACAGAACTCGCTTCCTCTCCCACGCAACTCGACCTCCCAGTCTCGACCCCAGATTGAGAACGGAAAACAGCGTTACGCTTTGCAATTCACTCGTTCTGGCGCAATATCATTTTTCACTTTATACGACATCATGGGAAGAAGATCTTAATTCTATGAGAATATTCCCATGTAAACCTTACCGACTTTCCGACTCTGTCCAACACTGCAACGCTATACATACAGTGGTTAACACAAGTCCGAGGCTCTTGCTATAAATGTCCTACCTGCATTAGATGCAGTCAAACCAGCGAGCTACTACAATCGCACCACCAGTTGTGTCAGAGAAAAAATTACCAATACTCTAAGTATCATCAACAGCAATGTATCTAAAGTCGATTATCGTTCTTTTGTGCGCATATTCTCTCATTTCAGCGAAGCCAGTCTCTGTCAATTTGAGCAGGGGTGACACTACGGCGGAACGGCCGACCTCAATTATTGGACTATCAGGTGATCAACCGAAGCCGACCCACACCACGCATAAGCGGCAGGCAGGCGACAGTAGTGTAAATTCGGGCGGCGGATCGGACAACCGTCCTGCAAGCGGTACTGCATTATTCAATGCCGTCCAGCTAAACCCTCTCTATGCTCTCTCGGAGATGGCAGAACTTAAACATGCCGATGCTATCTCTCGCCGCAAACGCCAGCAGACCGGCTCCAATGCAAACGTGGTCATACCAAGACAGATTTGCAGTAGTGTACTTAGCACTTTGAATGATGACTCCATTCATGTTGCATGCCCGTCTAGCGGACACAACAATGTGTGGTATCAATGCGAATACCAAGAAAATCGAAACCCGCGTTATTTGATACAGGCTACGAATTGTCAAACGGATCGGTCATGCGGGAGTCAGTGTCCCACAAATGGACAGTGCAGAGACCATAATGCTACAGTGACCATTGCAGAACATACCGGGGACTTTACTTGGCGAAGAGTTTCCACTCAGATCAGACTAGGCTGCCAGTGCCGACTCTAGTAGCCAATGAGATATCAGATGCTATAGCTATGGTAGTTTTGAATTGTTATAGCAGGAAGAGAACAGAACTATAGCTGCGGCATTCAGTCACTTTTAGATCTATATGCTGTATTACTGTGATTATATATACCTTGAACTATATCACTGGCTTATGGACGATGGCTTTTAATTCATTATGCATGTTTGTAATATTGTTTAATCCGGACAATCATACAGTGGAATCCGACACTCCTCAACAGCGAATACCCGCGATATAACAGACAATTTTGACAGTCTTGACTGTCCGCGGTCCCAATTGAACGCAAACAACGCCTAACGAACCCAATTTGGCGGACACCCGTCGACCTTTTCATGAAGACTGTCCACCATTGTTGCTGTAGATAACAACTTGACATTAGATTAGCGCTGTTATTCGTAGTACTATAGCTTCTGCTTAGCCTTCCCTGACAACGTACAGCAAAGTACAGCTCTGGAAACGCAGCCCCGCGTTGTCACGCTTAACAGCCCGATTGCACATACCACGCCTTCCGCTCGCTGTAATGGACAAAATGTTGGTTCCCAATGGTGTCCGTTATATAGAGGTGTTCCAATATATTGCCACTTCCCATAAATCTGACTGCGTGCTGTATTTCCGTATTTACCGCATATATAGGCAAACTCCGCGACATTTATAGCTTTTTCATAGCGATATCCGGCCTTAGTAGTCGCGCGCCGTTATGGGAATGAATACCAAAGAAGTTCTCTTTACAAGGTAAAACATAATGTACCTTGCATGGCCTAACGTAGTAAGTACCTTTTCCTGTTCTGATACTTTAATTTGCCCTCCAAGTGGAATGAAAAATTATGTAGTAAGGTCTGTGCATGAACAATCAACGAACCACACCTCCCTTATAAAACAGGCCTAGATGTTATGCAAAGTCACCCACTGCGCAGGACGCGTTTCGGCCAATACCAGGCCTCATCAGCTGCGCTGGGGTGACCGGGAGATGGGGACTGCTATAATATCATGCGTAGAATGCAGTCAGGTGGCTGGCATGACATTTACTGATCTCCTCCATGCACACATGTGAGGTAATTAAAATGGTGAATTAGCTATATACGCACTGACGTTTGAAATAGCCCAGGATTGTGTTCAAAGTTCTTCATTTCAACTTCCTATTAAACTAGTACATGTAGCTATACAACTAAGACAGAAATCATGCGAACTATAAAACTATCTGTATATTGTCACTGCTATCTAATGGCAAACTTACAAGCTAATATATGACAACAATCTATATATAGCTACACTTCTCAATACTGCTTTCTAATGGTTATAGCTATGATCGGCTGTAGTAACTACATCCGACCACCAGTGTCTCCCTCACTGGTTCCCACGAGTCGAATCCACTTGAATCACACTGCCTTTGTCGCTTCAGAACCTTAGCCCTGATGGAAACTGGCGACAAACTGCATGAACATTCACTGCATGCGACATTGACTGCAAATCTTGGAAACACATCCTCCCCGAGGTCTTTAATATTCTGACTCCAAGTGCACTTTTGTGCAGCAAGATTGAACATGAAAGGGTGTATAATGCTTGCTCTTGGGGGCAAAGAGATTAAGAAACATTCAGAATGTATATGGGAGGACTGACAGGGGTGCACAGTTCTTATCATTGACTCAATTATGCACTTTATTGTTTATATTAGTGGCTGCATGATACTGGGCGGAGGTGTGGACATTTCATTTGAGATCTGTATAGCTATTGGTCACACTTGCAGAGAAGTTTTGGACTTAAATTAATATTGAGCTAATACTTTAGCAATTGATGTATTCAGTGTATGTGCATAATGCACATTCATATATTTGAGCAAAATTATACAAACTTATAGCTACCAACATTATATTGTGGGTATATTCTCCAAATTTTTTTGGTATATAGCTACAATGTAACTGCACAATATAGAGCGTATGGTATGTACACTTGCTTCCAGTCTCACCCATTTTTAAAAATTTCTGTGCATATAGCTGTTCTCAGGTGTCCAAAGTTTCACTAGCATGAGAGATCAATATATATTGACTGCAAATCACTGCCTAGAAGTAGTATATGATTAATTAGTGTCATATCTTCTGCCTTTAGAGTCTAATAACTATAAGTAGTATAGGCATGTAGCTAGTGTAATGAGTGTGTGGCATGGTTGAGTTTACACACTATAGGTATTAGGTATTGGGGTGGTACTGACTTACAGTGTATAATATAGGAGAATGTAGAATATTGCAGGGGAAAGGGGTGCTGAAGCACCCGTTGTGGGGTGAGCAATAACAGCAATATTGCATGGCTAGCTAAAGCTACATCAGTGCATAGTTCCAGATCTGATAGGCCATGCATATAGCTGGCAGGAATTGTCATTCCTTATGGCCACAAGAATGACTGAAGCCTGTCAACTAATGAATGAGTTATGGATTCACCAGGAATCACTCCATTTCATTCCATAGCTATACATACTATAAAAGTGAAACAGCTAGGTATCAATGCATTTTCATCATTCACATTCAGGAATTCAACAGGTACATACCTATCCTACTAAATATTAATTCTACTACCAAGTAAGGTTTGCATATGGGTATTTTCAGTCAAACTGGGAACAGTGGGAAGAAGAACTGCTTCTTGTATATGAAGTTGAAAACAATGAAAGGGACCACATGTTTATGGACACTTGTAAGTAATTACGTTTTTCTTTTTTTTTTTTTCTATAAAAATTCTTGCATTAGTTGCAAAGGGTACACAATATAGCTGTACAATAGCTAATTTTGCATGTATGCCCAAAGGTTAGATTTAAAGGATGATACAGAAGTAGGTAAAGGTACATGTGCAGTAAACTTATTCCAATTATGAATGGTACGGGGTACAAAGGAATTATTAAAGCTACTTGTATGTGCATGTGGACAAACAAAGAGATGGTGAGACTGTGACCTTGTGACTCTGGGAGTTTGCTCTACAAAAATGCCAGTGGGAAAGTGAAAGAGCCCTTGTACTATTTTAAACATGGTACATAAGTACAGGTATAATCTGCATTGCTGTAGTGTTGGTAGAAAGCACAACTGCAGTAGATCATTATAACTGCTGTTCCACTGCTTTGTACACATTCTTAAAGCAAATTTTTGCACACCCTCCAGGGAATTTATTTCTCCAGTCTTGTAGGTGTTCCAGACTTGACTTGCGTACTCAAGATGGGGATGAACAAGTGAGATGTACATCTGGAGTAGGCTCTCCGGGCTAGAACACTGATAGAAACGACGGTAAATCAGGCCTGTTAGCTTTCTTGCCTTACCACAGATTGATTGTATATGCTGTGACCATGATAGGTCTGATGACAAGAGGATCCCAAGATATTTGTAGGAGTTCACCTCTTGCAGTGGCTCACGACAGAGGTACAATGTTGGTGGGCAGACACCAGTTCGTTTTCTAGTCACCCGCATGAAATTACACTTTTGAATGTTAAATTGTAAGTAATTAGCATCAACCCACTCTGATATCTTGTTGATATCTTCTTGCAAATGGGCATAGTCAGCACTGTTAGAAATGGGTCGGTAGAGCAGCATGTCATCCGCATATAAAGTTAGGTGACTGTTAGATGAGAGGGTAATAGATGTAATCCCATCGATGTATAACAGAAATAACAGTGGCCCGAACACTGATCCTTGTGGGACGCCAGACAACACAGGGAGAGTGTTTGACGAACTGCCACCCACTACCACCTGCTGCTTCCTGTCAGAAAGGTAACTGTAAATCCATTTTACAAGTAACTGGTTGACTTGCAAATCCTCTAGCTTTCCTATCAGGGCACGGTGAGGAACTGAGTCGAATGCCTTCTTAAAGTCGAAAAACACTGCACCAACTTCACTTCCTGTTTCAAGTATTTCAAACCAATTATGAGTGGTGTCCAGTAGGGCAGTGATTGTGGACTTTCCACTCTGGAATCCCCACTGTGAAGCAAAAATTGGTTGTGTCACCATCAGATGTTGTAATACTAGGTTAGCGATGTGTTTCTCCAGAAGTTTGCTCAACACTGGCAATAGCGAAATTGGCCTGTAGTTAGTGGGATTTCCTTTGTCGCCAGATTTGGGAATGGGTACAATGTTGGATTGTTTCCACATTGTTGGGAAGCAGCCAGTGGAGATTGATTTGTTGAAGAGTTTAGTGACCGGGGTAACAATGCTTGTTGCAGTGGCTTTTAACATCCTACCAGAGATTTGATCCTGGCCGCTAGCTTTAGAAACGTCAATATTTTGAAGAAGATCCAAAACATCATCCTCTGTGCATAAGAGATGTTCTTGGCTTCCCTCCAGCAAATGCAGGTGTTCTGCAGACTCATAGGGGCCAGACAAAGGAGGCAGTGATGTGTTGAAACAATTAGAGAAATGATTATTCAACATGTTTGCTTTGTCCAAGTCATTGTCAGCACATCTGTCACCTAACTGCAGTGTGGGAATTGTTGATTGTTCTTTCCTGAGATACTTCATTGTCTTCCAAAATTGCTTTTTGTTTCCACTATTGATGTTTCTTGCAAAGAATGACTGTTTGGAGTTTTTCAATATAGATGTAACTTTATTTCGCATTCTTTTGTATTTTCTCCACAGCTCAGTTGACCCTGATGACCTTGCTCTTCTGAATAAGCTGTTCCATTTTTGCATTGCATGTTTTAAGTTTTTTGATAACCATGGAAGATTTTTAATTATGTCTTGGTAGAGTGCACTTTGGGATACACTCATCCATGATAGTCATGAAAGTGTCATCCCAGTTTTGTAGAGCTTGGTTTACATCAGGGCAGTCCAGCAGTTGATCCCAGTCGGCCTCGGCCAGTAATTCATTAGCTTTGTCAAAAGTCAGCATGGGAGTATTTCCATATTGTCCGTGCAGTTTGTTTGGTGGAGTTGGGTGGAAGCTTCCAGTTCCATTTAAGGAGAAGACCGTTATGGTCGGAGTTAGCAATGGGTGGTATAATTGAGCATTCCTTTAACTGTGCGGGGGTGGATAACAGTGCAATGTCAATTAAAGATTTCCTGCCACTGCTGGAGCTGTGTGTAGTACCTTGCACGACCTGCGTTAAGGAAAATAGTTGCATGAGGCTGGTGAGTATTCCTTTATATACACGACATACATGCACACACTTTTGCCTTTAGTATCTCTTTAATAAAGCCATCAAGTGCAAAAGTTGCACTGGAACTGCAGGTTTGGTCACAATTGATTAAACCTGTCCGTTGCATGGTCTCCCTCTGATTGTAGCCCATAAAGCTTTATATGTGTACAGTACCTCAAGTAGTGATTGCAGTGCAACTCAGCTTTTCATTCATGTTCAAATTAATTTTTTGGTATTTTTTCTGGTTGTCTGAGAATCAGCTAATAACTGTATAGCTATGATGAAAGCCTTTATACACTTGATTGATGAAATAACTGATCGACTGCCAAGTTAACATGTAAATGATGAGAAGTCATGCTTATTAGTACAAATCAACAATGTGTTTATTATGATTGTCTCTGATACTTCATAATCTCTTCATTAGCTTCATAGGTACTGCTGGCAGCAAGTAGAGGGTGTATGTATGCATATATGCATGCTGATTAGTTGCAACTTCATTGAGTAAAACTAGTCTTATGCCCAGACTCAACTCTCCCGTGAGGAAAAACAGTCTTGTGATCCAAGTCAACTTCCTTGGGCTAGTGTGTAGCTATAGTGTAACCTGGAAAAGTCCAAACCTCTTTGCACCACACTCACTCAAACACTGTTTGGATACCCAACTTGAGATGCAAAGCTCATTGCTGCATGTAAGGAAAGAGCTACAGAACATTTAATAATTTCTCAAATCCAATGGCCCAAGAAATTTGACTTTGTCCAGCAGATTGGTTTCTTGCTGGGAGGCACATGTGGGCTGGGCATGAGACGAGAGTAAAACGTACCAGCTGAAAAAACCAACTGAATATCAAATTGAAAAGTCAAGATACTCTCTGAACAGTTCTGTTTCAAAATTCATTCATAGTGAGAAGGGTTTTGACAATCTATAGGGAACCACCTAATATTCTATAGAGAGTCCTCTGAAATGTTAATTGTTCTATTCAGCATAATGATTCACACCTAACAAACTTCATAAATGATGTGCTCTGGATTCCATCATGAATGCAAAGTGAAGTTGAATCTCAACACTTCTATAAGTTCTAGCTTGATCAGTCAAGAGTATATAAACCCCAAACCTCATGGTCCTCAGCATGGATTACCTTCATTCAAGGAACTTGAAGACAAACACTCATCTGTACTGCTGATGAAAATATGACAACCAACTGCTGCAGCACTGTTCTTGTAGCGTTCTTCCTGTTTGCCTGCTCTCTGCAATGCATTAGTGGCAGCACTTCTCTGGATTCATCCCTAGGAAATGTGGTCCTCTATTCTGTGACAAGAAGTACAAACCTGAATGTCACCCAGTCTATAAGTCTTGCCAACAACATCATGCAGGGTCTGAAACAAAAGGGAATAAGTGACAATGATTGCTGTGGGTGCAAGAAACGATCGGAAGACTACCTGATTCACCGATTCAAGACTGACTCACGAAACCCTGACTGCCTGCAAGTCAAGAAGATGCTTGAAGGTAACAATGCATCAGTCTTTGCTGTAACAGCAGACATTAGTTGTGTAAGACCTATACTTATGACTCTGAGTGCTTCCCAAGCAACAGCAAAGCCTCGTGTTCGTGGAGTCAAAGTTTTGAGCCCATCCAGAATGCAAACAGTGACATTTTCCCCAAGTATGCTGTCAATATTGTGTGCAAAGGTTGCCGTGACTATAGTGATAGTACGTGCATGAATCAGCACAGGCAGTGCTACACTAATCCATTTGAAGTTGGCTTTTACGTCCTGCAAAGAACAAACAGGTGCAGCAGTGATGGTTATGAAGTGTGGGTGAGTTCCTACACTCGACGGTACCTCAATGCGGCTTGCAGTTGCCAGTTCCTCCGCCGTGATTAGTAAAGTAGAATATATTTGTACATCTGACCACAATGGCCAGTCATACCTGCAGACTCTAGTTTTTAGTATCATTTATAGCATATAATTATAATTGTCATGTATATATCTAGTTGTAGCACGTTACTGATCTTGATTGTACACGTATCATTTAAAAATATGAAATCATTTTGTCAAACAGTGAAGAAATCTGACCAATCACTTTGAGACGGTTATATGTTCTGTGCAGCAACATGTGACACACTAACAACCACTAGTCTAGCCATGTTCTTGGAGACAAGCATCTGCACTTCATAGAAAAGACCAAATGTAATCAAAATTGTCTGAGACACTATAAGTTCAAATAATTGGCTGCAAATTGCTGAGTTATAAGAGGTCTATCTGCTCAATACTTCATTTCCTCACACCTTTGAGCATGCAGTCCAACTTTCTACAATCTAGTTCTCTGAACTCTCTACCGTACAAACAGATAAGTAGCTGGTAGCTTGTGAACTAAGCTGTTCACTATCCCTGTTTCATGCAGGACAAGTATTTACATGCAAGCACTGTTTGCAACAGGCATCAATACATAACAGTGCAACACATGAACATTACAGTACAATATTTTCCCAGATTACATGCTTATAGAGTCTGTAGCTCTAATCAATTAGCTACCTTCATATGCATGCATTCGAAATCTAACACTCACCTGTACTGATCAAACATGTCCACCTACTGTGCTGTTGTAGCTATTCTTCTTGGAGTTGACATTCTGTTTGTCTGCTTTCTGCAATGTAGTAGTTTTCATCTCTAGGAAATATGGTCCTCCATCCTATGACAAAACTGAAAGTCTTGACAGTGGCATCGACATCCTGCAGGACATCAATCACAATGACATCAACATCCTTAAGAACATCATCCTCAAGCAAGGAAATGTGGTCCTCCACTCGGGTTGGGAGCTAGCAACATAACTGAAAATCTTGCAGTGACATCCTGCAGGACATCAAAAAAACAAGGAAATGTTTTCCCCCCACATCATTCAGGTTGGGACACAACTGAAAGTCCTGACATTGACCTCTTGCAGGACATCAACCAAAAACCCAAAATATGGTCCCCACACCATTCAGGTTGCCCGGGGATATAACTGAAAGTCTTGACAATGACATCCTCAGCTGCAGGGCATCAAACCACAATGATATCCACATCCTCCAATACATCAACCGAAAGGCAAGGAAATATAGTCCTCCATTCAGGTTGGGACATAACTGAATGTCCTACAGTGACATCCCACATGCAGGATATCAACCAAAAAGCAAGGAATATGCTCTTGACGATGACATCTTGCAGGACCAACGTCAACCAAAGTGACAGGAATCACAATACAAGGTTGATAGTAAATTTTGCGTGGTGTGGTGCAAGGTACATATTGCAGTTAGGATCTAGGGGGGCCTGCTTCTCCCAGTGTTTATTGCACATATAGGAGCTAATGTTAAAATGAAAGGTGTCTGTGCACACAGCTACCCCTGCAATAAATAACGTCACGTCCATTGCTTCATTTCATTGCCAGTGGCTAAATCTGGCAGCCCAGTTGGAAGGCATGCTTCAGTATGTAAAACTAATACTGGTGCAGTTTAAACAAGGTGTCAACTATGAACACTATTAACATCTGCTAGACCCTCTCTCTCACTTTTCTGGATGGTGAGAGATGGACTGGCTTGATACAGAGGAGGTAGGACATAAAAAATCAAACTTTGGAGCTGGTCAACAAAACCTTGCTGGTAGCTAGTTTTGCCATGGCACGCAGAAGCTGATCCCAGCCTGATCCCCGAGCAAAACTTAACTAGCAGAAAACACTGGTTTTAGTGTGCTTAATTGGCTCAGGAATGTAATCTAATGCGCACTTAATTACATTCCTGAGTCAATTAAGCACACTAAACTGGTGTTTACTGCTGTCCTGTTGAGTTTTGGAGGGGGATCAGTCTGGGATCAGCTTCTGTATGTTATAACAGAACTACCAACAAGCTTTCTTAGGCCATTTCAAAGATTTGATCCCTTATGTATGGGAGCATGCAATGTCCAACCTCCTGTGGGCTTGATAGACTGGCTATGGCAAGGCACGAGCACAAGTTACAGCTCGGTTCAGCTGCGCAAGTGCAAAAAGTGAGTTAAAGTTGTCAAGTAGGTGCACAGTATGGTGTAAGAAAAAACATTGCAACCCAAAATTTTAGGGCATGGTTGTCATTTTGGTTTTGTCTGCGCATGCGCAGTTCCAAAAATGGCCGTGAAAACTGGTCCGCTACCTAAGGTCAGGGTTCGACTAGTCTCGCGTACCCATACTCTCGCCGACGTGAGTCTGGCTACGCGAGACTAGGGTTCGACACACCATGGTTCACACAGGTCAGTTGGGTAAGAATCCTGCATGCAGTTATATCATTGTCGTGCATGGCCATGTAAAGTCTTGCATCAAAGCGTTGATCTAAAACACGTACATGTAGTCTAGTTGACGCCAATTAAGTTTCGCCCAGATGAGTGAATTAACGCAGGGCAATTTTATTGAGGCTATATCTGTTAGGCTACAGAACTCGCTCCCCCCACCCACGCAACTCGACCTCCCGGTCTCCACCCCAGATTGAGAACGGAAAACAGTGTTCCGCTTTGCAATTCACTCGTTCTGGCGCAATATCATTTTTCACTTTCTACGACATTATGGGAGGAAGATCTGAATTCTATGAGAATATTCCCATGCAAACCTTACCGACTTTCCGACTCTGTCAAGCACTGCACCGCTATGCATACAGTGGTTAACGCAAGTCCGAGGCTCTAGCTATAAATATCCTATATCTGCATGATATGCAGTCAAACCAACGAGCTACTCCAATCCCACCACCAGTTGTGTCAGAGAAAGAATTACATTACCAATACTCTAAGTATCATCAACAGCAATGTATCTAAAGTCGTTTATCTTTCTCAGTTTGTGCGCATATTCTCTCATTTCAGCGAATCCAGTCTCTGTCAATTTGAGCAGCGGTGACACTACGGCGGAACGGCCGACCTCAATTACTGGACTATCAGGTGATCAACCGAAGCCGACCCACACCACGCATAAGCGGCAGGCAGGCGACAGTAGTGTAAATTCGGGCGGCGGATCGGACAACCGCCCTGCAAGCGGTACTGCATTATTCAATGCCGTCCAGCTAAACCCTCTCTATGCTCTCTCGGAGATGGCAGAACTTAAACATGCCGACGCTATCTCTCGCCGCAAACGCCAGCAGACCGGCTCCAATGTAAACGTCATTATACCAAGACAGATTTGCAGTAGTGTACTCAGCATTCTGAATGATGACTCCATTCATGTTGCATGCCCGTCTAGCGGACACAACAATGTGTGGTATCAATGCGAATACCAAGAAAATCGAAACCCGCGTTATTTGATACAGGCTACGAGTTGTCAAACTGATCGGTCATGCGGGAGTCAGTGTCCCACAAATGGACAATGCAGGGACCATAATGCTACAGTGACCATTGCAGAACATACCGGAGACTTTACTTGGCGAAGAGTTTCCACTCAGATCAGACTAGGCTGCCAGTGCCGACTCTAGTAGCCAATGAGGTATCAAGTTAGATGCTATAGCTAGGGTAGTTTTGAATTTTTATAGCAGGAAGAGAACAGAACTATAGCTGCTGCATTCAGTCACTTTTAGATCTATAATTATGCTGTATTACTGTGATTATATATACTTTGAACTATATCACTTATGGACGATGACTTTTATGCATGTTTGAAATATTGTTTAATCCGGACAATCATACAGTGGAATCCGACACCCCTCAACAGCGGATACCCGCGATATAACGGACAATTTTGACAGTCTTGACTGTCGCGCGCGCGGTCCCAATTGAACGCAAACAACGCCTAACGAACCCAATTTGGCGGACACCTGTCGACCTTTTCATGAAGACTGTCCACCATCGTTGCTGTAGATAACAACTTGACGTTAGATTAGCGCTGTTATTCGTAGTACTATAGCCTCTGCTTAGCCTTCCCTGCCAGTGTACAGCAAAGTACAGCTCTGGAAACGCAGCCCCGCGTTGTCACGCTCAACAGCCCGATTGCACATACCACGCCTACCGCTCGCTGTAATGGACAAAATGTTGGTTCCCAATGGTGTCCGTTATATAGAGGTGTTCCAATATAGTGCCACTTCCGATGCTGTATTTCCGTTTTTACCGCATATATATAGGCAAACTCCGAGACATTTATAGCTTTTTCATAGCGATATCCGGCCTTAGTGGTCGCGCGCCGCGTATGGGAATACCAAGGAAGTTCTCTTTACAAGGTAACATACTGCACCTTGCATGGCCTAACGTAGTAAGCACCTTTTCCTTTTTTTTTTTTTTTTTTTTTTAACAACCAAATTTGAGGAGTAGCATAATAAAGCTAATAAGGGGCTTGCATCCTATATAAAGACACAACAATTACTAGCATAGAAAACAGCACACTACAATTACAAAATGAACAGCAATAAGTAATGAATAAGGTGCTATACAGTTTAGCTGACGATACTCTCAGACATGTATCTTAATAACTGTCTCTTGAAAGCCTGCAAGGTTTCACACTTGGTTATTTCATGTGGGAGAGAGTTCCAATAACGGATAGCTGATGGGTAGAATGAGTTGAAAAATAACTCGGTTCTTGCAAATGGTTGCACTAATGATGAGTCCACAACAGACCGCGTTCTCACAGAAGCTGGAGCTGCAACTCTTCGAGTTGTTGGAGGGGAGACACAAAAGGAGATACCATTGAGCATACTAAATAATTGACATTGCTTGAGGTATTGCCTTTTGCTAGCAAGAGATTGTAGCTCTGCTCTCTCCAGCAACTCCCTGTAGCCAGTATTTGGAGACCACTGTTTTAGGCAGATTTTCAAGGCAAAACTTTGGACTCTTTCAAGCTTATCGATATCTCTTTTGAGGTGTGGGTCCCATACACTACAGGCATACTCAAGGTGAGGACGTACTAACATTTTGTAGAGATAAAGTAGAGTATCTGAGTGTGAGCCCTGAGAAAATCTCCTGTAAAGTAGACCAAGCACCTTTCTCGCATTCTGACAGACATTAGTAATGTGAGCTGACCATGAGCCATCATATGAGAAAGTTACTCCAAGGTATTTGAATGATGTCACACTCTGTAAAGCCTGATCTTGGATCAAGAGCTGAGTGTTTGGTAGACACGGTTGGGATTTCTTTGAAAATAATACATAGCAGCATTTACTAGCATTTAGCTTTAAATTGTTGTCCTCAGTCCAAAGACAGATGGTATTAATGTCATCTTGTATCGATTGATAGTCGAGAGGAGATTGAATTACTTTATACAATGCAATGTCATCAGCATAGATTGACACTTGGCCATCATTGTTGGCACATGTGATCCCGTTGATGTATATGAGGAAGAGCAAAGGGCCTAAAACAGACCCTTGTGGTACACCAGGAGATACCCTAACTTGAGTTGACTGGGAACCATTGACTACCACAAACTGATTTCTCTCAGTGAGGTAGCTGTAGATAAGGTTGAATAAATACGGATTAACATTGATGTCTATCAGCTTTTGCAGGAGAAGTGCATGTGGGACAGAGTCAAAAGCCTTGCTGAGGTCGAAGAACACAGAGACGACTTCGACGCCCTGGTCTAGGGATTGTAGTATTCCATTAGAAAGAGCAAGTAGAGCAGAAGTAGTTGACTTTCCTGACGAGAAACCAAACTGGTAAGGTGAGATAGGTGAGTGAACTTTGAGATGGTCAGAGACCAATGTGTATATGATCCTTTCGAAAACCTTACTCAATATAGGAAGTATTGAAACAGGTCTGTAATTTCCAGGGTTTGTATTGCTTCCTTTTTTGGGAATAGGTACAATCAGGGCAGTCTTCCAACAGTCAGGAAACGATCCAGTCCGAATAGACATATTAAACAATCTTGTAAGTGTAGGTGTAGTAATATCAGCAGTAGCCTTGAGCATTCTCGCTGAGACATCATCAGTACCTGAAGATTTGTGTATATCAAGATTTACAATAAGGTCATAAACCATGTGGTCAGTACAAAGAAAGTTGCATGGTGGGACAGTTCTCTGGGTCCGTGGTAAACCGAGATTTAACAACTGTCGACAGGTGCTTGGCATGGTTAAAGTTATTGTAGAACTCATTATTCAGTACTTCTGCTTTAGAAACATCATCAGTAACTTGCACATCATTGTGAATTAGAGTAGGAATTGTGGAGCGATTATTAGCCAGACGTTTAACCATTTTCCAGAAAGACTTTTTATCAGCTGTGTGTAGTTTCTGAAAATATTTGACTTTCGACACTCTTATCGCTGACACAATTGCATTTCTTGTATACTTGTATTCTGCAAGCTTATATTCATTCCCAGATTTCTTGTAAGCAGCAAACAGCCGATTCCTTCGATGAATGGCTTTCATGATGTCATCAGAAATCCAAGGAGGGCGATTGTCAATAATGATTCTTTTCTTGGGAATGCATTCAGACATAGTATGAGTGAAATGATTGTACCAATTCATCCAAGAAGTGTCTACTCCATGCTGGTCATTTACAAGAGAGTCCCAGTGTAATTGAGACAGGAAGTTATTTGCCTTCACAAAGTCGGCTTCCTGATAGCACCAAACTGTTTTACTGACACAATTTAACAAGTGCTGAGGTTCTGATACTTTAATTTCCACTCCAAGTGGATAGAAAAATTATGTAGTAAGGTCTGTGCATGACATTTAGGCTGATCTCCTCCATGCACATATGTGAGTTAATTAAAATGGTGAATTATATACGCACTGACGTTTGAAATAGCCCAGGATTGTGTTCAAAGTTCTTCATTTCAACTTCCTATTAAATACAAGTAGCTATATAACCAAGACAGAAATCATGTGAACTATAAAACTATCTGTATATTGTCACTGCTATCTAATGGCAAACTTACAAGCTAATATATGACAACAATCTATATATAGCTACACTTCTCTCAATACTCCTTTCTAATGCTTATAGCTATGATCGGCTGTAGTAACTACATCCGACCACCAGTGTCTCCGTCACTGGTTCCCACGAGTCGAATCCACTTGAATCACACTGCCTTTGCCGCTTCAGAACTTTAGCTGTGATGGAAACTGGCGACGAACTGCATGAACATTCACTGCATGCGACATTGACTACAAATCTTGGAAACACATCCTCCCCGAGGTCTTTAATATTGTGACTCCAAGTGCACTTTTGTGCAGTATTTTGTGAAAAGCATTGTGAATCATATCGCAAACTTCCATACTCTGTGTTAGTTGTCAGCACACAAGCTGGAGGTGAGCTGAGATGTGAGTCCGGTAGTGGAACTCTGGTGAGATTAGATCCAGAGACATTGCAGTGTTGGTAATACCGGTCTAGGATGTATGACTCGTTTCGCTTCTTGCAGTTGTGGCACGGCCCCATCCCTGCTCCTGCCAAACCTCCAGCAATCATGTTAGCCATTGCAGCGGTGTTGATGTTTCCTGTCTGTTGGATCGAGAGCCCAGCCACTGCTTGTGCTACAACAACAGAGATGCTGTTGTTGGTGACAGATGATCCTTGTGGTGTGGGCAGTGTGTAGGCTGTGTGCAGATGAAATGCACACAGAGCTGCAATGATTAGCAGTTGCATGCTTGCTTGTGAGGTAAACATGATGTTTTTCACTCAAGATAGCTTCGAGGCAGATTTGCGATAAAAGTCTTTATCATTCACGTGCTGTCTCTTGTTGTTGCTGCTAACTGATGACAGTGGTGTTTCCATTCTCTCTATAAATACTGCTGCATGCTGAAGCAGGGATAGTGTACGACCCTGGTTCAGAGGGACTTGTTCAAGCTACTTATTCGTTTCATAATTCCTAAGGTGTGAATGGATCGAGGGAGTCAAAGAGACCTTCAGCAATCAGTGATAGTTTCTCTTTGTCATATGTAAGGGAATTACTTACTGAAAGATGTTTTAGGGGTCTATATATTTCATTTTTCAACTCCCAATATGAACCATGAAGAAATCTTGCAAAATTTGTCCAGTTTCTGTGCCCTGTAGGGCATTCTTTCTTGTTTGTATTCAGCTGTCATGAAATAAGGCTTCACTGAACAATACAATGCTATGCAGCCATTAAATATTCTTTCACCACTCTAAAGTATTTGTCATAGTAAACAATGTGGTGTATTCATGCAAGATTGAACATGAAAGAGTGTTAGTAGTGCTTGCTCTTGGGGGCAAAGAGATTAAGAAACATTGAATGTATACATTGTGTTGAGGTATGGAAGGACTGACAGGGGTGCACAGTTCTTATCATTGACTCAATTATGCACTTTATTGTTTATATTAGTGGCTGCATGATACTGGGCGGAGGTGTGGACATTTCATTTGAGATCTGTATAGCTATTGGTCACACTTGCAGAGAAGTTCTGGACTTAAATTAATGTTGAGCTAATACTTTAGCAATTGATGTATTCAGTGTATGTGCATAATGCACGTTCACATATTTCTGCAAAATTTTGTACTTATAGCTACCAACATTATATTGCATTCACCATGGTATATTCTCCAAATCTTTTTGGTATATAGCTACAATGTAACTATGGAATATAGAGCATATGGTATGTACACTTGCTTCCAGCCTCACCCATTTAAAAAACCAATTTCTGTGCATATAGCTGTTCTCAGGTCTCCAAAGTTTCACTTACATGAGATATCAATACATTTTCACTTAGTGCATGTGATGTTCACTGCAAATAACTGCCTAGAAGTAGTATATGATTAATCACTCAGAACCATACTGGTCTAACCTAAAATCAAGTATTGGAAATTGCATGATGCAATAAAAACTTACATACCCTGTGAGCACAAGACTAAAATTTGAAATTTTAACATTTTCAGCAGCTCCTGAAACACATTTTGAGAGTATTCCCATGTTAGGGGGGGCTAACTCAACATTTGTCAGTTAGACCACTCTGGTTCTCAACCCTTCATATTATCTTCTGCCTTTAGAGTCTAATAACTATAAATAGTACAGTAAAACCTCTAATAACAGACCCTCCAAGAAGCGGACAACCTCTCTACAGCGGACGGCTCACTTGCCCCCGATTGATTTTACCATAGAATTAATACATTTCGAACCTCCGAGAAGCGGACACCTCTCAACTCTGAACAACGGACACTGATCAGTCCCCAACGTACCTTGGCCAATACAAAATTACCTCCGAAAACGGACAGTGAAGCTACACCCACATAATGCTGATGCTTAATCACTGTCATATCTTTTGCCTTTAGAGTCTAAGTAGTATAGGCATGTAGCTAGTGTAATGAGTGTGTGGCATGGTTGAGTTCACACACTATAGGTATTAGGTATTGGGGTGGTACTGACTTGCAGTGTATAATATAGGAGAATGTAGAATATTGCAGAGGCAAGGGGTGCTGAAGCACCTGTTGTGGGGTGAGCAATAAGGGCAATATTGCTTGGCTAGCTAAAGCTACATCAGTGCATAGTTCCAGATCTGATAGGCCATGCATATAGCTGACAGGAATTGTCATTCCTTATAGCCACAAGAATGACTGAAGCCTGTCAACTAATGAGTTATGGATTCGCCAGGAAACCCTCCATTTCATTCCATAGCTATACATACTTTAAAAGCGAAACAGTTAACAATGGCTAGGTATCAACACATTTTCATCATTCACATTCAGGAAGTCAACAGGCACATATCCTACTAAATATTAATTCTACTACCAAGTAAGGCTTGCATGGGTATTTTCAGTCAAACTGGGAAGAACAACTGCTTCTTGTATATGAAGTTGAAAACAATGAAAGGGACCACATGTTTATGGACGCTTGTAAGTAATTACGTTATATACATGATATACATGCACACAATTTTGCCTTTAGTATCTCTTTAATAAAGCCATCAAGTGCAAAAGTTGCACTGAACTACAAGTTTGGTCACAATTGATTAAACCTGTCTGTATAGGTCTCTCTCTGATTGTAGCCCATAAAGCTTTATATGTGTACAGTACCTCAAGTAGTGACTGCAGTGCTACTCAGCTTAATTTTCATTTATGTTCAAGTTAATTTTTTGATATTTTTTCTGGTTGTCTGAGAATTAGCTAATGACTAGCTATGTTGAAAGCCTTTATACACTTGATTGATGGAATAACTGATCGACTGCCAAGTTAACATGTAAATGATGAGAAGTCATGCTTATTGCAAATCAACAATGTGTTTATCATGATTGTCTCTATAATCTCTTCATTAGCTTCATAGTTACTGCTGGCAGCAAGTAGAGGGTGTATGTATGCATATATGCATGCTGATTAGTTGTATGCCTATATTCAATGTACTTTGCTGATTAGTTGTGGCTTCATTGACTAAAACTAGTCTCATGCCCAGACCGAACTCTCCCACAAGAAAACACAGTCTTGTGATCCAAGTCAATTTCCCTGGGCTGGTGTAACTTGGGGAAAAGTTCAAAACATGTTGCGACACACCCACTCAAACACTGTTTGGATACCCAACTCAAGGTGCAAAGTTCATTGCTACCTGTAAGGAAAGAGCTACAGAACATTTAACAATTTCATTGGCCCAAGAAATTTGACTTTGTCCAACAGAATGGTTTCTTGCCGGGAGGCACATGTGGGCTGGGCATGAGATGAGAGTAAAACGTACCAGCTGAAAATTAAATTGAAAAGGAGCAGTTCTGTTTCAAAATTCATTCATAGTGAGAAGGGTATTGACAATCTATAGGGAACCACCTAATATTCTATAGGGAGTACTCTGAGATGTTAATTGTTCTATTCAGCATAATGATTCACACCTAACAAACTTCATAGATGATGTGCTCTGGATTCCATCATGAATGCAAAGTGAAGTTGAATCTCATCACTTCTATAAGTTCTAGCTTGACCAGTCAAGAGTATATAAACCCCAAATCTCATGGTCCTCAGCATGGATTACCTTCATTCAAGGAACTTGAAGACAAACACTCATCTGTACTGCTAATGAAAATATGACAACCAACTGCTGCAGCATTGTTCTTGGAGTGTTCTTCCTGTTTGCCTGCTCTCTGCAATGCATTAATGGCAGCACTTCTCCGGATTCATCCCTAGGAAATGTGGTCCTCTATTCTGTGACAAGAAGTACAACCCTGAATGTCACCCAGTCCATAAGTCTTGCCAACAACATCATGCAGGGTCTGAAACAAAAGGGAATAAGTGACAATGATTGCTGTGGGTGCAAGAAGCGATCGGAAGACTACCTGATTCACCGATTCAAGACCGATTCACGAAACCCTGACTGCCTGCAAGTCAAGAAGATGCTTGAAGGTAACAATGCATCAGTCTTTGCCGTAACAGCTGACATTAGTTGTGTAAGGCCTACTTATGACTCTGAGTGCTTCCCAAGCAACAGCAAAGCCTCGTGTTCGTGGAGACAAAGTTTTGAGCCCATCCAGAATGCAAACAGTGACATTTTCCCCAAGTACGCTGTGAATACTGTATGCAAAGGTTGCAATGAGTATGATTTTGCGTGCATGAATCAGCACAGGCAGTGCTACACCTACAAACACGAAGTTGGATTTTATGTCCTGCAGAGAACAAACAGGTGCAGCAGTGATGGGTATGAAGAATGGGTGAGCACCTACACTCGACGGTACCTCAATGCGGCTTGCAGTTGCCAATTCCTCCGCCGTGATTAGTAAAGTAGAATATCTGACCACAATAGTCAGTCATACCTGCAGACTCTAGTCTTTAGTATCATTTATAGCATATAGTCATCATGTATATAGTTGTAGCAGGTTACTGATCTTGATTGTACACATAGCTATCGTTTAAGAATATGAAATCATTTTGTTAAACAGTGAAGAAATGTGACCAATCACTTCGAGACGGTTATATGTTCTGTGCAGCAACATGTGACACACTAACAACCACTAGTCTAGCCATGTTCTTGGAGACAAACACCTGCACTTCATAGAAAAGACCAAATGTATTCAAAGTTGTCTGAGACACTATAGCTAAGTTCAAATAATTTGCTGCAAATCAGTGCTAAGTTATAAGGTCTACTGATTTGCTCAACTCTTCATTTCCTCATAGCTAGCTACCTTTGACCATGCAGTCCAGCTTTCTACAATCTAGTTGTACACATCAACTCATTGTGTGAAGAAAAGGTTGAAGCTAAATTATAGTCAGGCTCAATGTCTATTGGTGAATAATTTACGCACAATTTACTGGTACTATATCAGTTCTTACATTATGGAAGTTTCTAACGTAGTTGCGTTAAAAAACCTAGCTACTACTTGAAGAGCTGAATGCAAACCAGGACTCCCAAAGTGGGCTGATTAGTCTTCTGAACTCTCTTCATTCACACCATACAAACAGATAAGTAGCTGGTAGCTTGTGAACTAAGCTGTTAACTATCCCTGCTTCATGCAGGACAAGTATTTACATGCAAGCTGACTGTTTGCAACAGACAGCAGTACATAACAGTGCAACATATGAACATTACAGAACAATATTTTCGCAGATTAAAACTTATAGCAGTCGCGCACGTTTCGCACGAGATCACGTGACACGAGCGGGACGAACATGATCCGGGCACGTGCCCGGCCAGGCCCGGCCTTCGCTACGCCTGTTGCTGTAATCAACTACTTTCATATGCATTTGAAATCTAACACTCACCTGTATTGATCAAACATGTCCACCTATAGCTACTGTACTGTTGTAGCTATTCTTCTTGGAGTCGACATTCTATTTGTCTGCTTTCTGCATTGCAGTATTTTCATCCCTAGGAAATGTTGTCCTCCATCCTATGATAAACTGAAAGCCTTGATGATGACATCGACATCCTGCAGGATATCAATCACAATGACATCCTTAAGAACATCAACATCCTCAAGCACTTAGGAAATGTGGTCCTCCACTCAGGTTGGGAGCGACATAACTGGAAATCTTGCAGTGACATCCTGCAGGACATCAAAAAAACAAGGAAATGTTTTCCCCCCACATCATTCAGGTTGGGACATAACTGAAAGTCCTGACATTGACCTCTTGCAGGACATCAACCAAAAACCCAAAATATGCTCCCCACACCATTCAGGTTGCCCGGGGATATAACTGAAAGTCTTGACAATGACATCCTCAGCTGCAGGGCATCAAACCACAATGATATCCACATCCTACAAGACATCAACCGAAAGGCAAGGAAATATAGTCCTCCATTCAGGTTGGGACATAACTGAAAGTCCTACAGTGACATCCCACATGCAGGATATCAACCAAAAAGCAAGGAATATGGTCTTGACGATGACATCTTGCAGGCCCAACATCAACCAAAGTGACAGGAATCACAATACAAGGTTTATAGTAAATTTTGCGTGGTGTGGTGCAAGGTACATATTGCAGTTAGGATCTAGGGGGGCCTGCTTCTCCCAGTGTTTAATGCACATATAGGAGCTAATGTTAAAATTAAAGGTGTCTGTGCATATAGCTACCCCTGCAATAAATAACGTCATGTCCATTGCTTCATTTCATTGCCAGTGGCTAAATCTGGCAGCCCAGTTGGAAGGCATGCTTCAGTATGTAAAACTAATACTGGTACAGTTTAAACAAGGTGTCAACGATGAACATGATTAACATCTGCTAGACTCTCTCTCTCACTTTTCCAGATGGTGAGAGATGGACTGGCTTGACATAGGCACTGGCTTGGCGTAGGTTCTGACATAGCGACCTTCCAGCTGCAGAGCAATCTCCCCCTAACTACCAAAACAGAGATGGCCATATCTGAACTGGGACTCACAGGTAATGGTTCTGGTCTGAATCAAGAAGACTTGAGAACATTCAACCCAAAGATGTAAGAAAAAACATTGCAACCCAAAATTTTAGGGCATGGTTGTCATTTATCTTTGTATGCGCATGCGCAGTTCCAAAAATGGCCGTGAAAACTTGTCCGCTACCTAAGGTCAGGGTTCGACTAGTCTCGCGTAGCCATACTCTCGCCGACGTGAGTCTGGCTACGCGAGACTAGGGTTCGAGACACCATGGTTCACACGGGTCAGTTGGGTAAGAATCCTGCATGCAGTTATATCATTGTCGTGCATTGCCATGTAAAGTCTTGCATCAAAGCGTTGACCATCTAAAACACGTAGTCTTGTTGACGCCAAGTTTCGCCCAGATGAGTGAATTAACGCAGGGCAATTTTATTGAGGCTATATCTGTTAGGCTACAGAACTCGCTCCCCCACCCACGCAACTCGACCTCCCGGTCTCGACCCCAGACTGAGAACGGAAAACAGTGTTCCGCTTTGCAATTCACTCGTTCTGGCGCAATATCATTTTTCACTTTCTACGACATTATGGGAGGAAGATCTGAATTGTATGAGAATATTCCCATGCAAACCTTACCGACTTTCCGACTCTGTCAAGCACTGCACCGCTATGCATACAGTGGTTAACGCAAGTCCGAGGCTCTAGCTATAAATATCCTATATCTGCATGATATGAAGTCAAACCAACGAGCTACTCCATTCTCACAACCAGTTGTGTCAGAGAAAGAATTACATTACCATTACTCTAAGTATCATCAACGGCAATGTATCTAAAGTCGTTTATCTTTCTTTTGTGCGCATATTCTCTCATTTCAGCGAAGCCAGTCTCTGTCAATTTGAGCAGCGGTGACACTACGGCGGAACGGCCGACCTCAATTACTGGACTATCAGGTGATCAACCGAAGTCGACCCACACCACGCATAAGCGGCAGGCAGGCGACAGTAGTGTAAATTCGGGCGGCGGATCGGACAACCGCCCTGCAAGCGGTACTGCATTATTCAATGCCGTCCAGCAAAACCCTCTCTATGCTCTCTCGGAGATGGCAGAGCTTAAACATGCTGATGCTATCTCTCGCCGCAAACGCCAGCAGACCGGCTCCAACGCAAACGTCATTATACCAAGACAGATTTGCAGTAATGTACTCAGCATTCTGAATGATGACTCCATTCATGTTGCATGCCCGTCTAGCGGACACAACAATGTGTGGTATCAATGCGAATACCAAGAAAATCGAAACCCGCGTTATTTGATACAGGCTACGAGTTGTCAAACGGATCGGTCATGCGGGAGTCAGTGTCCTACCAATGGACAGTGCAGAGACCGTAATGCTACAGTGACCATTGCAGAACATACCGGAGACTTTACTTGGCGAAGAGTTTCCACTCAGATCAGACTAGGCTGCCAGTGCCGACTCTAGTAGCCAATGAGGTATCAAGTTAGATGCTATAGCTAGGGTAGTTTTGAATTTTAATAGCAGGAAGAGAACAGAACTATAGCTGCGGCATTCACTCACTTTTAGATTTATAATTATGCTGTATTACTGTGATATTATATATACCTTGAACTATATCACTTATGAACGATGACTTTTAATTGATTATGCATCTTTGAAATATTGTTTAATCCGGACAATCATACAGTGGAATCCGACACCCCTCAACAGCGGATATCCGCGATATAACGGGCAATTTTGACATTCTTGACTGTCGCGCGGTCCCAATTGAACGCAAACAACGCCTAACGAACCCAATTTGGCGGACATCTGTCGACCTTTTCATGAAGACTGTCCACCATCGTTGCTGTAGATAACAACTTGACGTTAGATTAGCGCTGTTATTCGTAGTACTATAGTCTCTGCTTAGCCTTCCCTGCCAGTGTACAGCAAAGTACAGCTTTGGAAACGCAGCCCCGCGTTGTCACGCTCAACAGCCCGATTACACATACCACGCCTACCGCTCGCTGTAATGAACAAAATGTTGGTTCCCAATGGTGTCAGTTATTGTCACTTCCGATAAATCTGACTGCGTGCTGTATTTCCGTTTTTACCGCATATATATAGGCAAACTCCGAGACATTTATAGCTTTTTCATAGCGGTATCCGGCCTTAGTGGTCGCGCGCCGTATGGGAATACCAAGGAAGTTCTCTTTACAAGGTAACATACTGCACCTTGCATGGCCTAACGTAGTAAACACCTTTTCCTGTTCTGATACAATTTAATTTGCACTCCAAGTGGATAGAAAAATTATGTAGTAAGGTCTGTGCATGACATTTAGGCTGATCTCCTCCATGCACATATGTGAGTTAATTAAAATGGTGAATTATATACGCACTGACGTTGGAAATAGCCCAGGATTGTGTTCAAAGTTCTTCATTTCAACTTCCTATTAAATACAAGTAGCTATATAACCAAGACAGAAATCATGCAAACTATAAAACTATCTGTATATTGTCACTGCTATCTAATGGCAAACTTACAAGCTAATATATGACAACAATCTATATATAGCTACACTTCTCTCAATACTCCTTTCTAATGGTTATAGCTATGATCGGCTGTAGTAACTACATCCGACCACCAGTGTCTCCGTCACTGGTTCCCACGAGTCGAATCCACTTGAATCACACTGCCTTTGCCGCTTCAGAACTTTAGCTGTGATGGAAACTGGCGACGAACTGCATGAACATTCACTGCATGCGACATTGACTACAAATCTTGGAAACACATCCTCCCCGAGGTCTTTAATATTGTGACTCCAAGTGCACTTTTGTGCAGCATTTTGTGAAAAGCATTGTGAATCATATCGCAAATTTCCATACTCTGTGTTAGTTGTCAGCACACAAGCTGGAGGTGAGCTGAGATGTGAGTCTGGTAGTGGAACTCTGGTGAGATTAGATCCAGAGACATTGCAGTGTTGGTAATACCGGTCTAGGATGTATGACTCGTTTCGCTTCTTGCAGTTGTGGCACGGCCCCATCCCTGCTCCTGCCAAACCTCCAGCAATCATGTTAGCCATTGCAGCGGTGTTGATGTTTCCTGTCTGTTGGATCGAGAGCCCAGCCACTGCTTGTGCTACAACAACAGAGATGCTGTTGTTGGTGACAGATGATCCTTGTGGTGTGGGCAGTGTGTAGGCTGTGTGCAGATGAAATGCACACAGAGCTGCAATGATTAGCAGTTGCATGCTTGCTTGTGAGGTAAACATGATGTTTTTCACTCAAGATAGCTTCGAGGCAGATTTGCGTTAAAAGTCTTTATCATTCACGTGCTGTCTCTTGTTGTTGCTGCTAACTGATGACAGTGGTGTTTCCATTCTCTCTATAAATACTGCTGCTGAAGCAGGGATAGTGTACGACCCTGGTTCAGAGGGACTTGTTCAAGCTACTCATTCGTTTCATAATTCATAAGGTGTGAATGGATCGAGGGAGTTGAAGAGACCTTCAGCAATCAGTGATAGTTTCTCTTTGTCTTATGTAAGGGAATTACTTACTGAAAGATGTTTTAGGGGTCTATATAGAATTTGTGTATTTCATTTTTCAACTCCCAACATGAACCATGAAGAAATCTTGCAAAATTTGTCCAGTTTCTGTGCCCTGTAAGGCATTCTTTCTTGTTTGTATTCAGCTGTCATGAAATAAGGCTTCACTGAACAATAGAATGCTATGCAGCCATTAAATATTGTTCCACCACTCTAAAGTATTTGTCATAGTAAACAATGTGCTGTATTCATGCAGTATTGAACATGAAAGAGTGTTAGTAGTGCTTGCCATTGGGGGCAAAGAGATTAAGAAACATTGCATTGTAATGAAGTATGAAAGGACTGACAGGGGTGCCAGTTATGCACTTTATTGTCTATATTAGCTATATAAGAACAGTGGCTCATACTGGGCGGAGTTGTGGACATTTCATTTGAGATCTAGCTATTGGTTACATTTGCAGACAAGTTCTGGACTTAAAATTGAGCTAATACTTTAGCATCTAATTGAAGTGTATAGGCATGTAGCTAGCTAGTGTAATGAGTGTGTGGCATGGTTGATATTACACACTATAGGTATTGGGATGGTGCTGACTTACATATGTGTATAATTTAGGAGAATGTAGAATATTGCAGGGGCAAGGGGTGCTTAAGCACCCGTTGTGGGGTGAGCAATAACAGCAATATTGCTTGGCTAGCTAAAGCTACATCAGTGCATAGTTCCAGATCTGATAGGCCATGCATATAGCTGGCAGGAATTGTCATTCCTTATAGCCACAAGAATGACTGAAGCCTGTCAACTAATGAGTTATGGATTCACCAGGAAACCCTCCATTTCATTCCCTAGGTATACATACTATAAAAGTGAAACAGTTGACAATGGATAGGTATCAATGCATTTTCATCATTTACATTCAGGAATTCAACAGGCACATATCCTACTAAATATTAATTGTACTACCAATTAAGGTTTGCATGGGTATTTTCAGTCAAACTGGGAAGAACAACTGCTTATTGTATATGAAGTTGAAAACAATGAAAGGGACCACATGTTTATGGACACTTGTAAGTAATTATGTTGTATACATGATATACATGCGCACACTTTTGCCTTTAGTATCTCTTTAATAAAGCCATCAAGTGCAAAAGTTGCACTGAACTACAAGTTTGGTCACAATTGATTAAACCAGCTGTCCGTTGGTCTCTCTCTGATTGTAGCCCATAAAGCTTTATATATATATATACAGAATCTCAAGTAGTGATTGTAGCGCAACTCAGAGTTTCGTTCATGTTCAAGTATTTTTTCTGGTTCTTTGAGAACTAATAACTAGCTATGTTGAAAGCCTTTATACACTTGATTGATGGAATAACTGATCGACTGCCAAATTAACATGTAAATGATGAGAAGTCATGCTTACTATTGCAGCCACTTGAAACTATATTCTAAAATCAACAATATGTATATCATGATTGACTCAGATGCTCCAGAAAACTGCATTAATTAACTCAATAGTTACTGCTGGCAGCAAGTAGAGGGTGTATGTATGCATATATGCATGCTGATTAGTTGTGACTTCATTGAGTAAAACTATAGTCTTATGCCCAGGCCCAACTCTGCCGTGAGAAAATACAGTCTTGTGATCCAAGTCAACTTCCTTGGGCTAGTGTGTAGCTATAGTGTAACCTGGAAAAGTTCCAACCTCTTTGCACACCACACCCACTCAAACACCGTTTGGATACCCAACTTGAGATGCAAAGTTCATTGCTGCATGTAAGGAAGGACTTAATAATTACTCAAATCCAATGGCCCAAGGAATCCAACAGAATGGTTTCTTGCTGGGAGGCACATGTGGGCTGGGCATGAGACGAGGTAAAACGTACCAGCTGAAAATCAAATTGAAAAGTCAAGATAGTCTCTGAGCAGTTCTGTTTCAAAATTCATTCATAGTGAGAAGGGTTTTGACAATCTATAGGGAACCACCTAATATTCTATAGGGAGTCCTCTGAGATGTTAATTGTTCTATTCAGCATAATGATTCACACCTAACAAACTTCATAGATGATGTGCCCTGGATTCCATCTTGAATGCAAAGTGAAGTTGAATCTTAACACTTCTATAAGTTCTAGCTTGATCAGTCAAGAGTATATAAACCCCAAACCTCATGGTCCTCAGCATGGATTACCTTCATTCAAGGAACTTGAAGACAAACACTCATCTGTACTGCTGATGAAAATATGACAACCAACTGCTGCAGCATTGTTCTTGTAGCGTTCTTCCTGTTTGCCTGCTGTCTGCAATGCATTAGTGGCAGCACTTCTCCGGATTCATCCCTAGGAAATGTGGTCCTCTATTCTGTGACAAGAAGTACAAACCTGAATGTCACCCAGTCCATAAGTCTTGCCAACAACATCATGCAGGGTCTGAAACAAAAGGGAATAAGTGACAATGATTGCTGTGGGTGCAAGAAACGATCGGAAGACTACCTGATTCACCGATTCAAGACTGACTCACGAAACCCTGACTGCCTGCAAGTCAAGAAGATGCTTGAAGGTAACAATGCATCAGTCTTTGCTGTAACAGCAGACATTAGTTGTGTAAGACCTACTTATGACTCTGAGTGCTTCCCAAGCAACAGCAAAGCCTCGTGTTCGTGGAGTCAAAGTTTTGAGCCCATCCAGAATGCAAACAGTGACATTTTCCCCAAGTATGCTGTCAATATTGTGTGCAAAGGTTGCCGTGACTATAGTGATAGTACGTGCATGAATCAGCACAGGCAGTGCTACACTAATCCATTTGAAGTTGGCTTTTACGTCCTGCAAAGAACAAACAGGTGCAGCAGTGATGGTTATGAAGTGTGGGTGAGTTCCTACACTCGACGGTACCTCAATGCGGCTTGCAGTTGCCAGTTCCTCCGCCGTGATTAGTAAAGTAGAATATATTCGTACATCTGACCACAATGGCCAGTCATACCTGCAGACTCTAGTTTTTAGTATCATTTATGGCATATAATTGTCATGTATATATCTAGTTGTAGCAGGTTACTGACCTTGATTGTACACGTATCATTTAAAAATATGAAATCATTTTGTCAAACAGTGAAGAAATCTGACCAATCACTTCGAGACGGTTATATGTTCTGTGCAGCAACATGTGACACACTAACAACCACTAGTCTAGCCATGTTCTTGGAGACAAGCATCTGCACTTCATAGAAAAGACCAAATGTAATCAAAATTGTCTGAGACACTATAAGTTCAAATAATTGGCTGCAAATTGCTGAGTTATAAGAGGTCTATCTGCTCAATACTTCATTTCCTCACACCTTTGAGCATGCAGTCCAACTTTCTACAATCTAGTTCTCTGAACTCTCTACCGTACAATCAGATAAGTAGCTGGTAGCTTGTGAACTAAGCTGTTCACTATATCCCTGTTTAATGCAGGACAAGTATTTACATGCAAGCACTGTTTGCAACAGGCATCAATACATAACAGTGCAACACATGAACATTACAGTACAATATTTTCCCAGATTACATGCTTATAGAGTCTGTAGCTCTGATCAACTAGCTACCTTCATATGCATGCATTCGAAATCTAACACTCACCTGTACTGATCAAACATGTCCACCTACTGTGCTGTTGTAGCTATTCTTCTTGGAGTCGACATTCTGTTTGTCTGCTTTCTGCAATGTAGTAGTTTTCATCTCTAGGAAATGTGGTCCTCCATCCTATGACAAAACTGAAAGTCTTGACAGTGGCATCGACATCCTGCAGGACATCAATCACAATGACATCAACATCCTTAAGAACATCAACATCCTCAAGCAAGGAAATGTGGTCCTCCACTCGGGTTGGGAGCGACATAACTGAAAATCTTGCAGTGACATCCTGCAGGACATCAAAAAAACAAGGAAATGTTTTCCCCCCACATCATTCAGGTTGGGACATAACTGAAAGTCCTGACATTGACCTGTTGCAGGACATCAACCAAAAACCCAAAATATGGTCCCCACACCATTCAGGTTGCCCGGGGATATAACTGAAAGTCTTGACAATGACATCCTCAGCTGCAGGGCATCAAACCACAATGATATCCACATCCTCCAATACATCAACCGAAAGGCAAGGAAATATAGTCCTCCATTCAGGTTGGGACATAACTGAATGTCCTACAGTGACATCCCACATGCAGGATATCAACCAAAAAGCAAGGAATATGGTCTTGACGATGACATCTTGCAGGACCAACGTCAACCAAAGTGACAGGAATCACAATACAAGGTTGATAGTAAATTTTGCGTGGTGTGGTGCAAGGTACATATTGCAGTTAGGATCTAGGGGGGCCTGCTTCTCCCAGTGTTTATTGCACATATAGGAGCTAATGTTAAAATGAAAGGTGTCTGTGCACACAGCTACCCCTGCAATAAATAACGTCACGTCCATTGCTTCATTTCATTGCCAGTGGCTAAATCTGGCAGCCCAGTTGGAAGGCATGCTTCAGTATGTAAAAGTAATACTGGTGCAGTTTAAACAAGGTGTCAACTATGAACACTATTAACATCTGCTAGACCCTCTCTCTCACTTTTCTGGATGGTGAGAGATGGACTGGCTTGATACAGAGGAGGTAGGACATAAAAAATCAAACTTTGGAGCTGGTCAACAAAACCTTGCTGCATGGTAGCTAGTTTTGCCATGGCACGCAGAAACTGATCCCAGCCTGATCCCCGAGCGAAACTTAACAGCATGGCAGAAAACACTGGTTTTAGTGTGCTTAATTGGCTCAGGAATGTAATCTAATGCGCACTTAATTACATTCCTGAGTCAATTAAGCACACTAAACTGGTGTTTACTGCTGTCCTGTTGAGTTTTGGAGGGGGATCAGTCTGGGATCAGCTTCTGTATGTTATAACAGAACTACCCACAAGCTTTCTTAGGCCATTTCAAAGATTTGATCCCTTATGTATGGGAGCATGCAATGTCCAACCTCCTGGGGGCTTGATAGACTGGCTATGGCAAGGCACGAGCACAAGTTACAGCCCGGTTCAGCTGCGCAAGTGCAAAAAGTGAGTTAAAGTTGTCAAGTAGGTGCACAGTATGGTGTAAGAAAAAACATTGCAGCCCAAAATTTTAGGGCATGGTTGTGATTTTGGTTTTATCTGCGCATGCTGACGATGAGGTGAGAGCTCTGAAGAGGAGCTGTAAGAGACTCCGACATGGGCACTCAACAGGTCTCGGGTTTATTCTGTGCCCGTACCGAGACTGAGGGGAAGGGAGCTAGGTACCTATTCTGCTCCCCAGAAGTCCCTGGCACAGGGGGCTTGAGAATGCTCAGCAATAATTCTTTACTTTTGGACAATGGAGGTGGCAGCTCCTGCATACAAGGAATACTGAACACGAAGTTAGCCGAGACTATCGACATGGTCCTCTCAGACCTTGTGAACTTTGACAAAGACTCGTCTGTCTGCTCGCCATGTTTGTGTGTACGTGTGTCAACTCCCATCCCTGCTGCATGTGACCAGAAGAGTGCCCAATGGAACTGTAGTAGTTGTTCCAGGGTTATGGCCTATGAATCATGCCATAGTGTCTGAGGTCTTATATCTCTGCTACCGGCACTCTCAAGAGTCTTCTCCCTCCGTACAAGACGGCTTCAGGACTACATTACATGGCCTACATGTCTATGTATATGTGTATTTTGCCATCTGTGTGTGTCCTGTTATTTGCTGTTGTTTTCTGCATGCCCTCTGGGCCAGTCAGATAATACCTTTGACCTTTGACCTTTGACCTTTGAATGGCCGTGAAAACTGGTCCGCTACCTAAGGTCAGGGTTCGACTAGTCTCGCGTACCCATACTCTCGCCGACGTGAGTCTGGCTACGCGAGACTAGGGTTCGAGACACCATGGTTCACACAGGTCAGTTGGGTAAGAATCCTGCATGCAGTTATATCATTGTCGTGCATGGCCATGTAAAGTCTTGCATCAAAGCGTTGATCTAAAACACGTACATGTAGTCTAGTTGACGCCAATTAAGTTTCGCCCAGATGAGTGAATTAACGCAGGGCAATTTTATTGAGGCTATATCTGTTAGGCTACAGACCTCGCTCCCCCACCCACGCAACTCGACCTCCCGGTCTCCACCCCAGATTGAGAACGGAAAACAGTGTTCCGCTTTGCAATTCACTCGTTCTGGCGCAATATCATTTTTCACTTTCTACGACATTATGGGAGGAAGATCTGAATTCTATGAGAATATTCCCATGCAAACCTTACCGACTTTCCGACTCTGTCAAGCACTGCACCGCTATGCATACAGTGGTTAACGCAAGTCCGAGGCCCTAGCTATAAATATCCTATATCTGCATGATATGCAGTCAAACCAACGAGCTACTCCAATCCCACCACCAGTTGTGTCAGAGAAAGAATTACATTACCAATACTCTAAGTATCATCAACAGCAATGTATCTAAAGTCGTTTATCTTTCTCAGTTTGTGCGCATATTCTCTCATTTCAGCGAATCCAGTCTCTGTCAATTTGAGCAGCGGTGACACTACGGCGGAACGGCCGACCTCAATTACTGGACTATCAGGTGATCAACCGAAGCCGACCCACACCACGCATAAGCGGCAGGCAGGCGACAGTAGTGTAAATTCGGGCGGCGGACCGGACAACCGTCCTGCAAGCGGTACTGCATTATTCAATGCCGTCCAGCTAAACCCTCTCTATGCTCTCTCGGAGATGGCAGAACTTAAACATGCCGATGCTATCTCTCGCCGCAAACGCCAGCAGACCGGCTCCAATGTAAACGTCATTATACCAAGACAGATTTGCACTAGTGTACTCAGCATTCTGAATGATGACTCCATTCATGTTGCATGCCCGTCTAGCGGACACAACAATGTGTGGTATCAATGCGAATACCAAGAAAATCGAAACCCGCGTTATTTGATACAGGCTACGAGTTGTCAAACTGATCGGTCATGCGGGAGTCAGTGTCCCACAAATGGACAATGCAGGGACCATAATGCTACTGTGACCATTGCAGAACATACCGGAGACTTTACTTGGCGAAGAGTTTCCACTCAGATCAGACTAGGCTGCCAGTGCCGACTCTAGTAGCCAATGAGGTATCAAGTTAGATACTATAGCTAGGGTAGTTTTGAATTTTTATAGCAGGAAGAGAACAGAACTATAGCTGCTGCATTCAGTCACTTTTAGATCTATAATTATGCTGTATTACTGTGATTATATATACTTTGAACTATATCACTTATGGACGATGACTTTTATGCATGTTTGAAATATTGTTTAATCCGGACAATCATACAGTGGAATCCGACACCCCTCAACAGCGGATACCCGCGATATAACGGACAATTTTGACAGTCTTGACTGTCGCGCGCGCGGTCCCAATTGAACGCAAACAACGCCTAACGAACCCAATTTGACGGACACCTGTCGACCTTTTCATGAAGACTGTCCACCATCGTTGCTGTAGATAACAACTTGACGTTAGATTAGCGCTGTTATTCGTAGTACTATAGCCTCTGCTTAGCCTTCCCTGCCAGTGTACAGCAAAGTACAGCTCTGGAAACGCAGCCCCGCGTTGTCACGCTCAACAGCCCGATTACACATACCACGCCTACCGCTCGCTGTAATGAACAAAATGTTGGTTACCAATGGTGTCCGTTATTGCCACTTCCGATAAATCTGACTGCGTGCTGTATTTCCGTTTTTACCGCATATGTAGGCAAACTCCGCGACATTTATAGCTTTTTCATAGCGATATCCGGCCTTAGTGGTCGCGCGCCGTATGGGAATACCAAGGAAGTTCTCTTTACAAGGTAACATACTGCACCTTGCATGGCCTAACGTAGTAAACACCTTTTCCTGTTCTGATACTTTAATTTGCACTCCAATTAAGTGGATAGAAAAATTATGTAGTAAGGTCTGTGCATGACATTTAGGCTGATCTCCTCCATGCACATATGTGAGTTAATTAAAATGGTGAATTATATACGCACTGACGTTTGAAATAGCCCAGGATTGTGTTCAAAGTTCTTCATTTCAACTTCCTATTAAATACAAGTAGCTATATAACCAAGACAGAAATCATGTGAACTATAAAACTATCTGTATATTGTCACTGCTATCTAATGGCAAACTTACAAGCTGATATATGACAACAATCTATATATAGCTACACTTCTCTCAATACTCCTTTCTAATGCTTATAGCTATGATCGGCTGTAGTAACTACATCCGACCACCAGTGTCTCCGTCACTGGTTCCCACGAGTCGAATCCACTTGAATCACACTGCCTTTGCCGCTTCAGAACTTTAGCTGTGATGGAAACTGGCGACGAACTGCATGAACATTCACTGCATGCGACATTGACTACAAATCTTGGAAACACATCCTCCCCGAGGTCTTTAATATTGTGACTCCAAGTGCACTTTTGTGCAGTATTTTGTGAAAAGCATTGTGAATCATATCGCAAACTTCCATACTCTGTGTTAGTTGTCAGCACACAAGCTGGAGGTGAGCTGAGATGTGAGTCTGGTAGTGGAACTCTGGTGAGATTAGATCCAGAGACATTGCAGTGTTGGTAATACCGGTCTAGGATGTATGACTCGTTTCGCTTCTTGCAGTTGTGGCACGGCCCCATCCCTGCTCCTGCCAAACCTCCAGCAATCATGTTAGCCATTGCAGCGGTGTTGATGTTTCCTGTCTGTTGGATCGAGAGCCCACCCACTGCTTGTGTTACAACAACAGAGATGCTGTTGTTGGTGACAGATGATCCTTGTGGTGTGGGCAGTGTGTAGGCTGTGTGCAGATGAAATGCACACAGAGCTGCAATGATTAGCAGTTGCATGCTTGCTTGTGAGGTAAGCATGATGTTTTTCACTCAAGATAGCTTCGAGGCAGATTTGCGATAAAAGTCTTTATCATTCACGTCCTGTCTTTTGCTGTTGCTGCTAACTGATGACAGTGGTGTTTCCATTCTCTCTATAAATACTGCTGCTGAAGCAGGGATAGTGTACGACCCTGGTTCAGAGGGACTTGTTCAAGCTACTCATTCGTTTCATAATTCCTAAGGTGTGAATGGATTGAGGGAGTTAAAGAGACCTTCAGCAATCAGTGATAGTTTCTCTTTGTCTTATGTAAGGGAATTAGTTACTGAAAGATGTTTTAGGGGTCTATATATTTCATTTTTCAACTCCCAATATGAACCATGAAGAAATCTTGCAAAATTTGTCCAGTTTCTGTGCCCTGTAGGGCATTCTTTCTTGTTTGTATTCAGCTGTCATGAAATAATGCTTCACTGAACAATACAATGCTATGCAGCCATTAAATATTCTTTCACCACTCTAAAGTATTTGTCATAGTAAACAATGTGGTGTATTCATGCAAGATTGAACATGAAAGAGTGTTAGTAGTGCTTGCTCTTGGGGGCAAAGACATTAAGAAACATTGAATGTATACATTGTGATGAGGTATGGAAGGACTGACAGGGGTGCACAGTTCTTATCACTGACTCAATTATGCACTTTATTGTAGTGGCTGCATGATACTGGGCGGAGGTGTGGACATTTCATTTGAGATCTGTATAGCTATTGGTCACACTTGCAGAGAAGTTCTGGACTTAAATTAATGTTGAGCTAATACTTTAGCAGTTGATGTATTCAGTGTATGTGTATAATGCACGTTCACATATTTCTGCAAAAATTTTGTACTTATAGTTATATTGCATTCACCATGGTATATTCTCCAAATTTTTTTGGGATATAGCTACAATGTAACTGTGGAATATAGAGCATATATATGGTATGTACACTTGCTTCCAGTCTCACCCATTTAAAAAAACAATTTCTGTGCATATAGCTGTTCTCAGGTCTCCAAAGTTTCACTTACATGAGATATCAATACATTTTCACTCAGTGCATGTGATGTTCACTGCAAATCACTGCCTAGAAGTAGTATATGATTAATCACTCAGAACTATACTGGTCTAACCTAAAATCAAGTATTGGAAATTGCATGATGCAATAAAAACTTACATACCCTGTGAGCATAAGACTAAAATTTGAAATTTTAACATTTTCAGCAGCTCCTGAAACACCTTATATTCCCATGTTAGGGGGGGCTAAATCAACATTTGTGGGTTAGACCACTCTGGTTCTCAACCCTTCATATTCTCTTCTGCCTTTAGAGTCTAATAACTATAAATAGTACAGTAAAACCTCTAATAACAGACCCTCTGAGAAGCGGACAACCTCTCTACAGTGGACGGCTCACTTGCCCCCGATTGATTTTACCATAGAACTAATACATTTCGAACCTCCGAGAAGCGGACACCTCTCAACTCCGAACAACGGACACTGATCAGGCCCCGACGTACCTTGGCCAATACAAAATTACCTCCAAAAACGGACAGTGAAGCTACACCCACATAGCTAATGCTGATGCTTAATCACTGTCATATCTTTTGCCTTTAGAGTCTAAGTAGTATAGGCATGTAGCTAGTGTAATGAGTGTGTGGCATGGTTGAGTTCACACACTATAGGTATTAGGTATTGGGGTGGTACTGACTTACAGTGTATAATATAGGAGAATGTAGAATATTGCAGGGGAAAGGGGTGCTGAAGCATCTGTTGTGGGGTGAGCAATAACAGCAATATTGCTTGGCTAGCTAAAGCTACATCAGTGCATAGTTTCAGATCTGATAGGCCATGCATATAGCTGGCAGGAATTGTCATTCCTTATAGCCACAAGAATGACTGAAGCCTGTCAACTAATGAGTTATGGATTCACCAGGAAACCCTCCATTTCATTCCATAGGTATACATAATATAAAAGTGAAACAGTTTACAATGGCAAGGTATCAACACATTTTCATCATTTACATTCAGGAAGTCAACAGGCACATATCCTACTAAATATTAATTCTACTACCAAGTAAGGTTTGCATGGGTTTTTTCAGTCAAACTGGGAAGAACAACTGCTTCTTGTATATGAAGTTGAAAACAATGAAAGGGACCACATGTTTATGGACACTTGTAAGTAATTACAATAGCTGTTATATACATGATATACATGCACACACTTTTGCCTTTAGTATCTCTTTAATAAAGCCCTCAAGTGCAAAAGTTGCACTGGAACTGCAGGTTTGGTCACAATTGATTAAACCTGTCCATTGGTCTCCCTCTGATTGTAGCCCATAAAGCTTTATATGTGTACAGTACCTCAAGTAGTGACTGCAGTGCTACTCAGCTTAATTTTCATTCATGTTCAAGTTAATTTTTTGGTATTTTTTCTGGTTTTCTGAGAATTAGCTAATGACTAGCTATGTTGAAAGCCTTTATACACTTGATTGATGGAATAACTGATCGACTGCCAAGTTAATATGTAAATGATGAGAAGTCATGCTTATTATTGCAAATCAACAATGTGTTTATCATGATTGTCTCTATAATCTCTTCATTAGCTTCATAGTTACTGATGGCAGCAAGTAGAGGGTGTATGTATGCATATATGCATGCTGATTAGTTGTATGCCTATATTCAATGTACTATGCTGATTAGTTGTGGCTTCATTGACTAAAACTAGTCTCATGCCCAGACCGAACTCTCCCACAAGAAAACACAGTCTTGTGATCCAAGTCAATTTCCTTGGGCTAGTGTATCTTGGGGAAAAGTTCAAAACATGTTGTGACACACCCACTCAAACACTGTTTAGATACCCAACTCAAGGTGCAAAGTTCATTGCTGCAAGTAAGGAAAGAGCTACAGAACATTTAACAATTTCATTGGCCCAAGAAATTTGACTTTGTCCAACAGAATGGTTTCTTGCCGGGAGGCACATGTGGGCTGGGCATGAGACGAGAGTAAAACGTACCAGCTGAAAATCAAATTGAAAAGGAGCAGTTCTGTTTCAAAATTCATTCATAGTGAGAAGGGTTTTGACAATCTATAGGGAACCACCTAATATTCTATAGGGAGTCCTCTGAGATGTTAATTGTTCTATTCAGCATAATGATTCACAGCTAAGAAACTTCAAAGATGATGTGCTCTGGATTCCATCTTCAATGCAAAGTGAAGTTGAATCTCATCACTTCTATAAGTTCTAGCTTGATCAGTCAAGAGTATATAAAGCCCAAACCTCATGGTCCTCAGCATGGATTACCTTCACTCAAGGAACTTGAAGACAAACACTCACCTGTACTGCTGATGAAAATATGACAACCAACTGCTGCAGCATTGTTCTTGTAGCGTTCTTCCTGTTTGCCTGCTCTCTGCAATGCATTAGTGGCAGCACTTCTCCGGATTCATCCCTAGGAAATGTGGTCCTCTATTCTGTGGCAAGAAGTACAAACCTGAATGTCACCCAGTCTATAAGTCTTGCCAACAACATCATGCAGGGTCTGAAACAAAAGGGAATAAGTGACAATGATTGCTGTGGGTGCAAGAAGCGATCGGAAGACTACCTGATTCACCGATTCAAGACCGATTCACGAAACCGTGACTGCCTGCAAGTCAAGAAGATGCTTGAAGGTAACAATGCATCAGTCTTTGCCGTAACAGCAGACATTAGTTGTGTAAGGCCTACTTATGACTCTGAGTGCTTCCCAAGCAACAGCAAAGCCTCGTGTTCGTGGAGACAAAGTTTTGAGCCCATCCAGAATGCAAACAGTGACATTTTCCCCAAGTACGCTGTGAATATTGTATGCAAAGGTTGCAATGAGTATGATTTTGTGTGCATGAATCAGCACAGGCAGTGCTATACCTCAAACCGTGAACATAACGTTGGCTTTTATGTCCTTGAAAGAACTAACAGGTGCAGCAGTGATGGGTATGAAGAGTGGGTGAGTTCCTACACTCGACGGTACTTCAACGTGGCTTGCAGCTGCCAGTTCCTCCGCCGTGATTAGATACATCTGTACATTTGACCACAATGGTCAGTCATACCTACAGACTCTAGTCTTTAGCATTATTATAGAAATATCATGTATATATTAGTTGTAGCCATCTTTCTTTGTATAAATATCATTTAAGAACATTAAAATTGTCAAACAGTGATGTATCTGACCAATCACTTCGAGACGGTTATATGTTCCGTGCAGCAACATGTGACACACTAACAACCACTAGTCTAGCCATGTTCTTGGAGACAAACACCTGCACTTCATAGAAAAGACCAAATGTATTCAAAGAATCTTTAAAATGTCTGAGACAAAATAATTTGCTGCAAATTGCTGAGTTACAAGAGGTCTATTTGCTCAACTCCTCATTTCCTTACATATTTGTACCTTTGACCATGCAGTCCAGCTTTCTACAATCTAGCTACTTGGCTCCATAAGTGAAGCAGGAACGAAAACTAGTGGTTCATGCAACAAGATGTAGCTACACATCAGTTCAAGTTAACTCATTGTGTAAACAAGGGTTGACTGGTACTATACTAGTTCTTACATTATTGAAGTTTCTAACGTAGTTGCATTTAAACATATTGTTATTTGAAGAACTTAATGCAAACCAGTAATTATGCTAAAGCACTCCCAAAGAGTTGGCTATATATGTTTGCAAGAGTTCTTCATGGATCATGCATTGCAGAAATTAAAAGGACCCCAAATAGCTACATCAGTCATGTATTCTAGATTTGGGAATACTGCACTTGGACAAATAAAGGTGAATTGAATGATGCAATGCTATGTCCTCAATTCCAATGCCCTAGCTACCTACTATGAATTCAGCAACAATACTGTTACTTATTGTATAGCATTTTGTACCAGTCTGATAACTAAGGATGTGCATGTTACCTAAACACACACACACACACACACACACAACACACACACACACACACACACACACACACACACACACACACACACACACACACACACACACACACACACACACACACACACACACACACACACACACACACAAACACACACACACATGCGCACTAAGCATGGTACTTATAAAATGAATGAAAAGGCAGAAAATTATGTGATTGACATAATTATTTGCTCTAATAATAACTGCATAGCATCTAGTCAAATGTCTAGTATCATAAAATAATATTTATATAGCTCTATGCATGGTTATGCATAATATAATATTGTATGAGCATGCAAACTAAAGCAACAGTTGTTACACATTTCTGCTACAAAAAAAGCTAAAACATTTCTCTTTGTACAGCAAGAACTTAGTGTTCAGAATATAGGTGTAGCTATGACCGGCTGTAGCAGCTACACCCAGCCACCAGTATCTCCGTCACTGGTTCCCATGAGTCAAATCCACTTGAATCACACTGCCTTTGTCGCTTCAGAACACAAGTCTCAATGGCAACTTCAGAAACATGGCAGTTACAAGTGAGATTAGTATATCTGCACCCACTGCATGCGACATTGACTGCAAATCTTGGAAACACATCCTCCCCGAGGTCTTTAATATTCTGACTCCAAGTGCACCTTGGTGCAGCATTTTGTGAAAAGCATTGTGAATCATACCATAAACTTCCATACTCTGTGTTAGTTGTCAGCACATGAGCTGGGGGTGAGCTGAGATGTGAGTCTGGTAGTGGAACTCTGGTGAGATTAGATCCAGAGACATTGCAGTGTTGGTAATACCGGTCTAGGATGTATGACTCGTTTCGCTTCTTGCAGTTGTGACACGGCCCCATCCCTGCTTCTCTTTGTCTTGTGTAAGGGAATTACTTACTGAAAGATGTTTTAGGGGTCTATATATTTCATTTTTCAACTCCCAATATGAACCATGAAGAAATCTTGCAAAATTTGTCCAGTTTCTGTGCCCTGTAGGGCATTCTTTCTTGTTTGTATTCAGCTGTCATGAAATAATGCTTCACTGAACAATACAATGCTATGCAGCCATTAAATATTCTTCCACCACTCTATAGAATTGTTAGTTCAATTGTCATATGTGCTGTATCTGTGCAAGATTGAACCTGAAAAAGTGCTAGTGGTGTTTGCCATTGGAGGCAAAGAGATTGAATGTATATACATTGTGATACCTGTGCCTGGGCAACTATCCTATTCTGGCTACGCCACTGCCCTTTGCCCATGCACCTGATGTCACATGACTACCCTTTGTATTTGTGTACTGCAGGTACAGGATAGTACCTGACCATGATATTTCATGTGTAACATTAAGCAGTATTGATTGTGCTTTGCAAAGCTCAAAGTTCTAATCTTGGGAGGAATGTTAAAAGAAAGGCCTCAAGACAGGCACCTTTTCCATGCAGTTGCTACATTGCCAATTTCTCACACTCGTTATTTTCAACTCAGACTCAGTGTCCATGCAATTCAGAAAGCATCTTGCTTTCTTATATAGCTTGAAATCTATCACCAGTAATAACTCCTCTGCTGCAGTGATAATTTTCTTAAGGATATCAAATATCACTTATTAAGCTACCTCAATCCACCAAGCTGAAGATTAATTAAGCAATATTTACTGTTCTCAAAATCTTCTGCCCTATACTGTATTAGAGAAATGCAATCATGGTGGAGCAAGTTGTGAAAAATTGTCACCACTCCCACATGTTGAACAGCATTGAACTGCTTGTTACTTGCTTACTTAGTAACCATGGCAACCAGCACTTGGACATTACCTATCAACCATGGAATCATGGATATTTTGTCGTGGCATGTTTACAAAGGTATCCACTACCATTATAATCAAAATGACCCATAATCAGGTAAGTATAGGATTGCTTTACAGTACATTTCCCCTAACTGCTATTACGTTCTGTCATGTATCTCCCAATCCCATGGCGGTCCCAAAATTATTTTTACAAGACTTGATGAAAAGGACCAAAACAACATTTTAAAAAAACGGAGAAAAATTAAAATATTTGTTTTTGAGATAGCAAGGGTCAAAGTGCAGTAGTGATGACCTTTGACCTGAACTCTATGGGATATACTTTTTAATTATATCAAATGAAAGGAAATTTTATGAACTACAAGTGGTGTAAGTTGTAGGTCATAAAGTTAATCTCTATGATTGATTTAGTAACAAGAGGTAAGCTAAAATTTTCCTAAAAATCAATTTTTCGTCTGGCTCTAACTCTGAAGCCATACAACATAGAACGCTGAAACTCACTGTGGATTAATGTTTCAACTGACACTGTGTAATAACCAATTTTCGTTCAAATCCGTGGGGGTAAGGATTTTTTTGTGTTAATTTGACATGGAAGACCCATATAGCTACAATGTAACTTAGCAATATAGAGCATATGGTATACCTTCCAGTCTCATACATTTTATACATATAGCTGTTCTCAAGTCGCCAATGTTGCACTTGTGTGAGAGATCAATCATTTTCACTCAGTGCATGTGACATTGACTGCAAATCACTGCATGAATCACTGTCATATCTTCTGCCTTTAGAGTCTGAAGAGGCATTTAGCTAGTGTATAGTGGGTGTGTGGCATGGTTGAGTTTACACACTATAGGTATTAGGATGGTACTGACTTATATATGTGTATAATATAGGAGAATGTAGAATATTGCAGGGGCAAGGGGTGCTGAAGCACATGTTGTGGGGTGAGCAATAAAAGCAATATTGCATGGCTAGCTAAAGCTACATCAGGTAGTGCATAGTTCCAGACCTGATAGGCCATGCATTTAGCTAGCTAGCAAGAATTGTCATTCTTTATTGCCACAAGAATGACTGAAGCCTGTCAACTAATGAGTTATGGATTCACCAGGAAACCCTCCATTTCATTCCATAGCTATACATACTATAAAAGTGAAACAGTTGACAATGGCAAGGTATCAATGCATTTTCATCATTTACATTCAGGAATTCAACAGGCACATATCCTATTAAATATTAATTCTACTACCAAGTAAGGTTTGCATGGGTATTTTCAGTCAAACTAGGAAGAACAACTGCTTCTTGTATATGAAGTTGAAAACAATGAAAGGGACCACATGTTTATGGACGCTTGTAAGTAATAACGTTATATACATGATATACATGCGCACACTTTTGCCTTTAGTATCTCTTTAATAAAGCCATCAAGTGCAAAAGTTGCACTGGAACTGCAGGTTTGGTCATAACTGATTAAACCTGTCCATTGGTCTCTCTCTGATTGTAGCCCAAAAAGCTTTATAATATATGTACAGAATCTCAAGTAGTGATTGTAGTGCAACTCAGCTTAATTTTCATTCATGTTCAAATTAATTTTTTTGGTATTTTTTCTGGTTGTCTGAGAATTAGCTAATAACTATATAGCTATGATGAAAGCCTTTATACACTTGATTGATGAAATAACTGATTGACTGCCAAGTTAACATGTAAATGATGATAAGTCATGCTTATTATTGCAAATCAACAATGTGTTTATTATGATTGTCTCTGATGCTTCAAAAATCTCTTCATTAGCTTCATAGGTGCTGCTGGCAGCAAGTAGAGGGTGTATGTATGTATATATGCATGCTGATTAGTTGCAACTTCATTGAGAAAAACTAGTCTTATGCCCAGACTCAACTCTCCCGTGAGGAAAAACAGTCTTGTGATCCAAGTCAACTTCCTTGGGCTAGTGTGTAGCTATAGTTTAACCTAGAAAAGTCCAAACCTCTTTGTACCACACTCACTCAAACATGCACTGTTTGGATACCCAACTTGAGATGCAAAGTTCATTGCTGCATGTAAGGAAAGAGCTACAGAACATTTAATAATTTCTCAAATCCAATGGCCCAAGAAATTTGACTTTGTCCAGCAGAATGGTTTCTTGCTGGGAGGCACATGTGGGCTGGGCATGAGACGAGAGTCAAACGTACCAGCTGAAAATCAAATTGAAAAGTCAAGATACTCTCTGAGCAGTTCTGTTTCAAGTTCATTCATAGTGAGAAGGGTTTTGACAATCTATAGGGAACCACCTAATATTCTATAGGGAGTCCTCTGAGATGTTGATTGTTCTATTCAGCATAATGATTCACAGCTAAGAAACTTCATAGATGATGTGCTCCGGATTCCATCTTGAATGCAAAGTGAACTTGAATCTCATCACTTCTATAAGTTCTAGCTTGATCAGTCAAGAGTATATAACTCCAAACATCACGGTCCTCAGCATGGATTACCTTCGTTCAAGGAACTTGAAGACAAGCACTAATCTGTACTGCTGATGAAAATATGACAAACAACTGCTGCAGCATTGTTCTTGGAGCGTTCTTCCTGTTTGCCTGCTCTCTGCAATGCATTAGTGGCAGCACTTCTCCGGATTCATCCCTAGGAAATGTGGTCCTCTATTCTGTGACAAGAAGTACAAACCTGAATGTCACCCAGTCTATAAGTCTTGCCAACAACATCATGCAGGGTCTGAAACAAAAGGGAATAAGTGACAATGATTGCTGTGGATGCAAGAAGAGATCTGAAGACTACCTGATTCACCGATTCAAGACCGATTCACGAAATCCTGACTGCCTTCAAGTCAAGAAGATGCTTGAAGGTAACAATGCATCAGTCTTTGCCATAACAGCTGACATTAGTTGTGTAAGGCCTACCTATGACTCTGAGTGCTTCCCAAGCAACAGCAAAGCCTCATGTTCGTGGAGACAAAGTTTTGGGCCCATCCAGAATGCAAACAGTGACATTTTCCCCAAGTACGCTGTGAATACTGTGTGCAAAGGTTGCAATGAGTATGATTTTGCATGCATGAATCAGCACAGGCAGTGCTACACCTACAAACATGAAGTTGGATTTTACGTCCTGCAGAGAACAAACAGGTGCAGCAGTGATGGGTATGAAGAATGGGTGAGCACCTACACTCGACGGTACCTCAATGCGGCTTGCAGTTGCCAGTTCCTCCGCCGTGATTAGTAAAGTAGAATATCTGACCACAATAGTCAGTCATACCTGCAGACTCTAGTCTTTAGTATCATTTATAGCGTATTATATAGTTGTAGCAGGTTACCTGATCTTGATTGTACACATATCATTTAAGAATATGAAATCATTTTGTCAAACAGTGAAGAAATCTGACCAACCGCTTCAAGATGGTTATATGTTCTGTGCAGCAACATGTGACACACTAGCAACCACTAGTCTAGCCATGTTCTTGGAGACAAACACCTGCACTTCATAGAAAAGACCAAAATGTCTGAGGCAAATATTTTGCTGCAAATTGCTGATTTACAAGAGGTTTATTTGCACAAGTTTCCATTTCCTTACACATTTGTACCTTTGACCAATCCAACTTTCTACAATCTAGCTACTTGACTGCGTAAGAGAAGAAAAACTAGTGGAATGGTCCATGCAACAAGTGATGGTGTGCACATCAGTTCAACTCATTGTGTCAAAAAGGGTTGTATATAGTCAGGATCAATGCTGAATAATTTACACACAATTTACTGGTAGCTACTATACCAGTTCTTACATTGAATTTTCGAACATAGTAGCATTTAAACGAAGACAAACTAGTAATTATGCTAAAGCATTCCCAAAGTTGACTATGTATGTTTGCAAGAGTTCTTCGTGGATCATGCATTTACAGTAATTAATCAAAAATACATCAGTCATGTATTCTAGTTTTATAATTCTGAAATATTGCACTTGGACAAATAAGGTGAATTGAATTATATGCAATGCTCAATTCCAATGCCCTGCTGCCAACTATCAATTTAGCAACAGTACTACCAACACTGCAATATCTGTGTGCACACACAAAGGATGTGATTACCAAAATACACACACACACACACACACACACACACACTAAGCATGGTAGCTACTTATTAAACTAATGAATGGGCAGAAAATTATGTGATTGAGGGCTCTAATAATAACTGCATAGTATCTAGTCAAATGTCTAGTATCATAAAAAGTAATTATATAGGTGTACAGCTTATCAAAATTCTCTATTAATACAAGCATAATATAACATTAATGGTATGAGCATGCAAGCTAAAACTACAGTTTTTACACATTTCTGCTACAAAAAAACAAGCTAAAACATTTCTTTCGTTCAGTGTTCAGACTATAGTTATAGCTATGACGGGCTGTAGCAGCTACACCCAGCCACCAGTATCTCCTTCACTGGTTCCCACAAGTCAAATCCACTTGAATCACACTGCCTTTGTCGCTTCAGAACACAAGTCTCAATGGGAACTGGAGAAACATAGCAGTCACAAGTGAGATTAGTATATCTGCACCCACTGCATGCGACATTGACTGCAAATCTTGGAAACACATCCTCCCCGAGGTCTTTAATATTCTGACTCCAAGTGCACTTTGGTGCAGCATTTTGTGGAAAGCATTGTGAATCATACCGCAAAATTCCATACTCTGTGTTAGTTGTCAGCACATAAGCTGGGGATAAGCTGAGATGAGAGTCCGGTAGTGGAATTCTGGTGAGATTGGAACCAGAGATATTGCAGTGTTGGTAGTACTGGTCTAGGATGTATGAGTCATTCTGCTTCTTGCAGCCACAGCACCATCCGATTTCTGCTTCTGTCAAATCTTCAGCAATCATGTTAGCCATTGCAGCAGTGTTGTTGGTTTCTATCTGTTGGGTTGAGAGCCCATCCACTGCTTGTTCTACAACAACAGAGACTGTACTGTTAATGTCAGATAGTCCGCATGGTGTTGTCATTGCATAGGCTGTGTGCAAATGAAATGCACACAGGGCTGCAATAAGCAGCAGTTGGATGTTTGCTTGTGAGGTAAACATGATGTTCTTTGCTCAAGTATAGCTTATACAAAGTCTAGAAGCAGTAACAAAGTTAATGGAATCTTGCAGTTTGTTATAAACCTCTTGTAGTATCACTGCTGACGGTTGTGAGTCGTACTCGCATGCTTCCTATAAATACTGGTCCAGAACAAGAAGATTGTGTAACAGCCAATTTTGCAGGGATTTAACAGTGGTTGTCAGCTGACTGTTTCATCACTCACGAGGTGTGAAGGGAGGAAGTTCAAGAGACCTCCAACAGTCAAAACATTGTTTTATAAAAGGGATTTACTTACTGACGTGACATTTACTACCATATTTCGCTTATCTACCCTAAATAAAACTACCTATGAAATTGTGTCAAATTGGCCCACTTATAAAACCCTCTAATATATTATATTTCTATGTTATATTGGTTTATTCATCTCTATTCAAATAAGAAATCCCAGAACAATACATAGGTGCGTAAATAAGAGACTTGTGTAATATTCTGGCATCCATATCTATAGACGCACCTATTGTGATGGTTGCACTTTCATATAGTCACTGTAGTAGCACTGGTTGTGGACAAAGAGAACCAATGAGTGCTGATATGAAGTGTGGGAGGATTCTCAGCAGCTGTTGTCACTTCTGTTTTAAACCACTTGTCAATTGAAGTATCTCAAACATGTCCTGCTAGTTTAATTAAGCTGTAGTTCACCTAGCTACATGTGGGCATTTTGATTATGGACTGTTGGTTATTTTGTCAGCTGCATGTGTTAACTTATATAATATGCTTGAGGTATTGTTAAAAAGATACTGGTTATAAACACAGTAGGAAGTCAGTTATCAAAACTTCAGTTATCCAAATCTTCACTTACCTGAATCTGTACGTAGTACGTATTTTGCTTTGCATTAAAAGGAAATTACTCTGCTTTGTATCAAAATTAGTATTGTTTCGCTTTCACGGACATTTCAGTTATTTAAACACCCCTTGGTCCCAATGGCTATAAGCGACTTTTTACTGCATCAGTGTTTCAACACTTGTTTGATTTTGCCCTGGTATTGACTGCATTGAAGCCCTCATTTGAATCATAATTAACTAGCAACTTTTACGGAGAGCCCTCTCTATTTATGCAGCAGCCAGCTGAGAAGCCACTGAAAGCACATGAGAGGTGGCTAAATGGTGACCAATTCTTGTTTATAGACACCATCCAGTTTTCATGAGCAGCTGTTAATTCTACCACCACCATTCTGCAACTGGCTTCTCACATGGTAAGATGATCCTTCATCAAATTGAAAGTGCATGTTTTACGTAAAACTGTACATCTTGGTATAAATTTGCACCTGTGCATATACTGCATGGATATAGACCATTGCACCCAACTGTCCACGGTTTACATGAACAGGTATATCATATGAACTAGTCTATCATCTCTCACCCCGGAAACGTGAAAGAGAGCTAGTAGTATCCAACTGTCCCTCTTAATCATTACTTTGGGCCTAGAAACCAACAAAATAGGACTGAGGTCCTCTTCCATTATTCCATGCTAATGTATTCAGGTAGTATGCATGAGATGCTGACCAATCACATCTTACTGTAACAGTTTGAGACAATAGCAACAGCATGGCTTCAGTATGTAGACACATACTGTGTAGTTTTAGGGCTGCAAATTAAACAAATGTAAACTATGAATATCTCTCTCTCTCTCTCACTTTTCTGGAGGCTGAGAGATGGTTTGGCTTAATTGATAAACTACATATTTTAATTTCAATTTTATTTTAAGTCCCTACGCAGGGCATAGCCAGCCTGTTTAGGCTTACTGGACTATATACAAAAATGATACATAAAAGCTATACAAAAACACAAACACACAAATGCAAAAGTTTAAAGCATATATTAGTTTCAGAAATGGTTGTTCCTTGATTCCTAGATACTGGATTAGGAGGGAGGAAAGTGCTATGCACAAGTCCTTTACTGTTAGGTTGGTTGGCAAAGTAGATTTTTTGTTTGTTCTATATGATGCGTTAGGGTTAGAACATAACTATATCTGTTGTACATAGGCTTCCACATATTATGCTCCTCGTTTATGCAGCCCTATATAACTGTGCTTCAGTGCTTAGGAAATAGTGTAGTTACACTTTCAAAAAGATCTCATTGCACTTTCAATATGTCCAGCAATTTCTCACACGTCACACAAAATTGACAAGCTAAACATCATTTTATGAAAGCTGGATTGCATTACTGGATTCGATATCATTTGTGTACATGTAATGATTGTCCCTATGCCCACAAGAATGTATGTATGGCCTGAAGCCTGTCAACTAATGAAGAAAGGTGAAAGTAAAAGTGAAATTACAAGTTGACAATGGCTAGGGAAGTAGTCAACTTACTACTAGTGCTACTTAAAGACAATGTTTGGAAACACTAACTATGTTTGGAAAGACTAACTATGTGTCATGAAAAGGTAGCAAACAAAGAAAAGAGATATACGTGTACGTCATGTACTTGTAGTTAATATTCACTCACCATTGCTTCATTTTGTACCCAAACATTTGCCTCACATGCAACCAGGCAGAAAGAGAACTGATCAAATTCACACCATTCAAGCACTAGGGAGGAAAAGAAAGCACAGTAACTATAATATAGTGAAAATGCTTGACTAAAAATTAGTGTACCAGTACTCTTGGTACAGTGATACATCAATCTACTTGGCCCTTGATCTATAACTGTAGCTCTTGTAAATCTGTAAACAACCCTGTGGAGCATAGCTTTGCATGCTCATTTCTCCACTGTTCATTTTGGGGTGGCTACTATTAGAGGCCAGCTGCTATTTTTGGGTGGTTCTGATGGAGAAACATTGTACACTTTGTATCAGTCTACTTGTGTATGGAGTTGCAGCAATACGTTTACTAATACTTGACGTTCTAATTTTGCTCGCTGTGCTAAATGAATGAACAGTCAGCTACATCTGAATAAAAAAGGCAGACCTAGATGCAAGGTTACCCACTGTGTTTTGGACAATACCATGCAGGTCATATGTCATCACACAATTTATTCCTCACTCAGATAGGTTTTTTTTCAAAATCTATGGAAAGTTGTAGATTCTGTTTTATATACTGCAGGAAGTTGTAAAATGATGGTTCCTGCACACAATTAATGCTCATCAATCTGAAATTTACAAAAACCTCAGGCAATTTATGACATAACTACACTGACCTGTTCACTTGTGCTCAGACACCAAGATAAATAAACATTAATTTTGGCTTGTTCGCGTCATAAAACGGTTTTTCCTGCACACAGTGCATGTCACTCTGGAATTTATGGTTAACAAAAATCTCCCAGGCTACCTATGACATATACCTACCTGCTCAGACATCAAGATAGTTTACTGAGGTAATGGCAGCTTCATGTATTAGTATTGTGAGCCGTTCTAGCTCTGTGTACACCATGCATACTCTCCAGTCTGGGGAACAAATTAAGTCAAATTTCTTGGGCCTATTACCTGATGTGTTTACGGACCAATGAAAAAAAATTATGAGATCATTAGTTATAGTACTTTCCTTACAACAGTAAAATTTTGTGTTTCTGCGGACAATCCTATTATATTTTTTGAGTGGCTGCGTTGCAAAATGTTTGTTGTTATTGTTGTTGTTGTTGTTGTTGTTGTTGTTGCAATGCAAGTTGTTATGCTAGTTGCAAAAGTGAGCAATATATACCAGTTTCACCAAATGGCTTTTCCTTGTGAGAGTGTGGGGTCTGAGCACAAGACATGAGCCCCTGCTGTATAAATAGCAAAGCTCCCCCTGCACAATGTTTACCTACCACTGCACCTCTACGTTCTTACACAATCTGGTATTAAGCTGTAGGGAGGTGTTAACTGCTGCAATAGGGTATTAAACTGCAATAGGGTGTTAACTGCTGCAATAGGGTATTAAGCTGCAATGGGGTGTTAACTGCTGCAATAGGATATTGAGCTGCAATGAGGTATAAGTTGCACAATGGGATACTATATATAGTACCATATCTAAAGTGCTGATCACAGCTTAATACAGCATTGAAATGGAAACTAGCAAATATGAGGGGGTCCAAATATTGTATTCATATTTTTGTATGAATGAATCCATCAGTTCACATATGATGCAAACTGAATCTGAAAACTAGTACGTCAATGAAACTGGCCAGTATATAAACAACAAATTGAGAATTTTCAGCACAAATCAAAGAATTCAAAAACAAAAACTTTCCTGAAGTATGTCCTCTTACTGCAGCTGTAGCGTTTTTCTTGGAGTGTTCTTCCTGTTTGGCTGCTCTCTGCAATGTATTAATGGCAGCACTTCTCCGGGTTCAACCCTAGGAAATGTGGTCCTCTATTCTGTGGCAAGAAATACAAACCTGAATTTCACTCAATCTAAAAGTCTTGCCAACAACATTGTGCAGGGTCTGAACCAAAAGGGAATAAGTGACAAAGATTGCAGTGGGTGCAAGAAGCGATCATACGATTATCTGATACAACTTTTCAAGACTGATTCACGAAACTCAGACTGCCTGGAAGTGGAAAAGTTGCTTGAAGGTGACAGTTACAATGCATCAGCCTTTGCTGTAACAGCTAACATTAGTTGTGTAAGACCTACATATGACTCAGAGTGCTTCCCAAGCAACAGCAAAGCCTCGTGTTCGTGGAGACAAAGTTTTGAGCCCATCCAGAATGCAAACAGTGACATTTTCCCCAAGTATGCTGTCAATACTGTGTGCAAAGGTTGCCGTGAGTATAATGATGGAACGTGCTGGAATCAGCACAGGCAGTGTTACACTTCTAAACGTGAAGTTAACTTTTACGTGCTGAGAAGAACAAACGGGTGCAGCAGTGATGGGTATGAACAGTGGGTGAGATCCTACACAGGCCAGAAGCTCACAGTGGCTTGCAGCTGCCAACATCTGAGACGTGGTTAGTAAACCACATGTGCATCTATAACCACAATTGGGGGTATTTCAGACTGTATAGTTGTAGCATCTACATAATTATATATCATGTAGAGAATAACTATTACTATTAGCTATAGTTTATAGAGCTAGATATTATTGTATACTGTTATCATGACAATTTAAAACAAACAGACAAATCAACTTTACTGTAAGTATGCAGCAGTATGAAAAAACTATAACAAAACCAATTGCATGAAAGTTCAAAAGGTCTGTGCATGCACCACATAAAAATAGCTATTAAAATTAAACTAACAAATACTACACCTGTTTACAAAAATTAAAAACTTGCAACAAAATACTTTTGTCCCTATTCTTGCCAAGTAACACCATACTTTTCAGCAATCTGCTTAGCAAGTTTTTTCTTATAAAAAGGATAACCAGCAACAACTTCAATGACTTTCTCCCAGCAAGCATTCCCCTGGTCAAAGTATGCAGCTAAACACCTCTGTTTCTTGGCAGTGTTCTCCAGGTGAGCATGCACTAGACCATCAAGTGTTGCTTCTGGCACCTCCAAATTTGTACAAAGGGCCTCCCAGTTTCCGATATCTGCTAGCTCTTTAAAGAGATCTTGCTTCCTTGCTATCGGATGACAGTTGTTATCTATAACAAATGATAGAATAATACATGGTCTTCAAACAATTTACATAATCATCTCAGTAATTCACCCTTCAAAAGCTTTGTTAGCAAAAACACTATAACAAGAGTTCAGTATACAGTAGACCATAAACCCCACTAATCAGAACCTCACCCTGAATACCCCAAGAATTCATAGCTATTTTGCTGTGCATTAAATAGAAATTGCACAGAAGTTGTGATCGTTCCCATTCAAGAAGTGCCATTTCACTAAATCCAAACAAATTCACTAATCTGAACAGGTACAAGACTATTCACATTAGCATGGGTCTACTGATAACTTGCTCATATCTAACCAATACGGAAGTGGGATCATTTGGCAGTGGAGTTTTTCTCATAATTATTATAACAAATCAAGACAACAATTATTGAAACCATGTGTACTCATGACGAAAAAAATAGGCTTACAGTTATTCTCTAAAAATCACCATTAGTAATGCAATTATACAGTAATGCAATTATACAGTAATGCAATTCCATGCTACCTGCCAATCATAAATTCCACTCATGACAGAACACCCTATAATTATGTAAAATGTAGTTGATACCAGTGGCATAGCTACACCCGGGCCCATGCGGGCCTAGGCCCTGGTAAATATTCTGAATGCCCTGGTAAATTATGCTAGGTCAACTTTCCTGAACTGCAACAGCATTGCTGTATATAGAATTGTCATATAGAATAAAGCTATCAATGGCGATTTTTAGCTTCTTTGCCCGTCAACTTTAGCAGTAAATATGAGCACCAGGTGCGAACTATGCTGTCTCAAAGCCGGGATCAAAATTTACCTTGTGATAGCACATGGCTACGCCCACCAAGTGCCCCAGTAATCGGTGAAATCTGGCTACGGTTGATACCATGACATACAGCTATGTGATGAACATACCAGGGGAAGGAGGGATTGTGGGTGAGTCACTTGGGGGAGGAGGGTGACATTTTGGAGAAGAGTAGGGCTCCCTTTGGGGTGGTTCTGTGGCAATACATATTATGGCAGTGTTATAGCAATAGTAAAAGTGGATGTGTACAGTATGTAGAGAAAAGTTCCACTTTGCTGGATTTGTATAGTACATGTACTTGGTGTTCAGACATTTTGCAATAAGTTATGCATGTGCTTATCTTTGAGTGGATAGTCACTACACACATGACTAATGCAGGCCTAAAATGTTAAGTGGATGTATAAAAAGCATTGGTAGGTTATTCATAATTTGTACCTACTAAAGGTTCTATTGAGTACTAAAGGCAGCTGCTCGTAGGTTTTACACAGTGTTGTCATCCTCAATTTTTACCCCCCAGTTCGCATTCATAACAAGTGCTGCTCTTCAGGTTCTGTGCAATACTGGGAATGCAAACTGAAGAGTAAAATGGGGGGACATGGCTAGGTTTAACACACTCCTGGCACCTTTGATACACAGCAACAAGGATGTAGCAGAAACAAATAATAGTAAAATGCGAGATCATTTTCACAACGACATTATAAATCATACGATACCTGGTTGTGGCTGAGCAGGAGTAGTGAGCAATCCCAAGCCAACTGCCATCACCAGTACGAGTACAGCTGAGACCAAGACACCACCACATATCCACCTGTAACACCCCTTTTCTTTAGCTGTAAATAAACATCAGTAATCATGAAACTTGACCAACCAATTATAAATTGACCGTTTGGCATCTCCCTGATCCTTAATTAGCAACAAAAAAATTGTAGCATTACTTTTATCATCAAAGTCAGTTAATCCACATAGTGTACATCACACTGCAATGTATAAAATGCATACATGTGTCATTCCTGTTTCCATGTTTAGCATCTTCTGTTTTCTCAGCTGCACAATCAAGATAAATCTTGGTCACATTACTTCACCATCAAAAAACAACATAATCACGACAAATTTACGCAAGTCATATGAGTCAATTTACAACACATCACATAGATTACACCATGCAATGTTACACACACACACACACAAGATAACATTACATAGTCGTCAAATGATATCCTAATCACAACACTAATCAGTCATAAATCGAATTGAGTTAAAATAATTTTAACTCCGTGAGAAAGAGTTGCCTATATTAAATGCTCTTCCAATACAGCACCAAGAACAATAACAAAAACAAGAACAGTAAAGGTACACAACACCAAGACACCAAGAATAGCATAAAATACAAGGATCAGATTACAAAATAAAATTTAAACAAGAAGTATTATTAACTATCTGTAAAGTTGTGTATGTGATCCAGTGAGCTCAGATCAACCACATTCTTAGTCTCATTTCCAGACCCCCCTTCAACACTCCAAGATGGAGGGGGGTCTGGAAATGATACTACCAAACAAAACTATAAATTGTCAATCCTTATACTATGTATGTACATATTTGTAGATAGGAATCTTAATCTGTTTAACTTACATGGTTCATCGGAATCCACTACAGCTCGTTTAGGATGATCAGGACCTGCAACTTCTACATACCAACAGAAGAGATTTGATCATGTCACATCTAATAGTACATACATGCACGGTTGCGTATTGTGACAATGTTACCATGTTCAAAGCACTGTAGTGTAGAACTTCCAATAAGGGCGGGGCTTGCATGCACAGGACAGATGCACAAATAACTGATAGGTCTATGCAGCATGCATGAGCCCCACCCTTAAGTTCTGCCAATTAAGAGCGCATAAGAACGGGCGACTAGAGTAAAGCGTATAACTCCAATAGAAGCCCATAGTCAGGGCGAAGTTATTGAACCGTACTAAAAATAGAACACTGGTAATGTGCATGCTTAGCAACATTAACATATTATGCAGCCTACGCAGTGCATGTTACTATTTTTGTAGTACTGGCGGGAAATTCCGCCCTGTTTCGATTTTTACGTAGTTACACGCTCTTACTCTAGTCGTCCATTTTTATAATATGCGCTCTTGGTTCTGCGCTACCAGTGCTTCGAACACGGTAATGTGGTTGCGAAATATATACACAACGGGATAATATCGGTTTTCACCATATAACACATACATGAAAGCAAAGGTTTTTCACTTCTGGGTAATAGTTATTGTCAATGCAAACATACAATATAAACTAAGAACAATACCTGTTCTTTTTCCATTGCTCTCGCGTCTTTCTTGAGGCTGGAAGTTCTTCAAACCTGCACAAGCATGAATATTCAACAACATTATAACATCTAACCCTCCAAGACACTCATTGTACGCAAATGCTAGATGCACGTAACTTACCTAGGTAACATAAATTGTCCCATTGATGATATATATATATATATATATATACTGTAGTGTCCCGCAAATACGCCTCCCCCCACTTTTGCAACCTTAGCCTTAGTACAAAACGCAGGGGGAGGGGGGGGGGGGGGCTTATACGTGGGATGCGACAATTTCTCTCGCGATTGGCCCTCTCTTCCGGGCATGAAGTCATTGTCGGTAGGAAGTGGGGGCCAAGTGCGGGGCATCGCTGAGCGCGAGGCGGAGAGATGCTTCCGATGCAATTGGTAGGCTGACAAGGTTTAGCATTAAGGAGCAAGGAAGCAGGGCGCTTCCACGAAGTAGTTGGCGTGTCCATCGTTGATGCGGGCTGTCTGTGTTTGCTGTAGACACTTCAACGGTAGACAGCCGAGTGGCTTAAATAATATTTCGACTGTGGGATGAGTATGAGTCTTCTTCTGGGGTGGGGGCTTATGCGCGGGATAAAAATACCTCACCAAGACTTTGCACTAAAAAGGCAGGGGGGGCTTATGTGCGAGGGGGGCGTATTTGCGGGACACTACAGTATTATAATTACCTATGTCCACCACTCACCTATTTTCACTTCACCTACTACTCAATACTGTAATGCTAAAGGGGGAGAGTAGGGTTGGGTGAAAAGGCCAGGAACAGTTTTACCTAGGCTCTCAGTATGAAGGCTCTCTGAAGGGGGGATTCGACTCGTACTGGGTCCCTTAATTAATCCATTTGGACACTTTGATCACTTCTGTGGTGAGTGTGTGGCTATTACATAGCTGGCCATGGGTACAACAGTAGTTGTCATTGTGTACATTTTCTTGTTAGATTATCGCATTTATAAAAATGGACAAAACCATTTTAAAGTTCACCTTGATATTTCTTTATAATCATCTGTTTGTCCACCTCTGAGAGTTTACTTGCCAGAGTGGTCAAACGTCTTTTCATTTCCTTCTCCTTCTTTTTTCGTAGCTGACTTTCAGACTTCCTCGCAATATGCTTGTATTCCTGCTTCAGCCAACTCTCTGGAATCCTGGATCAGTGGTGAAGTGAAGATATTCCAGTTTTAAGAAGATTAGTGCATATGGAGAGGAGGGTGGGGAGTCTGGGAACATTCCCAAAATATAACCAGATTACCCAAACTTAAAAGTAACTTTGTAGCTTGAAGAGACAGACCCATCACACTCTAGCATGGCCTCTCATTTCTTAACACAACATACTAAAGAGCATTTTGATTATGAACTTCTATAGACTAGCTGTAGGCTCATTGCTTGGAGGCATAAACTCAGTCCAGATTTTTTTTCTGGTCTGTAGCTGCAAGCAAACAACAATGCAGTCTCACTAGCTAGTGTGGTGCTTGCTCAGGCTCACTCCCCCAATTAAGTATTGCAGTATAACTGCTGAGTTGGGCTAGCCTGCCTAACTCCCCACAGATTCCACCGTCATTGCATGGTTGTATAACAACCTGGCTAACTAATACTTGACATTGCAGATTTGTTTAGCAAAATAAAATACAACCAAACCTACATTTAGGTCAGACCAAATTAAAGTTTTTTTTTTAAAAACCAGCAAGGAAAACATATGAGTTAGCACATGGACCACACACAAGGAACTGGTATTGAAACCTGAGGAGGTTACTTGCATTAAACAAAAATAGAGAAAGATTAGATCTGCAATTATACTAGCAAGGAAAACACATGAGGTTGTGACAAAGACCACATGTGATGAACTTTGCACTAAACAAAAATAGAGAAAGACTAGATCTGCAATTATACTAGCAAGGAAAACACATGAGGTTGTGACAAAGACCACATGTGATGAACTTTGCACTAAACAAAAATAGAGAAAGATTGGATCTGGTGTTATTGCAATTACACTAGCTAGGTTTGTTTACCAGTAATGCATGATGCTGTTGGGGTCATACTCTGATGACTCTCCCCCAGACTTCTGCCCATAGTCTATATCGAACTTTTGTTCTGCCTCATTTTCTGCCATTTTTTCATCACTCATTTGTGGCCCATATTTCTTCTTCAGTTGATCCTTGAATGCTTTAGAATTCTTCAGGGTGTTCTTGTAGCCCTCTGTGAGATGTTGTTTAGCTTTGGTATCATCAATAAAACTGGGAGCGTTTGGACTCTGGTGCTCATGCCCAAGACCTAACACATGCCCAAACTCATGTAGGACGAGATGTCGCTTGTAGTCATCGTACCCTCTGCCAAGATCTAGATGCATTGTGGCCTCTGTGAGAGCTCTCTGCTTGGCAGCAGTGCCAACTTCAGACCAGCAAGCACCATCAACTATAAAACATGAGCAATATCATTGATACGATCATATATCAACTCATAATGCAATTGAAATAATATTTCCTCGATCAGGATCTGCCCTTGAATAGTCGTTGTTCTGAAATAGTGTGACACTCAGTACAAATAAGCAATCATGATGCAGCTAGTATGTAAAGCTAGCTTGTGCGTATATAAACACACTTACAGATGATTGCCATTAAAGGTCATTGAGCTGGTGCTAGGGCCATTCATGTTTTATGACTGATTGCCACCACTGACAGTGGGACTTAGAGGCTGTGTGTACTACTGCCAGCCTGTATCAATCGCTGCTGCATTACTAGCCACCAAGATGTAAAGTATCTACCCAACAGCATCATAGTTTTATAGCACTATACCTAAATGTACCACAGATGTGTGTAGCTAGCTATCCAAATAATAGACACCATCCTTGTAAAATCAACAGCGAAACTATGACATCTGATCGAGGAAATACAGAAGTAGAGTATCTGTGGCCTAATTACGCTGGGCAGTAGTAAAGATCTTTTCCCACCAGTGTAATTAAGGACTTCACGCTATTATGTACATATGTGTCGAACATAATGTTGCTGGTGTCTATTTCAAATTATCAACCAGTAATGGTTGCTTACACTTACATATATATATGGGGTGCTATATTAATGGGTTCTTATTATGAAGTGCTAATAATCACATGAAACGAGATGGTAGCATACAGTAATATTAGCTGTGAAATACTCCAGTTCTACAGTTTCACTCTCTGCTAATCCTTACCTGCACTTGTAGCATTCCAAGAACCCCAGGCTTACTTTTGGGAATCAATTAATCATTACCAACCCCCACCCACTGACATAGCTATAGCACCTGGAAGTAATGTACCGGATACCCTTTTGCCAACTTTTGGGTGTGTTTTATCAAGAGGCTGTATATAACTGTATATGTTAGTTGATACGTAGCTTACTTGAACCCAGTAATAAAGAGTGGTAAAAGCTATACTTAGTAAGTTGAATGTACTATTGGCGGTAACAGGTGCCTTTTATGTGGGTGCTCATTTTATGTGGGTGCTTGCAAACACGATGTAGTTGCTGTAATCAAAATACATAGGTACCTTATAGTTCATAAAGTATAGGAGTTTACATGTTTCTACATGTGTATGCATGTACCTGCAAACTCAACACGGATATCGCTGTCTGGTTGAGTCTTTGCCAGCACAAATTTTGGAACAGGATTTCCACCTGAGACATCAAATTCACTCCACTCATTTGCCCATTGTAGGATTTTTTCCTTTGTGATTGGATCATCCCCATACCTCCAGTCTGGAATTCGGTTCATAAACCACACCTACATGAAAGTATGCATAACTACATCAGAGAAGTGGTACACTTGATTTTATCTGAACATGACACACATGTGAGCTAAACAGTGGATTTTCTGTCTCTAGCCATAGCTATCAGATTTGAAGTGATCATGTGAATAGCACGTTTGAACCATGCAACAGCTAGTCTCACAAGCCAGACCCTTTCTGTTCCACAGCGCTGATTGCTTTCAGTATGCAGCAATACTGAAAGTGATCATTGCAGTGGAACAATAATATATAGCTCTATAGACTTGGTTTTAAGAAGCATAAAGGAGAAATCATTTGCTGGTATTTGAGAGTTTCTAAGATTAAATTTGCCCTCAAGATTGAGCACAGTTGGAGCTCAAGGTTGTTTGACATGAGGAAAAATGCTTCTGTTAGTGGTTACGTCAAATGATATGAGGTATTACAATTTATAGTGGACTGCAGTACTACAAGTGATAGAAAGCTTGAGTGGGGGGGGGGGGGGGGGAGGGGAGATCAGAGAATGCAGCTATTCTCAATGGCTACTCAGATATATACATATACCGTAGAATCAGGAGTATAATGACCCATCGATTACAACAACCCCATATATAGAACAACCTATCACAACATTACCGCCCATTTCCTGAATAGAACAACCCCACAAATACAATGACTCCATAAATACTTTTACTTAGTCCAGACACAATTATTGTAAAACTTAGCACTGGCAGACCATGTCGATCACGTGTGCGTGTTTTGGCTCCCTAACTGGATACCGGTGAGATAGCGCACAGGAGTGGAACTATTAATGGTGTTCCAAGACCAAGAAGAATGGAGAACCTGTGTGAATACCGGTAGCTATGGACATGTGTGGTGTGGAAAAGGACCGCAACAGCGTTCTGCGATGTCTCTAAGATGCACAGAAGTCATGGAACTACCCAGAACAAAGGCTTTGTTTGTTGTATGTGTGTATGTGTACATGTATGCCAGCAACTTTGCTACGCTAAATAACACTCGTTTTATATTACTCCATGAATACATAAACCCCATGAATTGAACCACCCATTGTCGCTACTAATTCTAAATAGAAAGACCGGTCATTATACTCCCAGTTCTATGGTATATGATCCATTAGGACTTGTAAATTACACATAATTATTAGCTTACAAATATACCAAATCTTAAGCTATACCTTGATTTCAGATGTGGTCCACAGTTTCCCTGGGTCAGGGAAGAATGCACTCTGCTTAGAGGGGTGTTGGGCCATCTCCACTATTCCTCCAGCTTCTGGTGTGTGCATGTATGTGAGGCACATTGCCTATAGGGATGGGGTAGGAAATAGGTAAAACTTGTCTCATACAGCTAAAAGTTAGAGCTATTTGACATATTTTCTAAAAGTGGAAGCCACGTAGGGGTAGGAGGGCAGTTTGGGTGTGACTCATTTTTTTTGATTGTGTTGACCTAAATCTCACAAGGAACTGGAACATGACATTTTGAAAGTTAAAAGGTTACCAGCCATTAGTAGTATGTGTGTGGGCAAGAGAGGGAAGAGGGAGGCAGGGGCATTTTGGGGCATAGGGGACATGCACTCACCAAAATTCTTTCATGTGATTCAGGCAGTTCCATTACCATGGTGTAGTCCATATGTGGCAGTCCCGCGGGTAGAAATCGGACATTATTCCGTTGTGCATTTTGGTTGCATTACTGTGTTCAAAGGACTTCCATTAAGGGTGGGGCTCATACGTGCTGTGTAAATGTGGTAAGTATTCATGAGTTTATCCAGCACGTATGAGCCCCGCCCTTAACGAAAGTTCCAAGTTAAAGTGCTTCCTAATGCGATCGAAATACGCAATGGGATAAAGTTCAATTTCTACCCTGGACTCCCACATATCCTGTTTTTGTTGTAAAGGAGGGCAATCACTAATGCCAAGAGTTCATTACAGTATATAAGAGTGTGCAACTCTCCACACCTGCCTTCTGGATAGGATGTTGTACACAATCAGCAGTGAATATGTTTAGCAGGTACTTAACATGATGCTGCTAGTGTACAATTAAAAGCCCACCCTTTACTGCTGGGGTTTCACAGCTGACCATATATTCATTGCTGATGCCTACATCATTCAGATGGTGGGCGGGTATAGAAACCATGTGGGAGTTACACAAATATAGATCCTTTATCTTTCAATAAGCAGTATTTCACTTATCCAACCAAAAGTTTTGACAGTTGAACCAAGGAAGTTTGATAACCTAGGTCCCGCTGTACCTGTAAAAATTTGACGAGGCTCAATTAAAGAATAGTGCTAAAGTTTTTAGACAGCTTTTTGAGCTATGTTAGGTTACTAAGAGAGGATCATCATTTTATGCTAGAAAGTGTTCAGGCTGGTGGCCAGCCAGCATGCACACGCACGCGCGCGCACGCATGCGCACACACACACACACACACACACACACACACACACACACACACACACACACACACACACACACACACACACACACACACACACACACACACACACACACACACTGTGGCTGTTTATTTCTGATATACCATGTCAGTCTCGTCTTGTTCTGAACCCTCTTCAACTTCCTCCTCTTCAGCAGAATCCTCCACCACCCTCTTTCCTCCAGCTAAAGTAATTAAGAGACATATTTGAAAAATAACCAGTAGAAAGCTTCTATATACATGGCTAGAAAATTGTATGTCACTGTATGTTCTACATATTATTGTGAACGATTGATAAATCAAATGCAGGCCAAGCTGTTATACAAAGTTACCCATTGTGCCGATGCGTTTACTAAAACATTAATATAGTAGTAGTTCCAATTTCTCGGTTATATAACCATTACAGTTGGCCAAGGCTATTAATTTGAATACTACATTTTTTATTCATTATAATGGGAGTAGCACTATCATTTTCAAAGTAAGGTCTTTGCATAGCTGTATTCATGCAAGTCATTGTGAAGAGGCATCATATACGTAGCCTCGTCCCCAGGTCACTCCCAGATTTTATCTCGTAGCCATGGAGAAAAATGGGGAGAAGGCCTGGGATCAAAACTACGTCACGGACTGGAAATGGTGGACTCGGTTAGTATAAACCGAGTCCACCATTTCCGGTCCGTGATGTAGTTTTGCGCAGCAATGATCCCAGGTCTTCTCCCGATTTTTCTCCACGGCTGCGAGATAAAATCTAGGAGTGACCTGGGGACGAGGCTATCACATACATACATGCAAACAATGGCAGAGTGCACAGTAGTTGAAGGATAACCTCTAGAGCCAAAATATAGCAATGTGTGTGTTGCAACATAATCATTATGTAGTTTTACATGGTCCAGCCAAACCATGACTACTTATGGTCATGTGGTATATTATATGATACAAACTGTTCATATTCAAAACCACTTCTATAACTATACATGTACCTGTTGCAGATCTTTTCCCCTTGCTCTGGTCTCTTTCTGGAGGTTTGTCATTGCTCACAGCTACACAAGCAAAAATGAGCACATAAATGAGCTGCCAGCAGACATTTTACTTAGCCTTGGCCTCCTTCTGGAGGTTGGGGATTACACCTACTTTTTTACACAAGGATAGAAGCAACACCTCCAAAAATCTCGTTCAAGAAGACATAGCAAGGCACACAGTAAGTGTAACACAAGAGATTGAAGAATTGGCTACTGTACCACAAATTTCATCACAACAAATTAATTTGGTAAGCATCAGATTTAATTCTGAACTCCAGTTGGCTGAGGTGGCAATTTCCTCTCATCAACGCTGACAGTAGCTGTTGATCTGTGGGAGGGTTGAGTTATTGACCAGACCCTTCTCCCACTGGCACTTACCTTGTCCCTTCCAATAAAGGGACTAATAACAAACTTATATATATGTAGATGACTATCGACAAGCTACCACTTCGGGGCAATTCATTTTCAAGAGTTTATGGTAATTGCACAGCACAGATTGCCAATCCATGTTATGTTTCAGTTATGACAGCTCTGTAGCTTGTAGAATATTACCCATCTAATTTCAGACCAAAAATCAGTCTTACCTATTCCTGCCTTTTGCCGAATAGTGTTTGCAGTGGCCTCTTCATATTGTTGCACCTTAGCTACAGCTTCAGCAAGCTTCTCCCAGGATGCTTCAAGGTCAGTTCTTAGCCACTGGGCTACTGTGTCTATCATACAGAGGCTAGGGTCACCAAGACGATTTGCTCTGATATTCAATAAAGCAGAACGCTTTATCAACTGCTTGCCGAGAAGTTCCCAGTGAGCATCAGCAAACTCAGCCTCATGAAGGACATTTAGAATATTCCTGTCATTCAGCTCCATCTTAGCTGTATGAAAACATAATAGCCAAATAATTCAGGTCACATTCCAGCAGAAATGTCAGAGAATGGTATCAAAGTTAGTATAGTTTTCAGTGGTGGATCTAGAATTTTGAAATGATCCCAGTATGAGAATAAAGCGCATGTAGCGCACCTGTTAGGAGGGTCTGGGGGCATGTTCCCCCAGGAAAATTTAGGATTTCTGACTTTCTGAGATCGTTTCTGGTGTTACCTTGGGGTTAAATTGCAAAAGTTGGACGACGGACCTACTGCTAAACCTAGTTGTTGTGTTTGAAGGTCACAGAGTATTATTAAAGGCTTGCTTTGGGCCGCAGAGGCTGCAAAGCAGCTAGTTATCCATGTAAGGCATGGGGAGATAAGCATGCTGATACTGATAGCATATCCCCATCCCTAGCTGCAGAGGGAGCAATGCATGAATAAAACCTTAGCGTATTGTTAGCCTCACCTACTGCAGTTCACATGTTTACTTTGTAATCACACCAGCTCAATATTCGGACATGCACTGCTCAAATTGTTCACAAACTTTTCGGACATGCACTGCTCAAAATTTTTCACAAACTTTATTGCAATATAGTTCAGTGTAGGTCTACTCATGTTAGCGGGTTAACCCTCCTATTTCAATTGTGAATTTGTAGGTGAGGACAAGTAGGCTGAAACTGCAGTGATGTAATAATGAAGTTTCAAGCACTATCCACCTGTTGAGCCCGGGATAGCCTGGTACCTGGCATGGAGGAAGAGCGCCTGGTACACACTGATGTGCTTCCGGTTATTTAATGGCGCATTGCTCACGTTTATGACATTTACCGTCTTTATTCTAATATTATGCAAGCTAATGAAATAATTTCATTTTAGTTTGCGTTAAATTAGATTCATTGAAAATTCCTGGAATAGAATTTCTTGTGTTAGATTAGATCATGGGTTTTAAGAGAATCGGTTTGATAGTAAATTGGTTGGAGTTGTTTGTCCAAGAAGTAGATAGTGAATCTTTTGGAGTTGTGGTGGCTTTTAGAAAAGCCAGTTTTCCAAGAAGTAGGCTCAGGGTTTCACAAGAAATTTGATCAGCTTCTTGATCATAACTGGTTTTCCTATGAAAGTGTTGATGGAAGGGACCTCAAGACCTTTTCCTGGAACTGCAAGAGATGCAGCCACCATGTCTTAGGAAGAACCACGAAACCTTTGAAACTTCTTTAGGCATATGCCCCAGTGTGATGCCCTCTCCTGTCTGTTGAAGTGCTACAGCATGTCTATCTTCAGGACTTCCAGTTTCTGCAGAAGCTTCCAGTACCTGGCCAGTTCTTGGACTCCAGATCCAACAGGTTGAAGACAGCATCAAAGCAGGAAGTTCTGAACTGGCTACTAGAGGCTCAAGCCTATTTGACTTCCCAATCGCCAATGGTGACTGGCTCATTCAAGGTCACAGGAATATCGACTGCAGCTAATGGTTCTGAAGACCACCTTGTTGGAAACCCTGACATTCTGCAAGAGCTGCAAGATGCAGAAGACTCTGGAGAAGAACAAGTCAGTGATGAAGACTCAGACCCATTTGCAGATTAACCGTTGTTTTTGTAACATTTACTGTGTATACAGTTACATGCTATTTACATGCAAACATTTCCTGGAGTTGTCAACCTCTTGGGTTAGATTGGATTCAGCGGAAAATAATTAGTGACGGGCTTGCGCTAAATTAGATTCATAATAAATTCTGAGAATCACAATTTTAGATTGGATCATGCATAATGTTAGAATAAAGATGGTACACTGTTTAGGGGCGTGTGCTCTGAAATTTATTAAGTAGTAAACATCCCCATGTGGCCCAGTTAGCAAAAATGGTATTGGTGTGGCAGCTTTGCGGATTCTCTGGGGCTTAGAGCCACAATAGAGTAGCATTATTTGGTAAAAATGCTAGCCAGGAAAGACTACTATCAAGGATAAGCGCTCTGTTGGATACAACGTTGAACGATGATGACGGCTTACCAAATTTCAGGTGTGCAGAGTGCAAGCGGAGAGTTGAACGTTTAGAGACGGCGATGATGGACAAAGTTTAAAGAGGTCAGTAGCTGTGCTGTAATCTGAACTTTCGTTACACGCCATTATAGTATCCTGACAAGTATACTATATCGAGTCCAAACTCTGACGTCACATAACACGGAAGAATCAGAAAATAGCCCGGAGTCCCCACATCTTGGGGAGATTAAACGCATGCGCAAACAGTGTGTACCATGCGCTCCTCTGTTTTCGTGCGTGCCAGGGACGAGGCTAAGCCCGGGAATTGATGGGTTTTTCTCAAATGAAGGAAGCAAACTGCCTTTAGCTTTCACTTAAAACGAAGTACCGTAATTATTTGAATAGGATGGTAGATCCAATCTAGCACAAGAAATTCGGAATGTTTGTTAATCCAATTATGCGGAAGGTAGCTCCACTAATTATTTTCGAGTGAATCCAATTTAGCAAAAGAACCCATAGCAGTAGAAACCACAAAGCGCTCTTTAATAGCTAAACAAAACGGCGAAGTCTGGCAAAAATGAGTCTGCTTAGTGCACCAGGAAGCGTTCTTATCAAAACAACGCTTATGAAGTCACCAGCAGAGACATAGGGGTGCTGCCCGGACCGTGTCCTTGTCAAAACAAGTAAGGACAATAGTCGCTGGCAGACAGAGCGATCAAGTTCTCGAGCCTTAGTACTACAAACAATACCCCCTGGGGCAAAGAGGCTATGTGCATGGCTAGTGCTTTTCTTGGAAAATATGCTTCCATTACAATGGTAGATCAAATCCAGCCGAAGAAATTGGATTTCTGAAATTTTTATGAATCTAGGAAGCCAGGTTTTAGTTCTCTACCGAATAATTACGGTACTACCTTCAAATAACTTGGAAATTGGCTGGATCTGTCGGGCTGTAGGTAACAAGTGGGAAAATTGGCACTGTTGCGAAGCGCTGGTATTAAGTTACAAGTATAGCCACACGTATATGGCTTCAACCAAGTAGCTTACCTAGCTGTGATAGTTACATAGTTCAGCATAGTTACACACCATTTACGTAAATCAGGCCACTTGTTACGGCATAAGCAATGCTTGCCACTTTGACCTTCAGACGGTAATGCTGATTACGCACTATAATCAGAGGAGGTACGACATGGTGACATCACCGTAAGGGTTAAACGTGTGTGGAATGTAATTTACTGGTGACAAAGTATAGGTTTCATCATCTTAGGGGCATTCTTCTTCCACTAATTTGAGTTTGAGCTTTGTACTTCGAGAGCATCCATAAGACCTGCACCTGTGCAGACCTCAAGTAAGCATAGTGCAAGTACACTCACTAAGTGAGGGGCCGACCAGGGGCCTTTGTGTTCATTTGAATAGTCGGTCGATGCACTTTAGTTCCTAAGAATATCAAAACAGTTGCCCGCTTTAACAGTGTTGTAACAGATTGCCAACTTTACTGTGACAATTTGTATTGAAAGAGGATGGCCCGTCTAGGATCACGTGATCCTGTCATACCTCCTCTGCACTATAATACCGCAGTGTGTTTCAAAGCTTTTATCCAATTGGTTGGGTTAAGGGTTTATTAGGGTTGGGTTACAGCGCATATGTGCATATAGTTGTGTATAGTATATTGACCAATAGGATTAGAGCTTTGAAAAGTACTAGTATACTGCGGGATAGATCATTATGCAACACCAGTCGCAATTAATTAATATGATGTAATGTTGCTGTCGCATTCAAAGGGTTAAGTTATGTACTTACGTAAAGTTCTACAATGAATGCCCGCATGCAGCTGCATTATGCAGTAGGTATTGTGCACCATCTTGTATGGTTATTTTGTTATGTAGTGTAGCCTTGCCCTTTTCTTGTAACTGTGTGCTATTTTCAGTGGTTACCTGCTACTTGTTGGTAATCCCTTAGATCAGGAAATTTTTGCTGTTAAAAGAATTTCACAGTTGAGACTAACATGTGAATAAAAGCATTTACACAGCAATGATCAACAAATAGGTGTGCGTGCATGTCCACATCTCCAGAAATTAATGTCTTATTGACAATTACTCCTGACAGCCACAGTGTTACAGCCAACTTTCCCGATATGAGGTAGCAGACTAAATGCTAGGAACGTTCCAGGAGCTCGTCAACCCATATTGTAATCGTGAAAAAAAAGTCCAGGGATCAAACGAACAAAAAATTTAATGCCATGAAATTTTTTTACGTGAATTATTTCTATGTGGAAATTTCCCGATCTATGCTAATCACCAACTGAACTGTTGCTATGCTCTACATTTTATACACACATGTTCCTACCAATCAGCAACTTATTTTACTGTCCAATGAGATGTTGATTACCTTTTTTCATCTCAAAAAACAGCGAAAAAAAAAGTTGAATTGCATTATCATTGGTTAATAACAGTGTAATATCACACTGTTATGTATTACACATATGTAGTCTTGAATAGCTAGATTAACTGCAAAAGTGGAAAAGTGGGCATGTTCATATGCAAGTTGGCCCAGGGAAACTTGTCATCCTGAATTTAGTACATACTTCAAAGAAATTGAAACTGAAAGTCACATGGGAAATTTCAATTTAAACTTACCTGGTTTAGAATCAGATCCAGAATCCGTTTCCATTCTCCCCTGAGAAGCAGGGTTGGCCCCTAATACAATACATATATATAATTTAGAATGGCTTTTATCTTTTCATCTAATGGTAATGTATTGTATTGCAGAGTTACAATCAACTGTCTGAGCTCTAAAATTATACCTACTGTAACACCTGTCCAGCTAAAAAGATCTCCCAGCCTCATCCCCAGGCTTCCTGCGAATTTTTCGTTTTTTTTTGTTCCTGAATACTATTGCTTAACTCTGGACTACGTACATTTAGGGACCAAGCAGAGAAAAAAGCACCAAGAACTGACAGAAATTACTTTGTTACTCAGAACAGTTTTAATACGAACATGCCATAAATCAGCTGTTGTACTTGTCACTCTCTCAGATATGCCATAATTGGGGAAAATTTGGCAGGAGGTTTAATTTTGCGATATGGGATAAAATGGCTATGTTGAACTATTACCAAGTTTTACTTTCCATGCCAGTCAGTAGATAAGACAGACATATGTGTGCACATACTATCAAAACACTGTTACTGTACTAGGGTGGGGCCTGGGGACGAGGCTAGAGGGAAGGCAGACATGTACTATACACCTTTGGGGCTTTCTCAATTATATAAAGAGGGCAAATGAAAGTATCTGGATTGTTTGAGCCTTCTTGATAGGGTGAGCCTGAGTGAGCTCCACACTAGTGACACACATGCATGTGTATGCTTGTTTGCTTGCTTGCTTGCTTGTGGCCACTTCTGGTAAATATTATTTAAATATATGGATGTTCATGTCCACTTGAGTTTTGACAGTGAAGAGCTACTGCCAGAGTTCAACATTGGCGTGAAAGAAACCTGGAGCAAAGATGACTCAAGTTACAGCACACATGGCAACTTACATCTGATTCATACTACAGACCATAACAGACAAGGCAGGCTGCTCACAGATGGCAGAAATTATGCAAGGAGGTTAAGCTTACAGTATGCTTCAGGTAGGGGCCTGGCCCATCATGAGGATGCATAAATGATTATTCCTATAAACCACAGCGATCATTCAAGTGTGAAGCTTAGGCCATGCATGTGTAGCCATAGTAGCCACCCCGAGTGGAGAAATAATAGCTTTTCTGCATATACGTGATCACCTACCACTTGTGTAGCCTCATTCCCAGGCCCCTCCCAGATTTTATCTCACAGCCGTGGAGAAAAATCGGGAGAAGGCCTGGGATCAAAACTACATCACGGACTGGAAAAGGTGGACTCGGTCAGTACGTAACATGGACTCGGTTTGTACTAACCGAGTCCACCATTTCCGGTCCGTGACGTAGTTTTGATCCCAGGCCTTCTCCCGATTTTTCTCCACAGCTGTGAGATAAAACCTGGGAGGGGCCTGGAGACGAGGCTACCACTTGTGAGAACTTACTAGTAAACACAAGTTTGGGTTAAGTGTTGTTTCGTCATGCTCATGTATGTAACACCAGTAACAGACCTTGCTGCTTTGCCCAGAATGACAAACAACTAATCAGCCTTGTGCTGTTCATTCAGATCCGACCACAATATTGAAGTCTCTCTCTAGTGAGTAGCTGTAGCCTGAAACCTAATCTCTGGTATTCATAACTTTATCAATCAGCCTTGTACTCCTACACACATTCCTCTTACCCCCTGAGGAAATGTGTACACAGGGAAGTAAGTAAACCTTATTGTTGTTGTGGATTGTTACATCATTCCTAATGCTATTGAAAACCCACCAACCAATCCAAGAATGAACAGCTATGCTACTATTTGATGAAGAGCATGTGTGCAAAGTTGAAATGCCTTCGTTTCCGTTTGTTAAATTGAAATTTTCGGTATATGGCCGCAAACAGACAGACATACACAAGTATTTACGTAAAGGCCACAACCCACACTTCTTAGGACTACATAGTAGCTCAGGTTATTTTGCGGCTCTGGCAAGTAATGAATACAATCTGATAACATCAATGACACACAGTCAAGTCCCTGCAGTTGGAACATTCTTGACAGTGTATACTGTAATTAGCTACTGCAATTAGCTACTGCACTTTGCAGGTAGACTTTCTAGAGTGAAGTAAACTGTGGTTTACCTGGTCAATCAATGGCTTCATATGCTACAAAGACAGACAGTCAAAGACTTTAATTGACCATGTCAGTTTCCTTCAGACAACCTCAGTATATATAGGAGCACCAGAAGCATTTTGAAAGTGGTGATAGTGCATGTGTGTGTAAGCCCACTGAAGCTAGAGGGGTCAGGGGGCATGCCACCCTCATGCCAGAAAAATAATAATAATGCTCTAAGATGGCAACCAAGGCCACTTTTGTTGGGCCAATGATACCAATAATATCATTCTATTACCACCAATATACACTTGTGACATAGTCCTGTAAACATTTGATGAAGAATGGTCTTATACAATGACACAAAACTATCTAGCCAGCAGCACTAAACAAACATAAAACTCAACTGTCACAGAAACAGAATTACAAAAAAGGAAATTGTTATGTACGTATATACTGCAGCAAGGCAAACATACCTTGCATACGATGGTCCGCTGCAATTCTATTGGCAATCCCATTTTGTTGGACTATCTTGTTCCTGAGTCCCTGGACAAGAGACCTCCAACTTGGATTTCCCTTTTTCAACACATCCTCTGCCTCATCCAACCAGAGTGTCATCACCTCATTTAGAAATTCACCGTGTGGTAGATCCCTCAAAGTAGTGTACCTAAGACCCAGTGCTTGCCCAAGTTTAGTAACATTGTCCCTACCAAGAGTGCTCAGGTAGTGGTTGATAGCATCAAGCTGGTCATGCCCTGGAAGGTAGCACATGTAACATAATGTGACAGATACGATAGTACATGGTCATATTCCAGATAGCAATGCATGTAAAAAATATATATGATTCTGAGGACAACTGGCGAATGATCTTCATGAGGCACTATATAATCAGCTTGCACAATACTATACACAGCAAAAACTTGGAGGTTGCTTTAACCCAAAATGGGCTACCTCAGTTGCAGGATCTACATCACCTCCCACTTTTACCACAGTGTAGGTTACAGTCTTTGTGTAATCAAGGTTCCAATATGGCATGAATACTTGCATAAACATAAATACTGCCTATAAAGGTTAGCCAATAGTGCATGAATATTTTTCTTTGGTACAAACATGCAATCACAAAATCAATTTCATTTGCAACCCAATTCACTGTTTGCCAGAAACCTTCACTGGTGTAACCTTAAACCATGGCAAAAGGAGGTGGACCACCATCTGGACCTGGATGAATCCACACTGCAACTGAGATGACATTTTTGTGGTTAAATCAACCTCCAATTTTTTTACTGTGTGCAGAGTTGGATGAAAAACAGAAGCTTGAGGAATTAGAGAAGCCATCAAGCAAAGTCAACAACACTAAGGGAGTGAAGGCAAAGAGACAAGCAGAGTGAAGCGAAAAGACGACAATAGTGAAGTTACTACATCATGCCATTTCGGAGCTAGGCGAAAGCTGTAACACCTCTTTCCACCCTTCGTTCATGCCTCAACCTCTGTCCTCCTCAATCTTTGATCACGCCTACACACTGTATATATGCATGTGTCTTGTGTGTGCGAGGCTTACTCTACACATCTGTACACCTGGTTATATTTCCAAGATGATGATGCACCCCTGTCCCTCTAGTATAATGATATACAACATACCTAAACGTGTATCATCAACCTCTTCAGTGGGTATGATGTCTGACATTTTGAGGAGATCACCTTCAGTGGTTGGTTTCACTCTCAAGACAGCCTAGAAGTCTACTGCAAACAACACAACAAACATTAGCTCATACTTCTTTTCCCCTCCACTTAACAAATTAAGGTTGGGCGTGATACTGAAAACAATCCGCGCTGGTGTTGGTTAGTCTCGTGAGTCAGCCGTATTTTTCGGTGGGAATGAAGATATACGGCTGGCTCGCGAGACTAGGTATTTGAACAAAACTACGCAGTCGTGTTATAACGTTAGTCTCGCGGAGCCAGTGTGCTTACTTGTTTTTTTCGTTGGCAACAGGAGTGCAACTCCTGCAATTGACTTCAAAAGGAACAATCAATTGCTTGTGCTTCAATAGCCGGAGTTTGTGATTCTGTACGCCCTTGTGAGACGATGATAGCACTAGTTAGGACGGCTAGCCACGCCTCATGTGGGTGCGAGTACCACCCAATTTTTAAAGTCTCGTGACCCGATCTTCCAATGTAGTTTGCATGAATACAAAGATGAGACTACACTGGAAGATCATCTATGCTGCATGTGCACTACAAACATGTACAAAGATGAAGATTCTAGTCAGACTAGCCCCTGGCTTGTGCTGATATTTATCAAAAAATAAATAAATAAAAAAAATAAAATAATAATAATAATAAATAGATAAACAAATAAATAAGTAACTAAAACTTTGAGTGAGGCACCTAGCTAGCTATTTCTCCACTGGGTGGAGGTAGCTAATGCTCATGTCCAGGTAGCAACCGATTTGAGAAATATTCTTTGATGAAAAGGGTTCATGATAAAATTCTCAAAAGTGTACTCGGAGTGCAAGGCTGAAGCCATTCGGTTGGTCATTGATAAGCTGGCATAATTTTTGCATATCCTGGTAGCTTGCAAATTATGCACAGCCATACACACTGAACGTTCTCTTTAATCAATAACTACTATAATATAGACACTTGTTTGAGGTCATCATACCTACTAAAAGGAATGTGCTCAGTACAGTTAGGTTAAATACTTGATTGTGTACATGTCTGTCTTAGCCACATGATTTATATACATAGCTATGATCCTTATTCATTACACTGTTTGTATAGTAACTAAGTTTCAAGTATGCAACCATGCAGGCACACTTGAAGCAACCATGCAGAGCAATATGTATAATTCATAGTATGATTGCAATTCCATTACAAAGAAACATACAGCTAATGTTCACCAAAACTACAACTAAAATAGATATATGATTGAGTTCAGAAAAAGTACACAGCTGTAGATTTTTCTGTCTTTTTAATAACTCAATCACCACACCTCTGAGAGGAGGTCACTGTGCTGAGTATGAATGGTAATACATACACATAACAACTGCATATAGTACACATACATGTAATGTACCATTACTATTCCCTATAGAATTATAGGCAGAAGAATCAGACGGGCACCATGCAGGGACTCTTGAAAATGCTTTATACATAACCATAAGGACCTGCTCAAGATGAGCTGGTGTGGCCTGTTACGTAGAACTTAGAACCATCTTCCTCTACCAATTATGTACATGCATGTGGGAAAAATTTCAAGCGCATGTAGAATAGAATCCCAAAAAGCAACCAAACAAGATAGGAATGACACCATATAATCATTTTACTTTTTGTACTATCTTGTGCCATTTTACTGGCATGCCTCGAGGTGCTTGTTAGGTGTGTGCACAGAATTTTTGCAATTGTGATGTTTATATCCTGTGTTTCAAAGTGTTTTTGGGTGTAACCTATATACACCTACATGGGTTATACAATAGCTAGTTGTGCTGTTGATAGTTGAATAAATGTCATTGTTTATGGTGCAGAACGCTTCAGTCCATGGACCTTTGACAGCTGAATTCTCGTGTCCAGTTAGTAACTCATGATAGATATTCTTAAATGTCTTGCACTGTTGTTGTTTTGATGTTATGTCAACCTAAACAAAAACCATAATCTAGCTACCATAGCAATGAGCTAAGTTGTAGTTTTACTAATAGCTAGTGAGACAAACATTTTTCTACATTGTGCTATAAGCATGGGCAGATGTGGATTACATCTAAAGTTCTAATTGTTGACGTGCATGAAGGATGATATATGTTGTTAGGTGTTATATTGTGAGGTGCTGCAATTGTTTATTGGCTGTGGATACGCTAATTTGGCATTGATTCAATGGGCACATGTGTGCACACTGTAGCTAAAAACATTTGGGTTACTTCCACCATATTTGGTCGTCTCAGTTGCATGCCTGTTGTTTATATGGCACATTACAAAACTTCAAAGGGATGCTTCCTTTTTGAATCAAAGCTTAAGTGTAGTTGAGAAGCTTCTCCCTCAATGAGGATCTACTTACAGAAGCCTACAGCTATTTGGTTACACTCCTTGCATTTCTACCACAACCATGCAACCAAGGCACTCCTCCAGGAGCAGATGTGTGGGATCAAAGAAACACCAACCTCACCATAACTGCTATAAGCCTTCTGAAAGGAGATACTAATTTAACAAAGGGAGAAGCTTCTCAACTACACTCAGATTCAGAATGAGATTGATATAGCGTCCCTTGAAGTTGTAATGTATCACATACACAACAGGCATACAACTGAGACGACCAAACTATGGTTGAAGTAACCCAAATGTTTTTCATGTTTTGGTTCAACTCTGTAGCCTTACCTATTCCTGCCTCTCGTCGAACAGTGTCTGCAGTGGCTTCTCCATACTCTTCTACTTTAGCTATAGCATCAGCAAGCTTCTCCCAGGATTTCGTAGCATCAGTCCTTAGCCACTGGGCTATTGTGTCTATCATACAGAGGCTAGAGTCACCATGACGATTTGCTCTGATATTCAATAAAGCAGAACGTTTTATCAACTGCTTGCCGAGAAGCTCCCAGTGAGCATCAGCAAAATCAGCCTTATGAAGAACATTCAGAATATTCCTGTCGTTCAGTTCCATCTTAGCTGTATGAAAACCAAAGAAAGAAAATATAGCATATAGTCCAGGCCATATTTCAGGAGATAGTAAAGATCAGAAAATACTTAAGCAACCCCTGCAAATGGACACCTTGCTATATACTAGTACTCTAGCTGTATAATGGACAGCTTTCACACCTCCAATTTGTACTAAAACAATACTTAATGACCTCGGACACCCATCAATCTTTTCTGCAAGATTGCCCAGTCCACGATCACTGCTGGAGTTAAGAACTTGACATTAATTGCTGCTGTTACTGCTTATTACTAGTCTCTGGTTAGCCTTTTCCGTCAGCACACAGCAAAGGATAGCTCTGAAAACAAAGCCATGTTGCATGTGCTCAACAGTCCAATGACACAGTACCATGCCTACTGGAAATGTACCAGGAGCTTCTGACTTAGAGACACCTCGCTGTAAAAGACAAAAATGTTCATCCCGATCTTGTCTGCTATAGAGGGATTTCACTGTATGATTGTACCTTGACAATGGTCTTTTAATAAATCATACAATATATAAGTGCACACTCATGTAACCCACTTACAACGTGGAGGAAACTGAGAGAGAGGGTCAGTAGGTGTGTCAGGAGTATCACAGCCAGGGGGAATGGATGTGTCGCTTGAGAAACTGGCTCGATCAGCAGCAACTGAGTAGGTAACAAAAGTAATCTAACTCACATGCACAAATGTACAGGGTACAGGTGTAGGAGGCCTTATTGGTATACATGTATGTTGTAGATAAACCACAGCAGACATGGATTTATGATCCATAAATGGCCCACGAGCCTGAGGACACAGTTTATAGGAAACATCATTTTACAACTTCCTGTGGTATATGAAACAGTATCTACAACTTCCTGTCAGTATATGGAAAGAATACCACCTGTTACCATGGCAACAAGGGTGAAGTGGAGAATATATGTGTATAAGTTATTTGTATCAGTTTCACTTCAAGACTGAACCACTTGCAGTCATTCTGTGCAGATTTGTCATTCTAACCACATCATTTTAACAACCTTTCGATAGTCAGGGTTTTGTCCAGTGAACACCTGTCCAAAGTGGAAAGTGCCTTCAGTGCCAGAAACGGATTCCCTACAATTAAGGTGAGACAAGCAGCTTGTCCTTCTCTAAGTCCATTTGCGAAAAGGAAAGAAATGGTGCATGCAAGTGCCAACTAAAGCTTTTATGGCCAAGTAAAAGAGCCGCCTCTTTCTGGCCTGTACATAATCAACCCACTCCCCCCCTTCCCACACATTTGCTGACACAGTGCCTACTTCCTAAGCACATTGTGGAGTACTGACATAATAATAATAAGTAAAAGTGTACCACACTGGAATAGAATGCTTTACAATGAGCAATTGCTTTTGTTGTCGAAAACCTCACCAAGAATACATACACAGTTATCTATGCACCTTTAGGCTGTGCTGTGTTTCCAGCCTGGTGTTTCACCTCCATTTCATCCGATTCAGCTGCAGTAAACAATGGTTGCTCTTCGTGAAGATGTGGTACATGTATATAGTAGTGAGATGGGCTTATTAAATAAGACACATAATTATTTATGCAGTGGATAACTATGCCAAATCAGAGAAAGCTTGGTGTTCTACGCACTTTTTACACAGTATTCAATCCATCATTTGCAGACGTTTACCTTCCCTCTCTCCCTCCCCTCCTCTCTTCCCTTCCCCTCTTCTTCTCCCTTCACCTTTCCTCCCTATCTCCCCTATCCCTTTACTCCTCCTCCTTCTCACCTACTTCCCTTCACCCCTCTTCCCCTTCTCATCTCCTCCCCTTCCTCCCACCTCCCTTTCTCCCCTCCTCCTCTCCATCCCCCTCCTCTTCCTCTATCTTCTCCCTCCCTCTCTCCATCCCCACCACACACATTATTACTCTATTGTACTATTTATTTTTGTAGACTATAATAGATTAAGTACTGTCCTAGACTGAATGTTATAACACTATCCAAACTTGTGAGCTTTATCTAGATGTGTCTTGTGTTTACACTTACATAACCCACGAAGTGGAGGAAACTTAGGTGAGGTAAGGGCCAACGTGTCAGGACTATTGGAGCCACTCGAGGAACTGGAATTGGTCCGATCAGTTACAACTGGACAGGAACAAAATCAAAAATAATGAACAAATTTCTATACACTAGCTAATTAGAGAGAGTGTGTCATTACACTGACAGTAAATTTCCTTCAGGAAGAGTACTAGGGTTACTATATAGATCTTATTGGTTGCAGGCTTTATCACCGTGTACCAGCTCCTCCTTTTCTGAAATCCTGGATCTGTCCTCTTTAGTTATTGGTTCACATGTCTAATGCATATCACTCAGACAACACACACGAAAGTTAATTGCTCATATCTTGCCTGTTTAGTGATGTTGCATATGCATTCTGAATTGCTGAAATGTACGTGTATAGCTATATACAAACTTGTTGGGTGTTGTTTAGAAACCAAATCTTTGAACTTGATTAAAACAAAGTGGAAAGAGTGGAGGTGGTAATGGGTGTGGCAGTGGGTCGCTTTGTGTTATTCGAATTCAAAGATTTGGTTGCTAAGCAACATCCAACAACTACAATAACTAAGAAGTACATGAAGCATATGAACTATACTCATACCACGAAAGGCAGTGCTGCGCTTTAGTTGGAAGTGAGTGTAACTTGCAGCAGCCATTGCAGCAGTGAGCTGCCACCGCTTGTCTTTTTCTCCATCAGCATAATCAGCAACTCCCTTGATGATAATCGCCTCCAAATTGGGATGATCCTTCAGAATATCTCGATCATTTACGATATGAGTATACAGGATCCACCCCTCCATTTCACCTCCCTTGGCATCCTTAAATTGTTCCAGCATCCTCTGTTTGATAGTAGCATCATCAAGGAGAAGCGGGCCACTAACCAACAGCCCAGGAACAACTTTGGCTAGCCGATTTGTATTTGTGCACGAAAACTCCCAGCCTATGGTATTCTTGCAGAACATATTCTTCAGGGCAGTCTTTGTACGAACAACGTCACCACGTGCATCGATTCCCCCTTTCTCAGCCCTTGGCCTATCACCAAAATCTGCAATTTGTTTTGCAACAAGGACATCACAAAATTTGACTGCATCCCTCTTCATGCCAAATGCCACACCCACTCCAAGGATGGCCTTGGTGCTTGGGAACCAGCCAAGAACCTTTCGAATATCCCTTTCACAGGAAGCCCCTTGCTCTGTCCAGGCAATGGCAGCTTTGTGACCAGCAAACATACCAAGGACGATTTTCATGGCAATCGTATTTGGGAATCGGACAGCTCTTTCAAATATTTGTGACTGACCATCAGACTTTGGGATTTCAGGAGCCTTCATCAGTTCAAGCAAGGCATAGTACTCGTTTTCATTGCATGACTGGATGACAATCACAACCTGCTTTGCAAACTGATCGACAGCTTCCTGCTCTTCAGTTTTTGTGCATAGTAATGGGTCACACTTCTTAAAAATTGCCGTGCTGTGTGCATCATTATCATACGATGGTTTTTCCTCTAAAGGGTGTGTGTGTGTGGTGTGTGTGGGTGTGGGGGGAAGGGTGGTGGGAAAGTTTTGGTGGATGGCAGGACATATAGATTTGTTGTCCGTAAGCAATCAAACACCTGTGTAGTGCAGTGTAGCTAATTGTGCATGCTAGAGCTACACGCAATTTTGAAGCTTTTTTTGAGAGTGAAGGTGCTTTGATCATCTTGCTTCACACTGGTAATAAAATGTCAACAGCTGCTGATTTTCAGATGCTGCCAGCCTTTTCACTCTCTAACCTGGCTGAGGCAAGATGAGCTAAGCATTTACAGTGAGAGCAAGAAAACCACTCAGCAAAGGTTCTCTCCTGATGCAAAGAATTCTCCGGTAAACCCCTAACAGAGTTTCTGACAACACATACCTGGGGCGTAGCCAACTTTTGAGAAGTGTGTGTGTGTGTGTGTGTGGGGGGGGGGGGGGGGGGGGGGGGGGGGGGCTTAGTCTCGATGAGCAAGTTTGTTGCACGTAATGGAGCTGAATTCATATACTTGGACACTTTCTAAGTTTTGATTTTTGCAGGTCTTACAACCTGAAAGCTGTTTTATACTCTCTGGTTTTTCTAAATTGTTTTGTAGTAACTGCTTGTACACATTGTAAAATCTGCGGGGAGGGGGGGGGGCATCAGCCACCTCAGCCCCCCCTTGCCTACACCTTTGCATACTGAGTGGCTAACAGGTGTGTAACTGATGCATTCTAGTACCACCTGTGCAGAGGATTGCAAGGTGGTTGTCTGGTGGTTGTAGGATCAGTGGTAGAGCTGCACAAGCCAAGTTCCTGGCCAGCAGCTGCCGACCTCACTTCCTTTAGAGAGTGAAGGTGTTGTAATGGTCTCATTGTGCTTTTTAATAAGTATGTACTTCCCTGCAATTTTTAGACTGCCAGGTAGGTTTATAGTTGTGAGAGTATCAATAACAAGTAGGTTCATGACAAAGGCACTAAGTCTACAATGCAGAAAATTCTTGATAAGAAAAAGGTCACTGATTTAAAACAGGTACTGGTATATACATAAGATGATCAAAAGTGGTATAGACTCATTCCCAAGCCTGAGGCCTGGGACTGAGACGAGTCTTGGCAGTGTACTTTTCATAACCAATTTTGCAGAATTACAGTCAATTATCATTTGATTAAACTGTGCCAGCCTTACATAACTGTAAGCCTATATATTTATGGAAACACACTTTCAGTTTTTAAAGTAATCTGAAAAGCCAAGGACACATTGACTACCTGTCACCTTTGGCGGCTTGATAAGCCCTTAATTGGTAAGGCTGGGCAGAGGGATTGTTAATAGAGAATAAAAAACTGGAACATACGCACAGCTGGTAGATGTCTTACGCCACAGTGCTGTGCAACTAATACTAATTGCATTCAGCACTTACAAAATGTACGCACTAAATCCTTTACCTTCTTCCAGTTTTGTTTTTTTGGTTACTGGAACACCCTCATCTTCATTATCCATTTCAATACCTGGATGGGAAAAGTTCTAGCAACTCCACTTTGTGCCTTGAAAATTGCTGTCAATTTGTTGCTGAACTGATTGAAAGGAGTCTACTGTTTGAGGAACCAGCTCCCCACCCACCCTCACTCAATTGATTGCTCTACTCTGAGATTGCTTTTGAGGCCAGTGTCGGGCTATAAGTATTTACCTGCCACAGAAATCCAATAATAAAGTACTGAAACTGAAACTGGGTGATGAAAATGGAATTTCAAAACAACCACAAAAACTAGCCATATATGGCACTTGTACATGTGATCAGTCACAACACATGTTCAACATAAACCACACCCATTAATTGTGACAAAAAGTGGTCCAGTGGAAGCCAGATTGGCTGGACCACTTGTTACGACCAGCAAATAGTGGCATATAAGCACTAGCACTTAAACTGGTTTCAAATCAGTTTACGTTTAAACCGGTTTGGCCAAACCACATCCGTAATGTGGTTTACATAAAGCAGTTTCCAAAGCGCATCAGGGGCGTTTACACAGCTGCCCTAAACCGATTTGAAACCGCTTTGAAACCGCATAATAAGTGCATGTGAACTATCACCTGACTTCTTATACTGAGAGCCATAACAACACAATACCTGTTGCAGTTCTCTTTCCCTTGCTCTGGCCAATTTCATGTTGGCCATTGCTCACACCTACACAAGTATAAAATACACAACAAGAAGTCAGTAGGTCAACATACTGTGTGGTATAGCTAAGAGTACATAATTTGCCAGCCGACTTTTCACATCACTTTTATTAGCCTCTCTGCACACTTATATAAGCTCTGAATATTTAAATCTCCATCAATAAATTTTGTCCAAAAATGTTTGAGCAGGTATGTGCTGTGATTTCTTTGCATCACTATGAAGAGTAAAGTGTAGTTTGTTGTGTGTCCTAATGCAATTTATGGGCAATTAGTGTGCAACATGGCTTCATTTAGTTACTATACTACTTTGAAGTTGTGAAGCCACTTAAGATGGTTATCACAACGCTTGATGCTTTTGCGTGATGCAAAGACACAGTATCATACAACATGGCTGGTCAGAAGAGTGAACAAACAATTGAAGAATCACACTCCGTTGTACAGCTGCCATCTCAGTGAAGTGATACAGCATCAAACCGAACTTGAACTAAAAAACTGTCATGTTCTAGGCCAAGCAGATATAGGCCAAAAAGGTTACGGCAAGCTTTCTTCCATTGTCTTGATTTACTGTAAATCCATATTTCAGAGACCATGGGCCAGGCCAGTTCATTCAACACAACATTGGATACTCACAATGACAACTTTTACTTGCTTAGCACAGACTTCAAAACCACTGGCCATATCCAGTTGGTACCATACAACTGCTACATACTGTCTTTGAGTTTAGTATGTAACACAGACACAATGATTGTGTGCGCAAGAGGTTTGACAATGTAAGATATATCTTTGCCAAGCACCGATTATTATATAAAGACCCATTATAACCTGTATTATGGAGTTCAAGCAGTCCATCAGTCCATTAGAAAGATGTCTTGATGTTTGTATGGATAACATCTTGCAGCCAGTTGTCATACACTGTTTTCTATAAACAAAATTATTTTTTTGTAACTATCTTGTTTGTTCTGTCTGTAAAGCCTCCTCCCTATATTACACCTTCTTTTATCTGTTATAATAACAAGCCTCCTCCCTGTTTTTTGTTTAGCCAGGTCAACCAAATGCAAGGAGATCACATGTGCAACTATGTTTGGCCAGGTCAACCAAAGAGATCACATGAACCAGGTTTCGCGCACAGAACCACATGTATACATGTAGCTTCACTGTCTAATGCAATTATAACCACAAACTGTTGTGGACACCTGTTTGTGGTGTTGATTACATAATACACCTTATATCTGATGGTAGGGATTCAGCTAGCCTTGTTCCCAGCCTCCCGAACACAAGCCCAGGAATGAGGCTACATCTAACTTACGCTATGCTTATATTATTCATTTCAGAAGCAAAATAAAGCAGACATGGCAAGAAGCATGCAAGCAAGCCCAAGCAAAAACAAGAAAAACACAGCCCAGTAAAAAACAGCAGCTACACATATGCCAGACAAGCTCAAAATTACTAAAACTGTTACAGCTTGCTACACATGCGGAGAGAAGCTATACTGAAAAATAAATAAGCACACACAAGGACTTCAACATAGCACAAAATAATTATAGCCGTAGTAACTACAGTTGTTTTCTCAGACTTTCACTACTTTTTGACTAAAGTACTAGCTGATTTGCTACTATGTTTGGGGTGACCTCCTAGCCAGTAGCCATTGCAGATACAAATTGCTCTCCCTGGTGAAGCCATACATTAAAAATCTCACTTTACTACTTGCATAGATGGCAATCAGCATAGCACAGCGAAACATTCATCAAAGTTTACCCAAGGGCAAGTCACACTAGTACCACAGTCTAGAGGTCTGTTTGATGGGACCACGAGTGACACATAGTGACACATGAGCGTCTGCACGAAACCACAAACTATAGCCTGATTGGAGAATTATATCACCACCTGTTGTCATAGCTACACCTGGACTCGTCCAAGCAGATGTAGTCTAGACTTTCTGCCTCGTTGATAGGTTCTGATTTTCAATTTCATTATCCTCCAATGCTGCCCCATATTAGTATGTTTGTCCATCCAGCCATAGCCTTCTACAGCCAAGCACAAAGACTGCTCTGTGCATTCACCCAGTGCATGAATCCGGTGCTCAAAGTTTATCTCTCAAGCAACATTATAAAACAGACTAGCAATTTCAAATAAACTATTATTTTGTTGTTAAATAGTTAAAATTTGTAGTACCACTTTGATATGCTGCTACACGATGTTGTAAACTCCCTATTCCCTAATGTTCCAAACCACTCCCTATTAGCAAGTTTGCCCAATCCAGCCCTAGCATTGCTTCTAGATCCCACCCCAGGAGGAGAGAGTCTAGTGACATGATTCTTCAGGTTTTATTAAATGCTTTATCATACACATAGTTACAAACCAATTTAGATGCAAGAAACCTGCTGTGGTATTATGCATGTAGTGCTTGATAAAGGAGAGACGAATGACAAAAAAATTAAACAAACACAGATCAACTCTGGTGTGATGCAAGATACATAAGAAGTTAGTGACAAAATGAAAGACTACAAACTATAGTGTATCTTTTCTCAATTGTAAACATGACTGTATGTAGTGCTTCTTGGTGTTGTAACAGATGTTCAGAGATTGTTTTGTCTACTGATGTTATGTGGGTGTAGTTTCCATGTTCAGATAATCATTGTGTTTACACTGTAGTTTCCATGTTCATTTGAGGTCTGTAACTTAAATATTTGGAAGCCAAGTATACATTCTGATTAAAACCATCCTTGTACATAATTATTATATACTTTTTGGTCTATGAAAAGCTATGTTGGAGGTCCTTCATGTCTATAATTTTCTGTTGATACATTAGCTAACCTCAGTTAATGGAGACTGAGAATCAATCTTTACCGATTCCCAGTCCTATAGTAAAAATACTTTACAACCATAATACATTGCACATACACGTCGATGGGCACATCTATATAACAAGCAGCCAAACATGTGATGAAATCCCACCGGGTATATAGTACTGAAATGTGTGCACTAGTAAGGAGAACATCCATCCATGTTAGTTAAGTAGTTGGACTCCCAGTCCAAGTACTTTGACTCCATTTATTTCAAAGGGAGTTTAGTATTGCTCTCAAGCAATTGGACCAGGGGGAATTTTTGGCAGAGTCCATTCCTTTAATGACAGTGATATATACATTGATTGTGCTTTGGCTATACAACCTGCACCAGACACAATGTAAGAATGGCATGATACCTACATAAACAAATGCATGTACCATTCATGATACCTATACATAAACAAATACATGTACTAGGCATGATACCTACATAAACAAATACACGTACCAGGCATGATACCTACATAAACAAATACATGTGCCATTCATGATACCTATACATAAACAAATACATGTACCATTCATGATACCTATACATAAACAAATACATGACTCTTGTACTATAGGCATAATTATATTAACGTTTTGCCAACTGTTGGCAAAAGCTCTATAGATATGGATAGCCTTAGCCTCATTCCCAGGCCTGAGGTTAGGATATAGGATAGCCTCATTTTCAGCTCTGTTGCTGCTTTTCCATGCTGTAAGTGAGATACAAGCTGGCCATCTTGTGCATGCAGCTGCCTGGTAGATATGATTCATTCGCACTGTTGATTTCTAAAATCCTCCCACCTCCCCCCCCCTCCCTCAAATACAGAAACATACCTAATGGTGTATCATTAACCCCCTCAGTGGGTATGGTGTCTGCCATTTAGAAGAGATCACCTTCAGTGGTTGATTCTCACTCTCAAGATGTCTACTACAAATTATGCAAAACAACATGCATCTAAACACAAAGTTTTTTCTCCACACTTTTTCTTCATGCAGAGTATTCCAAGTTGGGCAATAGATATTGTAGTATAGTTGGATAGATGAGATGACAGTAAATGTTGCAATTAGATGTTAAAAATGACAAATAGCTAATAGGAAGCGAAAAAATGATGAAACAAACCATAGGCGGTTCCAGACCCGGGCAAGCCCGGGCATTGCCCGGGTAAAATTTTGGTCAATCGTGCTTATTGCTTACCACTATATTGTTTTCGGGACGACGGGACAGAGTTCTCCGACGGTAAGACAGTCTAAAGCTCGATGGGGGGCCGGATTTTTCTCCACCCATAAGCCTAGCGCGCGCCGCGCGTGTCGCCTGCCCGGGTAACCTGGCCGCTCTGAAACCGCCACTGATTAATAACAAACCAAACATGGCAACTTGGGCATTCTATAACTCTGCAATTTGCCATGTTGCATTTTTGCATTAGGAATTTTAAAATGTCTGTGGAATTAGTTACAGTACATGATTGTTTTGGGGGTCGAGTAGACTAGCCTATAGCTAGCAACCCTGCTGAGTGTCACTCTACTATCTATGCTACAGTCAACTGAATCAAGGCAGAGCACTGAGCTTACGGTGGACTATTAAGCAACGGTACGGCCCTGGAACTAGCAACAAAAGGAACAACCAGCTCACCCTTGCGGCCTTTAGGATAATAGATAACCTCGCTCTCCCCGCGCACGAACGAAAAAATGCAAGCGTCCAAAGCGACGGGGGCCTGGGAACGAAGTACATTGGAAACGCGCGTTCACGTCCGTGTTATGCGTAACGTACTGAGGCAGGCCTCGCAAAACTTGACGTCAACAGTCTGAAAGGCGGAGAATGACGTAATAATCCATCCAGCAGTCCAGTCCATGTCGGCACAATCCAGTCCACAATCCAGTCTAGTGATCACGTAGACATGATTGCCGGTTTTCATAGCTTATGGCACTGCGGACTGCCTATACGACATGTGATCGTATGGCGGGTATAGAAACTGGATCGTCTCATTTCGCCTACTCTCAATTCGCCTACTCAACAAATAAGTAAGAAATTACTCACAAATTACAGAAAAGTCAGTCTAGGAACATGATTACAGGTTAGTATGTGCAAACACACCTGATAGGTATACTCCTCAATAGAAACTAAGTTGGATGCAAATCTATGGTTGAGTTCAGCAATCATTCGGTCCCTCTGGATGACCCTTCTGTGGCATAGTGGAGGAGCAGCACTGGTAGTAACCTGCACTAGGGATACCTGAATTGAGGCTTGCAAACAATTTCGAAGACATAATTTGGATGTGCTTTAGTCAGGTCAAACCATAAATGTCACTATAGGTGTGTACAGATTGACCTCAAAAGATATCTACTAGCAAATTCCAATCCCAAAATATCACTGGATATATACATACTGTGCCTATATAGATAACTAGCTAACCAATTGTTATTATGTAATTATATGTTGAGTAGGTGAAATGACACAAATTGGTTCTTAGTAGGCAAAACGAGTGTAGGCGAAATGAGAGTAGGTGAATCTTAGTAGGCAAAACGAGAGTAGGCGAAATGAGCCTAAATCATAGAAACCATAAATATGGAAGTTACATACTAGGTAATCAACAATACCTACTTAGAGTTGGAGACAACAATGACATTTGTACCCCATAACGATGTTACTGATGAGAAAGTTCCTGACAAGATATGGTGTATGGTTTAAGCCTATAAGCTCCATTCTGTAAATCTTTCGCCTTCAGATTTCAGCCCAGTATACATTTATCTGAGGTTTCAGTGCATCTTTGTTTGCTACTTGACGTGTTTTTTTTTTATTCACGTGTTTTTTTTCTTAATGATTTACAGCTTGATTTGTATACTTTTTATTGTTTACATATAGAAAAGTTGTACACATGCAAATCAGAGGAGGTAGGACGTGGTTGATTAAATGGCTGAGATCATCTAGTCTCGTCCCCAGACCCCACCCTCTCACGAGGAGAAAAGGGGACACTGGAAAACGTGGAATAACGGAAGAACGGAATACCGGAACAACGGAATAACTTTTAATTACCGGAAATGAAAATGCTTTGAACTTTGCCGACATGGCACGTGCAATTGGCATCTAGCAAGGTAGCTGAGCTGCTCTGCCACTGTCGAGGAACTATGAACGCTGGACTCTCTACAGTTGCCTACAGCCAGAACTTAGGAGCGTCGTGACCCTTAGTCCATACTGAGGTTAGCTCAACACTGCTGAGGACTAATGTAAAATGTCTGAGCGTCACTTGAAGTTTAGCGCAGCGCAGACAGGGAGAAGCTGGCTGCAGCAAAATGCAAGGGTACTAACTAGCGCTACCCGTAACCTTATAGCTGCCAGTTATCCTCCATGTGTAACTTTTCACTTTCCATGGCATAAAAGCACTGATGCCGCTTCTTCTATAGCTGTAGGGCAACTATATCGACCCGTAAGTGTTCATAGCTGCTATACAAGTCCAGACTCGAATGTAGGGAGCAGCCATGAACACTTACGGGTAGCGCGAGTTAGTAGCCTTGCATTTGCTGCAGCCAGCTTCTCCCAGTCTGCGCGTTTAACTTCAAGTGAAGCTCAGTCCTCAGCAGTGCTAGTGTTGAGCTAACTTCAATACTTGTACCTTCATAGGCTAAGGGTCACGGCGCTCCATAGTTCTGGCTGTAGGGCAACTGTAGAGAGTCTGTCCAGTGTTCACAGTTCCTCTACAGTGGCAGAGGCTACCTCGCTGGATGCCAATATTATATTGCACGTGCCATGTCGGCAAAGTTCAAAGCATTTTCATTTCCGGTAATTAAAAGTTATTCCGTTGTTCCGGTATTCCGTTCTTCCGTTATTCCGCGTTTTCCAGTGTCCCTGCTCAGCTACTTTGCTAGATGCCAATTGCACGTGCCATGTCGGCAAAGTTCAAAGCAGTTTCGTTTCCGGTAATTAAAAGTTATTCCGTTGTTCCGGTATTCCGTTCTTCCGTTATTCCGCATTTTCCAGTGTCCCGGAGAAAAGGTCTGGTGAACCGAGTCAAATTTCTTGGGCTAGTGGGCGCTTTAGCAACAATGTAATCTAGCAACGTTTTGCGGAAAACCCGCTCAAAAAAGTACGGATACTCAAATGGAGATGAATATTTTTTATGCTGTAAGAGAAGTGCTACGTAATAATTAGCAATCTCGCAATCTCGTTGGTCTTCCACCATTGTGGGAAATAAGCCCAAGAAATTCGACTTCGTTCACCAGACCGTTTCTCGCCGGGAGGCACGCGCAGGGTGGGCACGAGACTAGAGATCATCGTTCTTCATATCTCAACATATTAGCTTCAACTTATACTGAGGGGGGTGGGGCCCCAGTTTCAGATCAAGATTTATAGCTGGATCCAGTCATAGAAAAGCTAAAAAACAAACTTTCTACCTTGTAATATCCAAGATCAATTAGTGATGATCTCATGTTGTTATTAGCGAAGGTCAACCATGTCCTACCTCCTCTGCATGCAAAAACTGGTGCACTTAGAACCAAGAAATGTTACTACTAACACTCACCATTGTGTACAGACAACAACAATGGTCTACCAAACTACTATGTCTACAAACTTTATCAAAACTATAAACATTATAGCTGACTATTTTTTAATGAATATCTTGTATTTGGCAATGATCTTGGTGCGATGTATAGGATTCATCACACCCATCTCTATTAGCACATTGTCATCAGCCTTCAGAAGGAGGTCTCCATCCATGCCCCATTTCTGGAAGATGGGGCAGTACTTATCCAGCTTGTACTCTTTCAGGAAATCTAGAACTGTCTGCAGCGAATACTGCACAACACCACCCTGTAGTCTGCGCTGGAACAGTATCTGGAAATACACAAGATCTGAAATAAGTAATCTCATATGCATAGTAGGCCCAGCCGGCCAGCAATTGCCAGTCCATTATTTATTCAAACCACACTGGCTACTCAAACTTTGGCATGTACGATGTCTGTATAGGAATGCAACGTTCTTTCCTGCATGCCACTTGGTAGGAACGAAGAAAATAGTGTACTAAACTTTGGCTCATAGCCTAGCAGGTCCTAGCTCTCCAAGCAATGGGTGGGGCCTGAGAATGAGGCTACTAGCTGAGTATAGTTGTGGCTACGTTTGCACTTTGACTTTCTTCTAGAGCTCTACCTTGTCAACCTTCATTTGATTTAAGTGGCAGTATGGCCCCCTAGAGAGGCCACAGAAACTTCTCAGAGCATTATATAATTTGAGAATATTATTTTTTTAATTAAAGCTGTCCTCCTTAATGGTAATCTACCAAACTGTAATATGCCATTTGCACCTTCTTGTTAGCAACATCACAACACTACATGCCAATGCTGTGAATACCTTTATCTTGAGCTTTTCGGTAGCACTTTGGACTCCTAGTGCCTGTAGTGTGTCATCTGTGGCCACTAGCAACATATCCCCATCGATTTCCTCCTCAGTGAAGGAAGCCACATGATCACCCAGACCAATCTCCTCAAGAAACTCGCCCACACGCTCAGGTGTGTAATCTCGTGCACTCTGCTCTAAGGTTTGTGTGTCTGGGAAGAGATGAAAGGAGGAACACTTTTTTGAACCCACTCCCTTAGACATTTATTAGATGCCCGAGGTCACTTCTGAAGCTACATACTGAAAATCTTACACAAACTAAGAGAATTAAGCTAAACTATATACCTGTTATTTGCCCACTGCTCTGCAGTGTTTCTGATGGTTTAGTACTCTTGACACCTACGTACACAAGAAAATATGCAGATAAAATGTTTCCTCGTTTCCAAGCCTTCCTACACTCAGTCGCATACTGCAAGTGATTAAAAAGTGAATGGTAAAAATGCCTGGGAACCAGGCTAACTAAAGTGTGTAATTCACAAAGACAGCTCGTCTAGCAGTGTGTGTATGCCTACATAAGGACTTTATAACAATTCAATGCTGCAATGTATTGCTTGCTTATGCTCACCCCTCATGGGCAAACTTCGTTTAGGACCTTCTTGGTTTCATGGCTGACATCTAGCCATGCTATCTAGTGTCTTCCCCATTCAAACCTAGCTACAGTTGCAGCCACTTTTCTTTTCATCATTGTGACCATGAAGCAGAGCTCATCAACTACGCATCTCAAGCTGGAGACGCCTCCCCTTTGACAAATGCAATGGATGTTGAACAATCCCAGAAACCTGGAAGCATTTGCTTTGAAACAATGATAGAGAGCTATGTTGATGTCCATGCAATAGTACAAAAGTGGAATAGCTATTGTTTTGTTTCCAGACCCTACCACAGACTCCCGAGCAATTTAGCTGAAAAGTTTTGAGGATCTTAATTTTCACGGTGTGGGATGAATCCATGAAAACCACAAAAATTAAGCCCTTTAAAAATTTGGCACTATACCATGTTCTCTAAGTTTCTTAATTTCAGAAACTTGGTGGTGTTTGCACTGTTCTACATTCGCCTTGTATATAAATCACAATTCAACTCCTTATTGTAATTGAGGCTTGCTCACACTCGCCCCAATTACAAATGTTTGTGATGATGTGATTAAGATTGTGGTCATGTTCTTGCTTGAGACTCAGTACTGTGTGTATGCACCAGCTCTACATACACAGAAGTTGACTGACTCTCTGAAGATAACTATACCTGCTGTTTTCTCTGTGTCCTGTTTTTCTTCGAGAGATGATGATTGGGGACTCGTCACAGCTACATAAAGCATAAAATAAACAGCAGAAAGCAGTATGTAATAATTCACTATCTATTTTAATGTGTTCTATATTACAATGGCTACTTATACTGTTGCTTATTGACCATTGTTATTTCTTTTACACTACATATATAATAATCGATATGTAGTAAATGTATGGTCCAGTGAAGGAAAAGTATAGAAGTATACGTATATAGTGGGAAGTCAGGGCTGGAGCCAGCTATTTTAGATTGGTACTGCCATTGCGGTGATGGACAAGCAATGCATAAGTGTTAATAAACTAGGGGGGTCTGGGAGCATGCTCCCCAGAAAAATTTTTTCACTTTGAAATTGCTTCTGAGGACATGTTTGGGCCAAAATGGTACTAAAATCTCCCCACCTGTAGTTTCTGCAGCTAGTGAAGCATTTTGAAGTGATTTTGCGCATGTTAGCCCCTCTCCAATTTGTGCACTCGTCTTGCGCTCAAACATCGCCATAGAAAATTGAGAAGCCTCAATCCTCTTGTCGCTACTTTGTGGATGCTTGAAAACTTGAAAAACCCCAAGGAAGGCTTCATCATAATTTAGATGTCCTAAGCTACAACAAACCACTTGGAGAGGCTATTCCATAACGCAGGCGTAAGTTAGAATCCAAGCGACGCCATTTTTTGTCTCTCAAAAACCAGTGCCGCCCAGCCGTACCATTGCCGCTGGCCCTGGAAGTATACAGTGTTTGCTGAGTATAATGTAACCTGTTCCCATTTTAGAGTTGTTCAAATATCCTGCAAGACAGGCACCAAGTATTAACTAAAATAAATCAACTGATTGTTGAGCGAGTGCTGTGCCACACAATCAATTGATCAATATTCAGCCTCAACTTCCAGTTGCAGGAATGCAGGCATTAAAATCCTGAATTACAATAACCTACATAAAGTATGTTCATACCACGAAAGGCAGAACTTTGCTCTAGCTGGAAGTGGGTGTAGCTTGCAGCAGCCATAGCAGCAGTGAGCTGCCACTGCTTATCTTTTTCTCCATCGGCATAATCAGCAACCCCCTTGATGATAATTGCCTCCAAATTGGGGTGATCCTTCAGAATATGGTTATACAGAACCCAACCTTCCATTTCACCCCCCTTAGCAAATTTGCATTGTTCCTGGATGCTCTGCTTGATCTTGGGATCATCAAGAAGAAATGGACCACTAACCAACTGACCAACAACAACTTTGGCAGACCGCTTTTCTGCTGTGCATGGAAAATTCCACAGTGTGTCACCTTTGCAGAATATATTCTTCAGGGTAGGCTTTGTGTCAGGAAATTCACCACGTGCGTGAAGTCCACCATCCTGAGCCCTTGGCTGACTACCAAAGTCAGCAATCTGCGATGCTACAAGAACGTCACAGAATTTGACTGCATCTCTCTTCATGCCGTAGGCCACACCCACTCCAAGGAGGGCCTTGGTGTTTGGGAACCACCCAAGAACCTTTCGAATATCCCTTTCACAGGAAGCCCCTTGCTCTGTCCAGGCGATGGCAGCTTTGTGACCAGCAAACATACCAAGGGCAATTTTCATGTCAATCTTATTAGGAAATCGAACGGCTTTCTCAAACAATTGTGACCGACCGTCAGGCTTTGGGATTTGGGGAGCCTCCATCATCTCAAGAGAGGCACAGTATTCATTGCGGTTGCAAGACTGAATGACAATCTCAACTTTCTGTGCGAAATCTTCGATGGTTTGGAACTCAACACTGTTTGTGCATTGTACTGGGCGATGCTTACTGAGTATCTCTTCCCAATATTCATTATCAAACAGTGGTTTTTCTTCTGTGTGCGTATGTGTGTGCATGCATGTGTGTATGCATGCGTACATCACATGCTTGTATGGAAACTTTCGGTGGGCAGTGTACAAACAACCTAGCATCATACTTCCCATGACAGAAATTTGATCTTCAATACATAATGCACTAGCATAATTATAAATTTAGACCCCCAGGATGTGCAAATACTTCCCAAGACATAAACCAATGATTTAACTGGAAGGCTCTGGAGACAAAGACACGTACATGCATTGAATGACAATGAACGTCATAATCTGTATGGTTGGCTATTAGCATTGGTCTCAGCCCCTTCTACTGAGGAGGAAGTCTTTTCGTGTCTTTTGATGGAAAGAGCCAGGCACCCATGCACATTCAAGTAAAAGCACTTTCAAGACTACTAGCTACAGACTACATTGCCATTCAATCATTGTCAGGTGACGTGACTGACACACTGAGAATTGTGTACTCGTTACGATCACAAACTCTGAGCTACATGGGCGAGTTCCATGCATGTCTAAATGCAATTAAAATATTTCTAGCTTGTGTCTACCCTTGACGTCCAACCCGTGATAAACTGTACTAGGTCTCCCCCTCCTTAGTAGGGAGAGGCTGAGAACAAGGCTATTGCAGAGTTATATTCAGAGTACTAATACCGTGTTATTTTCAGCACCCTTAAATTTAGCAAATTCATCTTTTATAACACTTTTGTGCTCAAGAGAGAGTACTGTGGCTAGATCTCATTGTGAAAATATTTTCATGGTTTGTGTAAGCCACGAAAATAAAAAATACTCTACAACACTTCACACATTTTGTATACTAACCAACATCACATAAACAATTTTCGCCTTATCAAACATTGGTAGATAGGCTAAGTGTTCTTAGTCTTACTGCATTTGTTTAACTCACGTGGTTTAGGAGATCCAGAATCAGGTACTATTCTTCCCTGAGGAGCAGGTCCTGCATACCAAAAGAGCAACTAGGCTGAGCGTTATATCTCCTCTATTAGTATGTATGCATGTTGAATTAAAACTGAAGTCATAACCTGTGTGGTTTTGGGCCACCTTTCTATAGTAGTTTCCCAGAGGAGAAAGGATACAGTCTTTTGATAGTAACAATTAGCTGGTCAAGAATCATGGATACTGGCAGCAAGAATGGTTCTAAGGACAAAGTTGCAATGGACACAATGGGCACACAGGGTTTTCGACAAAGCTGAAGATGTCTGGCCGTCAAAATGGTATCTTGTGACTCACCTTGTGTTAACAATTTTAGCCTGGTGTGTCTTAATAGCCCAACTTTAACTAGCCAGATGGTTTGAGATTATTCGCAAACTCTATGCACTCGTCATGATGAAGCAGAAAGTGTGATCCTTGTTGCTTGGATTGTAGCCCTTGGAATGTTATCTGAGCACGCCAACTGTCACTACAACATGATGTCAAATCATCCCTTCCACCCTTACATTATATATATACCTGTTCAAGCCCTATAAATATCTCCTCACTTTCTTCCCAAGTCCTCCATTTTCTGTTTGTGCTCAATAGTACACAGAAGTGAAAAAGTAGTAAAAATGGGGAAGTCCTGGGGTCATTTGCATGTGAACAATGTCATTTGGCCCAATCGATAAGTGAATTTTTTGCTGATCAAGCTGAGTAGTTACAACCACATCACAAATGGAGCATACAAACCATGGAGAATAATCATCCCCCTACACATCCACCTTGCACCATCTGATATTCAATACTGCAAAGCTTCCATAGTTTCTTTACTGTGCACTATTGTCAGCACAAAATTCAAAATGGTAGAGGTCTGGAAATAAGGTTAACCAGTAGAGAGGTAGGAGGTGAGTCATGATAACCAATTTTGACCAGCCAGATGGCTTCAGCTTAGTCAAAAACCCAATAGTCCATAGGGCAATCCTTGTAGACAGTTCTTGCCTAAAATGTCATCAGAGCACACCAATTGTCACTACAATGTGACGTTACCTCCACTCTTAACAGTGTGGAATGCTAGTCACATGATCAAAGTACTGTGCAACCCAAATCCATACGCAACTACTGTGATGCTACTGTGCTTTACATGTGAACAATACTTAACCTCTCCCTCACACATGTTCTACAAGGTGTGTAGTAATAGTCTAATATGCTCAAAAACACTCAAAGTACGTAATTATTGCAATCTTATTTTGCAATACTGTAAATGTCCAAAAGTGAAGTACATGTGTAGCTACATACAAAACATAATAGGATTGTGGTTACAAATATATATCCTTTTACCTTCATCCAGTTTTGTTTTTTCGGTTACTTGAACACTTTCGTCTTCACTGGTCGTTTGTCTACCTAGGTGACAAAGTTGAAAGTATCATAGCAAAATAAGGCTGGAGTGAGTGGTATGACAGGTATGGCTTTGGCCATTATCAGTTAATGTGAGAAAAAAATGTCGTCACTTAAATTTTAACTTGCTCATGTGCTTATGAGTGTCCAGTGATATTTCGTTACGAATCTAGGCATCTAAAGTATGACAAGGCTTTTTAATGGATTTAGGTGTTGAGCATTCAAAGTGACAACGACTAGATTGTTAATTTTCTGTATGACATCCGAGGGAGTTCAAAGGGACCAAAACCTGTGGTCATGCGATGATCGGAAAGGGTACTCCCCTGAAGACCAGGATTTTTTGAGCATATTTCCAAATGAAACAGCAGCTTACTTTGTCATAACTGCCTCACCCATTTAAGCCATAGCCACACCCTAAATTCCCACCCATTAGAAGCCATAAATGCCCACCCATTAAGCCATAAATGTCCCACCCACTATAAGGCATAAATGCCCCATTCCCATATCCCCATTATGTTTAACTTCATACTTCATGTGTGTACAATTTTTTCACATGATGTGCCAGCCAGTGTTAGTGTTCCACCACTCAACACAACCACAAGAGCAGCACATGAAATGGGGTCAGGGCTAACATATATGAAATGATGCATGCCAGCAAATGATGGCAATCTACCAAAAAGAGATTAGGTCAAGCCTTCCAGGCAACTCAAATCACGCTTATGTGAGATGGTAAGTAGCTACAGGCAGGAGATTCTACTAGCTTCAGAAGCAATCTCAAAACCCAATTCTGGAGGAGCCTGCCCCCAGACTCCCCTAGTATCGATCATCACCATGGCTGTACCAGTCTAAAATAGCTGGCACCGGCCCTGCAAATACATTAAGGCTGGGGTGATGAGGGTTCTGTCTGGGGAGCATACTCTTCCATAGCTTCAGTGTTGGCATGATTGCACAACTTACACTAATGCAAGTGCCCATGCTGGCCGTCTTTTGTACACTGTGCTGATGTCACATGCACACAGTATAAATGAGCTAAATGTATCCCACTTAGCATAGTTTTGACAAGGCTACAAAGGAATCTATGTTATATTTCCCTCTCCACAACTGTGTTTCTATTTTACAGTAATATAACAACAAATAACCAATCAGATGGGATATATAATAGTTATACGTAGCACAGGTGGCCCGTGATTTATGGTTGTTAGTACACAGACCTCATCCTTGGGCTACGTACCCCCTCGGTCTGTATAATTATAAATCCATACCACTGTGCCATAACTATAACATAATATGCTAGAGGTTACTTTGTTGCTCAGAACAGGTTTGTTAAAATTAAACATGTCACAAATGAGTTACTAAACTCACCAGGAGCTTATGAGCCTGTACTCACCACTCAGGTAACACCATAATTAGAACGGTAGAGAATTAAATAATTTCAATTCTGGCTTCCGTTAGATTAGATTCATAAAAATTCCGAAAATCCAATTTCTTCCGCTGGATTAGATCTACCTGTAATGGAAGCATATTTTCCAAGAAAAGCACTAGCCATGGGGAGGCCTCTTTGCCCCAGGGGACATTTCTTGTAGTACTAAATCACCTTAGAAGTGTATAGGCTCCAGGAACTTTGATCGTCTGAGCATCTCTCTGTCTGCCAGCAACTATTGTCAGTTCTTGTTTTGACAAGAACACGGTCTGGGTGCACCACAACACCTCTGGTAGTGACTTCATAAGTGTTGTTTTGATAAGAATGTTTCCTGGTGCACTAAGCAGACTCATTTGCCATGACTTCACTCGTTTCATTTTGCTAAGAACACTTCGTGGTGTCAACATGCAGCTGCGGTTCTTCCGCTAAATTGGATTCACTCAAAATAATTAGTAGAGCTGCTTTCCGCATAATTGAAAATTCCGAATTTCTTCCGCTAGATTGGATCTACCGTTCTATTTGAATAATTACGGTATCTCAGATACAGCCCTTATGATGTAACAAAGGTCAACCCGACAGTTCTCATGCTTGTACAAGAACTAGTACTTACGATATTTACCTCCTTACAAATATAAGTTTTACCTTCTTCCAGTCTTTGTTTTTTGTTTTCTGGAGCATCTGTGTCTTCATTAGCCTTGCTTTTTTGTCCACCTGAGTGTGAAGATTCAAGGTTGATAAACCTGCCGTAACAAACACCGTCTATAATGGTAGATCGATCCAATCTACTGGAATCCAATTACCGGTATACAGAAGGGTATTGCAATAATTACTTTCAAAATTTAGCAAAATAGTATGTACTACCAAGCATTCCCAGCAAAAGAAAAAGGCTAAGTCACTGGCAGAAAGAGGCACCAAGTTATTTTGGTTCAACTATGAAGTGCAATCATGTGTGGTGCACTGGATGGCTTAGCCATTGTCGTGTATGAACGTTAGTAGACAGACTGTGAGTTTAGGGTTAGGTTAAGGTTGGCAGACCTCTCAACTCTCATAGTGCCACCATGAGACTCAAGATTTCAGCTCTGATTGATCTCACGGTCTCATGACAAAGGCCTCATTTCTCACAGTCTACTGTCCCTGACCATGACTGACTTACTGTAGTGCTGTATGGTTAGCTTGTCTGTTGTATGCTCAGGAAATTGCTTGTTGCAATTATTACTCTACATATAGAACAGTTCAAATGTAGCCTATGTTCTAACATAAAACTGTTACCTGAAATTGTGAAAATTCAGTTGATTACTAGCCTCATGTTTACATATTACTTTATTGCACAGTTTTGAGGATATAGGGATTTTGCGACATTCAGAGTTTTTATAGAGCACTAGCTGTAGAATCTGATATTACCATTGTCAATGTCTATAACAAACTTTCACTGAGCTCTATCGAGCATTACCACTTTCCTGTTGTGAGTTTGATATAAGCGGAAGTTGTGCCCATTTAACCCATACCACATATTTCAATTGAACACAAATGTAAAGCCTTGTATTGCACTGATCCAGCCTTGTAACTATAAATGTGCAAAAGTTTCATTGAGCAAAAATAATCTCATCTGTGGAATATTAAGCTTATCATTATATACATGCACTTGACCTAAAATCAGTCTTAATTTACCTATTCCTGCTTCTCGCCGAATAGTGTCTGCATTGACTTTTCCATACCCTTGCACGATAGCTACAGCTTCAGCAAGCCTCTCCCAGGATGCTTCAGTGTCAGTGTTTAGCCACTGGGTTACCGTGTCTACCATGCAGTTGTCAGCTTGACCAAAACGATTTGCTGCAATTGTTGCTAATCTAGGCTGCCTTATCTTTAACTGCTGGCCGAGACGTTCCCAGTGAGCATCAGCAAAATCAGCCTTATGAAGGACATTCAGAATATTTCTCAGATTCAGTTCCATTATAGCTGTATGAAACAAAGGGAAGGTAGAACATATCATAGTCAGTATTTCTGTCCACATTCCAGCATAATAGGTCTCAGATTGAGTATCAGTCAGATTGTAAGGTTGTTTACATCCTATACAGCAGCAAGCATCAGGGTTGAAAATAATTTAGTTATAGGTCCACTCATGTTAGTGAGTTAACCCTCACTGGACTCATTTCCAGTTGTAAATTTGTCACTATAAAAACAGATTGGTTGTGCTTACCACAGAGTTGTTAACCTGGTTGCATGGCCTTAATGTGGTATCAGATAATTTTATAAAACAAGCAGGGAGGTAATTTCCTCATTGTTTCCTCATTGTTTCCTCCTCTTACTTCAAAATGAAAAAAAAGGAGGACACAACAAGGAAACTGGTTGTCTTATACTTAGCCTCTACTACCCATGCAACCACGCTAACCACTATGCCTTTAAACTAGGTGGAGCCAAGTAGGCTAAAATGTAGTAATGAAGTATCCATCTGTTAAACTTGGGATTGATGACCTATGTCTATGCCACTAAAGCATTGTGCAGGAATGGTGCATTGTTATCTGAACAGGGCCGCCAAAAGGATTGGAGGGGCCTACACCAAACGCAAAAACTGGGGCCCATTATATAGATTGTGTGAGAGGAGTCTGGGAGCACGCCCCCCAAAATTTTACATGCTCTGAAGTGTGCTTTGGGGGCTTCTGGGACTTCTTTTCGTGCATCACTGCAAAAATAAAAAGGATTGGTTGTTTTAACCACTGAATGGCTACCTTGGTTGCAGACAAACTGAGGAGATAGTAGTTATGAGTTTATGTTGATATTAGAGCTAATTGCATAACCATGCAATCTCAGCCCCAAATCGTACCTTACAGCTGACAACCTCAACATCTGTGAGGGAGTCACTACAGCTTCACTTCAAAAAGATGATGTTTATACAAGCGGGTGACTCTCACAGATGTTCAGTGGTTACCATATCAGTAAGGACAGTCATGCAACTGTAGTAACACAGCAAACTATTCTATAGAATAAAGCATTGGGTTTCACACTGCATTGCTCAGAACTTGATTCATGTGAAAATCAGCATTGGATTGAATAGATAAATCATTTTACAACTTGTGTGGATTATAGTTGCCTTTACTTAATATGCTATAGAGCATGACATCGATTTATAGGCAACTTGGCTGTGGTAACCTAATGCTTGCTAAAAGTTATGATTTTGTTTTTTCAGTGATATATATATATATATATAGCTAGTCTTGGGCAGTATCAGTGGGTGGTTTGTGTAAATAGAGTAACTACGTTTAGGCTGGAATAGTATATCTAAGTACCTGACCACTGCTAACTATAAGTGATTTTCTACTTGTTGAAGTTCTCTGCCGCCATAAATAGTAGCTTCTAGCTACTAGAAGCAGTGCCAATTATCCCACTTGATACTTAACAGCCTTGACAAATTGTGCCAATATTCAAAAGTAACACTTCCATCGTAAGTGAAAACCGGAAGCCGTTTGCTTCCTCTGTTCAAGAGGAAGCTTCGTGTTCGGCATCCCTTGCATGTAAAAGTCCACGATCACTCACGAACTAGCACCACCCCTTCCTGGCTTTCCTCAATAGTGATGTAAGTGGAAAGGTGTGGCCTAGATGTAATAGTACTAAACTCAAGGTCTCGCTAAGCTATACTTTGTCGTATAGCTACATGTGACAGCCGCAGTTCAAGGGTTAGATAGGTCAGAAGCTATCTCATGTAACCTTTTCTAGTATCAACTTTATCAAGTTTATCAGTAGACCTACATGCATTCCTTGGAGATACGTACAAGGAAATGTGTACACAGGTGTACTAGGTAAAACCTTATCAATAGCAGTGTGGTTTACTACCCACTTGTTGTCTTCCATGTTAGGGCTCCCCCTCTTCCCATCTTTTGTGAGCATGCTGTCCAGGCAGTGTTACCATCAATGTTAAAGCATGCAACCACTAATCATATAGGTACTAGCTATATTCAAGCTGTCACAAGACAATTTGAAACCCCAGTATACGGTCGTTGGCCAACAGGACTAGCTACATAATGTCTCAGTCTGTTTTGTCTTGAGTTAACATAGTTTACATAACACAGTCAAGGCCTTGCAATTAGAATGATCTTGTTAGCATATACTGGAGCCAAAATTGTACAGATGTGGTCTTTAGGCAATGCAATGCAGTAAGTATGAAACAAATCAAGAGACGTACTTGACTTCTGTTGTGAGCTGGTGCTGCCAGGAGCAGGTCCATCACCACCCTGGGAACAGAGATGTCCTTTGTAGCCAGGTTTGAGCTCCCCTGGTAGGTGAAACGAAATATGTCATACTTAAAATGATGCTTCATGCAAAATTAAAGCCAACAGCAGAGATCCAGCCTAAGAATATGAACCCAACAACCAGTTTCTAGTATACATGCCATCTACTCTCTGCTCTAATGCCAGAAAGAGTGACTCAGTTGTTCCACAACTTGATCAACATTCAGGAGACCCAGGTTTAAATCTTGGCTAGTCCTGCAATACTAATACTGACAGCATCTTGACTACTTGAAAGCAAAAAAATAAATAAATTAATTAAAAATATAAGCTAAACTCTGCACTCTAGATACTGATATGTCTCATAAAGGTACTTACTGTAGAATTTGACAAGTTTGTCTGCAAGTTGGTCCAGTGAAAGTTCCCTCAAGATCTTGATGAATGTTTCAAAAGTAGTTACTGGGTTACTTGCTGTTCTGATCTGTGCATCCACAGCCTGCATCAACTGGCTGACTTTGTTGTAGTTAGAGAAAGCTGGTACTTGGACAATGCTGTTAGCTGCCTGGTTTGAAATAAAGTCATTGTCTACCAACTTGTCTGCAAATAAGCTTGGATTCGACTTGTTTGAAATAGCATCATTGATGTCTGAGGTGTTCCTCTGGATGGTACGGTATTCAGGAGTCATGTTTCACCAACCTATGGGAGAAAGAAATATCAGGTGCTGTCACTGCCGTGGTAGCATCATTCCCAGGCCACTCCAGATGACAGCTTTCTAAACGCTTGGATTAAAGTTTCATTTGTAGTAGCAAGTGTTAACCACATCTACCATGTTTGGCTTACGTTACTTTTCTGACGATCTTTTATTTTTTAGCAAGACGGCATGAAATGACGACGCCTGCGAAGCACACGTACGCAGATAGCGACCCGTCTCTGCGACACCTTCACTGCTGCTTGGTCTTGCCGGGGAATTTCATTTGTGGCGATCGTTCATAGAAGTCACGGGTGTAGGTAGATGCCCGCGCCGGGTGGGGATCACGAAACAACGTTGACCCGCCTACTATACTTCCGGAAATAAATGCAGTCTGCAGCAGAAAAAAGCCGGTGGAGAAGCATTTGTGTTATTTGCAATTGTCCCCTTCCTCGGAGGTGATCTTTTAATATACACAGTTGCCAATGATACCGATACGCAAAGTCAGGGATTCAGAGCGATATAACTATATTATGTATAATTATAAAGTCGTTGCAATTTTTTTTATTATTTGGCTGTACTATAGCAGTCTAATCGAGTCATCTCCCAGTCACCCCAGCACAGCTGATATAAGGTCGATGTCTAGTATTGGCCAACTGAACGTGGCCTGCACTGTGGGTGACTTTGCATACTTTGCATGACGATGACCTATGGACTATTTCTTAGGGAGATGTGGTTGGTTGATTGTTCATAAATACCAGGTACTATATATAATGCTGTAAATTCTACCTCATGCAGTAACTGTTCAGAAGCGATGCAACCATTAAAAACATACCAACATTCACCTTCTACTAAACTCCGTGCAGTTTTCCCCATACAACCAGTGCCATCTGCATGCCCATATCCGCTAACTTTTGCTGTTAGCTATATTTCCATACATTCGAACAAATGCGCGTATCCTGTGATTTCATGCTTGAACAATCTTAACTGCATGGATGAATGCCAGGGCCTTCCCCAGCTTAGAGCTAGTCACTGCATGTGATTGTTTTAGATCCACATCCACCTTTAATAAAAACTATATCACAAAACAACAGGTACAGTACAATGTTGACTATACGCAAGTCTCATCATGCCTGCTGTAAAAACTGGGCTGATATATAGAACACTAGTTTTGCAAACATCATGCAAGTACAGAAAGAATAGCACAATGTGTATTAGCATCAACACTTCCATCAAGTATACGATATTATCTCGTGTGACTGAAAAGTTTTAGCTGTTGTTTACTGAGGAGTGACAAGAGCATGGGTTTAATCAAGCTTACTTAGGCGGGTATACATGGTACATTGAGTTCTCACTCTGAAAGACCATTTTGCATTGGTTAGGAGCCTTATGCTACAAATACCTTGATTCCTTTCCTCCAGCTATGACCACATCACACAATTATTATAGTATAGTCCTTATGCTACAAATACCTTGATTCCTTTCCTCCAGCTATGACCACATCACACAATTATTATAGTATAGTCCTTATGCTACAAATACCTTGATTCCTTTCCTCCAGCTATGACCACATCACACAATTATTATAGTATAGTGCACACAAAGGTACAGTAGAAGCAACCAACAACTACATAATCAATTACAAACTTGGAAACACTATAGCTGGTATAAATTATTACCTAACAGCAATTATTTCAATTATTTTATATTTCACTACCAGAAAATATATGATTAATCTATCCCTCTCTTTGTGTGTAGTCTTCAACAACTCAAGTACCAGACCCTGGGAGGCTGGTTGCTGGATATATAGGAATAGTAAACAAAACTATGCACGTAATGCAATTGTAGCACATAGACACAACTCAACCAATAAGGCCTAGAACGGTAGAACCCCAGAGCTATAAGCAAATCTTGGCATCTACAAACTGAAAGAAAAAGTAGGAAGAACTGGAAGGGCCCATGAGGGGACGGAAGGGAGAGGGATGTGGAGATAAGAGAGAAGAGGTGGGAAGGAGATGAAAGTATATAGAAGGAGTTAAGGGGCTGGAGAATGAGAAAAAATAAGTAAAAATGAATTATGGAAAAGCAGCCTATTGCCTATGCTCAAGCAGTTATTTGAATGATGTAGTTATCATGAGGTGATATATAAGGAATCTAGTGCAGTGTAAATCAGACAACATATGTATTAAAGTTGTTGATTCAAGGACTGAGAGAGTGAGAAACATCTCCATGAAGAGATCCAGCTGGAATTTAAACCTATTGCAATTTGAATACTGGACAGATGCACTTACAAAAGCCATCGGAAGCCCTTGGAAATATGTGGAATGGAATGCAAATGATAATACATAAACATCAGATGAAAGTTTGATGTGTAACTCACTCACTTATTTACTTCTATAAGCACTTATACAGTTGCAGTCAACCCTGTGCTATGTATGACACATAGTAAGTGTATACCTCTAATGCCTCCAGTGAACTTACTTCTGTAGCCATGTACATATTTGTCTCGAATGTCCTTAGCCACTTTGTTACTCCCCATCTCCTCCAGAGCATCTGCTAACTTGCTCCATGAGGCATTCAAATCATACTCAAGCCATTTGGTGATCATCCTCTGTCTCTGCTGAACAATTCCATAGACATTTACGTTGATCCGAATTTCCTCAATCATGAAATCTGGTAAGCCAAGTTTTATCCCAAGAGTTTGCCAATCTGACATACTTTTGAGCATTACAGCAATGTTCCTTGACGTCAGAGAATCATCTGTGAAAACCAAAAATGTTTGTGGGTATACCTGAAAAATTTCGAATTCAATATACTTTGTTGTAAAGTTTTCATAATGTTGGCAATTGCAGGCGTAGGCAGTTGATTGCTCATTATGCTGACTCGCATACTCAACAGAATCAACAAGTGTTCAAAGTTCCAAGGTTCACAAAAAAGCTTAAAATATGCTGGGGCAGTCCGAGCTGCCCCAGCCATCCTGCTTCCAATGGCTGTGCTAAAGGGTTCAGAACTGCTTGTATATATAGGGAGGGACGTTGGTTGTGTGTCGAGTGGGGAGGGGGACCAACACCGGCTGGCACATCAATGTTCACCATGTGAAAACTTTACACACACATGAAGTGTGAAGTTAAACATATGGGATATGAGAATGGGGCATTTATGGCTTAATGGGTGGGGCATTGTATGGCTTTAATGGGTTGGCTTAAAGGGTTGGGCATTTATAATTTAATAGATGGGGCATTTATAATTTAATGGGCAGGCATTTACAGCTTAAATGGGTGGGACAGTCATAGCAAGTTGCTGTTTCATTTGACCCGGCTGGCTGTGTAGCTGTCAGCCAATATAGGGGAGTCTAAGGGCATGCCCTTCCCCTCCCGGCTCCCATCCCCCCAACCAGGCCTTGATAAATTATGCTAGCACAATTTGGAGAATAATATATAAGCACTCCAAAAGCACACACTGAACTATTAGGTACAAATATCTAGACCATTGAGAATAATACACATTAGTTGCACAATAATCAATGACAGTTGTTGTACATATTTTTCCCTGGAGGTCACCTGAGTGTATACTACATTGAGAACTATATACACATGACAAGCATGCATGACAAGCTAGGCAGAGTAGTTGCCTAGACAGGACAAATGGCTCTTGACAACCTGTTTTCTACAACCATACAATTTTCTCTATAGCAAAGACAGTGGAGTGACAAATCTCGTTTAGCTACCTGCATGGCCTGTGTGCTGTGATCTGATACTTTACTGGCAAATGCTTTAGTTATATAACAGTTCAATCTATAGTTCAATGCTGCAGTGCACTGCTTGCTCATGCTCACCCTGACGATGTTGCACATTCACATAATTATGCTGTACTAGTGCTCAAAACACCTTGTCATGCATCAATAACACCCACACAGGCAACTAGATGTGTTAACCTCACATTTGAAATATGAGATGACTACAAATAGTGTGAAAGTGTCTCTTTACACCACCCTATATAGCAAAGCTCTCCTGTTTACCTACCACTGCACCTCTACGTTCTTACACAATCTGGTATTAAGCTGTAGTGGGGTGTTGACTGCTGCAATAGGGTAATAAGCTGCAATGAGGTGTTAACTGCTGCAATAAGGTATTTTGTATTAAGTTGCACAATGGGATACTATGTATAGTACCATATGTAAAGTGCTGATCACAGCTTAATACAGCATTGAAACGGAAACTAGCAAATAGGAGGGGGGCCAAATGTTGTCTGCATGTGCACATTCCATCAGTTCACATACGATGCAAACTGAATCTGAAAATTAGTACATCAATGAAACTGGCCAGTATATAAACAACAAATTTAGAAGTTTCAGTACAAATTCAAAAATAAAAATTTTCCTGAAAGTATGTCCTCTTACCGCCGCTGTAGTGCTTTTCTTGGAGCGTTCTTCCTGTTTGCCTGCTCTCTGCAATGCATTAGTGGCAGCACTTCTCCAGATTCATCCCTAGGAAATGTGGTCCTCTATTCTGTGACAAGAAGTACAAACCTGAATGTCATCCAATCTGTAAGTCTTGCCGACAACATTGTGCAGGGTCTGAACCAAAAGGGGTGCAAGAAGCGATCACATGATTATCTGATACAACTTTTCAAGACAGATTCATGAAACTCAGACTGCCTGGAAGTGGAAAAGTTGCTTGAAGGTGACAGTTACAATGCATCAGTCTTTGCTGTAACAGCTAACATTAGTTGTGTAAGGCCTACTTATTACTCCGAGTGCTTCCCAAGCAGAGGCAATGTCTCGTGTTCTTGGAGTCAAAGTTTTGAGCCCATCCAGAATGCAAACAGTGACATTTTCCCCAAGTATGCTGTGAATATCGTGTGCAAAGGTTGCCCTGAGTATAAGGATCAAACATGCTGGAATCAGCACAGGCAGCTAGTGCTACACTTCTAAATGCGAAGTAAACTTTTACGTTCTGAGAAGAACAAGCAGGTGCAGCAGTGATGGGTATGAAGAGTGGGTGAGATCTTCCTCTGGCCAGAAGCTCACATGTGGTGGCTTGTAGCTGCCAACGTCTGAGCCATGGTTAGTAAACCACATGTTCATCTATGACCACAATTATGGGTATTTCAGACTGTGTAGTTATAGCATCTACATGTAGAGAGTAATTATTATAGCTAGTTTATTGTACAATGTTATCCTGAAAATGTTATGCACCAAAAGAATTTACCAGTGGCGGATCTAGGGGGGATCCAGGGGTGCGAGCGAACCCCCCTTTGGACCCTTGTTAATTATTATTCATGAACTACTTGTATTATTATAGTTGTTAATTGCCATGCCCTTATTAGGAAAATAGGTGTTGGTATGGCTTGCGCAATCATAATTACATAAGTAGGGGGTGTCCCAGACTCACACGCGGCATGCGCGGTTATGTAAACCAACTGCAAGCTCTTCGCTAAAGCGTTGAAAAGAAATTCGAGAAGGACCATCACCTCTTTCTTTCAAAAGAAAAACAAAACAGGTATGCTAAAACTAATATCTTAGCTACTATAGTCACTAGAAAAGAAGTTTAGCTATAAGTAGTATATAATAATACACGACAATCTTTGCGCTAACGGTCATGTTTTTTTGTATCTGCAGTAATGGCAATCTTACCTCTGTATACTACTTCCAAACTGCATGCAGCTAGAATAAACCTCAGACAAACACCTAGCTCAACACCTGGGGTATCGTTCAACTACGTAAAAGGGCGCGGTTTTTGACCGGAAGTGGGCGTGGTGGCGCAAGCGCGCCCGACCTTACGAACCCCCTTTATGAAATCCTAGATCCGCCACTGTTTACTGTGAGTAGTATGCAACAACCAAATTGCATGAAAGTTTAAAAGGTCTGTGCACACATATAATTATAAAAGTAACCCACTTAAAAACTGCATGCAATTAAAATTAATAGCAAAACTAAACATACTACACCTAAAACTTTGCAACAAAATGCTTTTGTCACTAAAACATTATCCTTGCCAAGTAACATTATATTTTTTAGCAATCTGTGTAGCAAGTCTCTTGTTATAAAAGGGATGATCAGCAACAACTTTGATGACTTTCTCCCAGCAAGCATTCCCCTGGTCGAAGTACGCGGACAAGCAGTTTTGTTTTTTGGCATTGTTCTTCAGGGGTTCATTTTCTAGATTATTAATTACTGCTTCTGGCACCTCCAAATTTGTACAGAGAGACTGCCAGTCTCCAATCTCTGCCAGTTCCATATAGAGATCTTGCTTTCTTACTATCTGATGACAGTTCTTATCTGTAACAAATGATAGAACATAATTATAATCTCCATACAATTTTGACTAAAAATGTAACCATCCCTCTACTCAACCTGCTTTGTCAACAGAAACATTATATAGCAAGAGTTCAGTACAGCAGGCCCTAAACCTCACTAATCAGAACCCCACTATCTGAACCCTTACTTTTCTGAACACCCAAAATAATGATATTCATATTTTGCTGCACATTTAATACAGGAATGACAACTACTCCCATTCAAGAAGTATCATTTCACTAAATCCGAACAAATTCACTAATCTGAACAATTTTTCAACGGTCACATTAGCATGGGTCTACTGTATAACCTGCTCAGTCCTATCTAGCCAATACAGAAGTGGGGTCATTTGGCAGTAGAGTTTTTCTTAAATAACAAATCACTAAACTCAAGACCGTTATTGGCATGTGTACTCATGACTTACTAAACTAGCTTATGAAAATCACCATTACCTCAATTAGTAATGAAATTAATTGTACATAAAATGTAGCGATATGCATACATGTTTTCTCATACAATTCGGGATTAATAACACAAGTGAATGGCTAATTGCACGAGGTGAAGCCGAGTGCAGTTATGCCATTCAGGAGTGTATGAGATAGACAAGTTTATTGTATACAAGTTTACGGTATACCATATAGTTTACAGCAAGTTGTTGTTACAAGTTTACAAGTTTACATTAGATGGTTTACAGCAAATTGCTGCTACTTACAAGTCACTGACCAATCAGTGAGCTATTATACTTTTGCACTGTTGACAGTCTGTTTTTCAGCCAATCAGTGAGCTATTACACTTTTTTCACTGTTTACATGTACAAGAAAAACATTTTGCTGTTGTTAATGGAGCTAATTTTGGGCTGTGATATAGTCATATAATTACATGTCATACAGGTGCAAGATGAACATACCAGGGGAAGGAGGGATTGTGGGTGAGTCACTTGGGGGAGGAGGGTGACGTTTTGGAGAAGAGTAGGGCTCCCTTTGGGGTGGTTCTGTGGCAATACATATTATAATATAGTTATAGCAATAGTAAAAGCAAATGTGTACACTGTGTAAAGAAAAGTTCCACTGGATTTGTATCGTAGTTGGTGTTGAGATGTTTTGCAATAAGTTGTGCATGTGCTGACATTGGAGTGCGATAGTACACACTACACATGTGACTACTGTATATGCCTAAAATGTTCAGTGGATGCATGAGAAGCAATGGCAGGTCATTCATAATTTGTACCTTCCTTCTTTTGGGTACTAAGGCCATTCCGCAATAGATTTCTGAACAATGGAATGCAGTTGGTAGGTTGGCACAAATATTATTTATTTTCATATACTATGTGGCATTTTCTTAGCAAATTACTCAACTTTGTCTAGCCATACACTCAAAGTGGGCATCATCATTTTGCGCTAGTAAGCATAGCCAACTTGGATCTGTTGCGAAGCTACAATGAAGAAAGTGTGTGGTCGTTTTGTGTTTAAGTTTATTGTGCTTCTGGCGTTAAACTATGCTCGCCTGGGTGCCTGCAGTACTGGCTTGGCTATGTTTGCAAGTCCAAAGCAAGCACATGCAAATCCATGTGCTGTTTTTCACAAGGACTAAACAACCATGCACCTTCCCAACAATAATATGCGGCAATCTATGCACTGCAGCTATGTTCAAAACTGAAAGCCAGCAGTGACCAGCTGTTCAAATGGCCAACACCGGGACCAGCATAGTAGATGGATATGAGGAAAAACTTTTTCGGGTCAGCGGACCTATTATCGCGTGTGTTCTATGCATATGCAAAAGGCTTTCAACTTTGAACTTTGACTTTTGGAAGTTGGTTGTGTGTCAAGTGGGGAGGGGACACCAACACTGGCTGGCATATTGATGTTCACCATGTGAAAACTTTGCACACACATGAAGTGTGAAGTTCAACATAATTGGGATATGGGAATGGGGCATTTATGGCTTAATGGGTTGGCTTAAAGGGTTGCACATTTATAATTCAATGGGTGGGGCATTTATCATTTAATGGGCAGCCATTTACAGCTTAAATGGGTGGGACAGTCATGACAAGTTGCTGTTTCGTTTGACCCAGCTGGCTGTGTAGCTGTCAGCCAATATAGGGGAGTCGGAGTCTAAGGGCATGCCCTTCCCCTCCCCCATCCCCCCAACCAGGCCTTGATAAATTATGCAAGCATAATTTGGAGAATAATCAGCATTCCAAAAGCACACACTGAACTATTAGGTACAAATATCTAGACCATTGAGAGTAGTAGCTAGACATTAGTCGCACAATAATCAATGACAGTTGTTGTACATATTTTGCCCTGGAGGTCACCTGAGTGTATACTAAATTGAGAACTATATACACATGACAAGCATGCATGACAAGCTAGGCAGAGTAGTTGCCTAGACAGGACAAATAGCTCTTGACAACCTGTTCTCTACAACCATACAAATTTCTCTACAGCAAAGACAGTGGAGTGACAAACCTCGTTTAGCTACCTGCATGGCCTGTGTGCTGTGATCTAATACTTTACTGGCAAATGCTTCAGTTATATAAAAGTTCAATCGATAGTTCAATGCTGCAGTGCACTGCTTGCTCATCCTCACCCCGACAATGTTGCACATTCACATAATTATGCTCTACTAGTGCTCAAAACACCTTGTCATGCATCAAAGACACCCACATAGGCCACTAGCCATGATAACCTCACATTTGAAGCATATGAGATGACTACAAATAGTGTGAAAGTGTCTCTTTACATCACCCTATGGAGTTTGCATTCTCCAATTAACCAAATGTTTGAGAGTCGAGTCCTGTGTGGTATTCTGCATGAAACTGGCTAACAAATTTAATTAACAACATGTTGACATCAAGCAAGTCAGACCTCAGGCTACCAATAACTACAGGTAAAACTTAAGGAAAGAGTATAGTGATATTTTTGGACCAGTAGACCCCCATAGGTGATGCATGCTTAGAGAGTCTCACACTGACTCTCCAGTATGTAATCCAATGTACCAGGTGAAGGAGAGACTGTGGGTAAGTAAGTAGGTGGAGGATGGTAGGTAGGAGGACGGTCAGTGGAGGGAGGACGGTCAGTGGAGGGAGGACGGTCAGTGGAGGGAGGACGGTCAGTGGAGGGAGGACGGTCAGTGGAGGGAGGACGGTCAGTGGAGGGAGGACGATCAGTGGAGGGAGGAGCATGTTCAGTGGAGGGAGGACGATCAGTGGAGGGAGGAGCATGTTCAGTGGAGGGAGGACGATCAGTGGAGGGAGGACGGTCAGTGGAGGGAGGACAGTCAGTGGAGGGAGGACGATCAGTGGAGGGAGGACGGTCAGTGGAGGGAGGACGATCAGTGGAGGGAGGACGGTCAGTGGAGGGAGGACGGTCAGTGGAGGGAGGACGATCAGTGGAGGGAGGACGGTCAGTGGAGGGAGGACGGTCAGTGGAGGGAGGACGATCAGTGGAGGGAGGACGATCAGTGGAGGGAGGACGATCAGTGGAGGGAGGACGATCAGTGGAGGGAACATGGTCAGTGGAGGGAGGATGGGATGGGATTTGGAATGGTCCTGTGGTAAATTGTAAATTTATGGTACATAAATAATGACAAACTGTGGTATCTATACAGTCAATGTGCTCTTTTTCATAGCATTAGCATGCTACTGGTTAAATGGCAATTCTGCAGAAACAACAGTTACTGCATCAGTTGCTGCACACAAGATTGTTTTTCGGTAAACACATTGGTACACAGTACTTCAAGGTCCCTTCTCCAAGAAAATGTGCACATACAACAGTGACAGCAAATCAGTCATGTTCATTGTCGAGTTCTCTTAGAGTATCCAATTTCTCTCCTAAACAACAGGTCCACACTACTTTGTAGACATGGTGCCTCTACATAATAATCTTAATTCTGAAGCTCCTGCAATAACCGCCAAGTACCAGTGCGTACTCTTGAAATTGGCAGCCAGATTGAGTGCTTATGATGGTGGGATACTTATATTCATGGAGTGTTAATTAAATAAACAATTAGATGCAGGGGGGGAACTTACTAGCTGTGATATAGTTTAGGCTTCTAGCTTCTCTCTTCTTGCTAATTCATGTCCTGTGTTGGTAGCTTTTCTAGAACTTAGAGATACAGTTGCCAATCCCTGCCCACCAATATAACTGCCCCCACAGCCCCGCCTCCAGTTCCGCCACCTATGCATAACTTGCATCAATTTAATTATGTTAGCAAAAAAAAAGAAACAGCAGCAAAGAGTTCCACTGTCCATTGACCTCAATCAGAAAGTCTTCAAGTTCTCGAAGATAAGATGTGCCAACCAGTAAGTGTTCTATCTTTGTTGACAATCTCCATGCATACATGTCTATCTATACACCATAATCTCCAAAAAAGAAAAAGCCAGCACATACAATGAAGTTTTCAACATTACTTCACTGCTAGTTTTGATGGGCATTTTCAATAGGCACCCTATACAAGGAGTGGGTGGGTTTTTGAGTATGGGTGTATTTTCAGAACATTAGAGCAATAAGACATCATGGATAGTTCACAGTATGAAGTTGATTCATGCATACCTGCTGTTGGGTGAGCAGTAGTAGTGACCTCCCTTAGAATCCAGAAAATTGCTGCTGCCACTACAAATGCAGCCAAGATACGAACACCCACCATCATTGCACCCTTAACTGCAAATTAAGATAAACTGCTGCAGGTCATAGTAATGCAATCAAACGACATCATAATCATAAAACTCAAGTCATGCATCAACACAACTGAAAGACTGATATTAGAACTGTTGCTAGCCTCGTACATAGGCTCTTGATGGGCGGAGAGAAAAAGAGCCTGGTATCTACTGTTCGTGCATGCGTGTAATTATCCCTTGCTGAACACGTGTTTAGCTAAAAGTGGGAGGGGAACGCGTAATACTTATCCACGTGATTCATAGTGTGACGTACAAATTTATCAAGTATACCTGTACAGTAGAGTGCAGCGAAGAGTGAAACAACCACACTACAGCTTGAACTACACCGCCTTTATTCGGTATAAGTTCTTGCTAACTTACGGTCTATGACAAACGGTAACACTGGTATCACACAGACTTACCAGGCAGTAGCCGTATAAACACGTCTTTTTCTCAGCAAAAATCAAATCTAGTAGCTACTTGTACTTCCTCAGACTCACATCAGAAGTAGCTACCAGTCGGAGAGAGCTGGAGGGCGCAGGAGAACGATCGAAATGCTTACATCGTTGGTAGAAAATGTGCGGACGATGTAGGAGTAAGTGTACGTTATGTCGTCACGGTTGTACGGATATAGCACAATAGTTTACAATTTCCCAAGACGTCTGGGAAATTAAGCGCATGCACAAACAGTGGATACCAGGCTCTCTCTTTCCCCGGCCACCGAGAGCCTGGGTACGAGGCTAAACTGTTGCTAACATGTAACCTTGATGTTCAGATGCAATACATACTTTGCAGTAAGTTACCATACAACAGCTAGGATATTCTGTAAAGTGGGTGGGGCATGGCAATTGATTCTTGTTTCCACAAATTAGAGCAGAATCCATGGCTAGTATTCACAGACAGTGTCCATTTCTTTTGAAAGCACAAGAATACCATGCAGTGAGGTTGCTATACCTACATAACCACCTATACCTATAATTCAGCTACGTATAGGTCTATCACTACAGACCAATGATGCCATTGACAGATGCTCTATTTCTTACCACCTAGCCTCACCCCCAGGCCCTTCCCCAGGCCCTTCCCCTGTCTCCAGTCCCCTCCCATGAGGAGGAGGGGATTGGAGACAAGGTTAGCTACAAGCCACCATGCATGCAGCAACTGACAAGGACTAGCACTACAGCCTCCAGCCTCCTTCCTAGTCACACTGGTCAGAAGTGATAACCAATAGATTACTACACATGTTTGTGTTCATATACTATGACATCATGGATAGTTCACAGTAAGTACAGGATCAATGCAAGAAGTTCTAACAGCTACAAAGATTCTAGCCTCATTCCCAGGCCAGCCTACAAGATTAACACTTACCTGATGATAGATGCATCCCAGGACCCAAGAATATAAATGCAGCCAAATTAGATCCACAAGTCTACACAGTATTTCTTTCTTGCTGAGCTGCAAATTAAGATAAAATTTACCATTGAAACGTTTGACCTAACTCAAATCTACAGTGCATTAATTTAAAGATTGACACTAGACAAGTTGCTAACAAAAAACACATCTAATATGGCAGAGTAATGGCAGGAACACTGTAATACCCTCATAAGATATGTTTCTTCTTTGGATTTGCTGCATGCAGTCACTATTGTGCTAGCCTGGCTACCAGGAACACATGCACCTTCTACACTGACTATTTAATACTTGTGTACTGCTATCATGCTTATATACTCTCTTATACTTTGAGATACTACATATTCTTTGCCAGTATGCAGACATGTCCAGTTAAATTACACAGAGAGAGGGTTACGTCTAAAACTATGTTTATCAGAAGTAAGTCTGCGCTCAACAAGTATAGGCTAAGCAATCTTAGTGTAAAGAGGAAGAAAAATGGGCCACCTGGTGCTGAGCAAAATCTTTTTACAGTCAAGCCACCAATTCTGTCATCCATAGGATGACACCCACCCACCTCCCTTGTCTCACACTTTCTACTATGCAGGACAGAGCCTACCTCCAAAGTTCATTGTTGATGTAAGCAAAAGCACAACAGTATTACAAACCTGCAACATTAGGTTAAATTAACTTACATGGTTCAGATCCGTCAGCAGTTACTCTTCTGGAAGGAGGAGGGCTTTCATCGCTTTCATTTTTGCATACTGTAAGCAATCAAAAACTGGACAGTGGTAAAAGGCTGTAGGGGAGCATGCCCCTAACTCCCCCCTCCCCCAGCTACTTCTACACTTTGCACAGAATTCTCATGCAGATACACAGTGTGCCCATGCTGCGCTCGGGCATTGACTATGTATGACCTGGCTATGCCACTGGGTACAGCTGCAAAGCAAAGAAATATTTGAGAAAGCTGTCAATAATAACCGCAGGTAAATTTTCCACTCTATTACCCACGCTCCTAAGTAAATGAATATAACAACCATAAATTAAAATTTTCATACATACATTTTCTTATGGTAACGACTATTACCACCACTGCGAGTATTGCAAAGATCCATATGGCTTTCCTATGTTCCTCAGCTGCAAATTAAAAATGAAATGTAACAGGTCACCATAATCATATGCATTACGTAATGAGATTTCTATTGGTCCTGCAATACCAACAATTTCTATATACCAGATATTGTTAAGATGTGGCAAACCAGAGCAAAGAACTTACGGAAATTTTTGGTAAATTCATTAACAATCTTGACTAGTGAACCACTTTCACTCAAGATCTGTGTGATATCATTGATAATGGTTGCCATGGCCTGTTGATCACTGCATCCACAGCCTTGTTGAGTTTGACGTAGATTAAGAAACCCAGTTTCATTAGCTCACTGTTGATCAGACTGCTTCAAGACTTCCTCACCGTGTTCTTTTGGACAGTGCATAACATGTTATTCTGTAGTCATCTATAAGAAAGTGGTTCAAACCTAGGAGAGAGGAATCAGATACAGCTTGTCATGTTGCATCTATTCACAGGCCATTTCAGATGATGCTGTTGACACCCTCAGTTCAGCTCCCTCTAAACACCAAAGCACTACCAAGCCCATAGATAGGATTTCTTTAAAGGAGGTTTGGGGACCAAGGTGTGCGCTGCAGGAAGAGGGTGTTGTTCCTAATGTGGTACTACCTGCACACTGCATACAGACACATGCATCAATCTCGCCAATTAGTACCAAATCAATGTAGATGAAACAAGAGGCAATCAGGAGAGAAAGCTGAAGCATCAGCACAGGGGCAATGTGTTGGGAACACAGACTACCATGAAGCTAGCAGGGACCTATGCTATCCCTTCTATTCTATGAGCAGTCTGGATAGTTTCCCTCAAACCCCTTTTGCTACAAGCCTGACAGCCTTTCTCAATTAAACAGTGTCAAATGGAGGGCTAAATATAAAATATTCCCATATCTGAATGCTGTTCAGTTTGAATCAAGCTAAGTGTCAAGTCTTTCATTAAGTACATATTATGTTTGTATTATATACTTAGTATATGCACCCATAGTATTTCCAATAGGCCTACATGACAAGTATTATTTATTTCATAGTTCATACTGGCATATGCTGCGTAGCAAATGCAGCATGTGCTCTAATAGGAATGAACTCGTAACTGCTGCCCAAATAAGAAATATAGTTATGGATGAAAACGGCATTATTACTAACTTACAGTACTTTCTTCTAGAAACAGGCCAGCAGCCTGAAGCTTATTAAAATTAATATGCATGCCACAATGACCTTTGTACCGTGCATGGGCAGTAAACATGTTAAAGGACAGTGTTTGGTACCCTCTTCTTAAAAACGATGTTCAACTGTTTTTTTTCTCCTTTTTTTATTATTGTGTTAATCTCTTAACACCTAACTTCTTTGAGACTACTTTTAGCCTATACATGCCTGTAACACACCATATCTGAGCTCTGACTCCAAAACTGAACCCAAGTGGACTTTTAGACTTAATTAATAAGCAGACCTGTGACCTTAACTGTGCCTACTCATTAACGAGCATGCAATAGTCAGCATACTCACTTGGCAAACACCCGTTCAGAGCCCAAGAAGCCTTCCCTGCAAGAAATGAACCCCCTAAACGGTGAGAGTAGGCATTTTCTAAGCCTGTTCATGCAGTCAGTGTGAGAATTGGCTGGTGCCAGCCATGGTTCTTTTATAGCCAAGCCTAGCAGCCACCATGTGCACAGTACTGTGCGGGTGACCCAACCCACCTCCCCTGTCCCACCCTTTCTGCTGATGCAGAACCCATGCACAAGCTCGCAGAGACTATCTTTTCAGTGCAGTGCACAGTATGATGTAACCAAAAGTGCACTAAAGGGTTCAAATAATTAATCCTGCTTACATGTTCTTGCTATCCCAAAAGGGCAGTGCATACGAACTTTAAACTATTTTGTTGGTGTTACTGAAATAAGGGTTAATATATATTAATACAGGGTGATCCACAGCAAACTATTCTATAGAATAAAGCATTGGGTTTCACACTGCATTTCTCAGAACTTGAGATTCAAATGAAAATCAGCAGTGGATTGAATAGATAAATCATTTTACAACTCGTGTGGATTATAGTTGATTTCTTTCCTTTACCTAATCCAGTATAAAGCATGACATGGATTGTATAGGAAACTTTGCTGTGATGACAAGGCAATATGGCTGGATATTGGACTCTTGTGCCATATTTTTACTCACCTGTGGCTTATAAAATACGGCTGCACACTCATACCATATTGCCTTCTCACCTATCAAATAACCAGTGGCGGATCTAGGATAGAAGCGAATTTGCACAGTGACAGTGCACAAAACCCCTCTCCATGGATATAGACGTCATAGGCTACTTCAGTTGAAGCTTGAAACGCAGTGAATTGCCACGAGAGTCGTTTCTATAATAGTATTCTTCCGCGCTCAGCACAAAACGAGACAAACCATTAACGGCAGTACGTTACCATTCCGTATGCTATGTGGTATTTATACCAGCCCTAACCCAACCCTATATCATACGGATGGTAACGTACTGTCGCTAATGGAAATAGAAACGAGAGGCATTTCTGACATCATAATTTTCTTCCGGGCCCACCCCCTTTTTAACTAGATGCGCCCCTGCAAATAATAAGCAAATATTAGAACAAAGAGCAAGTTTATGCAACTAATAAACGAGACCAATATTGTGTGCTTACTACTTTTCCTTTTCTCGCTCGGTCGACTGGTAGAGAAGCGGAGCCTGAGGCATTCACGGAGATGACCGTCAAAAGACGAGTACCGGTGCTCCAATATAACGCATCAAACGAAACTCTACAGCTATTTACGGTAGCCGGAAGGGCCAATTTTATAAGTAACGCGAACTCACAATCGCGTGCGCCGGATCCCATGCTAGAGCTCTCCCAAGACGTAGACCTAGGAGCACAACCGCTAGGTGTCAAAAATGACCGATAGTTCTGAGCACATTACACGTACGGATAGGCCTATCAACCTTCTCAAGGCCGAAGTTAAAGAAACCATTGGTTCAGAAATAGGTAAGTAGTAGCCATGCAGTTTAAATATTGCCATTTAGACCATTCCAATTTATGTGTTTTGGTCTGACCCCATCTCACAGGAAGCATGCGGGCGGGCGGGCTGCTAGGCTGCAAGACGGGAACCGACTACTTCAAACACCCAGTTACTTTCATTTCGCGTGCATATCGTGCTAATAGTATTTTACGTACTATTCATTTTCTGTGCAAAAAATGATATTGTAGTTATGCAATACACAAATAAACTACCGGTATCACATTTCAGGACTGGCACTCCTACAGAGATCGACGCTGTAAACGCGAAATGCGGAATAAGTTAACAAAACATTGAAAAAATGCCAGCACTGCCACGTATAACTGCCACCCAACAAGATAACCCTGCCACTCGCATTCTGAAGTTTTCTGCTGGAACTTTGTGGAAGACCTCCACTGTTGCCCAAAAGCTAGGGCTAAATAGCGCCATTGGCCCTACACAGTGCATGAGGAGGGTACGGCAGGCAAGGGGATAATCTGCACTCAACACTTTCAGTAAATCAGTTCATAAACAGAGTTAACATGCATGGGCTTCATAGGTAAGTTCGTTGGAAGTACAAGAGGTTAGCTACTCTCACTGCTGCACTGAATTTTAAGGCATGCAGGGTTGATTGTAATGAATTCAGAGTATGAACTTGGTATTGAATGAAAGCTTTCTTAACCTGTGAAGCTTTCTGATGATATCAGTATGCAGTATGGAGTACTATAACCACTCAATTAGAAAACACTTTGAGTCGTTTTGTAGTGATATGGCCCTCATGCATTTGCTCAAATACTCCATCTGTCCTTCTGTAGAAGGGCAGTTCAAGAGGACTATGAATTTGCATTATTATATCCATGCCAGTGTGCATATGGCTTTACAGGATCTAGACTTTAAGTGTGTTAATTGTGCTTGAGGATTAGAACCCTAAAACTGGATGAGCAACTCAGATCAGGTTACACTTTAACCAAGTACGTTTATACAGTGTTAAATTCACTGTGACAACACTTGCATCAGTGATGTCATACTATATTAAATAGGTTTTCTTGAAAGTCCATTGAAGAGCTTCTTCTTTAATCAGAAAACCTATTTGGCTACATTCCAAGTATCTCTACCATATCTATGAAACCAAGGTTCTTCCAGGGACAAAACAATAGAAGTAACCCAAATGTTTTTGCAGTGTAAGTACTAGCTACCTCGATCTGCATTTGAGATCTACATGAATAAATTTCCTATACTTAGCTCTTCAGGCATTACATATTTTGAGCTTGAAGGAACTAGAATGATTTATTGTTAGTGTACCATTCTTGCTGCTATATCTGACCTGCATTGATATTAGACAAAATTGCAGATACCATGGCATGTTAATCTTCAAAGCAATCAACAACAGCAACAACACAACACATCGTTAGTACTGTTCTCCTTCCATATAATTATACATACACAGTGTACCATTGAATGTGTCTATTGTTGTGTCACTCAGATGACTACTGCTAGTGTGCAAATGTAATCTAATCTAAGAAACTAATCCAATGGTTGTTCTATACGTACATGATCCAGGTCATCATTATAATAATATTGTCCTTTACAGGAGTATAAAGTCATAATTGCATTCTGCATCTCTCGTAGAGACTGAACTTGAACTTGCAGGGGACTTTTCCACACTTCAGAGAAAGGTTATGAGTACACCAACCTGGAAATGCGAGCCTCATTTCGTCCCTTGACTTGTTAGTGCTATCATGTTCACATTTATGCTCTTGAAACTGAAGACTGCATGTATGTGTGAACAGAGCAACAAAAAATAGCTCTGCAATGAAAAAGTACTGAGCTTCAGATTAGAGTAAACTGAAGGAGTAGGGATCAAACTGCATGTTGTTTTCTTGGTTAGTTGTGACATACTGGGTATCTGTAAATTGTTATTGTGAATAGTAATTGTCATCAAGTCTCAATAAACCTTCAAGGGCATGCATGTATATATACAGACTTGTGGACAGTCCCATTCCCAGATGCTAAAGTGAGTTTTGGGAATGAGGCTAACTTCTGACACACCTTAGTCCATGCTGCCGGTTAGGTGGTTCATACTCAAAGAAGTGTTTCTTGACATTCCTCTGCCACAAATACCACCACCCACCAACTGTCAGTGGGTATACTGAAAGTAGCAAGGCGTTAACTGAAAGACATCCTTTTTTGGTTATGTCATCCAAAAACACAGTAGCTGCACATGCAGAAAAGATATAAAGTGGAATTAATTTAAAGTATATATTTCACCTAATATACTTTTGCCATACATATTTTTAAAGTTATTTTTCTTTTCTCCTTCAATTGCACCAGACTACGGCTACAAAAGATGGAACATAAATAGAGAGGCACCTCATGCGTACACACAGCCAGAAGAAATGGGTTACCATGTACGAACTGTCTCTCGTGGGCGGTCAAACTTTGAACCAAAATCTGAGCGATAGTCCAGATCGACAGTTTTTAACGTACTCAAGGGCCTGACGGAGCATTTTTTTTTTTGCAAGCGTCGTTTGGTTGTTGAGAAATAAGTTATCCCTTTCTGTACTGTATACACCTCACGACTTTTCGCCTCTGTAAAATGACAACAGCAAACGATATTCAGAAAATGGCTCCGTCAGGCCCTGCATTGTCCATCGTACAGTACGTTGATAACTAGGTTTCCTCAGATCCATAGATACTGAACACTATTTTTGATAATAAAGATACTCGACAGCGCTAATGGCATCAGTTCAAAGTACATAGAGAATCGTTCGTGTGCATGCACAGTTGAACGTTACGAACAAACTGTATCCCATTACCTTAAGATGATGACTTTACAGGTATTTAATTTAAATGTACATGCTTGGAGAGGTTCCCTGTTAAACACAGCAGTAAGACACTGAGTGTATAAGATGTGACAAAGACAAACGTTTCCATTTGAATCATACTCTTCGAGGGTGGTGGAGACAGCTGATAATGTTGCACCATTACTTACTTGCGGACTTTTCAAATTCATTTTGCATTGGAAGGACAACAATAAAATCACTCTCCAGTGGAAAACCTGCAGAAATTGAAGCACAGAGTAGTATGACACTCCTTGTGAGGTGTTATTGTAGCTGTATACTCACTACATTACAATACAAGTAAACAAGACAAGAGGTCACACAGTGGGATGTGACTTATATACTGCCATGTACTTTGGAATCTATTTAAATACCATATACACTGTCAATAACTCAGCACACAGTTTCATGGCACTAGGGTGTATTTGCAATTTTATTGACACTTTTAAAACTGTTAAAAACTTCCATACACTGGTTCAGGAAAAGCTTTCACAGCTCTGGATGTTGCTCACAATTCTGTTACAACCTTGTACCTATATAAACCATGGGAAAAACAGCTTGTACCACATGTATTTCTGTTTACATTAATTGCTCTCTGATTTTGATGTGTGCAAAGTGCCAATAATCTTCACTCCTTCAAATGTAGCAATAGAGTACAATACAATTGTAGTAGATGATTGAGGTTCTGCATGGCAGACAAGATACACAATGAGCAGCACTGATCTGCTTTAGCATTACATCTCTACCTGTAGATGGAATTGACTGAATTTTGGAAGCAGCTTGTCCTTGGGATGGAACTTGTTCAGGTGGTGGATTTTGTCCTGGGACTTCCCAGATCTCCTCCATTTTCTTAGTCAACTGCTCATACTGTAATAGATTTTATTATTATGATTATTACTAAAGCCTACTACACTGCAGTTAATTAAGCAGTTATTTTTACCTCGTTGGGATCCAGGCTGAGTATAGTATAAGGGTGGAACGTTATCCTCCTAATATTAACAGGAGGATATTTCCTTACTTTGACACATGTTTTTGGATCATAAGCTTTGAATTCATAGTTGAAATTCACCACAATGACCTGTGCCAAGGGAAATGAAATTTTCTGCATGGTTTTGTAGATACAGATGTATACTCACTGACGCTTGCAAGTTTCTGAGTACATAACAGTATTATTGTAGGCTGTTAGGTGGTTGCTAAGATCATTAATGTACCACACTGATTATATAACATCTGGGTTACATCAACCATACTTTGGTCATCTCAGTTGCATGCCTCTTGTGTGTGTGACACATTACAAACTTCAAAGGGATGCTTCCTATTTGGATCAAAGCTTAAGTGTAGTTGAGAAGCTTCTCCAATATTCTTACAGAATACCTACAGCTATTTGGTTACACTCCTGGTATTTCTACCACAATCATGCAACCAAGGCACTCCTCCAGGGGCAGATGTGTAAGATCTAAGAAACACCAACCTCACCAGGAATGCTATAAGCCTTCTGAAAGAGATACTAATTTAACAAAAGGGAGAAGCTTCTCAACTACACTCTGATTCAGAATGAGATTAGTAGCCTGGAAGTTTGTAATGTGTCACATGTACACAACAGGCATGCAACTGAGATGACCGAAATATGGTCGAAGTAACCCTACAGTGCATAAAACAGTTACAAGCTCTGCCCAGAAACTACACTGAATATACTAATTCGAGTGGAGAGTCCAAATGCACTCTAGGAGTTGGGTCAAACAAGCTGAGGTATATTTGAATATGTGGTTTTCAATTAGGAGCTGTCAAGGACAGCCGATCTGTTGTCTGTACCAATTTACAGACTCAGCTTCTACTTCAACTTTCAAAGAGTATAACGGTGATGAGCCATAGTTTTGAAAAGTTGTTCACGTGGTGAAGGATGTGATGAAACTTCAGTAGTCTAGTTTTATAATACCTGGAAAAGAGGTAAAAGTTAGATTTGTTAATGAACTGCCTTCTGTTGTAGTAGTGGAGTGATAAATATTGCTGAAAGAGCATCCACTTTTGTTAGTAGCAAGCACTCACTGCAAGACCATTGCTAGGCAGAAATCATTTCGAGAGTTACTTTTGAGAAGGAACAGAAAACGAGGTCCAAAAATGCATGATTTGTAGTTGATTATTAGATTGTTACATTAATCCCAACTAGTGCAAGCAGAAATTGACGCTAGAAATTCATCATTCAGCAGGAGAAAGATGTGGTTGTGGTTGGATGTGGTCTCCAGTTTTGTTTCATTTCTGTTTCATTTCATTTTGTTTCATCATTTCTATTCCACGTTTTAGAGCTTGCTCCAGGCCTCCCCTACTTTTACCTTCAGTTTTGTGTTTGCAATAATACACAGAAGTAGAAGAGTGATATTAACGTGAACACAAATGGGAAGTATAAAGTAGGGCTGGAAGTGGCCTAGGAACAAGGCTTAACATTCTATCCATTGTCATTATGGTTTTTACCTCCTTGAAAGCTCTTGCTAATGCATATGGTACAAATTTCGCTGCTCTACCATACTCCAGGACAACAGCCACTCTCCTCCTAGGACAGAATGCGGCAAAGCTCAAGATAGCTCCCCGAATATCTTGCTCCAGTTCCTTACAGTGATAAAAGGATACAGGTCACATTAATAGGTTTCACATTTTATGACAAAAATTGCAGAGGCTAGTACAGGTCTTGAACTAGGAGTGGTAATTACTTTCCAAGACATATTTCCCCGAGACATAACTAAGTAAATCCTGTCTAATGTATTTCATGGCCTACTGAAAGGCTCTGGAGGACAATGCGACCACACCAGTGAAATCTTTCATGAATTACTTGAAAACAGATTTTTTTTGCACAGTTTAACACAGCCACATGTGGCAGTCACGGGAAGAAATCGAACATTCTTCCGTTGGGTATTTCAATTGTGTTAGTGCGTTCAAAGTGTTGTAGTGCAAGAACTTTCGTTGAAGGCAGGGGTCATATGTGCTGTGTAAACTAATGAATACTTGACACATTTACACAATGCTTATGAGCCCCACCCTTATGTTCTGCATTACATCGCTTAATGCAATTGAAATATGCAACAGGATTTCTACCTGGGACTGCCACACATGTGACTCAAGACTACAACAAGTAACGTCTGTGTGGTTAAGTCCATAATCTGAGACTGCTACGTTTACAGGAAGGTTTGGGGGACTTCTATTCAGTAGAGACAAATTCAGCTTTGTCAATGAGAGGAAGACAACATCCATAATACCTAACCTCTCATGAGGTGAGGATACATAATCTCTATGTTGTTACAATTTTGAAGAAAGCGATAGCCGTTGGTATTAAGCAATCATAAACTGGAGCCAGAAAAGGCCTTGGACAGAGGTGGCGTCGCCAGTCCGGCTGGTCCGGCCTTGGCTGGACCACTTTTCAGTGGGTCTTTAGTCTCGTTCCCAGACTGCATCGGCACCCACGTGTTGCTAAATAAACATGCATATACAACGTGAAGCTGCTAGCGATATGGCGCATTCCGCTGCTTGCAGAAGTTCTGCTTCTCAGTCTAGCCCTACACGTAGCTAGGCCTATTGCGGAGACTCCCCACCAGCCCCGTCTTTCCTGTTTCTGAAACGACCGTTTTTACTGCGCACATTGCCTGTTGTAGACCCTGCACCACCCCCCCCCCCCCCAACCCACCCCTGTACACATGCACGAGTGATCTTTCATTTGCAGAGGCCTAACCACTTTTGAAATGCCGGCGCCGCCTCTGTTGGAATGATGCTACTCCCCAGTACTGGTTGTTATCATACTCAAAACTGGTGCATGTGCACTATACCAGTTCATTTCCTGACATTTTACTCCCTCAGTGAAGAGAACTGTCAAAGCATGGGCCAGACACTAATCATCATAACTGTTTACAGGCCAGGAATGTTGATGATGGCCAGGAGAAATCAGAAACATGTCCACCATAGTGCACATGCTCAGGTGGGTTAAGGCAGGCTCTGAATTATGGACAAGCATTGTTAAGACTACTGACCACAGAAAGTTTATGGTGTATTTTGAAAGCATGAAGTGCAGTAGTGGTTTTTGTTTTGTATCCTGTTATTGTTATGTGGCTGATAATGTAAACAAACTAGTTGGTTTCCATGGAAACACCCTGCCCTCTCGTAAACAACGTCCACTAATTAAGACTTCCTTAACTATATTTCAGTGTATGCGGTGCCGAATATTGCTTTTAACCAAGCAAACTTGGTACCATTCGAATGCTCTTCACACGCAGAATTCAGAACTAACTGGAAAAAAGGTATGGTAAGTACACAATACAAGTAAATCGAAAAAAATGCCTTAAAATACACCAGAAAGGCAGCTAATTATAAATTCTACTAATTCTCCTGCTCTTAAGGAGTGGTGGGGACCGTATTTCCAGTCGGATTGTAAAGGATGCATGATAGCTGTTTCCAGTTATCGGTATTACACACCGAGTTCTCTCGAATTCGGCACTGCGTTGGGGGGGTAGCAAGCTGAGGTCGGCTACTAAACGAACAAGTTTGAGCCTTTTCCCCGTTTGTTGCTTCCAGAAACACAAAACTCTGCGTCCACTTGTAGCCGTGTTGCGAGTTAGACATGTCTAGTTCACAACTAGCGATAGTACAAACCTATACAGTACAGACTAATGGCAATAGCACTGCTAGCAAAGCTAAGAAGCCTTCACACGCCGGCCATTCAATATCCGTATATTGTAATAACACTTCCGCGAATTATTGCAATATCTTCGCATACTTATGTATCATGTACAATATGTCTGGAGCCTGCCTTAACCTACCTGAGTGCGCCAATTTTGAGTGACAATGATCTTGAAATTTTCCAATATCACTATGACAAAGATGTTCCTAGTATCACTGTTGAAAAAAACAATCTGGATATAGGACTAGCTCCCAAATAGTGTTAACCTACCAGCCAATCATCGTCATCATCTGTGTGGTGGTATTTATATGGATCAGTGGGTACAGCAAGGCAACTGGCTCTTGAGTTTGAGAACTCTTTTTGGGTAGGCACCTACAAGGATGAGTGATTGAAATTGCCAGGCAATATGTAGAAAGCAATAATATGTGCACTTTGTTATCACAAACATAAGACTTGAGGGCCAATGATTCGGCTTGCAAACCCAGAAACTGGCGAAGTTGAACACAATGATTAACAGGATAGCTTGGTTAGACACAACTTTGGAAACGAGGGAATGTAATGTCTGTAGAGTGTGATAGCTAGAGGACACTATAAAATGCCTTAATCTTTTAATTTGTTATTCCATCACTAGCACAAACCTTTTCCCATCCTTCCGTTCTGAAGTTTGACCAACTCCTTTCCTGCAGCAGAGAAATGAAAATGTGTACTATACTTAGTCGAGCTATAGTAACAAAATAATAATAATAGTGAAATGACACAGAATTAATTTATTTTAGGGTTTCCACCACTAAAATTGGTCCACTGGGTTTGTGTTATAACTATCAATACTCTGATAATAAAAATAATTAGGTTGTGATCTTACATTAGATAGGATTTGTCACATAAATTCTTTTAAGAATTACACTAGTGAAAGCATGCTTTCACTAGTGTACAGCTCCTTTTTTCTAGAATTGTGTACATATCGTCAAACTCTGTAAACAATGAAGGCAATACCACTTGTTAAGAGACTTGTAGAAAGACTGCAAAGGAGGTCAGCTGCAAATTTGCTTCAAGACAGTTTAGGATGAAGATCTTTTGACAGCTTTATGATGACAATGAAGTATCTATGGATGACCACTGTCTCTTTTTTTAGCGTGCCTGTTCGCTGTTTTGTAGATAGATAGTCGGCTCTATTTTAAGTGTGTTTGGCTTCATTCTAGGAAGTACGCAGAATTTTCTAAATGGGTATCCACTGTTGAGGGATGTCTGTTAAGCAGGGTTCCACTATATAGGCAAACTTCTTGGAGCTCCTATATAAATTTAATGAAGCAATTCTTTTGCTAAATTTTGACTCTTCACACTCACTCTGGAAGGTGCATATCTCCTTGTTGTTTAGATGTAAGAAGAGTTATGTACCCAGATTTCATGCAAACAAAAAAAATCCTTGTGCATCATATCTCGTCTTTTTTTACACATGCACTCTTTGGTTTTACTAGCACAACCCCCCCCCCCCCCCCCCTTCATACAACTGGTTTTCAAGATCAAGGACTCTTTTTTGGTGGGCTACTTACCACTGGGGCCAGGAATTGGCCTTCTGGGTCACTTGGGATGCTAGTGAGAAAGCCGTTGTTGGTAGGGAAACATAATTGTAGAGCTGATGGCGCAAATAGAGAATAACAACAGCGTCATAAAATGTGGTTACAGAGACAAATTATTCACGTAATAGTTATATCTCTCCCTGTGGGGAGGTTGATTTATACGCTTGTGATACCAATGTTCAAGACCGCTACCCCAGGGAGCGATATAATACAACCTGCTACCTAGGCAACATCACGGTAGAAGTGTACATGTAGAAGAGAGGTAACTTGATGATACAGTGGAAACTCTGTAGTGTGGGCACCATACACCACAATGTGTGACCACCATTGTGGGGGGGGGGGGGGGGGGGGGGAGGGGTATGCATGCATGTTTCAAAGTCTCTCCTCTACACATGGTAACGTATACTTGGGTGTTGAGCATAAGGTGGCCACATTTCGATTGTTCGATGGAAAAGGCTATGAGATAATGAGCACAGTGAAGCAACAGTTCATAAGGTCCTATGATTGAACACTAGTTAGCATTCCCTAGAAGTCTTTCTTAGAGTGTGCATGCCTTCATCGATTTTGACTTCTGCTGGGAGCTAGCACTGGAAACTTGACCAGTAGATTGGGTACTTCTTGGCATTCTGTTCTGTGGAGGTTCACTACCTTGGCTCCATGCACCCACTCATTAACAATAGTAAGAGCTCTCCAACCAGTGAATGCTCGTCCAGACTGGAAGTTGCCTACAGTGCCAGAAATAGAGCCCCTACAAAGCAAGAGGAGCGTTTCCCTCATGCATTTGTGCAGAAAGGGAGAGAAATGGCCCATGGACCCAGTGCTGGGGACAGTTTGGTGGACTTTTGTCAGGGTTTGCTGTATAGTAAATGTCTGGTACTTCCAATAAATGGGGTTCCACTGTAGTTCATCAATTAAGTCACTCTTGGATCATTACCACAAACCTTTTCCTGCCCCTCTCTCCTCAAGTTTGATCAATTCATCACCTGCAGCTGTGAAATCAACAGTGGTATCATTAAAACATAGCAAGGCAATTTAGAAGTTGGTTATCATTTTGGAATAGTGCAGTAGAAAATAGCTTTTTATCCTGCACTTTTGTCAAATAATTACAGAATGACTCAGCCCATGCAGTGGGTACCTGCCCATGGTGGCAGTGACTTATATAGAGCTTTTTGTTACATGACTAATTCCATCTACTAAACTTGAGCTGCAATCTTGGCGTATAGTAGCTATATGTCATTGGCAAGTATCAATGAAAAGGTTAGCTATATAGCTATTTTAACTTACAACGTACATAGCAGCGGTATTTTGTCAGGTATTAGAGGCATTACAAGTGTCTCTTTTGGGTTGCTGTAGAAGCTAGTGTCTCGTACACCAACATGGCGGCTGTTTTCTCTTTTCATTAGTAATAATACATGATGTCACATGATGTCACATGATAATACTCTACCAGCCTCATTTCCAGGCTTTCCCACCATCTTGGTTTTGATTACTTATTATAGCGAAGGAAATGAGGCTAGACTTTTATATTCTCAGAATTACGCTACTTTTCTGCAAGCCATTCTAGTGGTATACCATCCTACATTAAAGTATTTGGAAGCTATTTGTTTTTTCAGAAGGCTCAGTCTCGCATATTAACTATAGTATTGGTCCCAAATCCTAGCTCTGACTGCTTGATATGTCCGACTTCATCTTCTTCATGATAGTTCAGGAGAAAATGCAGACTGATCGTGCTGCACTTTTCAATAGAAAGTCAGAGTACAACACTATATTTTGCATTTAAATTAAAGTGTAGCTACACTATAGTTATGCTACTATTTTAAAACCAACATGGCAGCTTCACATACACCTGCTTAATTACTTACATTGATCCTGTGCATTTCTTTTGAGCAAGGACACCCTAGCATTATCGTTGGTGTCCAGTTCTCCCTTTCTCATAAACACTCGCATTTCCCAAAGGATGTAACCCTGATCACCATGTCCTCTGTTGAGTTTTGCTCCTAAGAAATCCAGATCAGATCTAAATAATGACCTTCGCAGACCAGATCTGTAAAATTTGTAAGGTAAGGCACTTAACATGTGAAACTTGGCAACTTCGTTATGCTCCATGGTCGAAAGGAAGCTTGTAAACGTCATAAACAGTGTCAGTGTAATGACACCAAGCAATACTATATCAACCCAGCGCAACAATGCCCAAGGCTCCAGGGTTCTAAAGGTGCATTCTACTTGATGATCGAGGGGCCAATATTTGATGGCTGAGTTATTGAAAATCCGAGGACAGTCGAACTCAGTTGAGCCAGTACTGCTGAAAATGAAGATAGACACAAGGAGTCCCACCACTGTAATGACCAACTGGAAGCACACTTTTGCGAAGTAGCTAACCAATATGTAATACTGACCACTGCCATAGACTGTTTCAATTCGCTCAGCTATTATATTGTTCGCAACACTCCATTTTCCAGTCTTAGGGTTGGGCACGACATCCTGTTTAGTTGCAAGGGTAAAGAACAATGCAAACCTCTGTGCAGTTAAATTTAGCCAGAGGTAGTGGGGCGCAGCAATCAGTGTGCCGATCAAGATATTAAATGTAGTGATGTATCGAACGTATGGTAGATCTCCATAACAGTAGCTGTTGATGTAGGCAACACGTGCAGGCGAAGACGCAGTTACATTTGTGTCACTATCGCAGGCTAGATTGGCATCCTGCAGAAACTCTTTCACAGCGTTGAGGGCTGCCAGCCCAATGATGCTAAAAGCTGTGAACAGGATTATGCTGTCCCAAAACGAATTACGCAATGACTGCTGCTCGGGAGGTTTGTCCTCGAGTTGCCTCGGATCAGCAACACTTTCCATCTTGGTGCTCATAACGTGACCCTAGGAATCCGGATGCCGGATGCTGAGCTGGGGCATTGCTGTGGAACAGGCGAATTAGCCTCGCCCAGATTCTCGCAGATAAAATCTGGGAGTGGCCTGGGGATGAGTCTGACTTGATTACTCGCGCACGTGCGATTGTACTACGCATGTATATACGTATATACGTGTAGCAGATGGAGGACATATACAGCGATGTAGTGGTAGTCTCGCAAGGGATACAGACACAACCAACCACAGCAGTTACATAATTATTACTAAACATATATATAGGTAGCCAATCCCGAACATCTTACAACTATTTTCTGCTGACTTGCATAGCTAAACATCTGCATGCATGAGAGACACCTGCATAATTATTTTTCAAGTGTACTTGAGAGCTAGCTGGTTACTTACACAACTCATTACCCAAACAAATCACTCATATAACCACTATCTCTTCAGTTTGTCTGCAGCCAGGGTAACCACTCTGTGGTCAAAACCAGCAATATGTTTTGAGTCTGTAATACTACAGCTGCTGAACCACAAAGCCATACACATACATGATATAGGTATAAAGATTCATTCTCTATATAATACTAAATATTGAGGGAATGGCAAAACACACCATCATGATTATATGCCTTCTACCCACCCTACTGGCATCAACATGCATTTTCTGCTGGGATTTCCATTGGTCTATCAGCTGAAGAAGCCATGTATAATACCATAAGTATGAACACTGATATAGTGAAGCAGTGAGCCATTCATCAACCTGCAGTACTAACCTCTTATGAGCATCTTGGGGTGCGGTTAAGCTCGAATACCTAATTATATTTCAAGACTGTTCAACTATGAAGGTCATCAATATTAAAATGTAAAAATGCCATTCCGTACTAGACAACTATATGAAAAGGTAAACACAATGTACAACTATAAAATCATAGTAAGACTATACTCCTCTCTCTCTCTCTCTCTCTCTCCCTGCCCACCCTACAGTGCTTCTTTGACCTGTCGTGCCAGGTACTTTTGCTCACAGTCCTCCAACACCTCAATCACTAGATCCCAAGGGGCCGGCTGCCTCCCAGCTCCCTGCAACCAGGTCTGGAACATCTCTGTACAGCAAGCTGCAGGACCATTCACCCTCTGGTTTGCTTCAATTAAGTTCAGTTTTCTTCCATCATTGTCAAACTCCAACAAAACTCCAAAGTCTTTCCATATTGGAACGATGGAAGTGATTATTTCAATCTTAGTCCCATCACGACACTTCAGGGAACACAGTTCAGACAGCTTTGGCTTCGTAGCTATGAGGAGAAAGATGATACAGAAATCAATGTGCAAGCAGGAAGACATTACCTCTGTTACGTCACAAGAAATGTATGGGAGATATTGCTTGAGTAGCAGGTACAACGGTTAATTTGTGGCATGTTTGAAATAAATCTGTTCTGAGTAGAGAAGTAACAAAAAGCTGCTAAGCTACATACCAGTTCAATGCTACTCTGCATTGCTCACTTAGGCTCAGTTTGAGTTTAACTATGGCAAATATGGCTTTGATAGTGCCTTAAATGGGTACTTATGGTCCAAGCCACAAATCTCCATTTCCTAGTTTCTGTGGTCCAATTAGTGTATTTCCTTGTTTCAGTACTAGACCACTAGTAACCATAGCAACTCAGCACTGGACCAAGAGTAACCATAGCAACTCAGTACTGGACTACTACAGAGCATAGTAATGGTCTATTCTAAGTCCAAAATTTACATGTAGGTAATCTACACTGTTTGCATGTGACATCAGTGGTACTGAATCTAGCTAGACTATGCTAGACATCAGCAGCACTGCGTCTCAAATACAACGCTTGTGATGTGATAATACCTCTGACATATCTGTAGCAAATGTGGTACAAAGCAACACTTTGAGATCTGTCCACACAATGTACCACAAACATACAGGTCATGTGGCAGTCCCATGTATAGAAATCAAACATTACATTTTCCCCCTCTTTACCATGATCAAAGTGCTGTAGTGCTGAACTTCCATTAAGGGCGAGGCTCATATGCACGACATAGACTTATCAGGTATTCATACATCAAAGCTCCACTATGAGCCCCACCCTTAACAGAAGTTCTGCACTACAGCACTTTGAATGCAATAAACATGCAACGGAATAATGTTCAATTTCCACCTGGGACTGCCACATGTGTACTACTACATATGCAGCGGTAGTATTTCACCATGTTGGGTTAATATCTTGGAATGAGAACCATCTAAAAGCTATCAGGCACTGACATGCAAGCATGTTCTAACTTACGGACTTAATCGTTTGTGGTAACCTCACAAATGTATACAAATATACCATCCCCACCCTGAAGAGACACCTGGTACACATGGCAATGTGTAAACTCTTGGTAATATCCAAGGATTTTATGGGGTTTGTAATATTGATTTTTTCTGTTGCTATTGTTCTAGTAATGGCTCAAAATGAAGCAACTACAGAGGAACTCAGTGTTTCTGCAGCCACCAATGGACCAGTGTTGTTTGACCTGTTGTGCCAATCAATCTGTCTGTATAGTACATACTATATTGCTGTTAAAGGTCATAATTATCATACACAAACTAAACATTTCAAAGTATAAACATGTGATTGTTTGACTATACTCCTCTCTCCCTGTCCACCCTACAGTGCTTCTTTGACCTGTTGTGCCAGGTACTTGTGTTCACAGTCCTCCAACAACTCAATCACTATGTCCCAAGAGGCCGGTTGCCTCCCAGCTCCCCTTAACCAGGTCTGGAACATCTTTCTACAGCAAGCTGCAGGATCATTGACCCTCTCATTTTCTTCAATTAAGTTCAGTTTTGTTCCATCATCATCAAACTCCAACAAAACTCCAAAGTCTTTACATATTGGAGCAATGGAACTCAATCTTGGATCCATCTCGACACTTCAGGGAACGCAGTTCAGAGAGCTTTGGTTTTGTAGCTGTGAAGAGAAAGATGATGTAGGTATCACTGTACATACAAGCAGGAGGATACGTACCTCCAATATAATTACAAGGACTGTATTGGAGAGTCTAGTTAATTTGTGGCATTTGAAATGAAACTGCTCTGAGTAGTCAAGTAACTTCTGCATAGCTACAGTAAGTCTGTGAGTGAATTACTTCACTTTCTCTATGTCTAGTCTAGAGCTAGCTACCAGTTCAATGCTACCCTGCATTGCTCACTGTTTGAAATGGTTTAATTTTAACTATGGCAAATATGGCTTGAAGTAGTCTGTAATGTGCCTTAATGCAAGCCACAAATCTCCATTTCCTAGTTTCTGTGGTTCAATTAGTGTATTTCCTTGTTCCAGTACTAGACCACTAGTAACCATAGCAACTCAGTACTAGACCACTAGTAACCATAGCAACTCAGTACTAAACCACTACAGCAGCATAGTGCTATTCTAAGTCCAAAATTTACATGTAGGTAATCTACATTATTTGCATGTGACATTAGTGGTACTGAATCTAGCTAGACTATGCTAGACATCAGCAGCACTGTGTCTCAAATACAGCCCTTGTGATGTGATAATACATTACCTATCTGTACCTCAGTATGACAAGTGGTACAAAGCAGCACTTTCAGACAACGTACCACAAACATCCAATGATGTGGTACAACATACAAAGGGGTAGTATTTCACAGTGCTGGGTTAATATCTTTGGAATGGGAACCATCTAAAAGCTATCAAGCACTGACATGCCAACCTATGAACTTGATCATTTGTAGCTACCTCACAAACGTATACCAACATACCATCCCTCCAACCCCCCCCCCCCCCCCCCCCCCTCCCCCCCAGCCAGAAGAGAGACCTGGTACACATGGTTTATGCCCAATGTGTAATACCCAAGGATTTAATTTATGGGATTTGTAATATTCTTTTGTTGTTTGCTAAGACTTTTATCATATGCTGTTTCTTGTAACGGCTCAAAACAGAGCAACTACAAAGGGACCCAGTGTTTCTGTGACTACCAATGAGCCATTTTGACCATTCAATTTGTCACCTCTCCATTCGACTGAAAGTAGGGGGAGGTTTATACTGCTACATCTGAAAGTAGCATTCTAGCAGGATTCTGCACTGCCAAGTAATATCATTGTTATTGTCCTGCTCTTGGTGAATAAAATCTTCCACATACAAACAAGGCGAGTGCATAATGTTGTACCTCGGTTCATGTCAGGGCATTGGAATTGAAATGCTGGAGTTGGAATTATTCATTATTCTGGAATATTGCACTTGGACAAATTGAATGATTCAATGCTACATCCTCAATTCCAATGCGCTGGATTATGTGGGGGGAGGGAAGGACCCTGAGGACGAGGCTACTCTACATCATGTCATAAAATGATGTACATGTAGCTACCAAGATCTTCTATGAATCGGTGTTCCACCTAGTCTCGTACCCAAACCACCTCCAAAGGGTTGAAGGGGGGTCTGGGTACGAGACTACATTCCACCATGATACTACAACTACTGCTGAATGTGTTTGCAGAAAATGTGTTCCATAAGAAATACCCACTACAGTTATGCAGAACACACTAGCTAGAATCTATGATGATGATCTTGTAACGTATCATCAACATAGATGGATTAGAATGATGTAGCTACTAAGATCTTCTATGAATCAGCATTCTACCTAGTCTCAAACCCCCTCCAAAGGGTTGAAGGGGGATCTGGGTACGAGACTACATTCCACCATGATACTACAACTATACTGCTGAATGTGTTTGCAGAAAATGCGTCCCACAAGAATTTCCACTATAGTTATACACTAGCTAGAATTCCATGACAATGATCTTATAATGTATCATCAACACAGTCTTATTCCCAGACCATCGTAAGACCCTCAGTGCCATACTGAGAGTCTGGGAATGAGACCACATACAACATAGATGAGACATTCCACCTACAAGTCATGTAGGGTGCACACTCACATAGTCCACAAGGCTGGGAGACAGCAAGAGTGGAGATGTCGGTAGTATCACAGCCAGGGGAAGGGGGTGCATCACTGGCAACTGGATAGGTAACAACAGTAGAAGGTATGGTTCCAAGATATGACTTGAGATTGTACACCAAAGAGAGGACATCACGGCCAGAGTGAGTGGTAGAGCTTTTACCAGTGCTACCAATTGTTAACTTGGTTACCAACTAAGTTAAACAATACTGTGATGTAGGTTGAGATGCTTTCCCAGCTGAAGGACCAAACTGTCCTCCTTTCCTTAAGAACCATCTATAGCCTCCTCCGTTGACCTCAGAAAGGCCTCCAAAACAAAATCTCAGAATTTTGTTTTAGAGAAATTTCTTAGGGTGGCATGCCCCCCCCCCCCCCCCCCCCCAATCCTCTACTCATGCGTGCACACATTCATATATAGCTTGCACAGTATGCTCCACTAACTGTCGTGTTGTGAACCAGTCTTCACCCTATCTTCTAAGTTTGCTTCCTCTGCTCCTGTACATTTTGCACGTATATCTTAATTCAATCATATGAATAGTCTCAGAATCGGATGAAATGAAATGACCTCCAGCCTTTACATTAAAAAAAATGGGATGATGGTTATATGATTAACCACCCAGTGGTTACCCTGACTGCAGTCAAACTGAGGTGGCAGTGGTTATGAGCCCAAATCATACCATATAACTGACAACCTGAACATTTGCACACAAGCTGAAGAAATATTGGTAAGGTTACATGTATGTATTGCTAATTGCATAATATTACATAACCTTACCAATGTTTCTTCAGCTTGTCTACAACTAGGGTAAGCACTCTGTGGTCAGTTTGTTTTTGTAGTGTAGGCTTTTGGATCACAGCCAAATCTGCAAGACAAAATTCAGAATGGAAAGCCTCAGGGTTCCAGGCTAGGTGACAGGAGGTGGGACAAGAAAACAGCATGGAGGAGAACAGAAAGAAGAAAGGAGAAAGGAAAGAGAGTGGAGGAGAGGGAAAAGGAAAAGTAGGGAAAATGAAGGAGGGCAAGGAATGTGAGAGAAGATGATGTAGCAGGAGACATTTCAGCAGGTTGCGTTCCCTTCAGCCCACCAATCAACTTCTGCAGTAAAGCCAGTAACCATCAATCCTCAGACGAAGGAAAGTCCAGTTGTAAGCAGAGATCATGTACCTCACCCCCACACCCTCCTCACATTCTGTTTACCCATCCTTGTAGATGAGAAATTGTCTTTGTGCTTATCACAAGCAACATACAGTTCACACTTGCAGTACCGGGAGCAGACATATTTCTTGGTTACCACAGCAATCAAACCCTTGCAGTTTTGTAGGGCTAGTCCGATCTCTCTCGGCCACTCGCTGCCAGCTGGGATTTCAGTGTCCAGCCAGACACTCAGGTTGGTGGCCTCCAGGTCACTTTTTAGCTGTCTCACAAAACCCTTGTAGGATAGGGAAGTGGTGTGTGTGTGTGTGTGTGTGTGTGTGTGTGTGTGTGTGTGTGTGTTTGGTGTGTGTGTGTGTGTGTGTGTGTGTGTGTGTGTGTGTGTGTGTGTGTGCATGTGTGCATGCGTGTGTGTGTGTGTGTGTGCATGCGTATGTGTGTGCATGCGTGCATGTGTGTGCATGTTATCGGTTTTCACTGTTCATGTACATGTGTGGATCGAAACTTGCTTCAGAGTGCTGTTCAATTTACAAAAACAGGTAGTGTTGTATTATGAAAAAAGTTCACCAGTTTTACCCATGCCTTTTACTTACAGTACGCCGAGTAGTTACAAAGCAGAATGTAGATACAGTGCTCCAAAGCAAGAGAGCAAAACTTTCAATTTTGGAAACTTTTAGCTGAAGTGGTTGACACACATCAAATGTGTGACAAAATGCATAAAAAGAATTAGTCAACACTTGTTATGCTTCCCCTAAATTAATTAAGTGTCACGTGATACCTCCAAAACTTCCCAAGAATAGTTTCACAAACAAAGTGAATGCTACACATGGAGATAGATTCCATCATGCATGTTCAAAGTCATTATGAGTAGCAGCACTAAGAAGTAAAAGTACCGTCGTTCTTCAGGGTATATTGCTACAGTCAAAACTCAGCACCTATTTTTCTCTTGCTCAAAACTTGCCCAATTTTTTTCTCATTTCTTTTCAGTGCCCATTTTTCTCAAAATTCTGCCAGTAAAATTTATCAAGGCCTAATAGGGAGGGAAGTTGGTAAGAGGACCCAGCTGGCTGTGTATATATACGTAGCTGTCAGCCAATATAGGGGAGTCTAAGGGCATGTCTTCCCCTTGCCCCCCACATACTGAAATATTACAAACATCTAGACCATTGAGAATAATAGACATTAGTCACCCAATAATCAATGACAGTTGCTGTACAGATTTTGCCCTGGAGGTCACCTGAGCGTATACTAAATGTGGAGTCTTGCTTGTTGTATTTTCCCTATTTCAAAATGTTTACCCAACAGCAACAATCATCTACAGAAGCTTACATTTCTCTTTTTGTAATGCTACATTACAAACTGTTACCGGTATATACTTAGGAAAAATATGCAACTTTGATAAATCAAAAATGCTCTGGGAAAAAAATCACTTTCATGGTACTAAAATTTTGTTTAGTCTTTTCTATCTACCAACTTTTTGTTTTTACTGATCCACGAGTTATACGATATGGATGAGCCCTTGAAGTAAACTTAGGCATATTTACGTAGCATTGCTCCCAGACTCATTCAAAAAGTGCCATGCGATCAAAGCTAGTGGTTGTGATGCAAGGTAGCTATGCCTTGCACTTAAGTATTTTGTGATCCAATGACGGAGTCGGCCTAGGTTGGCTTTGGAAGTGTGGGAGCAACAATTGCTTCATGTGCATTCCATATCAACATGTTACTGTCATGTGACAGTGGATAATATTCTTAGTGGGTGGATTGAAAACATTTTTATGTAGTGAAGATTCAATCTTTTGTAAGTGAGTATGCAAATAGTCAAGCAATGCCAAGTCAAATTGTTTGTGTGAGATTATCTCTCTGCAGAAAGAGATCGCAAGATCTAGAGACAGCCAGGAAGAAACGTTGGACCATGAAGTGGACCTGGAGACAACCATGTGATGGTTGTTGTGCCCCATAATGATGAGCTAGGCTCCTGACTAGAGATGGTGTATGGCTTAAGCCTATTATCTCCATTCTGTAGATCTTTAGCCATCAGATTTCAGCTCTGATAATAAGTGTATGAATAAGCATCTTTGTTTACTTGGGTGTCCACCAAGAACCTTGGTACGAGGCTAGGTCTGGGGGCACTTTTCTACTTGCTCATGAAACTGTAGCAGGTATATACACTGTTACACAAATATGTATTTGACCTACCGGCCAATAACTTAATTACTTGGCATGTATCTTCATCTTTAATTTGATCTACTTTTCCCCCCAAAGGATGTTTACATAGTAAACAGTGTTGTTTTACACATGCAAATCACAGAAGGTAGGACATGACTGAATTTGCTGAGGTCATCACTAATTCATATTTCAACAAACTAGCTTTCTCAACTTATACTGAGGGAGGCTCCAGTTTTCAGATCAAGATTCATAGCTGGGTCCAGTCATAGAAAAGCTAAAAAAGTTTCTACCTTGTAATATCCATGCAAGATCAACTAGTGATGACCTCATGTTGTTTCAATTAGCAAAGGTCAACCACGTCCTACCTCCACTCAAAATATGGTGTACTTAGACCAAAGATATGTCACTAACATTAATTCGCCATTGTGTACAGACAACCAACTAACCAAATTACCAAACTACTATGCCTATAAACTTTATCAAAACTATAAACGATGTTAAACTTTTTAGCTGACTACTCAATGAATGTCTTGTACTTGGTCCTATCTGATCTTTTTGTGATCCACAGCAGAATTCGCACCAAGCTCCTTTAGTACATGATCATCAACCTTCAGAATGAGATCTCCATCCACGCCTTTTTCTAGGAAGGTGGCAGAGTACTTGTCTAGCTTGTAATGCTTCAGGAAATCTAGGACTGTCTGCAGGGGATGCTGCACCACACCATCCAATAGCCTGCGCTGGAACAGTACCGGGAAACGAAATTAGTAATCTCATAGGCACAGCAAAAGGTCCAGTAGTCCAGTAATTGCTGAGCCAAGATCTGTATATAGAACAGGCCGGTTGTGTCAATATGCAGTCACAAATATTGTGTAAAATGGCTCGGCATTTGCAAGAAGAGGTGCAGTTTTCTTTCTAGTGAGGAAAGTAGTCTGGTCAAGATCAGGTCGGGTAAACATGATAAAGAACTAGCATGTGAGTACAAACAGTAAATACACCTTTCAATCTGTTGGATTGTCACACTCAGATAAAGCTGTTGTATTGTTCCCTTCCTCCACTTAACACAACAAATCGCAATCTGATCTCCACAGACCTAGGGTGTGAATCCACGCAATTTGTGAACTTGTACGTATCTCAGACACTTTTTCACATGCTCCAACCACAGATCTGTATATACCATTTTCCTTCTTCCTCTCATCTCCTTTTTTCCTATCTCTCACTCTTCTTTCCTACATTCATCAGCTGGAGGTGGAGGTGGAGAGGGTGGAGCAGGAGCAGAAGACACTGGCTTTACCTAAAGGGTGGTCAGAACTAACAACAGTGTGGACCTGAAACTATGCAAAAAGCATAAACAAAAACAATCTGGGGAATTGTTTTGAAGACCCCAGGCAACTTACTGGAAGCTTAAGGTGTACTTGCATTTACATTGCACCAAGAAGGCTGGAATATAGTACACAAGAGGCTGTAACTTCTCAAAGGGTGGCTACAAGTGCAGTGCACGTGCATAACTCTTATTATACAAAGAAACATTACAATAACAAGAAGCAATTACAGCTAATACAACTTAGTTATCAACAAGAGTTCAATTTGTATTACAGTGCACCACTAAAAAGAATATACTCAGACATATGAATATCTTGGTTGAGTATATGTCTGTTTCAGCCACATGGTGTATATATGATCCCTTGACTCCTTTCTTTGTCACAGTTCATAAAGTACTGTTTCAAGACTATACTTGAAGTACATTACCATCCATAGGTACATGTAATTCCTACTATATAATTGCAGCTCTGTTACAAAGGAACATTACAGCTAGTACAACTTAGTTATCAATATAAAATAAAGCACTCTACTGATCAATTTGGTACAGTACAGAAAAAATAATATACAACAGTTACTATAATTATATTCCTGCTACATAATTGCAACTCCATTACAAGCAAACATTACAGGTAATACAACTTATAGTTAGCCTCTCTACCTTCTCTCTACCGTCTACGTCACTCACGTGATAAAATATTCCAGGCCCCGCCCAGCTTTCCGTCGCTTGCAGTACGGAAAAGCGGTAGAGGGCCTGGAATATTTTATCACGTGAGTGACGTAGAGGGTAGAGAAGGTAGAGAGGACTTAATTGAGCGTAGGCGGATCGTCGATGTGCCCACGCCCGTAGTTGTGTAATCGACAGTATACTAAGCCGTCCTTTAGTGGGAGCCCGTTCTGGCGTTTATTCGAACAATAAGCGCAGAGAAGGCTTGAGCAAAGCTTAGAAAAGGGCCGCCTTGGCGTTTTATAACGCCTTGAAAGCCATTCTCCGGACTGTACAGCGGTCAGTTTGTCAGGTAAGCGAGTAAGTTAGCGTGATTTCGAATGTACGGGTCTGTGTACGCTCACCATAGCTCGCTGTACTGCCAGGTAATGTAACATAGTGCTGTCTAGTCCCGTTCCTTCAGCCATAAAGCTTTTGCGCGACTGAACGAGTATATTAAAGCGTGGGCGAATTCGTTCGTTCGCCCACATGTAATCAAGTTCTCTCTACCTATGACGTTTCTCACGTGATAAATTTTACCAGGCTCTCCCCTTTCCTTTCCATTTTTCGTTCGCGCACGGGGAGAGCCTGGGAACGAGGCTAACTTATAGTTATTGACACAAAATTTAAAGTACTCTCTACTAATCAATCTATAACACAACTGCAGACTCTATGTTTAAGTCTTGAACAACTCAATCATCACACTCCTGAGAAGCTGGTCACTGTGCTGGATAGGAACAGTAACACAGACATATAACTACTGTATGCTGGCATTACAAAATCAAGCCACTTATAGGAATCAGACTGACAGTAGGGGAACATTGCAGTCTTAGAAAACTGTAGTAATTGCAGCAACTTGCAACGTACCACCTTTCAACAACATACGATCATCTTTCATGCAATGGTGTATGTATGAAGGCTAATGTGGCATTGTGGTTGATATGATTGTGTGTTATCCATGTTTCTGTTTCAGCTCTGCAGCCTTTATGAGCCTTACCTATTCCTGCCTCTCGTCGAACTGTGTCTACAGTGACTTCTCCATATCCCTCCACTTTAGCTACAGCATCAACAAGCTTCTCCCAGGATGCTTCAGTGTCAGTCCTTAGCCACTGGGCTATTGTGTCTATCATACAGAAGTTAGCTTGACCATTGCGATTTGCTCTGATATTACACAAGTCAGAATGCGTTATCAACTGCATGCCAAGAAGTTCCCAGTGAGCATCAGCAAACTTAGCCTTATGAAGGACATTCAGAATATTCCTGTCATTCAGTTCAATCTTAGCTGTATGAAAACAAAAGGAAAAAGTACAGCACACAATATAGCAAAATAGTCCAGGCCACAATTTAGTAGTAGATAGAAAAGGTTGGAGAATAAGTCTCAAGTTTAGTCTTATATCAGTCAGATTGTAATGCTGTTTATCCTATGGAGCAGTGAGCATTGTGCGTTCAAAGGAACCCAATGTTGGTCTACTCATGTTGTCATATTAATCATCACTGAACTCATTCTAAGTGGTACAATTACAATTGTATGTGAGGCGAGTATGGAACTGCAGATATAACCCGTTACCCAGGCAACATCTAAGAATGCTGCCCATATCTCTCTTGTACAGTGATGTTGCCTAGGTAACAGGTTATATAATAGTTATATCCCTCCCTGGGGTGTGGTTTTGCAAATTGGTGTCAGGCTACGCCTGACACCAATGCGTAAAACGACCACCCCCAAGGGAGGGATATAACTATTACTTAAAGCCACAAATTCAATTTATGACAAGAAAATTGAAAGTATGATAATAAGGGAATACTCCTCACACATATTACCAATAAACTTAGTGGCCACCACAATTTTTGATACTCTCTAAATAAATACTATATAGTGATAATATTTTCAAGAAACAAATTTTCACAATACTCATGGTGGCCTTGCAATTGAATAGAAGACTTGAACATGAATAATTGCTACACTTGCACTTGTACATACCCTCAGCAGCTTAAGCTAGTATATGAAGCAGAAGAGAACTCCTTCTACCATGTGCTATTCAAACACTTCTGAAAACCACAATTGTCTATCAATACTACAGTGACCCGTGTGAGTGGACACCTTGCTACTCTGCATAGTGGACAGTTTTCACAAGTGCTTCCAATTGTACAGAAACAATACTTAATGACCTCAATTTAGCGGACATCTCGTCAATCTTTTCTGCAAGATTGCCCAGTCCCCTACCACTGCTGTTAAAAACTTGACAATGCATTTGCTGTTTGCTAAGACTTTATTGTATTCCATTTTTGTAATGGTCAACTGTCAAAAATGAAGTAACTACAAAAGGACTCAGTTCTTCTATGGGACATTTTGATAATTCAATTTGTCACCTCTCCATTTCACTGAAAGTTGTGGAAGGTTGATACTGCTACATCATTCTAGCAGGATTTTGCAAGTAATATCATCATCCATTTGAATGAAAACCATGTATTCTTGGACAGTAGTATCCTCCACATATGAACAAGGTAAGTGCATAATACTTCATATGACCTATACATTGTTGTGTCATTGTACATTCCTAATGGTCAGGTCCTGTGCCACACTTGAACATGACTTTTACAAGTTGACAACAGCTAAAATAATTGTTGTTTATTAACCATTACTGTCATAGTCAAGAAGACAGCTACAGCAAATATAGGGTACAGTGGAAGGAGGAGTTTGCCTTGCTACATTTCATTTTTGTTGGCATGCTATGGACAGAAACTGGGTTCAAAGGTATCCTGAAAGTGGCATCATTGTTCGAATGCCATGTAAATGTTAAATATTGGTCAAGCTCGTTGTTTGAGAGTAAAGGGGTTAATTGTGCTTTGTTGCTGAACATATTTGCTCACAAACACGCAAGCCTGACGTCACCATGACTCGCCAACACTTCACTCGCAAGCAGTGCCATCATTCTGGAATGCATGCAGGCACTAACCAAGTTTGGACTGTCACCATGACTTTTCTTTGTTGGTAACTTTGTATGGTCATAATCCACAATTTTGCATGTAAGTGCAAATCAGTTTGGCTGCATGGACAAATGTTGGACTTCTACTGTGTTGGATATCAAGATTTATTACCACCCTCAGAATGGTAATATTCCACTCAGCCTGCAGCCTTGTGGAATATCGCATTCTTCAGGTGTTAAGATACCTTGATATCCAACACAGTAGTATGCAACATTTGCTTAATAAGTGTAAGCAGTGAGTACCAGACCTCTATTCAAGTGGAAGGAGCGGGGAAGAGAGGACCCTGTGATTGAAGCTAATGTACATGTACATCATGTTATGGATGGAGTAGAATGATGAAGCTACAAAGATCTCCTGTGAATCAGTGTTCTATCATGACACTACAACTACCGCAATACACTACAGTTATAGAAAACATACTAACTGGAATCTATGACAACCATCATAGCCTCATTCTCAGTACCATACTGAGGGTCTGGGAATGAAACTACACTCACATAATGCACAAGGCTGAGGAAACTGAGAGGTAGCAAGAGTAGGCATGTCAAGAGTGTTGTAACCAAGGAAAGTAGGTGCACCACTTGAAATGAAACTGGCCTGATCAGTGGCAACTGGGTGGGTAACAAAAAGAGAAGGTATGTTTCTAAGTTATGACTGTGCTGATGTATCATGAGAGTATATTGGTGAGCAGCAAGGCTCTCAATAATTTGGCTGAGTTAACTAAATGTTCGCATTATACCGTATGTGAACGTGGTTGAAGTACCAGACACTTTTTCTTCACTTACCAATCATGCATAGCATTCTGGGTTAGCTTCAGAAAGACCTCCAAAACAATCTCAGAATATCTGATTTTAACATGCTCCCACACCCACTTTAAAATTAAGATTGCTTCTAAGGCTAATCTTTGGTCAAAATGCTACCGGAATCTCTTACCTGTGGCTAGTTTCAATACTGCACTTAGCAATGTCACTTGAAGCAACTGAACAAAGCTGCCAGAAATGCACATCTCACAGAAGCACATTTTTTCAATGTGGTAAAGGCAATGTGAATGGTCTGAAAGCCTTAATATGGTCTGTTTCTTGAAGGCTGCCACCATTCCTGGCTTGCATAATTTTGCACACCCCACTTTGCACGTTACTCCCAAGAAAGCCTCAATCCAGTCATCATCACTTTGAACACTCAAGGACTTGAAGAAGTCCATAGGTATACTTTCAGAGATTCTTTCGGTTGGCTAGTAGTTTTTTCAATTCCAACCCGAATTATTAACATCAATTGCCAACGTTTCGACTACAGTGCTGTAGTCTTTTTCGGGGCACATCATACAACATTGGGAATACAAGGTTACTTAAGTGCAATATCAGGGAAGCTAGTTACTAACGGTAATGCTAGTTGCTAGCTAACAGAAATGTAAACACGCTAGGATTCTGGCAACCGGTCCTGGACCATGCCACGATGACGAGCTCCACCCACTCCACGCCACGCCGAGGAACTGATGACGGAACAATAGATGCTATCTAGCGTGTTAGTTTCTGTTAGCTAGCAACTAGCATTACCGTTAGTAACTACCTTCCCTGATTATTGTACTTAAGTAACCTTGTATTCCCAGTGTTGTATGATGTGCCCTGAAGAAGACTACAGCACTGTAGTCGAAACGTTGGCAATTGATGATATTTGATGTTAATAATTCGGGTTGGAATTGAAGAAACCAAAAGTCAAGTCCATAGGTTTTGTCATAGTTAGAACGCTGGTGGAGGCTACACCATAATGTACGTAAATACAAGCGACACCATTCCTCCTCAAAACTGGTAAGGCAATGGCCATATCAGCCGTACCAGTGCCGCCAGCCCTGATCTAGCATAGCCACACTGAGCTACAAGTTACTTTGATACTTCAGTAAAGTATGCACTTAGCTACTGGCTTGTTACACTGCAGCACATCCCATGTGTCCACAGCGCTAATGGTACCTCCTTTTTATGAAGAGTGGAAGTGTGTATGTTTGATGAGTACTGAGTAGTGATGTGGATCACTTTTTCTAATGTAGGTAATGTTAGGTTTCGAGATGTCCTGAAGAACTTGCTTGCACGTAGCTAGCTTTGTGTTCCTCATACCCAGTTCATGTAAAGCAGCCATAATGTATGGACATGCAACATTAGATATATAGACTATACACAGACATGCAGACAAACACAAATTACATGGACTATATGACATGGTATGTGTACACTGCTCAGTCCATGTCCTCAATTCTTCTCCTATAAACATGCACATGTCCCCTCTTTGCATTATAGTGCCTTACCTTGACTCTTGGAGCCTTCACATGATTTACGTCAGCTGGTGTCTTCCTATCGTGATAACCTATCCAAAACATGCTCAGTTGAACTCTCACAGAAATTTTGGTCTGGTGAAAATTTTTGTCTAGGCTCTCCCCGCATGACTGTAATTTTCATGTCCTGGAGCAGAGAAGCCTAGGAACAAGGCTAGCCAGAAGTAACACAGTCTGACAAGTATTACACACATCTGAAGTAAATAAACCTGTGTTATGCTTTCCTTCACCAAATCAGGCAATGACTAAGCTTCTAGAGAAGAAATTTAGCTTTGCATGTTGCTGCGATTAGTTGAGTTTGAGGACAGGTGGCTCCATTGCTTGCTGTCAGCTCACTGGGTGACAAATTCAAGGACGTTTTAATCATCCATTCATAGCAAGATCTGGTAACCTAGAAGAAGGGCTGAAGTGGTACAAGAACACTTCTATATAAACATGGGCTACCACTTCAGAAGTCTTGCATGACTCTTGCTGCAAATTGTGGGTGCTCTTTCATAAGGAATGTGTAAACACTTGAAAGAACATCCGCTTGCCTCTTGGTGAACATGTATGCACCTTCCCATGGGTGCTGTCTTGTGTGAAGTAAAGTATCTGTAAACCTACCCCAAAACTGTTAGATCCACCCCTAATCCATCATAGTCATGCACAAAAGGTCATGAAACAAATAGGAACAACAGGGTGCCTGTTGAAGTTGGTGCTTTCTCAATTGACACTAGGCCTCTTGTGCTATAATGTTACCTGTTCCATGTGGTGGAGGATGGTTTGATTGAGGCTGATATGGGTGTCCAGGCTGTGGCTGTACACCTGCAAATGATAGTGATCAGAGGGAGAGGAAGCATCAGGCTCCAATTTAGACAAGATTCAAGCTCATGAAACACAATAGGGTGCCTGTTGACATTGGTGCTTTTTCAATCAACACTAGGACTCCCGTGTTATGATGTTACCTGTTCCATGTGGTGGAGGTTGGTTTGATTGAGGCTGGTATAAGTATCCTGGCTGTGGTGGTGCATCTGTAGGTGATAGTGATCAGAGAGAGGGAAAGCATTAGGTTACACTTGATCAACAATAGGAACAGTGTGCCTTTTGATGTTGGTACTTTAACAATTGACACTAAAACTTTTGTGCTATAACGTGACCTGTTCCATGTGGTGGAGGTTGGTGTGATAGGTAAGAAGACTGGTGTGGGTGTTGGTTAGGTGGAGGCTGGTATGAGTATCCTGGCTGTGACTGCACACCTGCAAATGATAGTGATCAGAGATAAAGGATCAGGCTCCAGTTTAGACAAGAATCAAGCTTGTGAAACAAAATAGGAACAACAGTGTGCTTGTTGACACTGGTGCTTTCTCAGTCGACACTAGGACTTTTGTGCTATGATGTTACCTGTTACATGTGGTGGAGGTTGGTTTGGTGGAGGTTGGTTTGGTGGAGGTTGGTTTGGTGGAGGTTGGTTTAGTTGATGCTGGTATGAGTATCCCGGCTGTGGTGGTACACCTGCAAGTGATAGTCATCAGATTGGGAAGGTTGCACTTTAGCCTTGTGCCCAGGCTCTTGTATGGTAGAAGAGGAAGGAGAGGCCGCAGACAATGTGTGCGCATGCACCAAATTTCTTTGGTAACCTGCATACTGCTCTGCTACACTAAAACTAGGCGAATGTAGAACATTGTGGGGCGAGCATGAGCAAGCTATTAACAAGTTGAAGCACTGAACTGTTATAAAGCTAACGTTTACCAGGGGTCAACTGTCAGTTCAAAGTGTCAGGTCACAGCATACAGGCTGTGGTATGCTAGCTAAACAAGGTTTGTCAGTCAATCGTCTGCAAAAGAAAACTCACAAATAGAGAAAAGCTTTGTCATAGAGTGGTACCATACAATGGAGACATTTGTCTAACCTAAGCAGCTACTCTGGCTGACTGAAGGCTAAGTCTGATACAATGAGTGGCTTTGAAGACAAAAACAGTATCGCTTTGACAGTGAACTTCAAATGCATCAGTCATATCCCAGTATTTAGCTAGAATAGAAAAATGTGCGGACAATTTCTGTAAGCGAAGAGCTAGCTGAGTGCCTTTGTTGCTCCCTCATCGTCATTGTAGACAGTGGCAGGCATCCTCTATGCAGGAGAAGTAGGCATGCCTCACAAAGGTTAGTGTAATGGAGCAGATTATACCAAATTCCGTGCCAGGCTCTTTTCCTCCGCCCACACGAGAGCCTGGGGATGAGTCCAGCTACAATTTAGACAAGAATCAACAAAACAGGAACAACAGTGTACTTGTTGATCTTTGTGCTTAATTCATATTGACACTATAACTCTTGTGCTATAATGATACCTGTTCCATGTGGTGAAGGGTGGTTTGATTGATAAAAACACTGGTAGGGATGTTGGTTTGGTGGAGGCTGGTTTGGTGGAGGTTGGTATGGGTGTCCTGACTGTGACTGCACACCTGCAAACAATAGCGATCAGAGACAGAGGAAGCATCAGGCTCCACTTTAGACAAGACGCAAGCTCATGAAACAAAATAGGAACAACAGTGTGCCTGTTGACATCAGTGCTTTCGCAATCAACACTAGGACTTTTGTGTTATGATGTGACATTGGTACCTTGTGTTATGATGTTACCCGTTCCATGTGGTGGGGGTTGATTTGGTGGGGGTTGGTTTGGTGGAGGTTGGTTTAATTGAGGCTGGTATGAGTATCTTGGCTGCGATGGTACACCTGCATGCGATAGTGATCAGATAGAAGTATCAGGTTACACTTTAGCCTTGTTCCCAGGCTCTTGTGTGGTAGACGAGGAAGGAGAGGCTGGCAGACACTGCACATGCACCAAATTTGGTAACCTGCATACTACTCCGCTACACTAAAATTACAATCCATTTCTATTTAACTGCTCTGCAGGGTTACATTCCCTCTGAGACTTATACGAGTGATTTTGAAGTCAAAAACAATATCGTTTTGACAGTGAATTTTAAATGCAAAAATTGCATCAGTCACATGCTAGTGTTTAGCTAGAATGAACAAATGCACAGACAATTCCTGCAAGCAAAGACTGAGTGCCTTTGTTGCTCCCTCATCATCATCCACACAGAGTGTGGTCAGTGGCACCCATCCTCTATACAGGAGAAGTAGGCATGCCTCATGGAGGTTAGTGTAACGGAGCAGATTTTACCAAATTCCCAGAAACCCTGGGGGAACTGAGCATATGTAAATAGTATGTGCCAGGCTCTTTTTCTCCACCCACACATGAGAGCCTAATCCAGCTACACTTTAGACAAGAATCAACAAAACAGGAACAGCAGTGTACATGTTGATCTTGGTGCTTCATATAGGCAGGCACTATAACTCTTGTGCTATGATGATACCTGTTCCATGTGGTGGAGGCTGGTGTGATAGATAAAAAGACTGGTAGAGATGTTGGTTTGGTGAAGGCTGGTTTGGCGGAGGTTGGTATGAGTATCCTGGCTGTGACTGCACACCTGCAAATGATAGTGATCAGAGATAAAGGATCAGGCTCCACTTTAGACAAGACTCAAGCTCATGAAACAAAATAGGAACAACAGTGTGCCTGTTGAAATTGGTGCTTTCTCAATCGACACTCAGATTCTTGTGTTATGATGTTACCTGCTCCACGTGGTGGAACTTGGTGTGATAGATAAGAAGACGGGTATGGGTGTTGGTTCAGTGGAGGCTGGTTTGGTGGAGGCTGGTTTGGTGGAGGCTGGTACAAGTATCCTAGATGTGACTGCACACCTGCATATGATCAGAGAGAGGGAAAGCACCAGGCTACACTTCAGACAAGAATCAACACAATAGGAACAGTGTGTTTGTTGATAATGGTGCTTTAATAATAGACACTAGAACTCTTGTGGTATGATGTTACCTGCTCCATGTGGTCGAGGTTGGTGTGATAGGTAAGAAAGCTGGTTTGGCTGTCCTGGTTGTGGCTGCACACCTGCAAATGATAGTGATCAGAGATAGGGAGACAAGACTCAAGATACTGGTCATGAAAAGCCTAGCTACAAGCCATAAGTGGATAACTGGTTAGTCCTTGCCACTCCTAGCTATTTATCAGTGTTGTGAGGTGGCAGGTGAAGCACAGAATAACCAAGCAGATTTATCTCAACAAAGCCCCATAGATTCTGTTGATAACTACCAACTATTCAGTACTTACATAATGTGTGTAAACTGCTGCCATGTTTCTCTAAAACAGTAATTTAGGACAATGTTGTTTATACAAGGGTGTCTCTATTTATGTAATGAATAATGCTATATAATAGAGTATAGCATCATTACCATGTTGCTACAATGAAATTCAGTAAACCTTTTTTAGCATATAAATGTAGCTAGTATTTGCTTCACAGACATATATATTGAACGTTTTAGTCCTTGGACCTTCCTGAGCTATGACTGACTCCACACAAAGTCACCTAAGAAACAAGTGACAAGTGAATTTAATCTGAGGCCACTTTGTAAGTGTGCATAGCTCAGAAAGCATTTAAAATAACTGGAAAAAGTGTTCAGCGTGAGTTAAACTTTTTTTTTGTGGTTGCATTCCGTTGCTATGGACAAATCAGATTGTTAAGCTTTGGTCCAGGGATATGACTGCCTAGGACCTTAGTGTGACGCTGATAATTGTAAGTGTAGTCAGTTCATGTATGTATGTATGTATGTATGTATGTATGTATGTTGTATGTACGTATGTACAATCTCTGTGCGCACGTGCCAACTGCACACGCCAATTTGAGTGTGACAAATATACATACATACGTACATACGTGGTTGCTCAACCCCGTTGACAATTGTGAATGCTAAACCAGACGTGTAATCATGCTAGGGCATGGAAGCGCGAGCAAAGGGTGACTACCTACCACTTCATGGAGAATCTAGTGGACACAGGTAGGGCAAAACATTTAGCTTCCCATAGCCTACCAAGGGCTCATCGCTTCTGCGGCTTGGTGCACCCTTTGCACCTAAGCACAGTGTGGGTCTTTACATTCAGTGAGGATGCACCACCTTGTTGACACAGTCTTCATACACTTCAAGCAAACTCTTTGCCATTTTCACACACAGATAATTCCCCCCCCACCACCACCACCATCACCACTGAGCTATTGGGAGCCCGCTGTACCATATTTCCCTATTTCATACTCAGTTTCAAAAGAAAAGATTGCATATGGAGAAAAAGGATGACACTCCAGACTGTGTCCATTATTAGAATTGAACTTGAGTACTCCTATTAAAAAAGTTGTTAAACCAGCTAAATGCAGAGAAATTCTAAGAAATGTTGTTTGCTACACACACGAAAGAAGTCCTGGAAAATCCCTTTCATATGCAACTTTGGGTTATGCCACTGGCTACCTGGTGACTGAGACCTGCGTTTCTCTCCTCTTGCACAAACAAAATCGCTGGTTGAGCACACATGCACATCTGAAGTGGAAATTGTCAGTTGACATGTCTTGGGACCGACATCTACACGCAACTAAGTTTACCCACATCTGCAATTGATATTTGTATGTGAACATGCAGCGAATCATGCTTGCCAAAATACAGCTAAGACTGAATTAAATGCATTTTGGCCTCAGAAGTGATCTCCAAGTATCCAATTCTCTTGGGGGTGGGAGCATGTCCCCAGATTGTTGTGTGCTTCTACATGTAACTTACAGCACACCACTTTTAACAATTGTCCAGTGTAAGGCACCACAAAAGTGAATGAGTTGCATGGTTCTCTCTAGGATTTTGAGTTTGAAGGGAAGCTGTATAAAGTGATGTCTAGGGGATTCTGGGGACAGGGATTTTAGATCCACAGGGACTGATTCTGATGCAATCTGAGAGGTAAAATCATGCCTAGAACTGCATTTTTTTTTTACAGATGTTTTAGGTGGTCTTCAAAATATTTGGGTGAGGAAGCTGGAGTGTTTGGGAGGGAAGCTCCCCCCCACCCTCCTTCCAAGTAAATTGAACTTTGATGTTGTATTCAAATTGTTTGTGTGTTTACATAAATGTTCTAAATACTTTAGTGCTATACATCTGTAACAGGATCAACACATACAGTGTAGCACTATGGTCAGTTCAAGGCTGCATTTGCTGCCATGATACTAATGATTAAACCAACTACCAACTAATATGCATGCCATGAAAGACATCCTTACCAAGTATTGAGACAGATGGCACAGGAGACATTTCTACAGCCTACCAAAATAGAGTAAGACAACTGCAAACTCTTACATCAATCGTAAGTACATGTACCATATATGCTGGCCTCTGAAAATAGCCACTCTGTGCAAAGCTCTACCCACAAAATTAATTAATTTTGACAGTACACTCAAAAACTGCCAATCTACCAAATTTAACTCCCCACGAATGATTTCAGCTGCATGGTATATCATAGCCATTGTCATCACCAGTATAGGGCTCACTCAAGCTTGCCCCAAACGACTTACTTTTTTCAAACCAGCCACAATACTGAGTTGAAGATGGAAGGTCAACTGCTATCCCTTTTCCGACGCAAAACATTATGGACTTTTTTTCAAAGTAGTTTAACCAGAGAAACTTTGCTGACTGTGATGATGCTTTTACTCCTTTCATTGGTCTGTTGATGACCAAGTGATCATCATTAGGATGTATTGGGCATTTGAAACCCAGCTCATAGAGTGTTTCACTAGAATGGGGAGAAGTCAAATGTTTGTATCTCATCTTGGAGATCACTTTGTCAAGAGTGTCACAGACAGTTTCTAGAACTTCTCGGCTGACCTGTCCTAATGTCTTGTGTGAAGTAGCATTTGGGGTGCAAACAACATGAATTTCATACCACTTTGGTCTCGATACCAGGGTTATGTCATAGGCATAATCCATTCGAAATGTGACTTTGTTCTTGCACAAATAATAATCATTGTGTTCACTTGGTTCCAGAAGTTCCCACCCAAGAGTGTCTTCTTGAGCAACAAGGCTGGCTATCATGGCACAAAACACACCAACAGGTACAAAGCCACATGTAAAACAAATTATGAGAGGGACCAAATCTGTGGAACTGTGCTCCATGCGCAGTTCTTCTTCTTTGGCCTGTTTGAGCACAGCAGGCATGAAGTATATTTTCTCTTGATGTGCATTAGATTGTGCACTTAGCTCAGGGGCGAGTGCATTTGATTGTAGAAGGTGGCACCTGAGTTGTGCAATGATGTTAAGATGCTCAAGAAGCCCAACAAGTTGTTGAGGGGAAAGACTGTCCTTTTTTGGGTCAATTGCAATGTTCTCAATGTCTTTATACTTGAACTGACCAGTTTGTTTGAATTTTTCAGCTCTCTCTTCCATATTGTCGAATGTGAAACTATCCATAATTAGAACTGTTACACTGTCAAAAACAACTTGAGGATCACAGATCACAATGTCTTTGATCTCTGGTATGTCAGAAAAGTGCATCAGGATTCCAACACAGTGGTGTAGGAACCATAGTGCTCCATTTGTGTCTCTCACATTCAGTCTCCTTCCAATCTCGCGACATTGTGACAAACTCAATGTACGCTTGTTCATCTTACGAATGAATATGCTGAACATAAGCCAAGAAGCTGGAATTTTCCATTTGTTGTCAAGCTTATACATTTGCTGGATTACTCTCTCAAGCCGTCTATGAACTTTTCTCAGTTCTTCTTCACCTCCATTCATGTTATCAACTGCAAACATGAGCTGATCTTCAGAATAGGACTTTAAGAATTTTTGGTCCGATTTCAAATCACATTTCAAAACCTCTTTAAGTGTTTTTTTAAGCTCCTTATCTTTTTTGCTAATTTTAGCTTTTGGATCACTCCCAAGCTGATCCTTATATGTGCCTATGAGTACAGCAGCATGAGATGGGTTAGGCACTCCCTCCTTTATTGGTGTAGTGCAGCTGAAGCATGCTATGCTTGATAGGGCTTGAAAAATGACTTGTTCATTGGTGTAGGAATCACCTAGCGGAATATTCTTGTTGTCTCTACCGTACTTCACTTTGTAGCTCTGTTCCAGTTCTTGGTCGAGTCTGAAGAAGATGAGATAGAGTGCTGGACCAATTGTCAAGGCTGGAAGCATCTCAAGAAACGCTGGTTGGCCACCTGTGTCAACCATGTTCATAAGAATAGTTCTATCCAGCCAATCCTCAAGCAAATCCCCAAGCTTTTCCTGTCCGGCTCTATGTAATATTTTATTAAAAGCTTTAAATGCTTCTTCAATTTCTTTGGAAGCAAGTCCATCTCCTTGGTCTCCAAATGACGACACTTCCTGAGAATCAGAAGCCACCTGATTGTCAGCATTTGGTGGTAAATCAGTCTCTTGGGGTAAATCATCTTGGACAGGACTTTCTTTTTCCACCCTACCTAGACTTGGCTTTTGCCTTTTAGTAGTGTGCTCCTGGGGTCCTTCCTCATTGGCAACAGATAAACTCTTTTCAACTGTTCCACAAATAAACTGGTAGAGAAGTCGCAATTCTTCATCCAAGTCTGTCTCATGATTGCATTTCTCTTTACCACACAGGACTTTTACACTTGACCATTTATACTCTGTGGTAGTCTCAGTTTCAGTTTTCTTGATAACACCCATTGAAATGGTAACCTTCTTGACAATGACTTCATGAACTTCTGCTGTACCAGTGCTTGCTTGAACAGGTTCATTTGCAAGGTTCTGAATCTCTCCAACCAAGCGACGTCTCATGGATGATTTCCCTGTTCTTGGGGGACCAAAAAAGAGGACTTTCAGATACTTCAGTGGGATTGCAGCCCCTTCCTCTAATGCCTGCTGATAGGCTTCATAATGTGACTGGTTTTCAAGAGCTGTGGAAGAAAAAGAAAAATGCAACCAGTGAGACTTGCCATATGCTGAGGTAAGACAACAGATGATAATAATGCACTTCTACCTTCCACTGGTATGTTATAAGTTTACATTATTTCCATATTTCTCTCTTTAATAAAGGGAAAAATTGCATCTCCCACAACAAATTTTCCTTCTAAGGGAAAATTTAGCGTGGGGGAACAGCAAATTTTCCCTTAGTATAAAGGAAAAATTTAGTGTGAGGGGGACAGAGATGGAAAAAGCTGTTTCCACCAATACACATGCGAACCATGAATCAATGTTCAACCTCAAACAATGCATATCATGAAAATTGTTATGTTGACTACTTCTGTTATCTTTACGTGAAATACGTACTATCACCACAAATATTTCGACATATACACGCCACAAACTGCATTTATACTTACACTTGAGACACAGTTAGCAAGCTGTTAACTGTTAGCTCTCCAAGGAGTATTCAACTAGTGTACCCATCTTATGTCAAATACCACTTCAGAAAACTTCTTATATAGATTCAGTAACTCATTTCATTGGCTTCATTCCAGGCCAATAATTGTAGTTAACACAAAGGAGCAGTTTCTGCTGATATCATTGCCTGTTTACATACACGAATTCTTCAATATTGTTGATTGCCCTGGTTTTCAGCAACAATGCTCTATTTTGATTACAGTAGTTTCTTGGGTAAAGGATCAGTGAATCAGGTTCATAGAAAATGTATTGGAGAAGCAAAGCACTTCTCCTCCAAGGCTGGCTCTTAGCCTTTCCAGCAGACTCACAAAGCTGCAACATTATGCTTCAGTATTGTATCAATTATCAGTCAGACTATAATCACAATATATAGATATACTGGCTACGCACTGTGATTTCCTTATGCACCTGCTTACCATTTGACAATAAGTTGCCTGCCACTGGCCTACAGATATTTCCACTATGCATATGTTACCTGTGCACTGACAACAATGAGCTTCTGTAGTCTTGTACCCCACCGCGCGTGCCTCCCGGTGAGAAATGATTTGGTGAATGAAGTTGAATTTCTTGGGCTTATTCCCCAAAACAGTGGAAGACCAATGAGATTGCGAGATCGCTAATTATTACGTAGCACTTCCCTACAACTTTAAAAATTTATTCATCTCCATTCGAGTATCCGTACTTTATTATGAGTGGATTTTCCACAAAATATTTTGAACGTTGCTAGGTTACACTGTTGCTAAAGTGCCTGCTAGCCCAAGAAATTCGCTCACCAGACCATTTCTCCTCGTGAGAGGGTGAGGTCTGGCGACGAGACTAGAGCTTCTGTGCGCAGAGGCATTGCAGAGCCAGGCCTAAGTAACTACCACACCAGTAACTACCACAGCACAAGATAATCATAGTAATGCTACAGCTCACAAGACAACTGCCATCAGTCTCACAATTTTTACAAGTACACACTTGCCCATATAACAATCATGTTATGTATGTCGAAACTAGGTATCAGTTCGTGTATTACTCAAAGCAGAATCAAGAGAGTTGTATATTGTTGCAGCTCTACTCACATTCAAATTCCCTCTAGCTACGTTTTCACATAGAAATAACCAATCATCACATTCAGTCATCTTTCTTAGCTTGTTAAACAAGTGTCACAACCACTTTTATTATATGGATAACTATTCATAACTCAGAATTAAGCCGTTCAGTCTGTGGTTCAGAGCAATAGCAGTTAATGTAAAAACTTGGCGGTTGTTTAATGGTCAACCGGTTTTTTTTTTTTTTCTCTATTACCGTAGTGTCCTGCAAATACGCCCCCGCCTTTTTGCAACTTTAGCCTTAGTAATAAATGCAGGGGGGGGGGGGGGGGGGCTTATATGTGGGATGCGACATTTTCTCTCGTGATTACCCCTTCCCTTCCGGTGCTACATAATTGAGTAAAGCATGACCTCATCTTCGGTGGGGGGTGGGGGCCGAGTGTGAAGCATCGCCGAGCGTAAGCCGTCGCCGAGCACAAGGCAGAGAGATGCTCCTGATGCTAGCAGTAGGTTGAGAGCTCCAGCGTTGAGGGGCGAGGAAGCAGGGCACTTCTGCGAAGTAGCTGGCGTGTTCATCATTGATGTGGGCGGTCCGTGTTCACGGTAGACACTTTAACGTTAGACAGCCGAGTGGCTTAAACAAACTTAATCTCAGCATTTCGACTGTGGGATGAGGGGGGGGGGGGGGGGGCTTATGCGCGGAATAAAAATACCTCAGCAAGACTTTGCGGAAGACCAAGAAAACCAGCTTACAAGGCAAGTTAGGATAACTTTTAAGTTACGCCATAGAAGAGGGCAGTGATTGAGAAATGCAATTCTGAGAATTGCCTGATATAATTTCCAGTTCTCGTTGTGGCAAGTCCACTGAAGAACACATACCGTACTCACTCGAAATTACGCCCCCCTTTTTGTTGGTTAGGTTTAGCTATAAGTATTGGGGGGGGGGGGCTTATAATTGAATAAGAGTAAGTAGTCTCGTTTATACGCCCCCCTTTCCTGGATACAGTAGTTTGCACTAGCCAACCACACAATTGTGTAAACTGAGTTGTCTGGCTTTACTTTGCATAAGGCTTCTGTTTACTCATGCGTAAGAGCTAGCTGCCACTGAGTGCGCGCGTGAATTGAGATAGGCTACAATGCTATACCATCGACCCACATCGTACGTACGAAGGCATATTGATGTTTGACCGTCGGGCTAGACAGTAAGTTTAGTGAGCAGACAAACACCAGAAAGCAGTGAACTTAGCTTATGGTCAAGCGGGGCTTAAATTAGAGATAAATATACCTCCGTAGCATATTTCAGCAAAAAGGGGGGGGGGGCTTATAATCGAAGGGGGCGTAACTTCGAGTGAGTATGGTAATTATAGATATTTACAGCAAATTCTACGGAGTTAGAGCGTGCATTTTTCCTATTTATCTGGTTTCCAAACCACATTATGCTTTTGCAATTACCAATTCAATTCCAGCAATATATATTTACAGTAGAAAGTCACTTATCCAAGCTTCAACTATTTGAACATGTCAGTTATCCGAACATGTTTAGCAAGCCACTCTGGCTACTTGCGCCAATGGGAGTTAGTTTTATGTGTTCAAATAGAATGTTTCAGGACTCACTCCACACGTTTGGAGGTGAAAACATGGAATAACTTCTATCGGCAAGGCAAACTTTGCAATGAAGGTAGAAATAACTGTCAACATGAGTTGCTGGGTATACTGCATGTAAATTCAGGAAACTAAGGGACAGCTTAATGTTGTGCACATTCTAGCACCGTGATGAAATTAAGTAGCTTTAAATGGTTACCAAGATCAAGGTGTTGCCTCAGACTGGATGCAATTTCAGACTGCCCTAATGAATCAAGCCGTCGTTGCACTTCTTCAATAGTTGTCTGTACAATTGCAATTGTGTTTAGATCCAACCCCTCCTGTTGCAAGCTCTCAATCACATCTTCTGACAGAATGTAGTCTTTTAAGGCAAGTAGCTCTTTGGCACTGAGGGGATGTCCTACACTATCAGCACCTGAAAGACAATGTAGTTTGCATAATGCATTCCAAAAAGCAAAAGTGTTGTAACATACGTAAATACATGCCTTGAGCATTTTGCAATTAAATAATACATTAGCCCACCAAAGGGCTGTGCTTGTACCGTATGGCACAAATTAAGTCTCATGTCAACACCAGTATAACTATATAAATTGTATGTACCATGGTTATATATGCTGGTAACTAAATAAAGGGATGTGTCAAGGGGAATGGTAACATGATTATCAAGTCTAGCTAAACAATGAAAGCAGGGCATATGTAAAAGCCAGACTGCCAGATAACCTGGATCACCTGGATCGCCTGGATCACCCAGATCATGAAAATTCCAAACAAAACAGTACATGTGTGTACATGAGGTAAGCAAGCTAATTAAGCATGTGCCACGTGTCATCACACTGTTGGTTTCAGGATGGGTCGACTAAGTTGACATTCATGAACACTGTACCGGTGTGCCTAGGAAAAGTTAGGCAGGGTCTGGGAACAAGGCTAAGTACTGTATGGTTGGTACCAGTAATTTTTGCAAGGAATTCATTTTCACATTTTTCACAAGTCAAGAGCCATTTGTACTAAATAAATCTGTAAATTTTCGTCATCCATGGAAAGCAAGTCATGTTTCAATCTAGCACTACTTCTAGTCATCCAGTAAAAGCCTGTAAGTGAGCATGCCTTTGGTGGCTATTGCTTAGGCCAAGTGGGAATCGAAGTGGTACAGAAAGCAAAGAGGCAGACAAACAAAGCTGTACCAAGGCATTGGGCCAAAAACACAAGCAATCACGTACTTAGTTTGGCTATGTCAGACTATTGTTCCACCCCAGAAAGGAAGAGTCGAGGTCACTCAACTTTAGTCATTGAGCTAGCTATCACGTGGTATAGCAGATAAGTAAAATTTGCCTTCCAGAATCAAAGATTAAAACTATGAAAAAATTTCTGAAACCCAGATTTTGGCCTGTTTCACTAAATTTGTACCCACAAAGATTACCAACCATACAACAATTACATATGTATGTCTTTGCACTTTATAATTACCCATTTAATATAGGTTTGGTTGTATTTTTGAATAACTAGGTGATCCAGCAGTCTGGCTTTCACACACACTCATAAATGCCTGTGCTGTACCACTCATTATGCTTGCTTTTCAAAGAAGAAAGTGTATAAGATGATTATTTTACCAGGCATTGCTTTAGTTTATGTTGTTTCAGTGTAAAGAAAAAAAATTGATAGAATGAATGTTTTGTAAAGCAATACCAGTGTTCACATATGCCTAACCATTTCAGCCTTCTTTCCCAGCCTAACAGGGCCTACAAGTGTGACTATGGAGCTGAAAGCAGTTATTGAAGTATCCTTGATTCAAGCGCTAAAGCTGAAAACCAATCCACGACAAGTGCACAAGACTAAATGTTTACCACCCAAGACAGAAACCTACAGTCATCAAGGATTTCATGATTGCTAAACTAGCTATTTTAACATGAAGGTGTTTCACTTCAGTGACCACATCTTACGTTACCCTGACTTGCATCTCTTAAGCCTCATACCGTAGAATCGGGTTATCAGGCACACATCACTATTTAGTGCACATCGCTTATTTGGCACATACTGTCTTCTTGCAGAGGAGGGAGGACGTGATCACGTGATAGCTACAACTGACATTCCAAGATCAAGAAGTACGGATACAAGGTAAACAAACGGCTCTATGGACAAAGTAGTGATGGGCGCAATGGGCGTGCAAGGTGTTCGATAAAACTGAACATGCCTGGCTGTTAAAAAATAGCCTCTTTTGACTCGCCTAGCGTTAAACTGGCAACTTACAAGCTTAGCTAGCGAGGTAAGCCATTATAACCAACTTTGACATGCCAGATGGCTTAGCTTAGTAGAAAACACTAAGCGCCCATCGTCACTTTGTCCATAGAGCCATCCTTGTAGCTTGCATTTGCGATTCTTGCCCTTGGAATGTAATCAGAGCCTCCAAATTGTCACTACGACGTGACATCATGTCCTCCCTCTGGTCTTCTTGACAAAATTTGTCTAGACCCTCGATAAAAAGTACACTGCTCTAATTAAACAAAAATTTGAAGTGTTCGCGGACAAATATTCTATAACTGGAGCAAGCACGCGAAAGTAGTGCGAACGAGGATCACTTTGCAAATAACCAATGGGGATCACTTATCTGAATAACCATGCACTAGAAATGTGAAAAGGACTATAAAACATCAGATATGGCACTGCTTCTCATAGAATTGATTGAATCATTTGCCATCGCCATTCACCATCCTCGACATGCTCATCAACTGATAGTTTCCGTTGACTCACTGCTCTCTACCTTACTCCCATGGCATCTGCATCTCACTACACACATACACAAATGCCATTCGTAATTTTATAGCTGCCAGAGAAGCTTCTTGTAAACTGGTTTAACATAGCTGTGCTGAAGACAATATTTCGTGATGTTTGTTTTCTAACTTGTAAAATATGCTAATCTGTGTTAATTTGTGAATTGGTTGCCGCTGTCATCGCCAATGACATCATACTTATACAGGCATGGTCAACCTTCAACTCTCGCTATTTGGCGCACTTCGTTATGTAGCGCATATTATGGTATCCCATTAAGCACATGCCGATTCTACAGTATAAACAAGAAAATAAAAAACATTAAAAATGTGAAAAGATGTAGGGATGGCATGCCAAAAAGTATGCAAACAAGGTAGGGATGATGCATGAAAGCAAAGGTCAACATATAGGCAAAGCCCCATCCCTACATCTTTTTCACACTACAGCTATATAGACAGCATCCTTGAGAGTTGAATCTGCTCCCATCCATGTAGTTATTAATGCTGTGCATAAGTATTTTGAGTTTTACACACTGATTATTACTATGACCATGCAGTCTGCAGCCCACTCAAGCTCAGGGTCTATAGGTTGTACCAGAGGTATGTAACAAGCGTGCCACTGTCAATGCAGACTTATGATAGTGTTGTAAAATACATGGCATGGTTTTAGCCTCATCCCAAGGCAACTTGTGGTACATTTTAGGAAGCCGACTCCCATGCACTGTCTTAACTGTACTGTGAAAAAGATGTAGGGATGGGGCTTTGCCTATATGTTGACCTTTGCTTTCATGCATCATCCCTACCTTGTTTGCATACTTTTTGGCATGCCATCCCTACATCTTTTTACATTTTTAATGTTTTTTATTTTCTTGTTTCTATACTTTTTTGATGTTAGTCTCAAACTTGATGTTAATCTCAGCTACAGCTATAGAGCTAAGAAGAGTATTCTTTCAAGTGTACAAGTAACCACAACTCCAGAACTTGAAACAGCATTGATAGTGTAGTAGAGGTTCCAAGCATGTATAAATAGATAGTTGTAACATACAACTGCCAGCTAGAACCTGATGAAGGGCCAACCACTCTACGTACCTCGAAGCTGATTTTCTGATTTCTGTCACATGCATCAGTGACAACAGGCAACTGACTACCCTATAGATGCTTTCACGATTGAGGTGTGATGGAATTTTGATAAGATGCAAATTATATTCAAAGCGATAACCGGAAGTTCCGGTTACGCCTTCTGGTGGGAAAGAACTGCACTGCACTCTATAGAGACGGTTGTTTGACGCTTGCCTGGTAGCCTTAGAAACTATCAGTCCCGGACAATGTTTTTACTACGATACGCTATAGTGACGTACGTTACCTAGCAAAGAGAACTTCCCAAGGCAGCGACTACCTCCGTGGTTTTTGCAACAGATTTGTCTCTCACCCGTACAGTGCCGCACTTTCATTCCCACCAAGGGGCGTGACCGGAACTTCCTGTTACTGCTTTGAATATAATTTGCATCTTATCAAAATTCCATCACACCTCAATCGTGAAAGCATCTATATAGCTTTACTAAAGCTGCAAGTAGCTATATGTAAGCAGCTAAATGCAGCGCCTTACTTAGGTGGTGTGCACAGCATAAGCCAAGGCCACTACTACGAGAAGAGACCGTGCCAGCTGTACGCTGCGCTGGTCAACCGCGATTTCAGGTGTGCACTAGTCTCGCTCCCAGACCAATGACCGTGGTCTTTGGTTTGGGAACGAGACTACGTGTGCGCATGCGTACAACATTTGAAAATGGCATCCTACGCAACAGACAGCAGCCAGGCAGTGCTGTGAACAGCTTTATCGACCTGGGTGAATTTGGAGCTATGAAGACGCTGAGTGGTCGTATAGCTCCGCGCTGTGATAAGCATCAGTTTTGTGATAAAATGACGGTGAGCACTTGAACCGTTTTCGAGATATCGTTGTTTGAACAAAGAGTCGTAACGAAGAAAGAAAGAATGAGAAAAATGGCAATTTTGCAACCGCACACTTTTGTGTTTAGTTGTCTTCCGCGTGGCTTTTGGGCACTTCTATGAGTCTTGCTGATCACAGAGGCACTCAAAGACGAAGACTAGGCGCTTAAATAAGCTTTTAGCGTATTTATGGTGAAGTTATACGGCTTTTCCTTAAGTATTGCATATATTGCGTGTCGGCGCCATCCCTACATAGAGAGTCTACCGACTCTCTGATACTAAGTACACTATTCACAAGCAACATCTAATAGCCACACATTTCTGGTAGCAGATTATCAATCCAGCACAGCTCAGGCAGATTAAGGAATGGGTGCATGTTTTACACACATAAAATTTGCACTGCGATAATCATACAGGTATTTGAAGGTGAAAGTGGAGGTGCAACAACTTGAACTTGGTATCATTAGAAAGCTCGTGAAGTGGTGTAAACAATTAACATAATTATGATGTCACTAACTGAAGGCGTTACTTTCTGTTTACATGGCAAGCACTGTCATGACATTTATAATTTATTTCTTCATATGCTGTACACCGAAAACACTGATATGAATGTCTATCACTTGTTTCCTACTCTTTGTTCTTTAGTATAACTGACTAATGCTTGGTGTTTTATAGCTGGTTTTGTGCCACCGTTACTATAAATCAGGCTAATTTTGACCACAAAGTAACAATTATCTTCTCTATACTTCGTTGTTTCAAAATTTCCAAGAGAAATCATACCTGAGGTGAGTGGTACGGTTGTGACTGAGTAGGTCAGCCCAGTTAATAACGTGCAGGTTGTATAGCATAACAGTCGCTTTCCTCTGTTGGTAGGTATGCCGCATTGAACTCACTAGAATACGATTTTCCGGATAGATACCGCATAACCCTACACAAAATACACAAGTTTTCACAAGAATCTATACCGCGTGAGAGTCTGGCCTTCGAGCCTACTTCTTCACGTCGCTGTTAGGATGATATACATCAGCGTCCGCGTACATAACGTAATTGTATTCATATACGGCATTTTTTAATTATCAGCAAGTAGTCGCTTTTCGTAGACCGTCCTTATTATACCTGAGCTGTAGGCGCCTACTTTGCCAGCAGTTTTATAGACCAATGAGTCTACTGTCGAGATCCAACGTTTCAAGTTGCAGCTTCTTACCACTTCGTGTAGGGAAGCAGTTGTTTACGGATGCTTCAATCGTACCTCGTTCGAGAGGGGTGCAGTTTTTTGGTGCACGTTTTTGTTCGCCCCCCTGAGCTGCATGAAACAGGTACCATTCGAAAGCACTGGAATAGGGCTACAATATATGCAGAAACTAAGCATGTACACGAACAACTCTTGGAGATACGCACACTGGAATGTGGACTAAAAATTGTGGTAAACGCAAATTTATGTGTAACACACAGTTAAAATACCAACACATAATGGTTTGACCACTCATACTGAGCCGACAAATAGGCTAGAGTCTGATATGACTCAGGAGTCACTACTGCAGCAGTGCACATTAGATAGTCAGAGAGCGAAGGTTCACAAGAGAGATGAAAATGTGAAGGAGAGATTAAGACAATAGAAAGGTTTGTGTGTTGGGGCGAACAAGCCTATAATGCAGTGGAAGAAAATCTTCAGTCACTCTTCTTGGTCTTTGTTTCCAATCTTTGCCTCTTCCTCCATTACCACCTCTTCCCCATCTTACACGTCATTACAGTGCAAGCACTATAAATTTGAGATGAACTTCTGACAGCCTTGCATGCACCAGGATTGCGTGTTCCATCTAGGAAAATACAGACAATAACATTTCAGCTAATGGTAAACATGCATGGTACCCACTAATACTTGAAGCTAATGCCATCTGTAGTTAACCATAGTTACAAACATAAGTAAAAAAAGTGCTGAGAGTATTTTGCCTCACGCTGGAAATAAATGAATTTGGATGTTATGAGATGAAAATAGAGGAAAGTGAAAGAGGAAAGTTGCACACCTAGCTGAGTGGCTGCTAGGTGTGCAACTGAGGCATTCAGTACCACCTGTGCAGTACACATACAGGATTGTGAGGGTTGGTGGTCGTCCGGCTGTCGTGGCTCAGTGGGCCACTGGCAAAGCACTGGTGGCTCAAGCCAGAGGTGTCCTGGGTTTGACTCCCAGCGACTGCCGGGTTTTTCGCTTTCCTCTACTTTTGCCTCATACATGCATCAAAGGATCGAGGCACAGCTTATACCTAGATAGTGGAACACTGGAGACAGCTTGGAGAAGCAGAAATTGCTCTACATGTGCAAAATACAACACGCACACACTTCATAAAAACCTTGAAGCTAGCAGGTGAGTCTTGGCTAGTTGCCTCATTCTCAAGTCCATCTTAGCTTTCTGTCACCTACTCTCTGTAATTCAAGGACAGAAAGCTGGGTAGGAGCCTGAAAAGGAAGGTAGCTACTTCGTGACCTGCTGCCTGATTCATATGTCAGGCTTGAAAACATGCTCCAAGTGTGAGCAGACTGACTTGCAGAGTTAGGTAACTATGGTACAACACCTCAAAGACATTAGGTTAGCTTTTGCCTTTACAAATCATGCCTTATCAAGCAGGGATAAACTGGTTCTTGACTTGATTTTTCCCCTCTAGGCCTAGTTCTGCCCAAGTCAGTTGATACCGCTAACCAACTCGTACATGCAATGCAACTCACCGCTTAAAATCGCTTTCTAATTGTCCAGGATGGCTGTAAACAGCTTACAAATGCTTATGATACGAGAATAACAAGGATGGTTAGCAAAAAATGAACATCATCTTTGTTGGCTGATAACCACGTGGTGAAAGGGGTCCTTACGTTTTGCAATTTTTTAGTCCACATTCCAGCGTGCGTATCTCTGAGAGTTGTTCGTGTACACGCTTAGTTTCTGCATATATTGTAGCCCTATTCCAGTGCTTTCGAATGATACCTGTTTCATGCAGCTCAGGGGGGGGCGAACAAAAATGTGCACCAAAAACCGCACCCTTCTTGAACGAGGTACGATTGAAGCATCCGTAAACAACGGTTTCTCTACACGAAGTGGTAAGAAGCTGCAACTTGAAACGTTGGATCTCGACAGTAGACTCATTGGTCTATAAAACCGCTGGCAAAGTAGGCACCTACAGCTTCTCGTTCGTTGGCAAGAGACTTTGAAAATTCACCAGAAGACAAGGTGCCGTTAATTAAACGCTGGAATTTTTGTACGTATACACTTTCCGTTTTTTCAATAATTGTCAATATATTTTCACTGGCGGAACGACTGGAATACAATAGCATACATACTATACCATACATATCTGTGTGTGATGTTATAGTGTCACACATGCTACTAAATGCCTATGGTTGTGCAGTATCATGTTTGAACACCTATCGGTCAACCTGGTGTGGAATGATATGAAACTACAGCATGGTAGCTCTACTGTAGTGAGAATCGAAGAAACCTTTTGATTGAATGTGATATGCCCACTGAAAATCTCTCCTTCATGAATCCCTCTGTCTCTCCCCCCCCCCATACAGCTTCAGCCTATCTCTCTTCATGCTCTACACTCACCCCATTCCTCTCCACCAGAGGGGTTGAGGAACCTCTGCTGATTCTTCTCCGGCAGGTTATACAACTCCTGCTGGTGCAACTGCTGAAAGCTTCGTATATATTTTGCTGTTTCAGTTGGCATCTCCCATGTTGTTGTGCGTGTAATGTGGTCCACAAAGTAGACACGGCCACGACTATTAAGACGACGTTCCCAGCTATGGGTAGGTGAGTAGGTGAGTGGAAGGAATAAGTGCACATCTATTCAAATGATGTCAGGGTTTGAGTGATTTTCTCTTTCTTTTACACACACACACACACACACACACACACACACACACACACACACACACACACACACACACACACGCACGCACGCACACATGCACGCACACATGCACGCACACACACACACACACACACACAAACACACACACACACACACACACACACACACACACACACACACGCACGCACACATGCACGCACACACACACACACACACACACACACAAACACACACACACACACACACACACACACACACACACACACACACACACACACACATACACTCACTCACACACACACTCACCCAGCTGGGAGAGGAAATGGTCTGTCCCAGGAGGTAGTTCGTGTGTTGTGGTCCACATAATAAAGCCGCCTGGTTGTTGGGTCCACACGTTCCTCCCAGCTGAAAAGTAGAGGAAGAGAGGGAGGGAGGAAGGGAGGGAGGGAATGAGGGAGGAAGGGAGGAAGGTAGGGAGGGGGAGAGGAAGGAGGTAGAGGAAGCAAGGTGGAGGGAGGGGAAGGGATAGGGGACTGTCAAATGACTGTCACTCTTCAGGCTTCATTGGTGGAAGACACTCGAGATTGAGGGGGCCATCAATTAGATGTTCAGAAATCACTAAAACCTGCTACTATGTATTCTGGCAAAAACATGTTCGCAGCACTAACTCATACCATGTTTGAAAGCTTGTGCTCCCAGTGGTTCCCCCCCCCCCCCTAGTTCTGCCCACCTATGGGCTTTCTTTTGCACATACCCTGGTGGCAGTGGCGGAAGCTTCTTCTGTGAGGGTTGCTGCCTATCTGCAGATGTAGAAGGGTGAAAAGAGGGGAGGGGTAGATGAAGCAAGAGAGAAACAAATAGCAGAAAATACACCTACTTCGATCACAGTGAAGATGGAATGTACATGTCTTAGTTCCAAAGGCTCTGCAACATCAACTACATCCTCCAAATATCCACACTCTGTTACTAGATGCACCTCTTCCTCCCATTCCTATCCTCCAATCCCCTTCATCATCAAAACTCCTCATTGTGTTGTTCACATACACAAGGGATACAAGGGAGGAGAATAATGTTAATACCAATCTCAGTAGCATTTCCACTGGTAACACCTGGTTGACTACCATTAGTTGAAGTTAAGCTGTTTACTGGTAGGACATGGAAAGAAAAGAGAGGAAAAGGAAAAGGAGAGAGGAAGAGGAGGAGAAAGGAAGGAGAGAGGAAGAGGAGAAAGACGAAGAGGAAGAGGAGAAAGATGAAGAGGAAAGGAGAGAGAGGAAGTTCATGACCTTAACCACACACACTCATTAGTAAGCTTTCAATGTTCAGGGCTCTCAGACAAGCAACCCTCCTCCAGACTATAAACTGCTTACAGTTCAGAAATGGTGCCCCGACAAGGGGAGAGGGAGAGGGGTGGTTTTTATGCCCATTTGTGCTAAGGTGAGAGAGTCCAGCCAGTGCTGGCCATAGTCTCGTTCCCAGACCCTTCCCGAAAAGCGGAAAGAGGGTCTGTGTTCTGAACGACTTTTCTTGTCACATGGGGCGGGGTCAAACAGCGAAAATAATGTAATTATTGCATTCCACCATGCATTGCATGCAGCGTGTAACATGATACCAAGCTGTGCCATTTGTACAATTGCTCTGCCAGTGTTCAACAGCGTCTTCCCTCGATCCAGCATCTGCCTCTAACAAGATGGTTGTGGAGTACCTTGCTACTGTTAGTCCGGAACTATAGAGCTTGTAAATGGCTCACTGTGCAAGGCATGCTTTACAAAACTTGAGAAGGCTACGACCTACCTTGCTACGGCCGAAAACATAACAAATGAGCTGTGAGACAAGTTTGCCTTCGGTTTGTAAAGCTAGATCTCGTGCTCGATTGCCTACGTCATCGCATATAATTATGCGTTCTGCAATCTGATCCGAGCTCTCAGCTCGGAGAGCTACCTCGCTCCATTGACAAGAAAAGTCGCTCAGAACACCAGACCCTCTTTCTCGCACGTGCGGGGAGGGTCTGGGCACGAGACTATGCTGACCAAGGCTGTTCTACAGCCAGCCAAGGCAGATGGTATGTGCACAGCACCCCACCCACTCACCTCCCCCTATCCCACCTTATTTGCAAGTGCAAAACCTTCAAAACGGATTGTGCCAACTGATAACATGCAGCCAGACGATGCCACAAGGTGTCATCAATGGCTGATGGGTTATCTTATTTATTTATTTGTTTGTTTGTTTATTTATTTATTTATTTATTTATGTATGTATGTATGTATGTATGTGGATCCTTGAGACTCAACTGCTCCACTGCTATGACTACATGCCAATTCTTGTCAAATGACACGCAAAAGTTATTAGCCCCATATTCCAGCTTTCATACCCCAGTGCTTGTCATCTGTACCCCAGCATTTTTCATTTTGTACTACTAACCTTTGTATATTGTAAGTGGCAAACACTGGGATGAGAAAACCTATGTACAAGACTAAACACAAGCCGAACAGCAATACAACACATGTTAACCCGTATCAAGCTTTCGTAGTTTCACAAATGTGCCCATCACCGGGCAGCTTTCACAACTACCGGTACTCTACAATGACAATAGAACACCTTGAGACAATTCTACCATCCTGCTAACAATAAATCTCTGTTACAGCATGTATTTACATGTCAGTCTGAGAAAGTGAGCTCTACCTTCTGCCCCACCCAAACACAAAATATAACTGGCTGTGTCCCTTCAACACTCTTGTGGCAACTACAAATGAACAATCAACGAACCACATCTCGCTTAAAGGGAGAGTGACATGAAAAAATTTTTTTTGGCTATTCTTGAAACTTGGGTTGAGTACTGTTCACATAATTTCTTGGAGATTTTTTGCTCAACAAGTTTCTGCAGAAAATGAGGTTAGTTTTCACTGCTAATTGCATGCATTGTAGCTCCATCCGGTTTTGGTGTAAGGAGGGCGTGGTTACAACATGACGTCAGAAAAGGAACGTTGAACGCATGCCTCGACCGTTAAATAGAGAGAAGTCGGCTACCATGAGCGACAGCAGCAATGATGCTGGTGATCTTAGCCTGTCTTGTTCAGTTTCTTCCGTGGAAAGTGAAGAATCGCAAGTGTCAGAGGTGGAAGGTTATCTAGAAATAGTCGAACCATATCAGTTTGAGCCTGTAGCTAGTGATTCACCAGCAGAGTCAGATACAGAGGCACAAGATGATGACTCTGGAGACGAAGAAAGATTCTGCAGCAGAGACTGGTAAGAATTTGCATGCATGACTATTAAAGATAATCCTAGCGTGTTCCAAAAAGCACCCTATGACATATTATTGTAGGTGTCAGTGTGAAAATTGTATGATTATGCCCACCAGCCATGAGTGTATTTGCTGTTGTGAAGTAGAAAGGGTGTGGGAAGACCACTTGTTCCCCCGGACCAGATGCCCCCCCGGACATGTACGCCTCTGTGGCCATTCTGTCAACAAATTTATTGTGACCTTTCATATAGCTTTCTGCAAAAAAAAGTGTAATGCTAATCTGGTTGGTCAATAAATGTGACATTTCAAAATAATAGTAACATTTGCATTTTGTGTAGAAATTCTAGTGAAGACATTTCTGGCCCTTGATATAGCATCATCTTAGTAACCAAGTTTCTTACCACATCCTTGATGCCGAGCTCCTGCTGCCTGTAGCATCCTTACAACATTCACATGGCCCATCTCAGATGCCCAATTGAGAGCTGTGATTCCTTCCTGAAGAAGGAGAAAGGACATGCAGAATAGATCTCATTGTAACATCTCATTGTAACAAGCAGCTCATAACTGCACTTGTGGTTCTTGCTTGGTCAGACCAATGGTCTAGTTTACTAGGAATTGTGTTGGGATTCTAGCTATTCACCCTCCACCTGGCCAGTGGCGTAGCTAAGGTAGGGCCTGGTAGGGCCTAGGCCCTACCAACTGGTGCAAGTGCCGTACCAACTGGAGCCTTAGCGTCCGGCTTTCTCACTTACTGGAGCTACACAACAGCCAGTGTAACAATGCTGTACGTACGTACCTTCATTCGAGCAACCACCAGGCACGCTGGGTTTCTCTTTGTCTGCTGAGTACGACATGCAGACATGTGTCTACAAACCATGCCTACCCAAGTACATGTCTCGTTCTCAGACGTGGAAACGTGATCTCGTAATTTGGGCCAGTCTGTACTTGTGCCCTACCAACTGTCAGCTTCTAGCTACGCCCCTGCACCTGGCTATTGTTTAAATCGAAGTGGGTTGGCAGTGTCCAGTTCATCTGTTGATGTTAAACATTTCAAAGTGGACCACATGCTTTGAGTGACATGTTAGCTAACTACATGAAAACAGGATATTGTGGGGATAAGCGTGAGCAAGGGATAGACCACACATACACATGATGATATTTACACATACTCATTGTAACATGCACATAAATTTTGTCTGCATACACAAGGCAGTCCAGTCCACAGACGTCCTTCAATGCACGAAGTCTGCTCCCAAAAATGGACAACCTTAGGGCTGTCTGCGCCAGTGGCTGCTATGACTTCATAACTGTCACAGAAACCTGGCTCTCTGCTGATGTACTTGATCGAGAACTTTACCTCCCCGGATATACCATAATTCGCAGGGACCGTAATCGCCACGGTGGTGGTGTTGCCATCTATGTGTCAACCAGTGTCTCGTTCAGATCATTGGTTGATCCTTGTCCCAATCTTGAGCTGATCGATCTGGAATTCACCCTCAAGTCCCAATTGTACACCCTAGGAGTAATTTACCGACCACCGAATGCCAACACTGACTGCTTGTCCAACCTCTATAACTATGTTAACTCCATGTGCCACCAGAATTGCTTGAATTTAATTGTGTGGCGATTTCAACATCGATGTTTCATCCACATCCGTACTTACCTGTGCTTCCAACAACCTTTTCAACCAACTCTGCACTGATTTTTGTCTCTCTCAGGATATATCCCAGCCCACCAGGGTCACCTCCACCTCTTCAATTACAATTGACTTAGTCCTGCTGTCTTCTCCTGAATCCCTCATCTCCTCAAATGTTTTATCTCCAATTGGTTCTAGCGACCACAACTCCATTTTCATCAAACTTAAGCTACCTGCTGGTTTTCGTGCTTCCAAACGTTCTACAAGAACTATCTGGTTATATGGAAAGGTTAACATCTGCCTCAGTAAACAGCTTCCATCCAACCTGCCTTTAATCAAAGAGTCCGATGATATTGACGAATTTTGGAAACGCTGGTCCACCCACTTCATGTCCGTCATGCAAAAGTGCATTCCTAAACGCATTGTACCTGTTGATCGACCCACTCCATGGATTGACCGTGATATCCAGCATGATATCAGACTGCGCGAGCGCCTCTACAAATGATTTAAGGCATCCAAGTGTCAAGACTGGCTTGTAAAGTACAAAGCTGTTCGTAACTGGGTGGTCTCCGAGATTCGTTCGGCCAAGCAAGCTTTTTTTCAGAGTCTTTGATCAACCAGAAACTCCCCTAAGAAGTTCTGGTCCGCAATGCAGTCACTCAAACCCAATAAATCCCCCCTATCAACAGCCTTGTTCACCGGCTCCTTCACTGCAACATCTGCTGTGATAAGGCTAACCTGCTAAATAACTTTTTTGCATCCTGTTTTAACCCTGCTGATGTCCTTTCATCCTATGATCCAGTCATTGTTCCCAATATCCTCCCTGATAATCTGGATATCACAATTAACAAAGTGAGGGAGCTCCTGCGTAGAACACACTCTCACTCTGCCCCTGATCCTGATCTCATTACAGCCTGGATGCTGAGTACCTTTGCAGAAGAGCTTGCCCCCTCCATTACGTCAATGTTTAACCACTCTTTGAAATTTAGTGAGATCCCCAAGACCTGGAAACATTCAAACATTGTCCCCATACCTAAGGAGGCCAACAGGTGTGAAGTTCGATTTTTTTGACCAATATCCTTACTTCCAATCATCTTGGCAACATTATTCACCAATTCATAAATCTGAATGCAGTAGAATGGAAGCAGACCAGGAAAGGATGAAGGCCATTTCTCCCTCTCTCCAGTTTTTCCACTCAAGAAGATTCATCAAGAAGCAAAAACATAAATATTGCTTGTCTTCTCCCCACACTGTGAAAGGATTTACTGATGATCTCTCAGTGTTTTCCTCCAACATTAGTGAACATCACTCTCTTTTATCTGACCTTTCTACCTACTCCCAAAACTTAGATCTCACACACAGACCTGATAAGTGTTATCTCGGTGATATTTGATGGCAACAAGATGGACCACAAGACTACTTTCTCTTTAGCCAATGGCTCGACTCGTAACATCACTGAAGCTCCAACCAAAATCCTTGGCAAGTTGATTGCAGGGTCATTCTCTTTGACAAAACAAACAGCGGCTACTAAGCTAGACTCGAAAATCATCTCAGCCATACAATGTTTGGATGACAGACCAATTCATGGTGAATTCAAAAGTATGGATATGAAAAAATTATCTTGCTCACTCACTCCGCTTCATGTTGATGGTTGATACAGTTAAGGAAAGTGTCCTAGTTAAGATCCAGAAGAAGGTTACAAAGTATATCAAGAGATGGTTGAACCTTCCCAGATGTTGCACCTTAGCAACTATATTTCATCCAGATGTTCTAAATCTTCCGTTCCTGCCCCAACTAGAGGAACAAGATATATAAAATGTCAATGATCATGGTTATTGAACTGTCTAAAGACAAACACATCCAAGAATGCTTATCCCTACTATCTGACCCAGTCTTCCTATCAAGGAACAAGATTCCCCAGAATACTCAGTCTGTGCTGAATGCCGCAAAGATGTCTAAATCTGAAACCTCTAACTGTTCATCTGCTCGCCTCAAATCTGAAGTGAAGCAGTCTGTTCGCTGCAACCATGTACATAGCTCACTGGAACGGCACCCTTGACCATCTGCAAGTTCAGTCAAAGTTTAAGAATACTGTGGTTCTGGAGGGTACCTCCCATGTTTAGAACCGCATGTTAGCCGGTCTCCCTGTTGGCCAACTATCATTCCTTCTTATGGCTGGTGCTGACTGCCTTCCTACACCCATGAACCTTTGTCGTTGGAACTATAGGGTGAGCAACTCCTGCCCTCTTTGCCAATTCCCCAATGTTACCACAGCTCTTATCCTAAATGGATGTCCCGAAGCATTAAATCAAGGCCATTTTTCGTTGAGACACGACTCTGTTCTAAATGGTCTGGTTTCTCAGATTCTCTCAAAAATCAACGGATCAACAAAGATGTTTGCTGATCTTCCAGGGAAGCAAGCCAGTGATTCTCCACCAGCCACAATTCCAGCAGACATAAGCACCACCACCTCCAGACCCAACCTAGTGCTCATCACAGGGCCAAAAGTTACCTTTTTAGAACAGTCCCCTTCAATTCACCTGAGGCTCTAGCTGCAGCCAGGTCAAGAAGGTCCCTCAAGTCAAACTACCTCCAGCTTGCAAATGACCTTGAAGATAGTGGATGGTCAGTATCTTACTTCACGTTAGAGATTGGATCTCTCAGCCACTTTGAACCAAACACCACCAGAACTTTATCAGATGCCTTCCTTCTATCCAAGCAGGAAGCTAAGCAAGTATTGATGAAGCTATTGAACATTGCAGTTTCCTGCTCTTATCATATTTTCAATGCCAGACTTTGTAGTACCTGGGATGTGAACTCCTAATCGTTTGTTTTTATTCTGTCTCATTGTATCATTCCTTTTTATTCATTACTTGCATATATTTTGTTGCCTTGCCAAGCCCATCACTCCTCTGTGTTGGTACTTCATCCTATATTTACTAGTTACGTACATATCATTTATGCACATTTGGATGAATGGTATTACTCTCCCTCTTAGATACTGTCAATGCTGTATATAACTCAGAACTAAGTTATCTCCTCTCATGTTTGTATATACACATTAGTAATCATGCTGTAGAAATGTATCAGCAAATTAAACTTTGATATATATACTGTGTATAAATAAACTCATATGTACAACAAACTTTGATAGAGGCTGTATATATACTGCTATACTAGTGTGTATAAATAAACTCGTACAACAAACTTTGATAGAGGCTGTATATATACTGGTATACTAGTGTGTATAAATAAACTCGTACAACAAACTTTGATAGAGGCTATATATATACTGGTATACTAGTGTGTATAAATAAACTCGTACAATAACTACCATACCAATTCTACTTAATCTAGCTTAGAGTTAGTTCAAACTTTCCATAGCACTTAACCAAGTGGCATCTCATTGCAGCTTGATCAAAACTGTAGCTAAATTTGTTACTGGCCAGGGAAGTGGCTATGGCAATTGCGAATACTCCACAGTCTTTATCTTCCTGCTGCTTTGGACAATCTACCATTTCGACCTTGGTATCTGACCCAAACAACTCCAAGACTAGTTTGAGCGTTTCTTCATCAATTAAAGTGTACAGAGAATCAAAGATTCCTACAATATCAGGAGAACTCCCAATTGTGGATACAACAATCCAGTGGTTTCCTTGGGTGTGGATTATTTGGATGACGTTGGTGGAACATTGGGAATAATCTTGTCGATTGATCAGTAAAGTCTAGTACAGGTCATTCAAATCAAATTGTGCCCGAGAATGGCTTGAGCAACATTAATGTGCTGGTCTGTCAGCTGGCCTCCTAAGATTATAGTATCTCTGTCAGCTTCTGTTAATCGGATTTGTCCAAAGGTGAGCCAGGTCTTTGGAAGTTTGGTATTAACTTGATACCCTCCATGTCAATTACATCTGGTCCAACTTTCCTTTTCTTGCTAGGCTGCTGGGTCTCTGTGTTGATGTTGGTGGCTGAAGGTGCCAGTAGTTTCCAAACATTCACTACATCTTTGGGTTTGCCCAGAAATTTGTACGTACAAGGCACTTCTAGTCCTCCTTGAGGTAAGTCCGCTGAAAAACACCTAACTTCAATAACCGTACAGCGGATTCTTCTGGCTCTTTGGAGGAATAGCGAGTAAGCTGCCGATATTTGCTAGGAATATGCCCAACAACTGCGTGCTTGCGCTGAACTACCACTGCATAGCGATCCTGGACATTACCACTTTCTATCTTACACTGCAGTACTTCCCCCAACAACGGAGTCCATGCATTCTGTGATGGCCTCGAACACAACTTTCTAGTTGAAACTCTTCCATGACTTTGACTCGGTCTTTGCACTTCAATCGAACCACGTGCGGACTTCCGAATAAGCAGCCAAATACTGGATATGAACACATGATGACATAATAAAAATCTGTATGCACAATTGACAATCGCCAAATTAAAATTCCACCAATAATACTTATTTTTGGCCGCTTGGAGGCCATTTCGTCAAATACAATTCCCGCCAAATTTGCCGGCTATATGGTACATACAAGTACAACCTTAGACTAGGACCTCTTATATCACCTGCCGCACCTGCATGATTAAAAAAATTAAATACATACACACACTACATTGTGGAGCCATCAGGCGATGAAATATTTTTAATGTAAAAATTTAAAACGTGAATTATTTTTAACACGAAAATTTCCCAATCTACGGTATGAAGTGTATATGAACCCCACCCTTAGAAGAAGCATTTAAAACGTGAATTATTTTTAACACGTAAATTTCCCAATCTACGGTATGAAGTGTATATGAACCCAGCTACAAATGTGAATTATTTTTAACACGAAAATTTCCCAATCTACGGTATGAAGTGTATATGAACCCCACCCTTAGAAGAAGCATTTAAAACGTGAATTATTTTTAACACGAAAATTTCCCGATTTACGGTATGAAGTGCATATGAACCCAGCTTTTAGCAGAACCGCAGTGACACAGCACGTCGGGTGATGCACTTGAAATATGCAATGAAATCATATTCGATTTCAATCCAGGACTGTCACATATGAGTATTATAATAGTAAATGAGTCTCTGTGGTTATCTGTTGTGCAAGGATGGTTCTACCACTCACTACCTAGCTGAGCCTCATTCCCATAGCACCTCCAGTTCCATACTACTAAGACTAGTTCAAGTGTTATGATCACGATAAGTAGTGAGTGCAGTACCCAGTGATTTATGCTGGTTTTTCGTGTTTGAATCATTGTAATAGCTTCAGCCGTTATCGCATTAGCCTGGCTGACACTAAAAGAAAGAAAAAAGAACGTCAGAAAATAGACGATTTGCCCGTTTTGGTGACTTGCCGGTCTGGTACTTTAGCAACACTCCACAGCAAAGTTAACGGTCCCCTTCCCCATGGAAGCATTCATAAATACCTGATACGGCTCATGGAGGTCTTTGACTAACCTAACACAGTCATTTTGAGCGCGTCATTTGTGCACTTTAATGTGGCCACCATTTTTTTCTGGGCCATCCCTACATACAGCATACTACCGTACATCATGATATATACAAAAATCCATAATTCAATTCGCTACTGCTGGGCCCTTGCGCTGCAAGGTTCTCTGGTAGTTTTGACTGAGTAACAGATACCGTCTGGTTTAATGAAATGACTACTGGTTCTGCCACTTCAGTATCCCAATCCCATACCCATACCTGTCCAATACTGCCTCCAATTCCATGCTACAGGCAATCAATTTGTCTAGAGAGGTCTACTTTGATTCACAATAAGCAGCAATTCTTTACCTCATCTGTACATCAGGTGACAACTACCACACTAACATCTCAACACAACCAGCTTATATTATGTCACTAGCCTCGTTCCCAGGCCCCACCCAGCTTTCCGTCCCTTGAAGGACAGAAGAGCGGGAGAGGGACTGGAATAATTTATCATGTGAATGACGTAGAGGTAGACAGAAGGTAGAGAGGGAACTTCTATCGGAGCTGAAGTCCACTTCCACCCAGCAACAATATTCGTCCCCTTCCTCAGGTATGTTCAACCTTTTATTCGGCACAGCAAACGTCGCCCGCATTGCAATATCCCTGCGGGGTTAAGTGCAGCAAGTGCTGCTGCATCCCTGTATACATGTATCTGCTCTTAATTGGCAACAGCACATTGCCCTTCAGTATCTTGGCGCAGCAAACGCCGCAACCCTCTCCCTCTATGGCAGTTATTAGTGTAGCAAGCGCTACAACTATAGCGGTAATTATAAACTGCGCAGCACAGCCAGCGCTGTTGCAGGACGCTGCATCTATTGGCATTAAAGCATTTTGCGTTCCCTAGCCAGTGCAATCAGCTACTTTAACCGCATTTTGTGGAGCGTTTGATTGCAGTATGCCCGCAGCATTGGCTATAGCATCCTTTCATCTTGTCATTCTATTAGGTTGAGTTTTTGCACTAGCTCACAGCGACAGTTTACCTTAAAGTAGTTTAACATACTAACATTGACCCCTCTTTTTTTCATTTTCACATACTTTCATTCTCTTCCATGATTGCAGACGCTACCCTAGGCGTCTTACCCCCTGCAACTTCCCTCCCTGCCCTCACATTGATTTCATCTGACGACACCCCAACCCCTAGATTCACAACTGCAACAGTGGCTAGCAATTCAGACACTCTCACAGTTGCATCCGAGATGGTTTAACTGCTATTGCTGCCAGAACAGTAGAAAAGATTAAAAAAGGGGAATATATTGACCTAACTGACCTCCTACCAGGCCAGCTCTACAACCTCGACATACCTCCTCTAATTGAGCACCTAATGTACCACCCTTATGCACCATCCATTCCTGCTCGCAAGAAGGAAATCAATAGCCCAGCCCAACTTACATTAGCATCGTTATAGACAAGGAACCAGGGAGAGCATGGGACCTCCTTGCATACCAAGGCATGATACTTAAAGCAAATGAGGAAGGCCAACGTGAAGGCCAACGTGAAGGCCACTACAGTAAAGCTTGGCTTGACTATGATATCATGTTTAGATGACAGGCAACAGTCACCAAGCCAGAAAAGTGGGCATGGAATATGTACTTCCTGAGGTCAGCTGATTATTGCACAACTTGCAATAGTCGTAGTCATAAAACAGCTGAGTGCACTGCAAACCTCTCACTAAACCCCTTCACACCGGAACATCAGCAACCACGCCATGCAGCTTCACCACCTTCCCTGCTCCCTGCCCCCTTCAACGTTCGCAGCATTTACTGCCTCAATTGGAACTGGATGCACATTACCATCTTGCAAGTACGCTCACCTATGTAGCATTTGCAACCAACCCCACAAGGCTAAAGAGTGCAGCAAGCGCATCAAGCAGCCTTCAACCTCACAAGCCCCCCCCCCCCCCCCCCCCCAATAGTGGCTAGCTATAGGGGTGCTACTGCTCAGATACTGTACATGCATGTTAAGTTTGGCAAAGCTATACCTGTAAACAGCTCTCCCCTCCCCTCCCCAGCCTATTATTATGCTGCAGCCTACCGGTACAACCTAGATCTGCTTGCCTTGGCTAACTGCAAACAGCAGCATCCCCTACTTCTACCACCCTTCCTCACATCTATTACTACCCCACTCAATCTTGCTGCATGGGCCTAAGAGTTAGAAAACCACCCTGACCAGGAGGTTGCACAATATCTGCTTCAAGGCATATCCCAAGGCTTCCGGATTGGATTTAATTATCTTAGGAAGTGCCAAATATGAAGTCTGCGAAGGAGAACCCCCAAGTTATTGATGAGTACTTTGTCAAAGAATGTTCTATAGGTCGCATACTGGGACCGCTTAATCCCACGATCATCCCGGGGGATCCACATTAGCCACCATTATGCCAAAGAAGCATGCACAAAATGAGTGGCGCATGATATTAGACCTCTCGTCTCTCGAAGGCTGCAGTGTAAACAATGGGGTAGATCCTGCCTTGTGCTTTCTTACCTACCCTTCAGTGAGAAACCCCATTGCAGAAATTGCCCGCCTTGGGAAAGGGGCACTTTCAGCAAAAGTTGATGTGAAAAAGTGTGTTCAGAATTGTCCCAGTGCATCCAGAGGCAGGCTTCTTCTTGGCATGAAGTAGCCTCGTACCCAGGCCGTTCATTAATTAAAAAAAAAACGGCCTGGCAACTTATCCGAGTTCAAACTGTTGACTTCCGCTGCCCTGGAGTTGGCAGTACCAATCAGATTTCAGAACGCTTCACGTGACAGTTGTGGAATTTCGTTGCGTCATAAATACATCACAGTATAAACGAATATACAGCTAGCGCTTGGAATGACCAGTTTTCCTTCTGCCAACTTGCATGGAACTACTACAGTACCTGCGCACAAAACCTTTTTCTTTACAAGCAAGAATTTGTTCGAGAGTAGCAGTGTGGTACCAGTTAGTAGCTACTTACTGTCAATCGGGCATATCTGGCGACATCGGTGAGCGAGAGCGCGTCCACTACAAGCGGTGCATCTGCGCTGGATGACAAGACGGCAACCGTCAAATATAAGCCTGCAACGAGTCTTGCTGGCAACAACAACGCGCTTGCACATTACGAACAGTCATGTGGTTACGATCAAATATCACATGCATTATCCAATATTCATGGCTTGTACAGGTGGAGCTGTAATCTCCTTGACGTCATATCTGTATACAGTTTGTACCCGGGTAAGTTGCCAGGCCGTTTCTCCTACAAACGGCCTGGGTACGAGGCTAGGCATGAAGTAGCATGAGTAGTTGTTCATTGATACTACACTTCCATTTGGCCTGCGATCTGCTCCATAAATCTTCAACTGCCTGGCTGATTCTATTGAATGGAAAAGAGGTGTACCCTTTATCATCCATTACTTTGACGATTTTTTTATCATTGGCCTGCCCTCGTCAGGTGAATGCAGTCATGGTTTGAGCCTATGCAAAGACCTGTGCTCACATCTAGGTATCCCACTGGCTCCTTCTAAAATGGTAGGTCCTACTACACGCTTTGTTTTTCTGGAGATTGAGCTTGACACCATTGCTATGGTATACACAAGACTAGCCTTGTTCCCAGGCTCTAGTGCGTGGGCGGAGAGAAAAGAGCCTGGTACACACTGTTTGCGCATGCTCAGTTCCCCCAGGATTTCTGGGAATTTGGAAATTTCCGTAAAATCTACACCAACCTCCGCAAGGTATGCCGACTTCTCCCGTATAAAAGGTGCCTGTCCCTGACCATGCTCTGTGTGGACGATGATGAAGGAGCGACGAGGGCACTCAGCTCTTCGCGTGCAGGAATTGTCTACGCGTTTGTGGATTCCAGCTAAACACTGTAGCACGTGACTGATGCAATCTTTTCCTTTGAAGTTCACCGATCGCTTCGAATGAAGCAATGCAGACTGTCACCGGCGAAGCGGTATTGTTTTTGACTTAAAAACCGCCCATATGAGTCTCAGAAGGAGTATAATCATGCAGTGTGACCTTTCAGCAGGTAATCAGAATTGACCGTAATTTTAGTGCAGTGGAGTAGTATGCAGGTTACCAAGGGAACTTGGTGCATGCGCGAACAGTGTGTACCAGGCTCTCTTTCCTCCTCCCCCACACAAGAGCCTGGGAACGAGGCTAACACAAGACCAGACTGGACATCAACCAACTGGGTCAGCTTGTTCAATTCTTTTTCTCCCAAGGCTTAGCTCAATCAATGTAACGATCTTATAACTCTGGAAAGAACAGATTTATAGTGTTTTGCCAGGAGGCCAACCTGACTCCTTTTCCAGCTGCCGAATCCACTCTCTGCATCTTTGTGGCTTATTTAGCTCTGCAAGGTTCAAAACACCAGACAATAAGAAGCTACCTCTCAGTAGTTCGCCACCTACAGATAGAGAAGATTTGCTTTGACCCTTTTATCAGCAATCACTGGTGAAATTGGAACTGGTCCTAAAAGGTATTAAACGCTACCAAGCTGCTCTGGGAGTAAAGTCACGTCCTCGCCTCCAAATCACTCCATCAATCCTTCGCAAGATAAAAAGCATATGGGATAAAAAGGCTGCTGACCCAGACTGTGTAATGCTGTGGGCAGCATGCTGCCTCTGCTTTTAAGAGCAGGAGAGATGACAGTTTAGTCTGACAGCAGCTTTGACCGTTCAGTCAACTTGGCAATGGACAACATCGCTATAGACAACCCAGCCAACCCCATTATTGTCAAAGTGTCAATAAAAGCCTCAAAGACTGATCCATTTAGAAAGGGGGTTTCTATATTCCTGGGTAGAAACGATTCTATCTGTCCAATTGCAGCTTTGCTCGCATACCTGGCTGCACAAGGCCACCAAGGTTCAGGCCCTCTGTTCCGTTTTAAGACAGCTGCTTCGTGGAGCATGTGAGAGCAGCCCTGCAACAAGCCAGCATAAACCCAGCCCACTATTCAGGACACAGTTTCAGGATTGGCGCCGCAACAACTGCAGCACCATGTGGCCTTGAAGACTCACTAATTCAAACTCTTGGCCGGTGGGAGAGTATCGCATACCTAAGATACATTCGCATTTCCCGGGAACAGCTAGCAAGTGTTTCTCGTCGTTTGTCAAAGAAGTAATTATTTATCTGTATTATGATGGTGTTCAATTATACAATCCATGCGTTCAATTATATAATCCATGTTCAAGTTGTCCTACATATGTTCTGAACTTTATCCTCTTAATCTACATACTTTTCTTTTGTGTATGTGCCTGGGGTGTGTGTCCTTTGGCCCCACCATTGGGCCGTTGTGCGCTTCCGCTCCACAGAAACCCCAGGCACATCCAATTTGATATTATTCTACATAGGCTTTTGTATCTGGGGTGCAGCATTGCAACATTCCGGCCCACACATCCACCAAGCATAATCCTTCACCGGATGCATATCTAGTAAAAGCCTCAATTATGTGGAATGTTAACTGGATAATGCCATCTGACAAGGTTTACCTCTAGCCCCAACATTTCTTGATCTTAAGGTGATGGTAAAGCGTTTGCCTAATTAAAAATAGATACAACCACTGTGACAAGAAGAAACGTACTAGAACGTCATACAGACCATTGTTCGAGGCACCAGAGACAACTGTTTTCCAGGAGCAGCAGAACAAGGCTTAGCTACAATACAGTCGGGTGGCAGAGGGTAAAAACAGCGAAGCACAAAATTCTAATTTCTGCGTCAAATTTTGCGCACTGCTTTCACATTCTTACCGTATATTGAGCATGCTCTATTTGTATGAACCCAGGGGCAGGGCCAGAGTGTAAAAATTTTGCTGTGGTACTTAGGTTCACAAGTTACGGATACTCTTTGTCGCCAGGTCGTTGTAAAATCGTGGCGCTTTCGAGGCTTAAATGCTTCTTACGCAGTGTATACTTACCAGGACCCGAAACGAAGACATTCAGGCCCTAGAATGGATGTAGAAGCAATGGTAGGTGGTAGTTTCCCTAGTTGTTAGAACACGGTGTCTGCAGAAATTGATGCAGAAATTAGAATTTTGTGCTTCACAGTTTTTGCCCTCTGCCACCCGACTACCGTACTCACTTGAAATTACGCCCCCACTTTTTGCTGGTTAGGTTTAGCTACAAGTATGGGGGGGGGGGGCTTATAATTGAATACATGTAATTAGTCTCGTTTATATGCCCCCTTTCCAGGATACAGTAGTTTGCGACAAGTGCAATAGCGCTATTATGTAGTCTGGCTTCCCTTTGCATAAGGCTTCTGTTTACTCGTGCGTAACAGCAGTGTACTGAGTGCAGTGACAGGCTGAGTGTGCGCGCGAATTGAGACAGAAAGGCTTACCATCGACTCAGGTCGTACGAAGGCATATTGATGGTTGACCGTCAGGCTAGACAGTAAATACAGTGTGCAGACAAACACCTGCAAGTTCAGAAAGGCCGTGAACTTAGCTTATGGTCAAGGGGGGCTTAAATTAGAGATAAATATACCTCCGCAGCATATTTTGGCAAAAAGTAAGGGGGGGCTTATAATCGAAGGGGGCGTAAGTTCGAGTGAGTACGGTATATTGTAGTTGAGCCTTGTTCTGCCACTCCTGGAAAACAGTTGTCTCTGGTGCCTAGAGCAATGGTCTGTATGACGTTCTAGTATGTTTCTTCTTGTCACAGTGGTTGTATCTATTTCGTGAATAATTAATTAGGCAAACACTTTACCGTCACCTTAAGAATGCCTTTGGTTCAATTGCTCATTCCCTGATAAGGGACATGCTTAATCACATCATGCTTCCCTCTCAAGTGATATCCTATATCATGAGTGGTTATTCCAAGCTCTCTGCTACAGTAAAAACGAAGGAATGGACATCCCTTTCCTTTAACATCAAGCGTGGTGTCTTCCAGGGTGACACATTGTCTCCACTAATATTCCTTGCAACCTTCAACACACTAATCCAAGTTTGTAACAGTTTGAGCACATGTGGTTTCTCCCTCAGACTCCCAGTCCCTAACTTGTCAGGATTGTCCCCAGTGAACTCTGCCATCTGTTTCCTATGGGATGAACCTCAGTCAGATGAGCCTCCTGGATGGTATCATGCTGTGGTTTCTGAATACCATTCTGATGGAGAGGCTACAATCAAATATGCCAACGAAGCCACAAAATGAGTACGTAAATCTGAATGCAGTAGAATGGAAGCACACCAGGAAAGGACAAAGGCCATTTCTCCCTCTCTCCAGTTTTTCCACTCAAGAAGATTCCTTGTCTTCTCTTCACACTGTCAAAGGATTTACTGATTATCTCTCAGTGTCTTCCTCCAACATTAGTGAACATCACTCTCTTTTATCTGATCTTTCTACTTACTCCCAAAACTTAGATCTCACACACAGACCTGATAAGTGTATCTCGGTGATATTTGATGGCAATGTGGGTTTTAACCAGTTGCTACTATTGGCCTAGGAATAAATGAAGGACTTTATTAGGAACAAATGTATTTGGCACATGAATTAGCATCACCCTAGTATCCAAGTTTCTTACTTCACTTTGATGGTGAGGATCAGCCCCTGCTGCCAGTAACTTCTCCACAACATTGACATATCCATTCCTAGATGCATATATGAGAGCTATGGCACCGTTCTGTGGGAGGAGGAGGAAAAAGGACGAGAGATAATGGACTGTGGTTTGGTCTCATTACTACAGTAGGATGCAAAAAAAAAGTTTACGATACGTTCGCGAACAATACGCGAAGTTTCGCGAGAGCTTCCTTGTCGCATAGCACACGCGACAACGTTATCAGAACACACGTGTGCGCAAAGCAACGCGTGAAGGTCACGGGTCAACATATCAGTGAACGTGACTCGCGTACCGTGACTCGCGTACCGCACTGTACGAAGGTCGTGTGCACGTGCGTGCGTACATGTACATGTCGCGAGGCACGTGTACACCTACATGTACACGGTAAGTGGCAGCTAGGCTATGTACATGTAGTTGAAAAATGAGCAGTCCTGTGAGGAAGTCGCCGTGTGTCATGGAACAGCAGGAGACCAGTCACCGTGCTGCGGACCAGGAGACCAGCCACTGTGCCGCCGACCAGGAGATCAGCCACCGTGCCGCCGACCAGGAGACCAGCCATCGTGCCGCGGACCAGGAGACCGGCCAACATGCCGCGGACCAGGAGATCAACCACCGTGCCGCCGACCAGGAGACCAGCCACCGTGCCGCAGACCAGGAGATCAGCCTCCGTGCCACGGACCAGGAGACCAGCCACCGTGCCGCCGACCAGGAGACCAGCCACCGTGCCGCAGACCAGGAGATCAGCCTCCGTGCCACGGACCAGGAGACCAGTCACCGTGCCGCCAACCAGGAGACCAGCCAACGTGCCACGGACCAGGAGACAGGCCAACGTGCCGCTGACCAGGAGACCAACCACCATGCCGCCGACCAGGAGACCAGCCACCGTGCTGCCGACCAGGAGACCAGCCACTGTGCAGTGGACCCTTCTGTCATGGAGACTAGCCTTGTGTCAATACTACGAAATATTGCGTAAGGTACGAGGGAAATGGGTCCAAGAAGTAGGACGGGAACACAATATTGTTGGATGGGGAGTGGCTGCGCAGCCTGTATGACCATTCTGAACTAGTACCTGGAAATAAACTCAGCCTGCCCTGTATGGGCAAAGGTGGAAGAATTACTTACTGGAGTGCTGTACTAGTTGATCCATCTCAAGAGCTGAGAGTGCTTCAGCGCAGAAGCATCAAAAGGGTACGCACCTGCACCTAGCTGTGCTAGTGGGATTGCAACTAACTGGTATTTGTATCTAATTTCTGTACAGGTCTAGGTGAAGGTAAAGGTAAAAAGCAACAATGTGCTGCCCCCACAAAAAGCACAGAAAGAAAAAAAGTACGTATGTTTCAACCAAGTTGGTAGTGTGTATATTTGCATGATTGTACAAGTGTGTCAGGGTGCTGTATAGTATTACCTCACTTGGCAGTATTAGTAAGCAGTGGAAGTAAGCAAAGTTTGCTATTTTTGCAAGGCCAAAGGAAGCATCATTAGTGTTAGCTGTGAATCCCAACAAAATACAGGTATCTCCATGATTGCCAATCAATAGCTTATGCATTGTCTGTTGCTTAGTAACCAAGGTTTCAATAGCAGAGAAGCTAGTAGAGTTGGTGCTATGAGCAAGGTAACCACTGCCATAGTGGACCCATAGTAAAAGATTGACAAAAACAAGGGCTTACTTGTTTTGAACAAGACTTGTTTGGTGGATACTGCCAGGTGAGTTCTAGATGGACAGCTATAGTGTGAAGTGTTTGTGTGGTTCCTTGGAATCCTGTGAAAACTTTTGTAAAAAATTCAAAAAATGCTATAGCTGTCTATCTACAACTCACCTGCTAGTGTCTACTGAATTTCATTCAGAAGGCATATCGATTTCACCTTTGGGATATTCATTATGCCAGCCCATGTGATTGTTATTTTCGTAGCTACCTTGCACTAACTACTAGCTTCCAACCTCCTCACTCTAACAAGAGTTAGAATGGGTAATGTATGTGGCAATATGTGTTAAGTAATAGGCCAGCAAATCAGTTGTAAACCCCATACACAACAGCATTCACCCTAGTCTCCAAGCCAAACTATGAAGCTACAATGCATTGCTTAGGCTGTGTGCTTGAGGGGAGAAAGTTCCACAGCTGTGGTATTATGTTAACAGGGTGGGACTTTGTGGTTCTGATAAAGTATGCAGCTAGACAATTTATGACTAGGTACACAACCACAATACCTTTGATGTAGGAATGTGTGCTGAAGGGAGCTGCAATCAAGTGCAAGCTTGCACTCCATGTAAGAGAAATGAAAATGTATAGTAGTCTTCTGTGATATTCATCTATTTCTCTTTTGTGTAGGTATGGGTGAAGCCACTGTTACCAAACTTGTACAGCAACAGAAAGAAGTAATTAACTTGCTATCGGACCTGGTACAGCTGCAGTCCAAACAATCGGCTATACCCACTCAGCAATCAGCCATGCAGCCCCTCCCGTCCCAGCAGAATGCCATGCAGCCCCTCATGCAGCCCCTCCCATCCCAGCAGAATGCCATGCAGCCCCTCCCGTTCCGGCAGAATGCCATGCAGCCCCTCCCATCCCAGTAGCAGCTCCCCTCCGGGCAGAATGCCATGCAGCCCCTCCCGTCCCAGCCGAGCACCATGCAGCCCCTCCCGTCCCAGCTGAGCACCATGCAGCCCCTCCCATCCCAGCAGAATGCCATGCAGCCCCTCCCATCCCAGCAGAATGCCATGCAGCCCCTCCCATCCCAGCCGAGCGCCATGCAGCCCCTCCCGTCCCAGCCGAACGCCATGCAGCCCCTCCTGTCCCAGCCGAATGCCATGCAGCCCCTCCTGTCCCAGCAGAACACCATGCAGCCCCTCCCATCCCAGCTGAGCACCATGCAGCCCTCCCATCCCAGCAGAACGCCATGCAGCCCCTCCCATCCGAGCCGAACGCCATGCAGCCCCTCCCGTCCCAGCCAAGCACCATGCAGCCCCTCCCATCCCAGCAGAACGCCATGCAGCCCCTCCCATCCCAGCAGAGCGCCATGCAGCTCATGACATCAGTTATGCAGACCCTCCCATCCCAGCAGAACGCCATGCAGCCCCTCCTATCCCAGCAGAGCGCCATGCAGCTCATGACATCAGTTATGCAGACCCTCCCATCCCAGCAGCAAGTTACTGACAAGCCTGCCCACTCCCTAACCCCCCAAAAATTTGATCAGGATGTCTTTTCTGATGACCTTCATTATGATTATGACTGGGATACAACCACGGATGAGGATTTAGAATTCCTAAGCTCCCCCACATGGGTTTCAAGATCATCATCGTTCAGTAATCAGACTTCTAGTGGTAGTGGCAGTGAGCTATTCACACCATCTCCGCCAAAACATGCTACGTTTCAGCCTCAGAATATTCCCCCGCCACCGCCACCATTCAACACACCACCCAAGCTATTCCCCGTGGAACAGGTTATGCGGGATCATCCCGGCATTGATGTTCCCAGCTTAAGAGAGCTAACTTTAGCTCTTGCCAGGGATGCTATTTTTGGGAGGGAGGAACTAGCAAGGTGCAGTCTAAGTGGAAGAAAGAACACAGCAAGCCTTGATCCGAGAAAGCTGGATTACATAAAGACAGTGGTTCACTCTCGTGTTCCCGACAAGCCGAAGGTCGAGTTCGAATACATCTGGGGACTTTGCCGCTCATCACTTTCTAAATCTTGTCAGACTCTGCACAACAACGCAAGGAGGAAGCTTTAAAAGAACTACCTGAGTTTTTTTTTTTTTTTTTTTTTTGGAGGGGGGAAGGGAATGTTGTTGTGTGGAATTTGAATTTGGGTTCATATGCTGTTATGGTGTAATTCCACATGTTTTTGTGCAATTGACCTGTTTTTCCACCTTCTATGCTTGCAGGTAGTAAAATTGCAACAAGCATAATCTTCATACGGGTTGGGCCTGTACTACATAAAGCATGTGATTATCTATACTGCTGTTCATAGAATGGTCAAGAATACTGCAAACTGAGCTGTGAGACTAGTTCATTTACCTATTCAATTCAAAGTATTGAGAATTTGAGACCAGTCCCACCCCCTCCAAAAAGTTAGGAAAAGGGTCTGGCCAGACTTGCGAGTTTTTCCCACATAATGATATGATTATATTTATTAATTGAGATAATTGCCAAATAATGCTGCAATATGTTTGTATTCCTCCCAGGGGGGTAGTCATTTTACACATGGGTCCAGCCCAACACCAATGTGCAAACTTACTCCCCAGGAAGGGATATACATAACCCATTACATAGGCAACCACTGTAGAACAGCGATGAGCAACATTCTTATGTGTTACCTAGGTAATGGGACATGATATAACCCAATACCTAGGCAACATATAAGAATGTTGCTCATATCTCTCTTCTACAGTGATGATGCCTAGGCAACAGGTTATATATCCCTCCCTGGGGTGTGGTCTTGCACATTGGTGTCTGGGTGTAGCCCAGACACCAATGTGCAAAACAACCTCCCCCCAGGGAGGGATATAACTATTACTAGCAAAAAGTGTAATATAACCTGTTATCTAGGCAACATACAAGAATGTTGCTCATATCTCTCTTCTACAGAGATGTTGCCTACTGTAGGTAACAGGTTATATAAGTTATATCCCTCCCTGGGGTGTGGTCTTGCACATTGGTGTCAGGCTACATACACCCGACACAAATGTGTAAAACGACCACCCCCCAGGGAGGGATATCACTATTACATAACTCACTGATTGGCTGAACAAGTGTGTAATAGCGCCCTTATTGCTAGTAGTGTAAACATTGCAGTGTAATGTGAACTTGTATACTACAAGATACTCAGTAACAACAATTTGCTACAATGTACTATGAAGGTGAAGTTGCCTTTTGCACACATGCTCATACTTTTTGCAGTGTACCATAAACTTGATAAAGTAATGGTTATCAATCAATAGCATGTTTTCTCATAATTTGGTGTTAATAGCACTTGAAATACACTCAGCTTTGCCTTGTGCACTTAATCATTCACTCATGCTATTAATCCTGAATTCCACTCGAAGCCATGCTACTAATTTAGGTGCACACTAAGGGTAATATGTAGGTATCATTTTGTAGCTGACACATTGAAATTTGGAGTTTGCTGTAGGGAGATATCACCCCTAGAAATCAATTCTCATTACCACTACTCTAGACATTTTGCAAAGTGTCAATGTACAAGCAATACTCAGAGAACTGCCCACCTTCCGTGTGCATTGGCCTAATTCGAAGCCTGCATCCTGTGAGTGGCAAAGAAAAATATGGGGGAGGTCCAGGAACGAGGCTAGCACCTGCACAGTTTCACTTTGTAAAGTGAAGTATAGCACTCAAAGATTGTGCAAACTTTAATGTATGTAATAAACACAACATGCTACTTAGCAGCTCCCTGCTCTTGGATGTGCCCCTTTCACGCGTGATCGTCACCTTCGTGAGCACGTTATTTGTACGCGGGCAAATGAAGGCGTCACAGTGTCACTTTCACGCATGGGGACATCGGAATGTCATTTTCACGCGCGGAGACATCGCAATGTCACTTTCACATGCGCGGAGACATTGTGATGTCACTTTTGCTAGGGATTTGCGATGTCTCATTTGTGATGGATTCGCGATGTTACTTTTGCGAAGGATTCGTGAAGCTTCGCGAATATATCGCAAACATTTTTTTTTGCATCCCACTGTAAGAACAGTATCTTGTTCATGAAATAGTACAACAATGTCACACATGAAGAGCTTGCACTACAAGGTTCTCTGTGGTAGTTTTGACAGAGTAACAGACACCGTCTGGTTTAATAATGAAATGACTGTTGGTTCTGCCATTTCAGCATTCCAATCCCATACCCATCCCATACCACCTCCAGTTCCGCGCTACAGGCAATCAATTGGACTAGAGAGGTCTACTTTGATTCACAATAAGCAGCAATTCTTTACCTCCCTCTGTATATCAGGTGACAACTAATACACTAATATCTCAACACAACCAGCTCATTGCCAAGCGCCATAACGTGAGGCTACAAATCTTGCAGAGCATGTTCTCAGTTGGCGGAATGTAGCCCCAACTTCCATCCTGCTTTAGGAATGCAATGAAAGGTGTGGCTTGTGTGCAAACATCTGTCCCATTTAGAAATTCAATTAAATATCCTGTTTACAAAAAGTTGTGTACACTTACGTAAGTTTACCGTTTCCAGCGCTATAGGGGCGCTTGCAGTCTCATTGTTGCAGCGTCAAAATGGCAGAAAATTGTGATGAGAGTAAGAAAAAAACTGAAAGAATGGCTAGAAACGAAAACGAAGACAGAGAGCCAAAATGTAGCCACTACCCCATGAAGTCCATGGTGAGATCGATTACTACGAAAGAGGAGCAGCGGCTAGTGAAGCAAAGAAACGCATGGCTGTCTTGAGAAACGACCATATCTTTGCTTCAGTGAGGTGTTTGAAACCTCACTCACTTCCTCGAACTCTTTCAACGTATGCTTACCGTCATCACACTTTGTTACACATGGCTGATTGTCCCAAGCATGTGCCACACTTACTAACAGTAATGTGCATGATCGGTTCAAAGTATGTTGAGATGTGCACGTGAGGCATACAGTAAGAATATGTAGTAATGTCAACAGGTTATTTAATTCCTTATACATGTATGTAGAACTGCACATTACATAATTATATACACAAAATCCACAATTCAACTTCTAGTGTTGGGCTCCCTCACACTTGCCTCATGCAACTAACAATCATTGTGCGTTTTCACCAGTTGCTACTATTGGCCTAGGAAAAATTGAAGGACTTTATTAGGAACAAATGTATTTGGCACATGAATTAGCATCACCCTAGTATCCAAGTTTCTTACTTCACTTTGATGGTGAGGATCAGCCCCTGCTGCCAGTAACTTCACCACAACATTGACATGTCCATTCCCAGATGCAGATATGAGAGCTGTGGCACCATACTGTGGGAGGAGGAGGAAAAAGGACAAGAGATAATAGACTGTGGTTTGATCACATTACCAAGAACAGTATCTTGTCCCTGAAATGGTATAACATATGAAGAGCTTGCACCACAAGGTTCTCTGTGGTAGTTTTGACAGAGTAACAGACACCATCTGGTTTAGTAATGAAATGACTGCTGGTTCTGCCACTTCAGTATCCCAATCTTGTACCAATATGCATCCCATACCGCCTCCAGTTCCACGTTACAGGCTACTAATTTGTCTAGAGAGGTCTACTTTGACTCACAATAAGCAGCAATTCTTTACCTCCCTCTGTATATCAGGTGACAACTACCACACTACTTTGTCACTAGCCTCGTTCCCGGGCCCCGTCCAGCTTTCCGTTGCTTGCAGTACGGAAAAGCAGGAGAGGGCCTGGAATAATTTATCACGAGTGACATAGAGGTAGAGAGAAGGTAGAGAGGACTTAATTGAGCATAGGCGGATCGCTGATGTGCCTACACACATAATTGCATAATCGGCAGTACACGTAGCCGTGTTTCAGTGGGAGCCTGTTGTGGTGCAGTAAGTGCAGAGAAGGCTTGAGCAAAACCTGGGAAAGGGCCACCTTGGCGTTTAATAGCTCCTTGAAATCCATCTTCGGGGATATACTGCGGTCAGTTTGTCAAGTAAGCAAGTAGAGTTAGAGGGTCTCTTTATGTTTACCATAGTTCATCGTACTGCCAGGTAATATAGCGTAGTACCATCTAGTCTCATTCTGTCAGCTATGAAGCTTTTGCAACTGTATTCTGCCAATAAAGCATGATAAAGCATGGGCGAGTTCATTTGTTCGCCCATGACTAATTAAGTTCTCTCTACCCGTGACGTCTCTCACGTAATAATTTTACCAGGCTCTCCCCTTTCTTTCAATTTTTCAATTGTGAACAGGAGAGCCTGGGAACGAGGTACTATGTCACCTGGTTATTCAATTCCTTATATAACGTGGAACTACGTATTACATAAAATTATATAACACAAAATCCACAATTCAACTTGCTAGTGTTGGGCCCTCTCAAACTTGCCCCATGCTACTAACAATCATTGTGGGTTTTCACCAGTCGCTACTATTGACCTAGGAAAAAATTAAGGACTTTATAAGGAACAAATGCATTTGGCATATGAATTAGCGTCACCATAGTAACCAAGTTTCTTACTTTACTTTGATGGTTAGGATCAGCCCCTGCTGCCAGTAACTTCTCCACAACATTGACATGTCCATTCCCAGATGAATATATGAGAGCTGTGGCACCATCAATCTGTGGGAGGAGGAGGAAAAAGGACAAGAGATAATGGACTGTGGTTTGATCTCATTACTAAGAACAGTATCTCGTTCATGAAATGGTACAACAATGTCACATGAAGAGCTTGCACTACAAGGTTCTCTGTGGTAGTTTTGACAGAGTAACAGATACTGTCTGGTTTAATAATGAAATGACTGTTGGCTCTGCCACTTCAACATTCCAATCCCATACCCATCCCATACCACTTCCAGTTCCACGCTACAGGCAACTAATTTGTCTATAGAGATCTACTTGGATTCACAATAAGCAGTAATTCTTTACCTCCCTCTGTATATCAGGTGACAACTACCACACTACTTTGTCACTAGCCTCGTTCCCAGGCCCCACCCAGCTTTCCATCACTTGCAGTACGGAAAAGCAGGAGAGGGCCTGTAATATTTTATCACATGAGAGACATAGAGGTAGAGAGAAGGTAGAGAGGACTTAATTGAGCATAAGCAGATCGCTGATGTGCCTACGCACATAATTTCATAATCGGCAGTACATGTAGCCATGTTTCAGTGGGAGCCTGTTCTGGTACAATAAGTGCAGAGAAGGCTTGAGCAAAACCTAGGAAAGGGCAACCTTGGTGTTTAATAGCTCCATCTTCCGGGACATACTGCAGTCAGTTTGCCAAGTAAGCAAGTAGAGTTAGCGTACTTTTCAAAAATAAGGTCTATTTATGTTCATCGTACTGCTAGGTAAGTAGCGTAGTGCCATCTAGTCTTATTCTGTCAGCTATGAAGCTTTTGCAACTGTATTCTGCCAATAAAGAATGATAAAGCGTGGGCGAGTTCATTTGTATGCCCATGCGTAATTAAGTTCTCCGACCCGTGACGTCTCTCACATAATAATTTTACTATGTTCTCCCCTTTCTTTCAATTTTTCAATCGTGAACAGGAGAGCCTGGGAACGAGGCTACTATGCCACCTGGTTATTCAATTATATGATGTGGAACTACGTATTACATATATAACACAAAATCCACAATTCAACTTCTAGTGTTAGACTCCCTCACACTTGCCCCATGCAACTAATAATCATTGTGGGTTTTCACCAGTTGCTACTATTGGCCTAGGAATAAATGAAGGACTTTATTAGGAACAAATGCACATGGCACATGAATTAGCGTCACACTAGCAACCAAGTTTCTTACTTCATCTTGTTTGTTAGGATCCGCCCCTGCTGCCAGTAACATCTCCACAACATTGACATGTCCATTCTCAGATGTCCTTATGAGAGCTGTCTTACCAAACTGTGGGAGGAGGAGGAAAAAGGACAAGAGATAATAGACTGTGGTTTGGTCTCATTACTAACAACAGTATCTAGTTCCTGAAATGGTACAACAATGTCACATGAAGAGCTTACACTACAAGGTTCTCTGTGGTAGGTTTGACAGAGTAACAGATACCGTCTGGCTTAATAATGAAATGACTGCTGGTTCTACCACTTCAGTATTCCAATCCCATACCCATCCCATACCACCTCCAGTTCCACGCTACAGGCAATCAATTTGTCTAGAGAGGTCTACTTTGACTCACAAAAAGCAGCAATTCTTTACCTCTCTCTGTACATCAGGTGACAACTACCACACTAATTTCTCAACACAACTGGTTCATTGCCAAGCGCCATAACGTGAGGCTACAAATCTTGCAGAGCATGTTCTCAGTTGGCGGAATGTAGCCCCAACTTCCATCCTGCTTTAGGAATGAATGAAAGGTGTGGCTTGTGTGCAAACATCTGTCCCGCTTAGAAATTCAATTCAATATCCTGTTTACAAAACGTTGTGCACACTTAAGTACGTAAGTTTATCGTTTCCAGCACTATAGAGGCGCTTGCAGACTCATTGTTGCAGCGTCAAAATGGTAGAAAATTGTGGTGAGAGTGAGTAAGAAAGTACTGAAAGAATGGCTAGAAACGAAAACGAAGACAGAGAGCCAAAATATAGCCACTACCCCATGAAGTCCATGGCGAGATCGATTAGAACGAAAGAGGAGCAGCGGCTAGCGAAGCAAAGAAACGCATGGCTGTCTTGAGAAACGACCATATCTTTGCTTCAGTGAGGTGTTTGAAACCTCGCTCACTTCCTCGAACTCTTTCAACGTACACTTTGCCGTCCTCACACTTTGTTGCACATGGCCGATTGTCCCAAAAGCATGTGCCACACTTACTAACAGTAATGTGCATGATCGGTTCGAAGTTTATTGAGATGTACACGCAAGGCATACAGTATAAATAAGTATACCTAGTACATGTCACCAGGTCATTTGATTCCTTATATGTAGAACTGCACATTACATAACTATATACACAAAATTCACAACTCAACTTCTAGTGTTGGGCTCTCTCAAACTTGCCCCATGCTACTAACAATCATTGTGGGTTTTCACCAGTTGCTACTACATGTATTGGCCTAGGAATAATGAAGGACTTTATTAGGAACAAATGCATTTGGCACATGAATTAGCGTCACCCTAGCAACCAAGTTTCTTACTTCATCTTGATGGTTAGGATCAGCCCCTGCTGCCAGCAACTTCTCCACAACATTGACATATCTATTCCCAGACGCATATATGAGAGCTGTGCCACCGTCAATCTGTGGTACGAAGAAGGAGGAAAAAGGACAAGAGATAATGGACTGTGGTTTGATCTCATTATTAAGGACAGCATCTTGTCCCTGAAATGGTACAAAAATCTCACATGAAGAGCTTACACTACAAGGTTCTCTGTGGTAGGTTTGACAGAGTAACAGATACCATCTGGTTTAATAATGAAATGACTGTTGGCTCTGCCATTTCAACATTCACAATCCCATACCCATCCAATACCGCCTCCAGTTCCGCGCTACAGGCAATCAATTTGTCTAGAGAGGTCTACTTTGATTCACAATAAGCAGCAATTCTTTACCTCCCTCTGTATATCAGGTGACAACTAACACACTAATATCTCAACACAACCGGCTCATTGCCAAGCGCCATAACGTGAGGCTACAAATCTTGCAGAGCATGTTCTCAGTTGGCGGAATGTAGCCCCAACTTCCATCCTGCTTTAGGAATGCAATGAAAGGTGTGCTTGTGTGTAAACATCTGTCCCATTTAGAAATTCATCCTGTTTACAAAAAGTTGTGTACACTTATGTACGTAAGTTTATCGTTTCCAGCACTATAGGGGTGCTTGCAGTCTCATTGTTGCAGCGTCAAAATGGCAGAAAATTGTGATGAGAGTAAGAAAGAACTGAAAGAATGGCTAGAAACAAAAACAAAGACAGAGAGCCAAAATGTAGCCACTACCCCATGAAGTCCATGGCGAGATCGATTAGTACAAAAGAGGAGCAGCGGCTAGCGAAGCAAAGAAACGCATGGCTGTCTTGAGAAACAACCATATCTTTGCTTCAGTGAGGTGTTTGAAACCTCGCTCACTTCCTCGAACTCTTTCAACGTACGCTTTGCCGTCCTCACACTTTGTTGCACATGGCCGATTGTCCCAAAAGCACATGCCACACTTACTAACAGTAATGTGCATGGTCGGCTCGAAGTTTATTGAGATGTGCGCGTGAGGCATACAGTATAAATAAGTATACCTAGTACATGTCACCAGGTTATTGGGACGAGCCTGAGCGAGCCCCACACTAGCGTGACTGCATTGTGCACGTGCGTGTGTATGTATGTCTGTCTGTTTGCGGCCATATACCAAAAATTTTAAATGAGCGCATTTAGATTTAAATATTACGAAGATCGAGCTTGGTACAGTGTGTGAAGCGTGAATTCTTGAAGGCTAGAGTGAAGCATCGGTTACTTGGAGTTGAGATGACTGAAGTTGAAGTACACATGGCAACTTACTCCCGTCGGCAGGATGCTCACAGACAGTACAAATTCGATCACAACGGTGGTTGAGGTCGCTTCAGGTAAAAGCCATCACGGCATAAATGGCACGTAACGTCAGAAATGCACCTAGTGTATAAAGCTTAGTTCATGCATATGTAGCCACACTGACAGTAGCTGTCCTGGCTGTTGGCTTATGTGATACATAGATATCTACTTGTTCGTGACACATGCTTTGTGCAATGACAAATTAGTAAGTCGGTGTGCTGCTCGCTCAGGCTCGCCCCAGCAATGATAATCATCACACTAGTTTAATTCCTTATATGTAGAACTGCACATTACATAATTATATACACAAAATCCACAATTCAACTTGCTAGTGTTGGGCTCCCTCACACTTGCCTCATGTAACTAACAATAATTGTGGGTTTTCACCAGTTGCTACTATTGGCCTAGGAAAAATGAAGGACTTTATTAGGAACAAATGCATTTGGCACATGAATTAGCGTCACCCTAGCAACCAAGTTTCTTACTCCACTTTGATGGTGAGGATCAGCCCCTGCTGCCAGTAACTTCTCCACAACATTGACATGTCCATTCCCAGATGCATGTATGAGAGCTGTGGCACCATCCTGTGGGAGGAGGAGCAAAAAGGACAAAAGATAATGGACTGTGGTTTGGTCTCATTACTAAGAACAGTGTCTTGTTCATGAAATAGTACAACAATGTCACACATGATAAGCTTACACTACAAGGTTCTCTGTGGTAGTTTTGACAGAGTAACAGACACCGTCTGGTTTAATAATGAAATGACTGCTGGTTCTGCCACTTCAGTATCCCAATCTTGTACCCATACGCATCCCATACCACCTCCAGTTCCACGTTACAGGCAATGAATTGGTCTAGAGAGGTCTACTTTGATTCACAATAAGCAGCAATTCTTTACCTCCCTCTGTATATCAGGTGACAATTACCACACTACTTTGTCACTAGCCTCGTTCACAGGCCCCGCCCAGCTTTCCATCGCTTGCAGTACGGAAAAGTGGGAGAGGACCTGGAATAATTTATCACATGAGTGACAAGAGGTAGAGAGAAGGTAGAGAGGACTTAATTGAGCGTAGGCAGATCGCTGATGTGCCTACGCACATAATTGCATAATCGGCAGTACACATAGCCATGTTTCAGCAGGAGCCCGTTCTAGTACAATAAGTGCAGAAAAGACTTAAGCAAAACCTGGGAAAGGGCCACCATGGCATTTAATAGCTCCATCTTCCGGGATATACTGCGGTCAGTTTGCCAAGTACGCGAGTAGAGTTAGCGTACTTTTTGAATATAGGGTCTCTTTAAGCTTACCATAGCTCATCGTACTGCCAGGTAATGTAGCGTAGTGCCATCTAGTCTCATTCGGTCAGCTATAAAGTTTTGCAATTGTATTCAGTCAATAAAGCATGATAAAGTGTGGGCGGGTTCATTTGTTCGCCCATGTGAAATTAAGTTCTCTCTACCCGTGACATTTCTCACATGATAAATTTCACCAGGCTCTACCTTTCTTTCAATTTCTCAATCATGAACAGGAGAGCCTGGGAACGAGGCTAGTATGTCACCTGATTATTCAATTCCTTATATAACGTGGAACTACGTATTACATATACACACAAAATTCACAATTCAACTCGCTAGTGTTGGGCTCCCTCAAACTTACATCATGCAACTAACAATCATTTCACCAGTTGTTACTATTGGCCTAGTAATAAATGAAGGACTTTATTAGGAACAAATGCATTTGGCACATGAATTAGCGTCACCCTAGCAACCAAGTTTCTTACTTTACTTTGATGGTTAGGATCAGCCCCTGCTGCCAGTAACTTCTCCACAACATTGACATGTCCATTCACAGATGAATATATGAGAGCTGTGGCACCAATCTGTGGGAGGAGGAGGAAAAAGGACAAGAGATAATGGACTGTGGTTTGATCTCATTACCAAGAACAGTATCTTGTCCCTGAAATGGTACAACAATGTCACACATGAAGAGCTTGCACTACAAGGTTCTCTGTGGTAGTTTTGACAGAGTAACAGATACCGTCTGGTTTAATAATGAAATGACTGTTGGCTCTGCCACTTCAGCATTCCAATCCCATACGCATCCCATACCGGGGAGTTCAAAGGGACCGAAACCTGTGGTCATGCGATGATCGGAAAGGGTACTCCCCTGAAGACCAGCAATTTTTGAGCATATTTCCAAACGAAACAGCAGCTTACTTTGTCATAACTGCCCCACCCATTTAGGCCATAAGTGCCCGACCCATTAAGTTATATAAATGCCCCTCCATTAAGTCATAAATGTCCAACCCAGTAAGCCATAAATGCTCCACCCATTAAGTGATAAATGCCCCACCCATTAAGCCACAAATACCCCATTCCCATATCCCAATTATGTTTGGTGAACACTGATGTGCCAGCTGGTGTTGGTGCTCCTCCAGTCGACACAACTTCTGATCATGCAGGTACAGACAAAGTCTGTCAGCCTTGCCAAATGAGGAACCCGCAGCATCCTTCAACGGATCCACCCGAAGACACACGTGTTCTAACAACCATAATTATCACTGACTTAGGCGTATACTAAACGTAAACAAGACAACAACAAGCACCAGACTAGACTTCTCGGTGTGCATGTAGCTAGGAATATCTCTCCAACAGTAACTTCTTGCCCTAGCCCCATTCCCATTCCCTAAAGCAAGCCATAAGATAACCCTTTGGTTAGGAGATAATTGAGCCGGAGGCTGAGGTGGTGGATAGTGAGAGTATCCGCTCAGGCAATGTGCTTGTACAGTCAACCCACCCAGGCCCGCAACCCCGTCCGCAGGGGATCTCCACCCAGTTACCACAGTGTATCTAATCACGAGAGGAAAGACAGTTGTAGCCAAAGGCCTCGTCTTTTAAATCTCCACATATATAGATACATGTTAGCCCTTACTCTAACCCAGCCCTTACTCTAACCCAGCCCCCAATCCCCGACCCAGCCCCTAATCTCTTACCCAGCCCGTAGAGAAACCTACAGCATGCACATATAGAGAGGTCTCAGTATCTGAGCCTACTGTTGTCACAAGTGAGCCTTCCACAGCTTAATGACAGCTCAAGTGTGAGTGAGCCTCACACTCGTAGTATATAGATGCGAGTGAGCCCCCTCCCCTCCCCCCCCCCCCCCCCCAACCTATAGCCAGCATACATGTAACTGTGAGTGAGCCTCGCAGTGATAACCCAAGTGTGAGAGAGCCTCACACTCATAGTACGTAAATATGAGTGAGCCTCAGAAATTATGTTAATGTAAATGTGAGTGAGCCTCACGCTCGGAATGCAAATGTGAGTGAGCCTCACACTCAGAATGGAAATGTGAGTGAGCCTCACACTTGGAATGCAAATGTGAGTGAGCCTCACACTCGGAATGCAAATGTGAGTGAGCCTCACACTCGGAATATATTTGTGAGTGAGCCTCACACCTGGAATATAAATGTGAGTGAGCCTCACACTCGGAATGCAAATGTGAGTGAGCCTCACACCCGGAATATAAATGTGAGTGAGCCTCACACTCGGAATGCAAATGTGAGTGAGCCTCACACTCGGAATGCAAATGTGAGTGAGCCTCACACTCGGAATGCAAATGTGAGTGAGCCTCACACTCGGAATGCAAATGTGAGTGAGCCTCACACTCGGAATGCAAATGTGAGTGAGCCTCACACTCGGAATGCAAATGTGAGTGAGCCTCACACTCGGAATGCAAATGTGAGTGAGCCTCACACTCGGAATGGAAATGTGAGTGAGCCTCACACTCGGAATGCAAATGTGAGTGAGCCTCACACTCGGAATGCAAATGTGAGTGAGCCTCACACTCGGAATGCAAATGTGAGTGAGCCTCACACTCGGAATGCAAATGTGAGTGAGCCTCACACTCGGAATGCAAATGTGAGTGAGCCTCACACTCGGAATGCAAATGTGAGTGAGCCTCACACTCGGAATGCAAATGTGAGTGAGCCTCACACTCGGAATGCAAATGTGAGTGAGCCTCACACTCGGAATGCAAATGTGAGTGAGCCTCACACTCGGAATGCAAATGTGAGTGAGCCTCACACCCGGAATATAAATGTGAGTGAGCCTCACAGTGTTAATGACTTATGTGAATGTGAGTGAGCCTCAACCTTAGCTAGCGTAACTGTGAGTGAGCCTCACAGGGGACACCATACACCCTAGCCCTAGCTAAGCTTTACGGAGTCAACTACACCCCGGGCGTACCGTCACCATAACAAAGCACACGCCATAACTAGCGTAAAAATGCCGTTGCTAGGTTAAGTATCCCGTCACTAAGAGAAGCACGTCCCATTTAAAGCCCGCTGAGCGCGAACTCTCACACAAAATAATATACTTACCGCGAGAGAGTCGCCGCACTACAAGTCCCGAGTATCCAGCGAATGTCCAGCGAAGAACCTTCGATGCAGGACGCGCTGAACAAGCCTCGAACTCCAGGACGTGATGAGAGACAGCTAAAGTCCATCCGTACGTTGGTTCGCCCATCCCTTTAGTTAGCGTTATAAATAGCTCCACCCATTCAGCCCCACCCCCATTTTGTTTAGCTACTGTATATTCATTGTTTTGTTGAGCTACTGTATATTCATAATACTTTGAAAAGCCAACCAAAAAGCTGGGCTCCTCAAATAAAACAAGCCTTAGGTGGGGAGTGGTCCCGCCCTCTCTGTAGTAGTCCACAGGTCGGGAGTTCAAAGGGACCGAAACCTGTGGTCATGCGATGATCGGAAAGGGTACTCCCCTGAAGACCAGCAATTTTTGAGCATATTTCCAAACGAAACAGCAGCTTACTTTGTCATAACTGCCCCACCCATTTAGGCCATAAGTGCCCGACCCATTAAGTTATATAAATGCCCCTCCATTAAGTCATAAATGTCCAACCCAGTAAGCCATAAATGCTCCACCCATTAAGTGATAAATGCCCCACCCATTAAGCCACAAATACCCCATTCCCATATCCCAATTATGTTTGGTGAACACTGATGTGCCAGCTGGTGTTGGTGCTCCTCCAGTCGACACAACTCCAGTTCTACGTTACAGGCAATGAATTTGTCTAGAGAGATCTACTTTGATTCACAATAAGCACCAATTCTTTACCTCTCTCTGTATATCAGGTGACAACTAACACACTAATATCTCAACACAACTGGCTCATTGCCAAGCGCCATAACGTGAGGCTACAAATCTTGCAGAGCATGTTCTCAGTTGGCGGAATGTAGCCCAAACTTTCATCCTGCTTTAGGAATGCAATAAAAGGTGTGGCTTGTGTGCAAACATCTGTCCCATTTATTAAATATCCTGTTTACAAAAAGTTGTGTACACTTACGTAAGTTTATCGTTTCCAGCTCTATAGGGGCGCTTGCAGTCTCATTGTTGCAGCGTCAAAATGGCAGAAAATTGTGATGAGAGTAAGAACTGAAAGAATGGCTAGAAACGAAAACGAAGACAGAGAGCCAAAATGTAGACACTACCTCATGAAGTCCATGGCGAGATCGATTACTACGAAAGAGCAGCGGCTAGCGAAGCAAAGAAACGCATGGCTGTCTTGAGAAACGACCATATCTTTGCTTCAGTGAGGTGTTTGAAACTTCGCTCACATCCTCGAACTCTTTCAACGTACGCTTTGCCATCCTCACACTTTGTTGCACATGGCCGATTGTCCCAAAAGCACATGCCACACTTACTAACAGTAATGTGCATGGTCGGTTCAAAGTTTATTGAGATGCGCACGCGAGGCATACAGTATAAATATGTATACCTAGTACATGTCACCAGGTTATTCAATTCCTTATATGTAGAACTGCACAATACATAATTATATACACAAAATTCACAATTCAACTTCTAGTGTTGGGGCCCCTCGCACTTGCCCCATGCAACTAACAACATTGTGGGTTTTCACCAGTTGTTACTATTGGTCTAGGAATAATGAAGGACTTTATTAGGAACAAATGTATTTGGCACATGAATTAGTGTCACCCTAGCAACCAAGTTTCTTACTTCATCTTGATGGTTAGGATCAGCACCTGCTGCCAGTAACTTCTCCACAACATTGACATGTTCATTCTCAGATGCATATATGAGAGCTGTGGCACCAAACTGTGGGAGGAGGAGGAAAAAGGACAAGAGATAATGACTGTGGTTTGGTCTCATTACTAAGAACAGTATCTTGTCCCTGAAATGGTACAACAATCTCACATGAAGAGCTTGCACTACAAGGTTCTCTGTGGTAGTTTTGACAGAGTAACAGATACTGTCTGGTTTAATCATGAAATGACTGCTGGTTCTGCCACTTCAGTATCCCAATCTCGTACCCATATCCATCCCATACCACCTCCAGTTGCACACTACAGGCAATCAATTGGTCTAGAGAGGTCTACTTTGATTCACAATAAGCAGCAATTCTTTACCTCCCTCTGTATATCAGGTGACAACTACCACACTACTTTGTCACTAGCCTCGCTCCCAGGCCCAACCCAGCTTTCCGTCGCTTGCAGTGTGGAAAAGCGGGAGAGAACCTGAAATGTATTATCACATGAGTGACATAGAGGTAGAGAGAAGGTAGAGAGGATTTAATTGAGCGTAGGCGGATCGCTGATGTGCCTACGCACATAATTTCATAATCGGCAGTACATGTAGGCGTGTTTCAGTGGGAGCCTGTTCTGGTACAATAAGTACAGAGAAGACTTGAGCAAAACCTGGGAAAGGGCCACCTTGGCATTTAATAGCTCCATCTTCCGGGATATACTGCAGTCAGTTTGCCAAGTAAGCAAGTAGAGTTAGCGTACTTTTCAAAAATAAGGTCTATTTATGTTCATCGTACTGCTAGGTAAGTAGCGTAGTGCCATCTAGTCTTATTCTGTCAGCTATGAAGCTTTTGCAACTGTATTCTGCCAATAAAGAATGATAAAGCGTGGGCGAGTTCATTTGTATGCCCATGCGTAATTAAGTTCTCCGACCCGTGACGTCTCTCACATAATAATTTTACTATGTTCTCCCCTTTCTTTCAATTTTTCAATCGCGAACAAGAGAGCCTGGGAACGAGGCTACTACGTCACCTGGTTATTCAATTCCTTATATGTGGAACTACGTATTACATATATACACAAAATCCACAATTCAACTCGCTAGTGTTGGGCTCCCTCACACTTGCCCCATGCTACTAACAATCATTGTGGGTTTTCACCAGTTGTTACTATTGGCCTAGGAATAAATGAAGGACTTTATTAGGAACAAATGCATTTGGCACATGAATTAGCGTCACCCTAGCAACCAAGTTTCTTACTCCACTTTGATGGTGAGGATCAGCCCCTGCTGCCAGTAACTTCTCCACAACATTGACATGTCCATTCCCAGATGCATTTATGAGAGCTGTCTTACCAAACTGTGGGAGGAGGAGGAAAAAGGACAAGAGATAATGGACTGTGGTTTGATCTCATTACCAAGAACAGTATCTTGTCCCTGAAATGGTACAACAATGTCACACATGAAGAGCTTGCACTACAAGGTTCTCTGTGGTAGTTTTGACAGAGTAACAGATACCGTCTGGTTTAATAATGAAATGACTGTTGGCTCTGCCACTTCAGCATTCCAATCCCATACGCATCCCATACCGCCTCCAGTTCTACGTTACAGGCAATGAATTTGTCTAGAGAGATCTACTTTGATTCACAATAAGCACCAATTCTTTACCTCTCTCTGTATATCAGGTGACAACTAACACACTAATATCTCAACACAACTGGCTCATTGCCAAGCGCCATAACGTGAGGCTACAAATCTTGCAGAGCATGTTCTCAGTTGGCGGAATGTAGCCCAAACTTTCATCCTGCTTTAGGAATGCAATAAAAGGTGTGGCTTGTGTGCAAACATCTGTCCCATTTATTAAATATCCTGTTTACAAAAAGTTGTGTACACTTACGTAAGTTTATTGTTTCCAGCGCTATAGGGGCGCTTGCAGTCTCATTGTTGCAGCGTCAAAATGGCAGAAAATTGTGATGAGAGTAAGAAAGAACTGAAAGAATGGCTAGAAACGAAAACGAAGACAGAGAGCCAAAATGTAGACACTACCTCATGAAGTCCATGGCGAGATCGAATACTACGAAAGAGGAGCAGCGGCTAGCAAAGCAAAGAAACGCATGGCTGTCTTGAGAAACGACCATATCTTTGCTTCAGTGAGGTGTTTGAAACTTCGCTCACATCCTCGAACTCTTTCAACGTACGCTTTGCCATCCTCACACTTTGTTGCACATGGCCGATTGTCCCAAAAGCACATGCCACACTTACTAACAGTAATGTGCATGGTCGGTTCAAAGTTTATTGAGATGCGCACGTGAGGCATACAGTATAAATATGTATACCTAGTACATGTCACCAGGTTATTCAATTCCTTATATGTAGAACTGCACAATACATAATTATATACACAAAATTCACAATTCAACTTCTAGTGTTGGGGCCCCTCGCACTTGCCCCATGCAACTAACAATCATTGTGGGTTTTCACCAGTTGTTACTATTGGTCTAGGAATAATGAAGGACTTTATTAGGAACAAATGTATTTGGCACATGAATTAGCGTCACCCTAGCAACCAAGTTTCTTACTTTATCTTGATGGTTAGGATCAGCCCTTGCTGCCAGTAACTTCTCCACAACATTGACATGTCCAAACGCAGATGCATTTATGAGAGCTGTGGCACCAATCTGTGGGAGGAGGAGGAAAAAGGACAAGAGATAATAGACTGAGGTTTGGTCTCATTACTAAGAACAGTATCTTGTCCCTGAAATGGTACAACAATCTCACATGAAGAGCTTGCACTACAAGGTTCTCTGTGGTAGTTTTGACAGAGTAACAGATACTGTCTGGTTTAATCATGAAATGACTGCTGGTTCTGCCACTTCAGTATCCCAATCTCGTACCCATATCCATCCCATACCACCTCCAGTTGCACGCTACAGGCAATCAATTGGTCTAGAGAGGTCTACTTTGATTCACAATAAGCAGCAATTCTTTACCTCCCTCTGTATATCAGGTGACAACTACCACACTACTTTGTCACTAGCCTCGTTCCCAGGCCCAACCCAGCTTTCCGTCGCTTGCAGTGTGGAAAAGCGGGAGAGGACCTGAAATGTATTATCCCATGAGTGACATAGAGGTAGAGAGAAGGTAGAGAGGATTTAATTGAGCGTAGTCGGATCGCTGATGTGCCTACGCACATAATTTCATAATCGGCAGTACATGTAGCCATGTTTCAGTGGGAGCCTGTTCTAGTACAATAAGTGCAGAGAAGACTTGAGCAAAACCTGGGAAAGGGCCACCTTAGCATTTAATAGCTCCATCTTCCGGGATATACTGCGGTCAGTTTGCCAAGTAAGCAAGTAGAGTTAGCATACTTTTCAAATATATAGGGTGTCTTTATGTTTACCATAGTTCATCGTACTGCCAGGTAATGTAGCGTAGTGCCATCTAGCATCATTCTGTCAGCTATGAAGCTTTTGCAACTGTATTCTGTCAATAAAGTATGATAAAGCGTGGGCGAGTTCATTTGTTTGCCCATGTGAAATTAAGTTCTTTGACACATGACGTCTCTCACATAATAATATTACCAGGCTCTACCCTTTTTTCCAATTTTTCAATCGCGAACAAGAGAGCCTGGGAACGAGGCTACTACGTCACCTGGTTATTCAATTCTTTATATGTGGAACTACGTATTACATATATACACAAAATCCACAATTCAACTCGCTAGTGTTGGGCTCCCTCACACTTGCCCCATGCTACTAACAATCATTGTGGGTTTTCACCAGTTGTTACTATTGGCCTAGGAATAAATGAAGGACTTTATTAGGAACAAATGCATTTGGCACATGAATTAGCGTCACCCTAGCAACCAAGTTTCTTACTCCACTTTGATGGTGAGGATCAGCCCCTGCTGCCAGTAACTTCTCCACAACATTGACATGTCCATTCATAGATGCATTTATGAGAGCTGTGGCACCAATCTGGGAGGAGGAGGAAAAAGGACAAGAGATAATGGACTGAGGGTTGATCTCATTATTAAGAACAGTATCTTGCTCCTGAAATGGTACAACAATCTCACATGAAGATCTTGCACTACAAGGTTCTCTGTGGTAGATTTGACAGAGTAACAGATACCGTCTGGTTTAATAATGAAATGACTGTTGGCTCTGCCACTTCAGCATTCCAATCCCATACCCATCCCATACCACCTCCTGTTCCACGCTACAGGCAATCAATTTGTCTAGAGAGGTCTACTTTAATTCACAATAAGCAGCAATTCTTTACCTCCCTCTGTATATCAGGTGACAACTACCACACTACTTTGTCACTAGCCTCGTTCCCTGGCCCCACCCAGCTTTCCGTCGCTTGCAGTACAGAAAAGCGGGAGAGGGCCTGGAAAACTTTATCACATTAGTGACATGGAGGTAGAGAGAAGGTAGAGGGGACTTAATTGAGCATAAGCAGATCGCTGATATGCCTATAGACATAATTGCATAATCGGCAGTACATGTAGCCATGTTTCAGTGTGAGCCTGTTCTGGTATAATAAGTGCAGAGAAATCTTGAGCAAAACCTGGGAAAGGGCCAACTTGGCATTTAATAGCTCCATCTTCCGGGATATACTGCGGTCAGTTTGCCAAGTAAGCAAGTAGAGTTAGCATACTTTTTGAATATAGGGTCTCTTTATGTTTACCATAGTTCATCGTACTGCCAGGTAATGTAGCGTAGTGCCATCTAGTCTCATTCTGTCAGCTATAAAGCTTTTGCAATTGTATTCTGTCAATAAAGCATGATAAAGTGTGGGCGAGTTCATTTGTTCCTCCATGTGAAATTAAGTTCTCTCTACCCGTGACATTTCTCACATGATAAATTTTACCAGGCTCTCCCCTTTCTTTCAATTTTTCAATCATGAACAGGAGAGCCTGGGAACGAGGCTACTATGTCACCTGATTATTCAATTCCTTATACCGTAGTGTCCCGCAAATACGCTCCCCCTTTTGCAAAATTAGCCTCAGTAGCAAATGCAGGGGGGACTTGTACGCTGGATGCGACAATTTCTCTCGCGATTACGCCCCTCCTTCCGGTACCGATAAAGCATGACCTCATTGTCAGTGGGGGATGAGGGCTCAAAAGCTTTAACATTGAGGGGCGAGGAAGCATGGCGCTTCCGTGAAGTGGCTGGCGTGTCCATCGTTGATGCGGGCGGTTCGCGTTCACAGTAGACACTTTAACGGTAGACAGCCGAGTGGCGTAGGTAAATACAAATAATCTCAATATTTTGACTGCGGGATGAGTCTTCTTCGGGGGGGGGGAGGGAGGGTTTATGCGCGGGATAAAAATACCTCAGTACGAGTTTGCGCTAAAAATGCAGGGGGGGACTTATGCACGAGGGGGGGCATATTTGCGGGACACTACGGTATGTGGAACTACGTATTACATATATACACACAAAATTCACAATTCAACTCGCTAGTGTTGGGCTCCCTCACACTTGCCCCATGCTACTAACAATCATTGTGGGTTTTCACCAGTTGTTAATATTGGTCTAGGAATAATGAAGGACTTTATTAGGAACAAATGCATTTGGCACATGAATTAGTATCACGCTACAGCTTCCTTTCACGAGATCAATTCTCATGACCTCGTGAGAGTTGATCTCGTGGCAAGTTGATGTCGTGAGAGTTGATTCCCGGCAATTGATCTCGTGAGAATCGATCTCGTGACACTGAGTCCACGCTACAGTGCAACATATTTATAGCACCAGCGTCGTGTCTTTACAGAGAATATTTTTGCACAGCTGGGCCAAGGGATGTCAGCATGCTTGATTCTTTGGCTAGAAATTTAAAGTGCGTGGATCCAAACCACAAATCAACATGTCTTACATTTGTAAGAATACAATCTATACGTGGTGATAATCACAATAATCGTGATTATATGGTTGACAATAATTGTTGTATGAATTCTGGATATCGCCCATCCCTAACTAGGAGGCCATGAAACAACAGCTATTCAACTGATTCCAACACAACTTCTAGTGGGTGTAAAAGGTACGTATATCATACTCTGTCAGTTGTGTCCACAAGAACCCCTGCTTCTAGGGCATCACACACCCCTTTCAGTGACCCTTCTTTAGCAGCAGTAACAATATCCATTGTCTGCAGGAAAGAAAGGCACATGCATTACATCATACACATATCTGCTCTACATACAGGCAAATAGCAGTGCAAGGTTATTTTGTAATTTCAGAAAAGCTATGTGGGGTTTAATTACACCCCAAGATGCGAAATAAAGGATCCGCGTAATATAATATAATATAATATAATACAATATAATACAATATAAAATAATGCAATATAATTCACAGGCCAGAGGAAGCGTTGGACATCCAATTTGAGTTGATATTTGTCAATGGCATGGTGCACTTATCCCAGGAATGAAACTTTGGAGCACCAACAACACTCCCTTCACCAGCTACACCACCATCACCCCTCACAGCAACTCCCGAAGTGATTTTTCCTCTTATGTGATGTCACATGTTCAATATACCTATGTATAAAATCATTGCTACGTATATTGTCCGCGCTACCGCGCTTCGGGCTAATAATATGCGCGTAAAGCATTAGTATAAAAGCGTGTCTTGCTATTCACGATTGATAAACTGATGTCTGGCTCCTCCCTTGAGGGTAAAGCTTTTTTAAGAAGTCACAAACTCTGTAGTCTTGTCCCCAGATACCAAATTTTTCACGCACGTCCTGTGGCCTTGTCGAAAAATAGGGTCTGGATAACGTTCACTGGCAAAACTGGGGCGTAATTATACGAGCGTATTGGCATGTTGTCGCACCAATCAGATTGCTCAGGTAAAGTAAATTGCGTTGTGCGTCATCATAAATAGCCAGCTTGCAAATTTTTGGTGCCAAAGTAAACGCTGCTGGTTGCTGATAATGCAATTAACACCTACAATTACCCAATTTCCTGACCACCATATATAAACTTGCCCCAGTTTTCGTAGTGAAAGTGTCCAGACCCTATTTTTCCACAAGTCTGCAGGGCACGCGCGAAAAATTTGGTCTGGGGACAAGACTACAAACTCTGAACTCTAAGGTATTCTACTTCCGGTAACACAAAACTCTAAAGCCTTCTACTTCAGGCTTACCAGTAGCTAAGTAGCAGTGAACTTTTACCTATGTATAGCACTGAACTCTAAAGTGTTCGAGCCAAGATAAACCTGCAGCACTAACCTCGTATCAGCATCTTGGGGTGTGTTTATGTTCATTCACTTATCACATAATGGAAAATTAAAGGACAGAATGTGTGCGTGTGAAGGACCATTTTCTACAGACAACAAGAGAGATAAGCATTCCAATGTGCTACCTAGGTAACATCCTGCAAATGGTGTACCACATTCATTCCAAATAATACACACCAGTAGAGATTTCCCTGAGAGCTCTTACACTGAGTAGATACTCCAATTTTGCTTGAGGGAGTTAATTGTCTTTTCAGGCCCATACTTGCAATGGGCTGTCAGTACTGTTGTCCTTTAAAAACACTCAGCGATCAGCCATGTCAGTAAGTCGGTGGGGAGTAATGGGAAGCCATATTACAGTGGTCAAGTCATTTCCCATTCTGATACCGCTGATACTGCAAGCAGGATTCCCAACTACCATGTGGTTCAAGGTGCTCCACCTCTCCATGGTAATTTGAGGCTTCTTAAGAGGTTTTGTGTTACTGTAAGGGACCCCACTAATAAATAATGTTGTGCCAACCCTTATGGGAGGTAAGAGTCTTGTGAGATCTAGCCTCGTTCCCAGGCACCTCCCCCCCCAAGGATAGGCCTGGTACACACTGTTTGCATACGTGTACGGCATAAGATTTTTATAAGAGTCTTGTGAGATCTAGCCTCGTTCCGAGGCCCCTCCCCCCCCAAGGAGAGGCCTGGTACACACTGTTTGCATACGCGTACGGCATAAGATTTTTATAAGAGTCTTGTGAGATCTATCCTCGTTCCCAGGCCCCTCTCCCCCAAGGATAGGCCTGGTACACACTGTTTGCATATGTGTACAGCATAAGATTTTTATAAGAGTCTTGTGAGATCTAGCCTCGTTCCGAGGCCCCTCCCCCCCAAGGAGAGGCCTGGTACACACTGTTTGCATACGCGTATGGCATAAGATTTTTATAAGAGTCTTGTGAGATCTAGCCTCGTTCCGAGGCCCCTCCCCCCCCAAGGAGAGGCCTGGTACACACTGTTTGCATATGCGTACGGCATAAGATTTTTATAAGAGTCTTGTGAGATCTAGCCAATCCTTATAAGAAGTATTGGATATACCACCTATACAAGGATGATATACTTTGCTAGACAGTTTACCCGAGGAATAGCCAAGGGTATACAATCTAGCACAGTATATCGTGTTTATACTGTTTATCGTGTATAGGTAGTATATCCAACTTGTACTATATACAGTGAGGACATTAAAATTCAGTTTGGTGTAAACTAACATCATGAAGCCATTCCATGTGCTAGTATACATTACCTATGTAAACACTGTAGCAAAAGCCTTGTAATGTTTAATTTGGGCCCCCCAAAAATTTGTCCCCCCCCCCCCCCCAGAACTAAATCCCCTGAAAAATATGGATGCACCTATAAACGTTTGTTCCCCCGTAAAATGCACACTTGCACACACTGAAAGTGGACAAAATACAACTTTGTCTCGTCCCAAGATTATCTAGGAAGTTACACAGAGTAAATCTAACCTTGTTCCAAGACTTGTGTATCCTCAAGTGCTTGCAGTACTGGAAGCATCTGAGGATGTACAAGTTTTGGAACGGTTCTACAGCATAGGTGTAGGAAGCATATTGGAAGCGTGGAGGCCATGCTGTGCCACACAAAATGCAGTGAAAGAGAAATAATTTTGCCACACACAGTGCAGCTGCAAATACTTTTAAAAGTGTCCACCTTTACACTGCATAACAAAAACTTTCTCAAGATTACAGCCCTATTTTCAGACCTTCCCAACTATTCCGTAATATTCAATTTACACTGAAAGCAAAACTTTGTCGCTCCCAGATGATCACCGCACTTTTCATCACTTGGATTAGCAGTCAATGCTGTTTTGACAAAGTGCATTAGCCTCGTCAAGATTTTGATCGCTTTACCTAAACGGAAATGTACACATGTATTTACATATGGGACATTATCACCGAAGAGGCTGCTGAGTTATAAGTAACTTATAGCAGGTTATGAATATTAATTTAGGGGCTAAAAAGTTTAGCGATGAAAGTTTCTACAGCCGCTACGGTTCCTATACTAGCTACTGTACTGCAAGCAAATAAACCTGCTGGTGTGAGAATCTGGAAATGAGGCCAGAGTAGACCATAGCAGCCATTCTGTCTGACCATCTGACAAAGACCTAGAAAACCTGACTTGTCATACAAGATCCAAGGAGCAGTACATTTTTTGCGTTACGAACATTCCAAATACTAGCACTTGGGACAGAAACTACAAGAAAAGGCTTCTCTCTTCGATTTTACAAAATGCACAGTGGAGTTTTCTATAAGAATCATGTTTAAATGATCATGCAGCTGGACTGCACACACACACAGCGGAATCCCCCTCTAGCTCATGAAATTGAGTGTGAAACGTAGCCCCCATGTAACTATAGTAGCTACTCCAGATAACTGCATTGCCAGCACATGTGTGATCACCTACATGTAGAATTTGCTTAGCCTTGTTCCCAGGCCTTTCCGCCATCCAGTTTTGTTCATGGTACTGTGCCCTTTCCACGAATAACTTCCTTCTCTCAGCTCACCTCTCTTTCTTTTAGTCTCTGGAGTCAGACTCTCACACCCCTGAGAATATATTTCTTCCCAGGATTTAAGTCTCGAAGTCCCTCGATCGTATATTGGCCTGATTCATTTCTGTATTCACTCGATCTCTGTCGCAAGGATGATCAATCCGAGGAACGGAAGTGCCTAACCACGTGACATGTTGCACCGCCCACCAAAAGTATGCAAACAAGCAGGTAGGCATGGAGAGTGAAGGTAAATGTACAAAGCCCCATTCCTGCATCTTTTTCAAACTAGAGCGCACTTTACTGTAAAGGGATGTAGGATAGGGCTTTCTACATTTGACTGTGACTATGACTGATGGAAAGTTCACCATTTGCATCTTTTTGTCGCAGTGAAGGAATTATGCCCATTGAATGAACCAAAAATTATTTCAATGCCTGTAAACGTGCAAAATCCTACTGGAACACTGACTTTTGTCATTATAGGAATGATGTCTGTCCAGTGATGGCTAGCTCTTCGGAGATGGCCTGGCTTACTAGTTTTTATATCTACAAAACTACATGTAAGTGTATTGTTAATTCAAAGTGCTCGTGTGCATGTTCTGTCTGCAGAAAAGTGATAAGGCCTAAACCTGACCTGCTCGACTGCTTGCTATAGCTGTAATATTTGCCGGTGTAACTAAAAGCAGAAGGCTTGAGTGTCAATTTTAGCAATGTGAATACAAGTAGTGATCTCGGTCTCCAGATGTACAGTTCTCCACAATGTCTGTCCACTCAACACTACAAATCACAATCCAATCTTCACACAGCTAGGGTGTGAATCCACTAAATGATTGAAAATGCATTTTGTAAACTTGTATATGTAACTTTCACATGCTGTATTGGTGAGATATGTCAACAGCTTGCCTGCGAAGTGTGATGCAACGCCCCTGAATTTGGATCCAAGTGTAAGGCACAGATAATGACATGTACCTTACAGTAGCTAATGCCAGCAGTTTGCTGAAGTAGTGCAGTTCACATCTTCTTCCCTGTAGCAAACCATTTCTTCAGTTCCCATGCATTTCAAGTTTCTTGTTTCTTTGTTCCTACTATGGTTACCATGGTTGCAGAGAGTTAAGAGTGGTTACCATGGTCGCAGAGAGTTAAGAGTGGTTACCATGGTTGCAGACAAGGGCAGTGGTTATGAGAATTTATTTTGTACTAGAGGCTAATTGCATAAGCAACCTGATATAGGCAGCTGACCCTGACTGTCTTATCTGCAGATAGTAACCACAGAACATCTGGGAGGTATTATGTCATACCTTACAATACTATGCAGCTGTGAAAACTTGAAAACTTGGGTAAAAAGCACCAAGTACTCTAGGTTCTATGGGTATTGTGGGATGCAAAACAAAACCACTTACACCATAAACTTTAAAAACGTCACAACAAAAAATAATATATCCTCTCTCCATGCCCTTGTTACAGTGTTGTTTGACCTGTCGTTCCAACCAATCTGTTCATGCAGTGATGCAGGGCCTATAATAGGGGGGTAACACTGCACATTTTTGCAGTGATTAAGCTAAAGTGTGCAGTGATAAAATCCAAGTTGGGCAGTGTTAAAAATTAATCTTAAAAATGAGTAAGCATATTCAACCAATATCACATTATCCTCCACATGAAAGAATAAAAATGACAGTCACTCAAATCTAACAAATGGTAGTGCACGATCAAGACGAGGAGCAGAGGTGGTCGAGGAGGGTGCCAAGGCTAGTCATGTGGTTATTGTATTTATGTATTAAACCTGAAAACTCTGAAACGTAACAAAAGCATTTCAATGCCATTGTAAAAGTGAAAATTTTTACCACGTTTCCCGCATTTCCCACGGGAGCTTCGGAAGGGCTGCTATATGCAGCCCGAGTCACTATGGGTAGTGTTAAAAAATAGATATTTTAGGCCCTGCAGTGATGTAGTATGTCTTGACCTTCGCACGCAGATGCTTCACGTGGATAATCAGCTCAGAGATAATACAGTACGTACGGTTTATATTATCTATGATCAGCTGCTTTGCAGCCTCTCACGCCAGCCCCCCCAATCATATTTCCGTTCCACCGCCACTGATGTCATGTATTACAATAATACTATATTGCTGTTATAAAACCAAATTCAGTTCAGTTTAGTTCCATCATCATCAAACTCCAACAAAACTCCAAAGTCTTTCCATGTCGGGGCAATGGAGGTGATTGTTTCAATCTTGGATCCGTTGTCAGAGGAGTGAGTGACTCCCCGGAGGGAATGACTCCCCAGTCACTGGCTCCTAAGGATCAAATGACTCCCCCCTGGAAGAAATGACTCCCCTAGCGGACGCTCGTCCCACAAATGGCAATGCATGGCGGGAAACTCAAACGCATCAGTAGCGATCAATGCTGCTATATATAGGTGAGAAAAATGTTTTAGCTTTCAGATCATCAGTCATGGAAGAGCTTGAAGCTGTCGAGAACTATTTACTTCGTCTTCGTGGAGCATTCCCGAGTGGACTGTCGAAAGGAGAGAAAGCCAACTTGCGGCGCAAGTGTAAAAATAACTTCAAGTTGGAAGACGGGATTCTCTACTACAAAAGAGCGGTCGCGGATGGTGAGAGTAAAGAACCGTGGAGGATATGCGTGAGGAGCGAAGAGGACAAGCAAAGAGTGATAGAGTCTTGCCATGCTGGAATAGAAGGCAAGTTCAGATAGCAAGGATAGGAAATAAAAGTAGAAGGTATAGTGTGTCAGTATATTCGCTTCCCAATGTCCTTACATAAGGTTACAGGACCCATTTCTATGATGATCTCTACAGGTGGGCAAGAAAGCTGACACCCTTTCCTAAGGAGAGCAAGAAGGTGCACAGGTGTAGGAAGAGGCATCTGTTTATCCCTCTGTACTGTACATGTGGATTTCCTGAGTCTTATGACTCTCACATGATATCATGTGATGGATGTGGACAATGGTTCCACACTATAGATGCATGCACATTAAAACACCACCTCCCGACACATGGTTTTGTTCACATTGTAGTAAAAATTAGTTTCACTACTCTTTTTTTTTGTAAACTTGCTGTGTATCAAAGATCAAACATATGTTGTTGCATGCTAATACAGCAATACATTTACAAAAGTCATTCACTCCTAGGAGCAAGTGACTCCCCAGTCACTCACTCCTAGGAACCAATGACTATAGGGGAGTCATTTCTTCCAGGGGGGAGTTACTGGCCCCTAGGAGCCAGTGACTGGGGAGTCACTGGCTCCTAGGAGTGAATGACTGGGAGTCACTGGCTCCTAGGAGTGAGTGACTGGGGAGTCATTCACTCCTATGACACCGTCACGACACTTCAGGAAATGCAGTTCAGAGAGCTTTGGCTTTGTAGCTGTGGAGAGAAAGACGATGCAGAAATCATTGTACAAGCAGGAGGGCATTACCTCTGATATAGTTATATATCGGAGAATCTGATATTGTTTGAGTAGCAAGTACCACAGTTAAGTTGTGGCATGTATGTTTGAAATGTAACCAATCCGAATAATGAAGTAACTTCTGCATAGCTACAGGTAAGTCTGTGCATGAATTACTTCACTTTCTCTATATCTAGTCTAAGAGCTAGCTATCAGTTCAATGCTACTCTGCATTGCTCACTCAGGCTGTTTAATCATTTACAGGTACATTACTGTCAAATTGCGCTTTATCCGAATAATGAAGTAACTTCTGCATAGTTACAGGTAGCTAAGTCCGTGCTTGAATTACTTCACTTTCTCTGTATCTAGTCTAAGAGCTAGCTATCAGTTCAATGCTACATACTCTGCATTGCTCACTCAGGCTGTTTAAATCCTAGTAGAATATTTACAGGTACAATGCTGTCAAATTGCGCTTATTATCCAGGTGCAAAACCTGGAAAGAAACATGCAGCGTGCTTAATAGTGAGTTGCACTTATTAACCCGTGTATACGGTAATACATACATAGTTGACTCTGTATACCACTCACTTTGTTCTCGTTCCTCCCCTCAACACCTCTCCTCTTTGCTTCTACCACCTACTTCTCTTCCACTCTCACCTCTCTTCTATTAGGGTGTATTTTTTTTTTGGATGCACTTTCAACTTGGTAGTCTCAGCATGGACGCACCTCCTGTGAGAGGGTGGGGTCTGGAGACAAGACTCTTGACTTTGTACTAATTAGCTCTGGAATGCATCTGCACCTGCACCATACCACGCCCTCTGTGTACTTAAACCTTTGAGAATAGCATGATTGAAGAAAACACCACCAAGAAGACTGCAGTTAGAAAGAGCTATTCCTCAGGTGATTTTTAAGAACAAACTATAGCTACAAGTACTTCCAGTGAACAGTAAACAAGACAGCTGGCCAACTGTTCAAATTTCTGTTGTCTCCACGAGAAGTCATGATTTGCCAGAGAGGATAATGATGCACAATGTAGCCCATATTCTAACCACTAAGACAATACAGTAACCTGGAACTCTCAGGGAATGTTGTCCCATTAATGGGCAGCAATTAGAACTACCTTGATTATGATAAGGCCTTGTAACTATCGTCACTCAAGTCATTGGAAGTGTTTTCTTTTTCTGCATCTTGTGAAATCAAGACTAACAAGGTCATTGTTCTGGTGTTGTGATCCATAGACAAGGTTTGATGGAGGTGAATTTTATTATTGCAATGTTCCAAATGGTATCTCACAATCTTCAAAAAATTCTGTATGGCATGGTGCATGCGCATATGCATTGCAGTTCAGAGACCAAGTTGAAATACACCTGAAACAAACTTCTCATGTCTAAACGAAGTGTGACTGTGGAGAGCAGTGTTGTGTGTCATCAGGACTTGACTTCAAAACTGCCAGCTCCATTGCACCTTATTCTTTGTGTTTGAGGGCATCGAGTTACTGTAAACGTGACATGAGCACTCTTTTGTGGTTAAAGGTAGAAAAATTTGAAAGAGTGCCCAACCCCCTTTCTGGCAGACCTGTAAGGTGCTTTTGCATAGACGCTCTTTTGCAAGACTACGGTACATACATAGTAGTAAGAGTGTATACACTGTAGTTCACACAATAGCTTCAGTACAACAACAAAGCCATTCAGTGATGTTTGAGTACACAGTCTATCAAGTTAAACTATAAACATACAACATTAAAGTGTGCACACTACTAAGTAGTTCACACAATAGCTTCAGTACAACAACAAAGCCATTCAGAGTAATGTTTCAGTACACAGTCTATCAAGTTAAACTATAAACATACAACATTAAAGTGTGTGTATACACTGTAGTTCACACAATAGCTTCAGTACAACAAAGCCATTCAGAGTGATGTTTCAGTGCACAGTCTATCAAGTTAAACTATAAACATACAACAATAAAGTGTGTGTATACACTGTAGTTCACACAATAGCTTCAGTACAACAACACAGCCATTCAGAGTGATGTTTCAGTACACAGTCTATCAAGTTAAACTATAAACACACAACAATAAAGTGTGCACACTACTAAGTTACAACCGCAATGATACAAGTGTGGTACTACAATGTACTTCACAATATTTGGTCTGTGGCAGCCATACCTGAAGCACCCGGGTCTGGCTGCACTGGTCCAGGACGAACATAGGTAGTGATTATTGGAATAATAATAATTGCTAGCAGTGTCAAAGTACCAAGAATGCAAACACTCCAAAACTTTCCTGGATTATCAAGTATCCACTGGCGTGGTGTCTTTCCTACAGAAATAAAGAAAATTTATTTACATTACAAGCTAGCCAAAGAAACCCTGAATAACAGGACACAGCCTAGGATAGAATGTGAAACCTTCCCAGATGGTCCCACTCAATCAGCTACTGGAACTTGAATAAGTGCTTTGTATTTGTGCATGTGCTCAACACTAGCAAGTACAAATAGCAAGTACAAATAGCAAGCTTTAGCAAAGCAGCTAGTTACTCCAACTGTAATAAGTCACCTTCCAGTGATGTCAGAGGAGTGATCTATCATTTTCCTAGTTACCACAGTAAATTATGTAGTGACTATTGCAGTACTCTACAAAACAGTCCCACTCTTGGTGGTATATAGCGCATGGTTGCTTTCCCTGAAGCTACCATATTGTCCCAAGCAAGCACCCACGGGTGTTTGCTGCTCAAGTGGCAAATTTGGAAGTGAGCAGGTTGCACAAAGGAGGTACTTGGTTAATGAACTGTCCTTGTGTAAGCACTCATCCCAGATCTGTAGTTAGCTGTACCCGCACGATATTTTGTCCATAGTTACACCAGCATTGTTGCTTCATCTCTGCTTTGCTTTTTTGCCAAACTGGGCAGTGGAAAAAGCTGTATTTGTACAAGAAAACATACCAATCAGTAGCCTCATTGCCAAGCCTCTGTAGCATTTGTCACTTGCAGTTTGTTTCGCAAGTAAAGAATGCTGCAGAAGAGTGCACACGAATTTTCTCGGCCAGATGTTGTTGTAGTGCTGAATTATGTATGTTGTCGTGTCATCATTGTTATGTGTACACATGCGTGTTCTACTTGGCCAGTGATGTGCACGAGTTCATGTCTATTACTGTTTCACTATCGTAAGTAATCCTGCCTATCGGATTAAGTAAGCTACTACTGCATGGCAGCAGTGCTACAAGTGTGGCAAGAGGGGAACACTTTCAGATTATGTGCCGCTCTAAAGTCAGTCACAGTGTCAGTGTAATTTAACCAACAGACCAGGATGCTTTTATAGGGGTTGTGCAGGACTCTGAGCACAAAACCCCCTGGGTTATTACTCTGGCAGTGAATGGGAAACCCCTGAAATTCAAGGGGCAGATGTGAGTGTGATTCCACATAAGGTGTTCAAAAGTATACCAGGTACCAGTCTTAAGCCAGCCAAGAAAATCCTTAGCAGCCCAGGCCACAAGGTACTGCCTGTGAAAGGACAGTTCATAGCAACTCTATGGCGTGGAGACAGAGAAGTGACAGAGGATCTGTTTGTAGTGTGAAGGCTCAGTCGTGCCTTGCTTGGACACCCTACTATTGAGTCCCTTGACCTGTGTCCCCCATCTCCGCCCCTTAGCAACATTCATAACACCATTTGGGAGGTTCTGTTTCAACCACCTACCTATTGGGATAACATCAGCCCCTAAAAATCATCAAAAGTGCATGCCAGAAATTCCACGATATCAAAGAAGCCATTTACCTAGTGAATGATATTCTCGTTCATGACAGGTCGCAAGAGGAGCATGACCACCAGTCCTACACCGTCCAGGAATTAGACCTCACTTTGAATGAGAAAAGTGTAAGTTCTCCCAAGCTAGTGTGAAGTTCCTGGGTCAGACAGTTGATCAGTCAGGAGTGAGGAAAAAGTGTCCACCATCTTGAACCTCTGAACACTAGCATGTGTAGATGTCTGTCACTTCTTAGGCATAACAAGCCAGCTTGGGAAGTTTTCCAGGCAAGACCTCTCCATTATTTGCTGTTGGGAGTTGCATATGCCTCTCATGCAAGGACACCAACAGAACGCTACGGACAGATAGAAAAGGTCTTGGCAATCACCAGAACAGCATGACATGCCAGAGTCCGTAA
>CBDBEG010000053.1:0-6698 GCA_965204255.1 Rubritalea sp.
TTTCCACAAAGTTTATTATGCTGAAGAATGTTTACAGCCAAGTGAATTCATTGCGCAATATCCTAAGAGTACATTATGTTAATAGTTGTGGGTGCATTATGGCATACCTATCTATGCCCCTCCCTTCCCAAGCTCATATAGTATAGTATGAGCTACAAAGAAAAGAAAAATTACCTACAGTGGTAACATAATGATGCTAGATGTTAGAGAACACTTAAAAAGTCAGTCATATATAAGATCACAAGTGATCCTAAACAAAACGACGTTGTTTATAAACATTCGATGCAAAGTCCATGTAAACCACAGTAGTAATGAGGTGGTAATTGAGCAATCCTGAAAATAAAAGTATCCCATCAGTCAGAGGTTGCCAGCACTTGACCGGGTATATACATTATCGCATTGCTCTATGTAACGCTTTGTTGGGCGCGTTACCCTTTTTGATCTACGCGGTGTGAACGAGGGTGGTGCGGTGCTTGGTGCTTGATCTGAAGTCGGTGATATTGATGCAGGAGTTTCTGTGAACGTAGTGTCCCCTGAAGGTTGGAGTTCCACAAGAGGTGGGTCGAGCACTATCGGGGTTGTTGGGCTCTGGCACCTTGGGGATACTGTCGGTTCTGATGATCCTGTGGATATGGGCCTTGGCGTAGAACTGATTGCTGGTTCAGTCGGCCGTGGTGGGGGGGATGGGTGCCTGAGTTTTGGTGTCGTGTATGAGCTCGTTGGACCCTTGCTTGGCTCTCTTGCGTGCTGATAGGTAACTGGCACGGGGCAATGTATGGAAGGCTCATATAGGCTGAACCTTCGGAGGAACTTTCGATTACGCAATGTCACCCGTCCAGACCCGTCAACGCGTATCACATATTGATCATGCTGCTTGACTTCAACCACTACGCCAGTTTTATCCCACTTTAACGGTTCACTACCAAATTGGTTCTGTATTCTCACATGATCTCCGACTCGTAGTGGGGGTAGCCTCTTTGTGTGTGCAGTCAGACGTTCGGCGGCACGAAGGTGACGTTTGCGGAGTGCGGACTCTCGTAGCCCAGCGTTATCTGTCCAGGCTTGTTGGGGTGTGTACTTGCCGGGCAAGACTGGTATCAGGTCACGCACACATCGACCAAAGACGATCATGGCCGGTGACATCTTTGTATCCTGATCAGGGGTATTCCTGTACTGAAGCACAGCTCGTTGAAATTTTGCCACTTCCAGCTCTCCATTCGGCCCCGTGTTATTCATGATAAGGCGTTTGCATGTCTTCACACCAACTTCGGCCCTGCAGTTGGAGTGTGGGAAAGCCACCGATGAGATGCGGTGATGGACACCCCAAGCTTTCAGGAAGCTTTGTGTCTCTGATGCCACAAATTCTGGTCCACCATCACTTGAGAGTTCGACTGGCACACCGTAAGTGACGAATTCTTCACGGAGGCACTTGATGAGGCCAGCGGCACGACTTGTCTTCTTGATGATTGGCCAGTTTGAGTAACGGTCCACAATGATCAAGTAATGAACGCCTTTGTAAGAGAAGAAGTCTGCGCAGATGCACTGGAAGGGGTATTCAGGCTCCACAAGGGTGGTAGGCGGCGCGTGTGGCTGGCTGGGGGCTATCCTATTGCAGTCTGCACATCGTTCACGGAGCTCGGCAATCTGTGCTGTTATGCCAGGCCAGAATACCGACATGTTTGCCCTTGCAGTCATAGATGTGATGCCTTGATGGGCAGAATGCAGGGCTGATAGTACCTCATTCCGAAGAGCAGGGGGTATCACTATTCTATCCTTATAGAGTATCACCCCATCTGTGGTTGACAATTCTTCACGAAAGCTGTGGTACTGCCGGAGGATGGGTGGTAACTGTGATCTGAGATTAGGCATGCCATCTTCTATTGTCTCAAGCAGCTCAAACATAACCGGGTCACTGGTTGTCGCCTCTCGAACTCTGTCCCAGGTGACTGCTTGCATGTCATCTAATGCATGTATCGCTGCTAATGTGATATCGCTATCAATGGATGCACAGTGACTTGAGTCTGCTATCCTGAGTCCACTGAAGATGCCCTTCCAGGGGCTTGTGTCGTCATAATCAAATGTAGTATGGACATCGTCAGGTAGTACTAGCTTATCGTCTTGGTCACCGACTGGATGCCGGGACAGGGCGTCTGTGGCAAGGTGTTTCTTACCCGGTATGTGTATGATTTTGAATTTGAAAGGCAATGTTTTTTCTTTGAGGTTGAAGAGACGAGGGTTTTTGATGTCCTCGAGTTTGCGATCGCTGAGTACTTTCAAGAGTGGTCGGTGATCCACGGCAACAATCAAGTCATCACATCCGAGGACAAAATACCTGGTTCGTTCAAGAGCGTCAGCTACTGCCAGTGCCTCCCCTTCAATTGGGGCATACCTCGATTCTGCAGGATGGGTAAAACGACTGCCGACGAGGGTCACTTTCCATCCGTCTGGGCAGCAGAACGGTGCATCACCAGGGCAGGAGCAGTGTTTCTGCAGCAGGAAGAACCCAATGCCATCTTTTGACCAATCTGTTGCCAAACATGTTTTTCTCCCTTTTTCAAATATCCTCACTCCCTGTTGGATTGCCTCGACGATGTGCTGCTTTGATTCATCGAAGAGCTGTTGCAGCTGTTGGTCCCAGTAGAAGGCCATCTTTGGTTTTAACAGGTCCCTGAAAGGCCGCATTTTGTCTGTCATTGACGTGTAGTAACTGACTTGGTTGACCAGTCCAAACCAGGAGCGGATGTCAGTTATGTTTTGTGGAGTTGGGAACTGACGAATTGCATCGAGGTATCTGTTGCATGGCTTGACCTCATTAGGCGTTATCTCGAATCCGGCAAACTCCACTGTGTCTTGGGCAAAGCTGAATTTCTCAGGATTGAGGGTGATGCCGTTCCTCCCACATAGGTCTAGCCACTGACATGCCTGGAAGAAGCATTCCTCAATTGTGTCAGCCCACATGCAAGTGTCATCAATGCACTTTGTCTTATCTCGGAAGTCCGCCACAATTTCGTCGAATCTTCTTGTGTAACCGTCCCCTGAGGCAACATATCCTTGGGGGGTTGTGCAGTATCTATATCGGCCCCATGGTGTGATGAAGGTGGTCAGGTGGCGGTCACATTCTCTGATTGGAACAGAGTGGTAACCGTTCCATGCATCGAAGACAGATTTCTTCTTACCACTTGGCACCGACATGGCCTGATGGAAGGGTGAGGGTGTGTGGTGTGTCTCTCTCTTGCAGTGGACATTCAGTGCCTGCAGGTCTACAGTGCGTCGTGGCTGGCCATTTTTCTTCTTGCAGACAACCATCCTGTGACACCAAGTTACAGGCTCTCCGACAGGCACTGGCTCGATGACCCCGAGGCTAACATCTCTGTCAAGTCCAGCTTTCACTTCATCTTGCCAGTGTATGGGGACTGGAATTGGGCTGTGTATAGCCACTGGTGTTGCTTCAGGATCGACCATTAAGGCAAGGGGAGGGCCTGTCATGAGTGGCAGCTGGCTGTGTGGGCATGTGTTGAACGTGCTTGCTGCATAATGATTGAGTAGCCACTGTTTGAGATTATTGACGTTTGCTGCAATGGCTGGGAATGGGATGACAGTGGGTATGGGTGGTGGCAGGGATCTTTCTGGGCATTTGCATTTGTCCAATCTGCTTGTGCTGCTTTCTCCAGAGCTGGATGCCGATGCCGTTGTGTCTGGGTTCACCTGCAATGTCTCACCGAGGATTGGGAATGACGATGAAATGAGGCCAAGATCTGTGCACGCCTCGCGGCAGAGGAACAGCTTTTCTGATTCCGGGGTGACGTAGCATATCTGTGTTGATTCTACAGGATATCCTCCGCTGTCAGCACCTCGTAGACGAAGAATGACGGCCCCAGTGATCTCGATTGCCTGTCTGTTTGCAGCACTCATTTTATGCTCCACTGGGAGGAGATCTGCTTGCTTGAAGCCGAGGCGATACACCATTTTCAGGCCAATTAGGCAGCTCTGGCAGCCTGTGTCCGCGATAGCAGTGACCTGTCCGCCGCGTGGGTATGAGGAGAGCGGCATGCCGAAGTGTTCATAGTCCTCCTTACATGCATATGCTGTGAGTGACACCGTCGGTTGGGGTAACGAGCGACGTTGCTGCCACCCACCGCCATTGCTAAACACATGATGGTGCAGCGTGATGGTCTTGCGCCCACGTTTGTGGTTGGACGTGGCTGCACAAATACTATCAGGTCCATTATCGGCAACATTTCCACTCATATCGATGCCCAGGCTGGCACCATCCTTTGTAGAGCTTGTGCCTTGTTTGAAACATTGCTTGCACATCTTGTGTGGGCGTACTTTGCCGCCAAATCCCAGTGGTCTGGTGAATGATTGCCCACACTTTTCACATCGCGCCTTTCTATTCTGGATAGTCTCAGTCTTGTTCACCTTTTTCTTGTGCTGGCTGATCATGTGTGCTCCTTCTCCTATGATTGATGCTTGTGACCTACGTCCAGCTTCCTTTGCTTCGATAAGCGATATAGTATGTTCCAGGTCTAAGTCCTGGTTTTCATTCCCCAGAACCTCTTGTTGGATATCCAGGTCACTCAGCCCACGTATTAGGACATCACGCACCATCTGGTCTGTGAAACTGACGTCCATTCCAGGGTCGCAGGAGCATCTGACTGTGAATTTGCAGACGTCTGCCTGGCCACGGATTCTTGCCGCAAAGTTCCGCACCCCCTCATCCCTGTCCTGACGTAAGTTATGCAAAGTTAGCCTGGATACCATTACATTTTCCTGTCGGACACAAAGGCTTTTCATGGTATCCAGGATTGCGTCGACCCCTTTGTCCTCAATGGAATTATCCATCCTGTATAGGTCTCTGCGGAGTTCAGGGTCACAGCAGGCGAGTAGTTGGATGCAGGCATCTCTGTTTGCGAGTTTGGTGGCTACCTTGTATGTACCCCACAGGCTCTTGAAGAAGCCCCACTCCTCAGTTGTGATGCCTTTGGAGACTGTTGGCCTAGGAAGTTTTTCTGGCTTGGCCACAGTATCACTATTCGGTGGATGAGCATGCCGCAGGTGCCCCCCAAGGGCAGTATTGAGTACACCAGCAAATTCAGCTTCTAAGTTCTGTGATTTCCATGGGCAACCATCAATTGGGCAATCCAGAGCAGGCATTATGCAGGATGGTGGAATATCCCCGATTATCACTCACTAGCTTTGATATAAACAGCTGAATTGCAACTGTCACACAACGTTTAGCAGCTGTAGCAATACTTATTATCCACTAGAAATACTATAGTCTCACTTTTAGGTATCCTATGGTTGACTTGATGGCTGTAAACATAGACAAAGATCTTTCTTTCCACAAAGTTTATTATGCTGAAGAATGTTTACAGCCAAGTGAATTCATTGCGCAATATCCTAAGAGTACATTATGTTAATAGTTGTGGGTGCATTATGGCATAATTATGTGAAAACACAGCTATTTTAGCAGCCCCCCCCCCCCATTCCGGCACCCCTCTAGAAAAAAAATCATTCTTTTCACTGTAATTCACCTGTGTCAGAAGAACACCAGCTTTGACAGTATTATGAGATGGTACCCACCTAGTCCAGATTGAAAGTCTGACTCTGCATCTGTCTTAGTACTGTAAGCATCTGATGGTGGGAGGGGTGGCCGAGAAGATGGTGCAGGCTGCGAGGAGGGTGCTCGTGGGGTCTCTTCCCTCGGTGCGCCTCCTACTGGTGTTGCTCCTGGGAGATTCATGGAGCCTTCATGTGATGGATCTTCCTCAAGCCGCGACATCCCTTTGTTGTTTTTGGCCCAAAGCCGGTTGTAATAGGACTGCATGCAGATCTGGACAACCTCGAAGATCACGGGGACCAGCATGATGAAGAGGAGGGCCACCGAGGTCCACACAACAACTACGATACTCCATGTTTTGAATGTGTCTAAATCAAACACCTGCTGCATGAGCATACATGCTGGCCACACAAGGACAATACACACTGCTAGTAGGACACCAAAGATGTAGGCACTGATTTCTGACCACTTGAAGGCACGTCGAATTGTGTAGAAGTGTGGTTTTCCTTTTGCCATTTGGTGCTGGCCAATATCTGGTGCATATTTCACAGTCCATGGGATGATGGGATTGTCGATATGCCGTGTTTTCTCCCACTCCTCTTCTTCAACCAGATTTTGGTCACAGCCACCGCAACTTAAAGACACGAGGACACAAATAAGGCCACCGAGACCAAGAGACGTTGCTGTTCCCACCAAGAAAACTTCAGTGCGGCCTGTGTTCTCCCTGAATTTCTCTAGTTTTCCGTCGAATGTTGAAGCATAGGAAATCCATGCGATGAAACCAACTGCCATGCCCACGACTGCACCAAGCACGATCCCTGGACCTGTGGTACGATGCCAGGACACTGCCAGAGCAATTGGAATGACGCAAGATCCAACAACTACAGCAAGGAACTGGAAGAGCCAAGGGAGGTCGATGTCGATGGCCAGGATGGCGAGGGCAAGGGGAATAAGCAAGATGCACAAGCAAATAACCACCACACGCTTGAGAATTGTACATCGGCGATCATACTCCAAATATTCAGCACTCTGGTCCTGCAAAAAAACAGCAAAAAGGAAAACGTCATGAATATAAGTTTTCAAAGTTAGTTTTTTAAAAATCTATTTGCAGAACTGTTTCATAAGGATTTTACCTCAC
>CBDBEG010000054.1:0-9062 GCA_965204255.1 Rubritalea sp.
ACTTATACAAGCATTAAAATATGAGGACAAGAAACTAGATCTAAACAATGCTTCGTACACCAACACGCACGCAGAGGAGAGAGAGAGAGAGAGAGAAAAAATATTGCCAGGAGCAGGGAATCGAACCCGCATTGAGGCTTTTACACCTCACCAGGTATGTTTAAGCTTCGGAACCTTGCACCACTCGACCATCCTGCCAACGGTTATCCTCTTTTTTTTTACGGAGGTATACCACGCAGGAGCGGGAACACGCTGTAGGACTTCAGTCCACCCAAAAGCTTAAGACCCTGTGCCTTACCCACTCGGCCATCCTGGGCACGTTCAACTTACGCGTGTTAAAAAAGGTCTCTACACACACACACACACACACACACACACACACACACACACACACCTTCCTACAATTACTACAACCGTTTTTAAAAAATAATCTATCCAGGAAATACACGTATCCTGTTTTGTTAGGTATCCTAGTTTACGTAACTACCGCACATAAAATTACTGTCCCTGAACTGTAATCCCTTCGTGTCAGCATTGTTTTGTTTTTATTTTATTTTTTTCACACGCGAAAGTTATATCCCACGTTGTCTTTTTTCTTTTTTTTAATAACCATTTGAACGTTGAGGATCTGCCATACCCAGGTACTCCAGCGTTCCGTCAGCCTTCTGAGCATAAATTCTCTGCCCCTGGGATGTTGGAGGAGGAGGAGGAGGAAGAACGGTTGCTGCTGCTGGTGGCTGTGGTGGTGGTGGTGGTGCCATCATGGACGTCATCATAGAAGCTGGTTGCTGCGGAGGCAAATATTCCTGGGCAGCAGTTGTTGCTTGAAACCCTTGTGCAGGGACTGTGGGCTGTGGTGGTGGTGGTGGTGGTGGTGGAGCGTAAGCGAAACCAGGAGGTGTAGAGGCGATGCCGGGGGTGGGAAAGAAGGGAGGTGTAGCGGCCAAGGTCGCCATGAGTCGTGTTGATGTGGCCAGAGACGACACCAGTGCCGCTTTGACGAGGTCGTTTGACGCATCGTCCTTGGAACTCTTTTGTTTCTCCACTGCCATTACAGGCGTCTCCTTCTCCTCCTCCTCCTCCTCCTCCTCCTCCTCCACGTCGACGTCCATAGGGCTAGCTTTTTTGCGGGTCGTGGTGGTGGTGGTGGTGGTAGTAGTGGTTGTGATTGTGCTCATAGTCGTTGTGGTAGATGTGGGGGGAGAAACTACTCGCTCTTCCATGTCTTCATCTTCTTTCGCCTGCGCATGGTAACGTCTCTCAGCTTCATGCCAGACCACGTCCTCCTCCTCCTTCTCCTTCACTGATTCGGACTCCCAGACATTTGGTTCCTGCTGTTCGTCAGCGGTACCGTATTCCATCTCCTCAGAGTAACCTTTGTCGTCGTCACCTTCTTCTTCTTGGTCACTGCAGTCCGTAGTACTCTCTTCTACGTCGTAAGAGCGGACCCTCTTTTTCTCTTCCTCCGGGGCGGCGGCGGCGGCGGCGGCGGCGGGCGGCAGCGGCCGGGACTTCTTTTTCAGGGGAACCACTCACCCCTAACTGACGCATGAAGTGTGGCTTTGGAGCTGTTGGTGACGGGGTTGATGATGACGGTGGCGTGTCGTCCAACATGTCGTTCACATCCTTCGCTATGCGTCGCCACTGGGAAAACAAACAACAAAAAAAAAGAAAAGTTATAACACGCAGGAATAAATTCAATCCGATCGCCAGAAAACAAAAAAAAGCATCAATGAAAGACAGTTTGCTTTACATGGTATAGAGGAGGGGGAAACTCACCTCTTCTTCTGACTTTTCTGTAACTCCTTCGTCTTTGTCACAAGTTGATTCCATTTCATCCTCGCCGTTTTTCTCATTGTCCGTTTGGTTCTCCATTTCCTTCCCAACGGTAGTCCACTGTTGAGAGTCCCGATTCTAGGAGGGGATAGAAAAAATATATATAAGATAACACGTTGAAATTTTGAGAGAGAGAGAGAGAGAGAGAGAGGAGGAGTACACGTTTTGTTACTTCCTGGTTATGCACTTTGACGCGGAGATCTGCCTAGCGATCTGTTGCTCACCGACGGGTCTGGAGAGGGGGAAAAAGTATTTCTTCGTGATAAAAAAAAAAGATTTCATTCCGAGTTTGTTGTCTGATTTGTTACAAGAAAAAAAATTTCACTTACTTTTGTCAATGTCATCACCGGACGAATGTTTCTTGTAGAACGCCTGCCAGAATGTCTACCAGCCATCTCAGTCTGCTCTGTCTGTGCGGTAAAGAAAAATCCTGCAAGTCGTAATCCCATAAGGCGAATGAATTGTGTGGAAACTCACCTGCTTATATACCTAACCGCCATCCAGGGCACCACGATATCCGATCCGTTTTCTAATTAGAAACGGGCGTCCTGAGAAGTTTTTAATTCGGCGAGCAGCACGTACACCTTTTCCCACGATAACGATAACGAGACACGCAGCAGGTAGACGTCACGCTTGACCGCAACACACATACACACAACGCGTCTGTGAAAGTGGGGAAAAAGAAAAAAATTGGAGACGTGAAACAACGGTAGAGAGAACTGATCAATCAACTCACGGACGTGAGGAGGAGGGGGACCCTATAACATTACACAAAAGAGATTCCACTGGGAGGGGGGAGGAATGTTACTACCCATTACGTTGCCAGCAAACTCCCTGGGGAGGGAGGAATCGTGCCGGACGACGTGGACTTTATAGATTAGCGTGGGTGAAACGACGCACGACGGCGACACAACTCCCGAGGGACCATGCACGCGTGCTGGCATTGTAGACGGCGTGGACGCTGTAGCAGGACCACGAACGCAACTCCCAAGGGAGCCGTGCTGGTGTTGTACGACGGCAGCGAGCGAGCACAACTCCCGAGGGAGTCGTGCTGGCGTTGTACGACGGCGGCGAGCGAGCACAACTCCCGAGGGACCATGCACAGCATGCTGACGTTGTAGACGATGTGGACTACTCAGTAGCAGGCCCACAAACGTAACTCCCCCCAAGGGGAACTTGTGCTGGTGTTGTAGGCGACGTGGACTTTAGATTAGCGTGGGGTGAAACGACGCATGACGACGACGACGGGCACAACTCCCGAGGGACCATGCTGGCATTGTAGACGACGTGGACTCATGCAGTAGCAGTTCCTCCACGAACACAACTCCCAAGGGAGTCGTGCTGGCGTTGTACGACGGCTGCAGCGAGCGAGCGAGCACAACTCCCGAGGGGGGGACCATGCACAGCATGCTCACGTTGTAGACGTCGTGGACTCATGCAGTAGCAGGACCACGAACACAACTCCCAAGGGATCCGTGCTGGCGTTGTAGACGCCATGAACAGGAGGGAGGGTCAACAAAAAAGATTAGCGTAGGGAGACTGAGTATATAAAGGAGGAGGACGCACGGGTACAACAGAAAGGAAGAAAAAATATGACTGCCAATATCGCTGCTACTACTGCTGTTGAACCGTCGAATGACTCAACGTGCACAGGCTATTTAGTTCCGGCAGACGTGGTACGGGCGTGGCAACGTAATCAGAAGGTGTTAGAGATCGACAGACCCGCTGACAAGAACGTAGGAGAAAAGTTGACTGAGCTGGAGCAGGCTGTAAAACGAAAAGATGGTGACGACGTGATCCCAGCCTCTGACAAACAGATGATTGTGGCTCGTAAATTAGGCAATTTCTTGACTAGCAAGAAGACACGTGGGATAGACAATGTGGCTGTCTCACGTGAAGGACTTCCGACCTCAGCAGGACAACCGGATACTACACAAACGCCTGAGGAAAGAATGCTAGCGAACATCCCCGACACTTACACACGGAGAGCTAGGAAAATCATGCAAGCGTGGGCTGAGAAAGGAATGACATGGGACAAAGACGGAAAAGTTTATCTGGATGGACGACGCGTGTCGGGTGCGAATATGAACTCACTTCTGCGGCACGCTGCGACTCGACGTGTACGGGATCCGGTGCCAGAGGGATACGAGCCCATATTTCAACACATGGAAACTCGCCAGTTACCACGAGCGACGTATGTCAACCCCGTGTGGAAAAAAATGCCCCCGTTTGAGTCGGGAAGTTCTGACGAAGGTGGGGCAGTGGGATATACCTCCCCTCCGTCATTCGCGCCTGCCGCCGCAACCAGTTCTTTCACGCCTTCAGAAGAATGGGTGAGTATAGGTGACGACGACGACGACGACGACGACGACGACGATGTCGTTATCACGGGTGTAAAGAAAAGAAAGAGAAAGAAGTTGATGCCTCATTGACTATAACACGCTTTTTACACCCTTCCCTCCCCCCCCCTCTCCTCCTGTCAACAACAGAAAAGAAAATAGATCGAACAGTTGCGGAGAAAGAGGAAAAAAAAAGCGTATTTAACTAACGAACCTTCCAAGCCTTTTCACAACATCTGTGCTCACACCTCCACCATGATCAAGGGAAGCAGTCAGCAGCAAGACGAATTTTACCTAACCCTGCCTAGCAACTCCAGTAAAAAATACTATGGCAAACAAGAGACGGCTCATTACTTCACAAAACTACACGGTTCCGTTACCCTGGACCCCGCTGAATGGATGGTAGGTCTGGCCGAAATCACATACCCCAAGAGTTATGACAGCATCCCGGCCTGTAACTTTGTCGCTCACAAACACCTGGAACAACCATCAGCGCTAGGACGACCTTGGATAACCGCAGATTGTACGATGCCGGCGAGACGCTACATCTCTCCCCCAGATCTGATCAGAGAGTGGAGAGATGTTTTCAAGCAGAACATTCATCACGTTCACTTCAGAGACAAGATCAAGCTCTCATTTGACAAAACTTCCCAGAGATGTTCATTTGAGTTCGCCCCGGGCGGATATACTCTCACACTCAGCGACCCTCTGGCCATCAGTCTGGGTTTTGATAAGGACGACGGCGATCCTGTGTGGAACAGTAAAAACGAACGCTACGGTATACGCATCCCCAAAAGGGAACCCTCAGAAAACACCCTCGTCAACAGAGACGGACGCATTATGGTCCTGGCACATCATCCAGTCAGCGTGGATCGGATAATACCCGTGATCTACGTCTACTGCGATCTGATAGAGCGTCAGCGAGTGGGAGACGCGTACGTGCCGCTATTGAGAACGCTGACAGTGCCAATAAAACCAGATGACGAACTGGTCACCGAAACATTTCACAACGTGCACTACACAGGCCTCGAGCGAGGAACATTTGAGACTGTTGAAATACAGTTGGTCGACCACTTGGGTATAAATATACCTTTTCAAACAGGTGACGTCATAGTGAAGTTGCACTTTAAGCGCAAAACATGAGCAGAACGGTACACCACGTTGGCGGACTACCCGTCTTCAGGGGATACAACTCACAATACGGATCCGGTCTGGGTAATGTACTAGGAGGAATAATGCGTATGGCCGTCCCCTTCATCGCACCCGTCGTCAAACGGTTAGGAAAAACACTTGTGAGAGCTGGAGCCGGGCGACTGGAACGGGTGATTGACGATCTGGGGGGAAGTGCTGCTGAACCCGCAACACCAAGAAGAAGAGCGGTGAGAAGACCGGTTAAAAGGGGGAGATCCGCGCCCACAGGCTCATTCCGGCGAAGGACCAAACCACGAAGGACACGGGACATACTGACTTAGGAGACAAACCAAGCACCTTCCTCCCCTCATGGATTGGCAATCAGACGGGTCAACTCACCAAGGATGTCCATGTTCCAAGTCAGAGTTGGAACTATTTACCGCTCCACCATACAACATGTCAATGGAGAGAGGGGATTACATCATCCACCGACCTGTGGCTTCCATCACAGGTAGTGGACCCATCGAATTTCACGTTCAGGCGTCCACGGAAGATTACATCGACCTCGGACGCACCAAGTTGCAACTGACTCTCAAAGTCGTCAAAGCTGACAACACCGCTATCGCTAATGATGCGAAAGTGTCCACGTCTAATCTGCTGCTGCACACCCTCTTCTCCCAAGTCGACTGTAAACTAAATGAGAAACTGGTCACTCCCAGCGTAAACACCTACCCTTACAAATCGTACTTTGAGACGGTCCTGTCCCATGGACCCGACAGCTTGAAGAGTTGGCTACAGGCCGAGCTGTTTGAGGAGGACGATCCTTGCAATGACGACTACGATCCCACGGAAGGAGGCGCTCAAGCCGGGTTGAAGAAAAGAAACACACGCATCCGTGAAAGCAGAACCTTCCAGCTGATCGGGCGACCCCACGTGGACATTTTCATGCAGGACAAATATCTACTGCCAGGCGTCGACATCGGTCTAAAATTCATCAGGTCCAACGGGGCTTTCCACCTGATGGGTGATGGCGTTGCAGGATTCAAAGTCATAATCGAAGATGCCAGCCTGCACGTGAGGAAAGTCAAAATCAATCCTACCGTGGCCCTTGAACACGCCCAAGAGCTTCAGAAAGGCGTCCCTGCCAAATATCCTCTGAGACGGGGCGTCGTCACGTCTTCCACTATCCCAAATGGTACCCTGTCCTTCAACAAGGAAAATCTCATCACTGGTCAACTACCTAGGAGAGTTTTCTTGGGACTGGTCACCAACACCACTTTCAACGGCAACGGTAAAGAAAACCCGTTCAACTTCCAGCACTTCAACCTGAATTATCTCACGCTGTCCGCCGGCAATCAGCAGTTCCCCACACAACCTCTCACACCAGACTTTACTGCAAACACGTTCCAATACACAGAAGCCTTCAATCTACTGTACCAAGCTGCTAATCTGCACAACTCCAACAGCGGTCTGGTCATCAACCACAACAATTACCGTCAGGGATACACCATCTACGGTTTCGATCTAACCACCGACATGTGTGAAGGAGCACACATTGATCCGATAAAATACGGCACTTTGAGACTGGAAGCTCACTTTGCCCAACCACTAGCAAACCCGATAAACATCATCTGCTACGCTGAATACGACAACATGATACAAATCGGTCAAGACAGAAACGTGCTGGTGGACTATGCTCCATCCTAAGCAGCTAACGTTCTCCTGGACAACTGAAAAAAAAGAGGAGTCGTCAAGATCGCCAAAGACATTACCAAATTATGATTGTGTATGTACATATGCATGTATTTTTTCCAATAAACCGAGAAAAACATCACCTCGCGTTGTTTTCTTACGACATTACAGTAGATCCCCTCTCCAGACACACACACATCCTCAATTTTTTTGTTGCCTCATTGTTGAAACTGTTACCACCCGGTAAACGATAGATCAACACGATCCATGATATCCCATTCTGCTTCTGGAAGGCTGGGATTTTGGGATGGGAGGGGTCTACGTCGCAGCTCACAACGTTGATACGAGCTGCGACACACTACCCCCCATCAATGTCGCAGCTCGCAACAACCATTCGAGCTGCGACTCACATCCTAGAAACTCAGCTCACCGTCACATCCTAGAAACTGTACTTTGGTCCACATCCCAAACGGGTACAAAGAACTACTGAGATGTTTTGTTTTTGATTATTTACTCGTCTAGACAAGAGTGCAGTTTCATACAGACATATGTTAATGACTTGTTAATTATAATTACTACGGTACATTGCTTGCTTCTAAGCACTTGCCATCCACTTATTATGCCACTTTTGGGGACTCTCTCCCTAATCATGTGAGAATGTATATATATATCTCTTCTGCATATATTTACAGATCTGTTTCGTAAGCAAATTTTCCTCACTCTTCCGAATAAGTGCAAGGTTAGTTCCTTGCAAATTCTTAATCTTGCCCGTGATCTGAAGAGTGAATAAAATTTCCTTATGAAACAGATGCTAAAAATGCAGAAGAGTTAAGTTTTGCTCTATGTGTATAAAGCTCTAAGTTAAGCACTATGCCATTGGCTATTCCAAAACATAGTTCATCGGAATATATATAGCCCTATTTTAAATTTAATAAGAGAAGTGTATATTCAGTAAATAGGGAAAAGTGCTCATCAAGTAGGAGCTATATTGCAAAAGAATAAGGGACAAGACTATGCTTAGTTGTACAGTTTGTTTCACCATCAATGTCAATGATATTAGTGAAACAGGCTGTGTCACTGAGCAAGTCTTGTCTCTTATTTGTTTGTTTGTTTATTTGTACATTTACATGCAGTCAGTCAATTAATTAAAATTCATGACTTTTGTATATTCTGATTCGTGATCGTTATAAAAACAGAAGCATAGTAAATATATAACCATTATGTGATTATAATCAGGCCCGTAGCCAGACTTTTTTTGTGGGGGGGGTCAAATCGGTCAAATTTTGGGACCTTTTATGATTACGCGTGGATTATCTTGCGATCGCGTTGAATTTGGCCATTTTGGGGGGGGGTCAGATGACCCCCCTGACCCCCCCCTGGCTACGGGCCTGTAAAAAAATATTGGTCTTTTCAAAATGTTTTCGTGATGGTTTTTCGCCAATAAAAAAACAAACATCCCTTCTACAGCTTTGAACCTTTGTGACCTTACGGAGGACGTAATGACCTAATTTGTCATGTGACATTAAACACAGACACGCCAAGCGCGACCACTATAATAAGAAATTGGTGCATCACTCATGTTAATTCTCAACCAATTGCACTTTGTTTGGGGTGTTGAAAATACCCCAAATCCAGCGCAAACACATTTTGAAAAGACCAGTAGGCCTACATAATGCTGTCAGGCTGTACAAAATTTATTTCATCACATCAGGAAGCTAAGTTATCATAATCATTGTAACACGAGTGGCATGTTGGGATTTCATTAAATGATCATTTTCAAGAATTGTTACTTTGCGTGCTTAACTACCTTACTCTAGTCCAATCAACTATATCCAAAATACCATGATGAGGAAACAAACTAAAGGTATTTTGTCACAATGTGCTCATGGATTTTCATGCAACATAATCCACAGGCTTGATATCACTCTAATAATGGAGTACGTTATTCAGGACATTATATCATAATCTCCTTGTATGTGTCAAAATACGAAATGTGCTGACAACCAGTACAAATGATATGCAACAAAAATGTCCTAGAACTTGCTAATAGCAGTGAGCCCCATG
>CBDBEG010000055.1:0-15760 GCA_965204255.1 Rubritalea sp.
TTGCATATACCTTCTCTGGAAGAGGAAACACACCCTGTTGATTGACGTGATGGCCCAGGAAATCAATCTCATTGACACCAAACTGGCACTTTGATAATGATATGACCAGACCATGTTCTTGGAGTCTACCAAACAGTTGTCGCAGATGTGCCTCATGCTCCTCTTGTGATTGGCTGAAGATGAGAATGTCATCCAGGTAAACAAACACAAAACTAAGACCTCGGCATGCTGTATCCATAAGGCGTTGGAATGCTTGTGCTGCATTCTTTAATCCGAATGACATCCGCAAGAACTCAAAGAGACCAAATGGTGTGATGATAGCCGTTTTAGGAACATCAGCTGGATGAACAGGGATTTGATGGTATCCACGAACCAAGTCCACTTTCGAGAATATTTTAGCACCAGATAGATTTGTGGACAGATCTTGTATATGAGGGATTGGATATCTGTCTGGTACTGTAGCATTATTGAGGCGTCTGTGGTCACCACATGGCCTCCAACTGCCTGACTGTTTGGGGACCATATGCAGAGGAGAAGCCCATTGACTGGTTGATCTCTGAATGATTCCCATCTCTTCCATAGTACGGAATTCATCACGGGCAATGGCTAGTTTCTCCGGTGGAAGCCTGCGTGCACGACTGTGGATTGGAGGACCTTCAGTGGGGATGTAGTGGACGACCCCATGTTTGGCAGTTGGATTAGAGAAGGTGGGTGTAAGAATGTCCGGAAATTCAGTAAGGAGAGCAGAAAAGTTGTTGTCATGAGCAATGTTGTGGATCCCATGAGCTGATGCATTTGTGACTTGTAATGGTAATGACGTATAGGTCGTTGGATCCACCAGTCGCTGACCTTTGACATCCACCATCAAAGTGTTGGAGCAGAGAAAGTCAGCTCCAAGGAGTGGCTGCGTCACATCTGCTACAATGAACTTCCATACGTATTTTCGGCCATTTATGGAGAGTGTCATTACTTTGTCACCATATGTGTGAATGGTAGAACCATTAGCAGCTTCCAGCAAAACACTAGGACGATGGGAGCGTGTGTCTAGTCCTGACGCTGGGAACACACTTACCAAAGCTCCAGTGTCAACGAGAAAACGGCGGCCAGAAATATCATCCTTCACATACAGTAGCTGTGCTCTTTTATCCTTGCATGTTGTCACTGTTGCTATTCTGGGTGTTGCTGGGTGGTTACACGGTACTTTACAGTTCTTTGCATCATCACCAAAACGCTTATGATAGAAACACCAGTTTTGACGTGTAGCATGTGCAGTGGTGATCTTGCCTTTTGGTTGTGATGTGACTTTGTTGATTGCTGTAGCTGCTTGCTGTTTTGCTTTCACACTTGACACCAAACTTTCACACTTGAGAGTTCGTGTGATCAAGGAGGTGTGAACTGAGGTTTCACTACAACATCAAATAATAAGCACACCCAAAGCATAGTCTGGCCGACCATTTGGATCAAATTAATGTCGCGGAGCTTGGCAGAACACCTGCAATGGCTACGAGTCAGCCGGGTCGTTGACACTTTATTAAATGCCAGAAGTATGGCCGTACACAACCATATCATGGCTGTGTCATAAAAGGAAGACATCTGGCTGCCCCACTGACTCACCAGCCCAAATGACACGGGACAAGCTCCTGTGATATTGTGGCCACAATAATGACATGTTTATAATGACATCCAAAGACTTTCTTACAGCATCTGAAGGAAAGACACTCGGCGAGGCCAATGGCAGGGACAAGTTTTTTGGCATTGGGATGAGTTTACAGGATCCTAAGGTTTGGCAAAAACAACTGTGGGGAAGAAATCTGCTTGGAGAGACCTTAATGGAGGTGAGAGATACTCTTTAAAGAGATGACTTATCCTGTACCTATCCTGTAGTTATGGTCAATTTCATTTCTCGATGTTTGATGTTGTTTGATATCATACAAGGCATGTACAGTATGTTGTCTGATACGTATTACGACATTCTTAATGTCCTAAAGATGTATTGTATGGTAGTTCTTTGTACCCGTTTGGGATGTGGACCAAAGTACAGTTTCTAGGATGTGACGGTGAGCTGAGTTTCTAGGATGTGAGTCGCAGCTCGAATGGCTGTTGCGAGCTGCGACATTGATGGGGGGGTAGTGTGTCGCAGCTCGCATCAACGTTGCGAGCTGCGACATCGAGCTCCCATCCCAAAAACATGCTAGTGGATAGCAGCTAACGTTCTCCTGGACAACTGAAAAAAAAGAGGAGTCGTCAAGATCGCCAAAGACATTACCAAATTATGATTGTGTATGTACATATGCATGTATTTTTTCCAATAAACCGAGAAAAACATCACCTCGCGTTGTTTTCTTACGACATTACAGTAGATCCCCTCTCCAGACACACACACATCCTCAATTTTTTTGTTGCCTCATTGTTGAAACTGTTACCACCCGGTAAACGATAGATCAACACGATCCATGATATCCCATTCTGCTTCTGGAAGGATGAGAACTTGATGTGTCGCAGTTCACCAGCACAGTCACGAGCTCAGTTCTGTGTGTCCTTTTATATGTGTTGTGAGACGAACCTGTTGTGTTACGACGTAAGGTATTGGAGACTGAAAAAAAAACCTATGAGTCACCTCAACGAATGAAACACAGCTGTTCCACGCCGTCGTCCATGCAGGTGGAAAAAAGTTTTGACTGCAACGAATGAAGCACCTCTGTTCCACGCTGTCGTCCACGACATCTCCAGTTGTGCTGAATGCTGTCTGGAACGTTACACCTCACACAGAGATGGCGTCAGTGAGTCGGTCTTTGAATTTGATACGGTAAAAGGTGATCAGGGGTCACTGAGACCAGATGCTGTTCCACTGACTTCTATACCTAGTGGTAATTAGTGAGTTGTCGGTTGTGATGGATGACGTCTGGAATCTACAATGCCTGCATGCGTGCATGGTCTCTCGGGAGTTGTGGCAATTGTGGCAGGATAACAACGTCTACGTCCTCGCCCTGTTAATGACCTTGATGGTTACAATGCCTGCACGGGTCCCTTGGGAGTTGTGTTCGTGATCCTGCTACTGCATGAGTCCACGTCGTCTACAACGTGAGCATGCTGTACATGATCCCCCCTCGGGAGTTGTGCTCGCTCGCTCGCTGCAGCCGTCGTACGACGCCAACACAGCTCCCTTGGGAGTTGCGTTCGTGGGGGGAACTGCTACTGCATGAGTCCACGTCGTCTCCAACGCCAGCATGGTCCCTCGGGAGTTGTGCCCGTCGTCGTACGCAGTGCTTTGACCTTCTCTCGCCTGGATATTGAATTGTGACAGGATAACAACGCCTACGTCTCGCCCTGTTAATGACCTTGATGTTGTCAGACTGCTGTGGGCGACTACGAGGAGGGGGGGAAGGTAGCGTGTGCAGTGATGAGCGTCTCCTTGAATGTGATGACGTAACGAGACGAACGTGGGGTTGGTTTGTTGTATCAATGTTGTGAGTTAGGGGAGGGTAGTGCGCGAAGAGAGAGCCTGACTGTGAAGGCGATTGATCAAGTCACCCACTGCGTGTGAAGCAGACACGGGAGAGTATAAAAGTTGGAAAACTCGCACCATCTCGACACATTTGCTGCCTCGTGGAGCTGGTTCACGATGTCTCCTATGTTTGGCATGCACAAGCTTGTGTATTTGGCCTCCTTGACCGTGCTGATAGACAACTACGTCGGTAGAAAATCGGAAGAGAAGTTGGATTTTTTAGAAAAGACGGCGGCATGGTTGACGCAGAACGTAATGATGTTAAGACAACAAGCTAACGCCAAAGGTACCAAACGAAAGAAGCAAATGGAGGAGGAGGAGGAGAAAGAAGATGATGTCGTGTCAGAAGTGCCCAGACAATCGCCAACACACCAAAATCGACCTGTGACGAAAATGACACAGGGGTATGATCGTCAGCACAACGTTTCCTCTCTGATGCAGTCTCAAAACCGACTACCTGTTGCTACTAAGCAGAGTGTTCATCAAGTTCGAGATGCCTGCACTGCGACCGTGACCCCTACTCGACAAGTTCTTGCCACACACATTGACGATCAGATTCAGGAAGAAACGTCTCGGATGCAGGCTCCTGATCAAGACCAAGACATTCTAGCTCAAGCCCTGATGCAAGGAAACATACCAACGGCTGCTGACGCTAGTGAAACGTTGTCAGAGGATGGCTTGTCGCTGTCGTCGTCGTCGTCGTCGTCTATCAATTTGTTGGACTCTATGGTGATGCATCTAAATGGCGTTGTACAGTAAGAAAAGAGAGAGAAAATCTGTTGTACGCTTTGTAAATAAAATGATTTGAAAAAAATATACCCTGTAGTTTGTTGTGTGCACATGATACATTTCACACCCCGTCCTATAAAGACCTCTCCTCAACACACTGTCACACTCTCCACGAAACAACCGACCCAACATCACGACTCCTATGGCAAATCCCCAGTTACCGTACGACATTGTGGCTACTGTGCGAAGACGTATACCAAAGTTTAACGTGCAAGGGACTGAGTACCGGGTCACCATCCCAGCCATCGAACAAAATGATTTGCCTTTCAACATCGTCAACGCCATGGTGCACGACGTCTTTGCACGTGAGTAGTACACACGCGCACAACATAAAAAAATTAAACTAAAACACTTGTCGCCTGTTTTGGGGTGATATATATATATTTTTCCCCCTTTCCATTTAGGTATTTTGAGAGAGCTTTTGTACGAGAATGACACGCCCAGATACCCCAATCATCATCGAGTCAGATTGAGTATCATGAGTCCCGGACTTCACCACGAGATATGGATACCTTTCATTCCGCCGAACGAGATGTCTGTGGAGAGGGTCCTGATTAGCGTTGAACGGGTGCTGCAGAGTGATAAGAAATGGCTTTTCGCTGGAACGATGAGACTGACTTTTGTACACGCTGACCTCCCCGCTGGAAATGGTCTCATGCGACCGTCCTGTGGAGTCCTATCGCACCGGTTGACGGATATGCTGAGAAGGAAAAAGTCTATCATTCAAATTCCAAAAGATCAGTATGGCATGTGCTGTGCTCGAGCGATAGTGGTGGGTATGGCTCAACTGATGTCTGAAACGCCGAGAACTCCCGGGAAAAAAACACCATGGGGTCAACAGGTTCGACGATATCTTAAACTCCAAGTGAGTCTGGCAAACGCGTTGATGTCTCGGGCCGGGATACCTGTCAACAAACCGTGTGGACTGCCAGAATGGGAAAAGTTTCAGGCCGCGTTGGGCAAAATTTCTCTCGTGGTCGTGTCCAGGGATCACTTCAACACCATAGTGTACTACGGCGGTGGAAAAGTCAGGGGCCGAGTGGTGGCCTTGTATCTGGCGGACGCGCACTATCACGCCATCACGCGTCTGCCAGCTTTTCTGGGGGTGAAGTATGTGTGTCCCGATTGTTTTGGTAGCAGCGTTGCTGCTAGGCATCATAGGTGTAGGCTCACATGTAAATTTTGTGCCGGTTCCGGTAAATGTCTGTGGGAGGGAGATGGTCAGCTTTGTCAGGATTGCAATGTCGTCTACCCAAACGCTTCTTGTGCGTCCAGACACGTGTTGACGGGGGTGTGCGGCAACAGGAGATCTTGTTCGGACTGCGGCAAGTGGTACGTAACAAAGCTGGCCAGCGGTGCAGAGCGTCAGCACAGATGCGGGCACAGCTATTGCTCCGTGTGCCGCGTCATGATGCCCGAGGGACACGAGTGCTACATGCAACCGGCGAAGACGTGCAAGGACGAATTCAAGAGCCGCCCGTACGTGTTTTACGATTTCGAAAGCATGATGCTGGAGGATGGACGTCACCAGCCCAACTTATGCGTCGTACACAGAGTGTGCACTCGCTGCATGGATTTGCCGATGGAGGAGGGTGTCGCGTGCGACTGCGGTAGGGAAAGAAAGATCTTCAAGGGAGCGAATACAGTGGAACAGTTTGGAGACTACCTGTTCACCGGCCGTCTCAATGGCTGCATATGCATAGCTCACAACTCCAGCGGCTACGACGCTCACTTCGTGTTGGCCTTCGCACACCGCATGGGTATCAAACCTAACCTCATGGTGACCGGTCACAAGATATTGCGTCTGGAAGCGAGGGGTGTGACGTTCATAGATAGTCTCAACTTCTTTCCCATGGCCCTCTCCAAGTTGCCCGAGGCTTTTGGGCTGGAAGAGCTGACCAAAGGATTCTTCCCTCATCTCTGGAACACGCTAGAAAATCAAAACTACGTGGGTGCAATACCTGACGCATCGTTTTACGGACCGGATCAGATGTCCCAGGCAAAGCGAGCAGAGTTTTACGAGTGGTACGACGAGCAGCGAGATGTCACCTTCGACCTTCAGCGAGAGTTGGAGAAGTACTGCATTTCGGACGTGGACATTTTGCAACGATGCTGTGGGGTCTTCAGAAACCTCTTTGTCGAAAACACGGGGTTGGAGCCGTACACGAAGACTTTTACGATAGCCGGGGCGTGCAACCGTGTCTACAGGACAGATTTCCTGGCACCGGATGAGATAGCCGTCATCCCAGCCACAGGCCTGTTCAAAGGTCGGCAGTCGTCAATCGCCCTGTGTTGGTTGATGTGCTTGGAACGTCGGATGAACAAGCGTATCAGACACGCTGGAAATGTTGGAGAGCAGACCGTTTTGGGGAGGCTGGTGGACGGATTAGACGACGAGGGAACCGTCTACCAGTTTCACGGGTGTTTCTGGCACTCGTGCCCCAGGTGCTTTCCAAACCGGGAGGCGGAACACCCCGTGAAGAAAGGCGTGACGCACAGAGAGAACCACGCCCGGACAATAGTCTTCGAACACGCACTCAGAAGCAGTGGTCACGCTCTACACGTCCAGTGGGAGTGCGATTACAGGGCTGAAATGACTTCACACCACTTGCGGTTGATGCGACTGCTTTCCGCCTACGACCCAATAAACCCCCGAGATGCGTTCTACGGCGGTCGAACGGAGGCCATAGGCCTGTACAGAGAGGCGGCACCCGAAAAGGGGGAGCAGCTGAAGTACGTGGACTTCAACAGCTTGTACCCTTTCATAAACAAGTATGCCAGGTATCCCGTGAAACACCCCGTGGTCGTCAGAGGTGAGGACATACCCGAAGAGGTGGAAGGGCTGGTCAAGTGTTTAGTGCTACCGCCTACTCAACTGTTTCTCCCCGTGTTGCCGTGGAGGAATGACAAGGGAAAGCTGTTGTTCCCTCTCTGCAGGTCGTGCGCTGAGAGTGGTCAGACGAACGCTTGCACGCACACGTCACCCGAAGACAGAGTTCTCATTGGCACATGGACGTCGCCAGAGCTATCCAAGGCGGTGGAGTGCGGATACAAGATCTTGCAGAGGATCGAAGCCTGGCACTATCCCAACACCTCGCAATACGACCCAGAGACGCGCACAGGGGGAATATGGGCAGCGTTCATCAACAAGTGGGTCAAGTTGAAGCAGGAAGCGTCGGGTTACCCCAAAGGGTGTGACGCGCCAGAAGAGAGGTCCGAGTACGTGGCAGCGTGGAAACGGAGAGAAGGTATTGAGTTGGAGCCGGGGAAAATATCGCACAACCCGGGTCTCAGGTCTCTGGCCAAACTGTTGGCGAACAGTCACTGGGGTAAATTCGGGCAGCGATCAGACAAGACGAAAGTGTCCTACACCAATGTCGTGTCGGATTACCTCAAGTTGATGCACGACCCGCACACCCAAGTTCAAGACGTGGTGTACGTCAATGAAGAGAGTGTGGCAATCTACTCCAAGGTGAAAGGGGAGGAGATTGACCCCGGCTCCGCACGTACCAACTGCGTGTTGGCTGCGTACACCACGGCAAATGCCAGACTCCGGTTATACGGCGTGATGGAACGGCTGGGTCGAAGGGGACTCTACACTGACACGGACAGCATCATCTACGTCCACAAGCGCGGAGAGTGGAATCCAGACACTGGCGACTTCTTGGGGGATTTGAAAGACGAGTACCCTCACAAGGAGTTGATCCAGTACGTAGGGCTAGGCGCCAAGAACTACGCCATCAGATTTGCAGATGGCACCTCTGAGTGTAAGGTGCGAGGCTTCACCCTCAACTACCAAACGTCCAAGTTGATAGATTTCGACACCATGGTGGAGATGTTACGAGAAGGCGTGGGAAACAAGACGGTGGTGACCACTCATCCTAATGCGATAGTGAGAGGGGGACAGGTTGGCGTGGGGGCCATGTACACTAGACCTCAAGAAAAATCATACAGAATGGTTTACGACAAGCGTCGAATACTGCCGGACGGCGTCAGCACGGTACCCCTGGGATGGCGGGATGATAACGTTTGAGAGTGTGTATATAAACGATGGAGGAGGAGGGAGTCGGACGTTGTAGCAGCAGCAGCAGCAGCGTGAGCGAGGGGGAAAAAAGAAAACTGCTCTGACATGGCCTTCCTCATCGTCATTGAGTGCGGTGAAAACAGCTACAGCATAAGTAAAAAGGGCATCGACCAGTCGCAACAGATCGCCCTCTCCAGACTTGAGTGGGTCGAACTCATCAGGCTCTGCGGCCCCGTGACATCCTACATGAGGGGTGAGACCCTGCAGTCCAAGAAGGAGGAGGAAATATCGTGGTCACTTGCCACCGAGAATTCATCTGGGGTAGAGGCGTGGACAACAGTGTCAACCAAAATCCGTTTATTCTACGTTGAAAGAGTTCCGTATTGCAACATCACAGTCTACGAGGGTTCCACGCCATCAGATCAGGGAGTGACGCTTGATCGACCCGAGTGGGAACGAGTGCGTATCAGTACGGATCGTTCCTCCAGCTTCAACGTTCATCTCGCAGTCAAGGTATATCGAGCCCTTCTGAAAGATGGGATTGTGAGAGCGCTGCCAGAACGGTGCGAGGGTTGTAAGCGGAATCAAGTCGACGTAATGAAACACGAATGCCACGTTGACAAAGAACGACTGATACACGAGGTGGCAAAAGACACGGTCGTCCCACCCTGCGATTTTCAGTGCGAATTGGCAGATCTGGCGAACCACCGTGACGAAGAGCTTGAACTCAGCCCCGCGTATCTTTACAACTTGTGTAACTACCTGTTCAGACCCTGGTGCGTAGACGTGGTGTGTGATCGCATAGGCATCAACAGATTTGGACCCCACAGTCTGGTAGGTCACGAGGCGTCGGGCTATATAAGAAGTCGAAGTACTCAGACTCACATAGCACACTTCTCCACGGAACTGCAACACTGAACGACCTCTCCTCTCCCCCCCAATGGCTCTGAGGAACAGACTGGACGAGATGGAATCAGCGACACAGATCAAAATCGAAAAGTTGTCGGCCAGAGTTGCCCTTCTGGAATCTCTGCTACCCAGTGGTGTTGCATCGCCCGGGAAACGCCCCCGAGTCGATGACACGCCCGCATCAGTGTACATGGAACAAATCAAAACGCTGACTCAAGACGTGCTCAAAGAAAAACATGACAAGGAGAGAATGGCAAGCCAGCTAGAGACTCTGCAGATGTCTGTGAGAAACATGGAAGACCAATACAAAAGGCTCGGTCGGCAGCGGGATGCCATGCTGAACGCCAGGAGATACTCGGCACTTCCTAAACTCCCCGCTTACCACGTGAATGATAATGGGGGTATCGTCCTCCATGGAGACGTTGACGATGAGGATGAGGATGAGAATGAGAATGATGAAGAAGGAGGAGGAGGAGACGAGATTGCAATGATAAAACGTTCAATCGGATGTGGCAGACGTTGACAGGACCTCTTCTTCTCTGTGCATGTGATCGATTTGTTGATATGAAAATAAACATGAAAAAAAAATTGACGTTGTCGTGTTTTGTTTTGTTTTGTTTTTTAAAACTCATGTGCGAGAAACAAAGTTAGCAATTTGGGAGGAAACCACATCACCTCACTTTTCTTATTCATTCAAAGATACTTTTATGCACAAAATAAAAAAAACAACAACAACAGGCTTTTTTTTTTCTTTTTTTTGATAATTTTTTATTGTCTATCACTTATACAAGCATTAAAATATGAGGACAAGAAACTAGATCTAAACAACGCTTCGTACACCAACATGCACGCAGAGGAGAGAAAAAACACACAACACACACACACACACACACACGCGCACTTACCTTCCTACAATTACTACAACCGTTTTAAAAAATAATCTATCCAGGAAATACGCGTATCCTGTTTTGTTAGGTATCCTAGTTTACGTAACTACCACACATAAAATTACTGTCCCTGAACTGTAATCCCTTCGTGTCAGCATTGTTTTGTTTTTATTTTATTTTTTTTCACACGCGAAAGTTATATCCCACGTTGTCTTTTTTTTTAATAACCATTTGGACGTTGAGGATCTGCCATACCCAGGTACTCCAGCGTTCCGTCAACCTTCTGAGCATAAATTCTCTGCCCCTGGGATGTTGGAGGAGGAGGAGGAGGAGGAGGAAGAACGGTTGCTGCTGCTGGTGGCTGTGGTGGTGGTGCCATCATGGACGTCATCATAGAAGCTGGTTGCTGCGGAGGCAAATATTCCTGGACAGCAGTCGTTGCTTGAAACCCTTGTGCAGGGACTGTGGGCTGTGGTGGTGGTGGTGGTGGTGGTGGAGCGTAAGCGAAACCAGGAGGTGTAGAGGCGATGGCGGGGGTGGGAAAGAAGGGAGGTGTAGCGGCCAAGGTCGCCATGAGTCGTGTTGATGTGGCCAGAGACGATACCAGTGCCGCTTTGACGAGGTCGTTTGACGCATCGTCCTTGGAACTCTTTTGTTTCTCCACTGTCATTACAGGCGTCTCCTTCTCCTCCTCCTCCTCCACCTCCTCCTCCTCCACGTCGACGTCCATAGGGCTAGATTTTTTGCGGGTCGTGGTGGTGGTGGTGGTGGTAGTAGTGGTTGTGATTGTGCTCATAGTCGTTGTGGTAGATGTGGGGGGAGAAACTACTCGCTCTTCCATGTCTTCATCTTCTTTCGCCTGCTGCGCTTGGTAACGTCTCTCAGCTTCATGCCAGACCCGTCGTCCTCCTCCTCCTCCTTCTCCTTCACTGATTCGGACTCCCAGACATTTGGTTCCTGCTGTTCGTCAGCGGTACCGTATTCCATTTCCTCAGAGTAACCTTTGTCGTCGTCGTCGACACCTTCTTCTTGGTCACTGCAGTCCGTCGTACTCTCTACGTCGTAAGAGCGGACCCTCTTTTTCTCTTTCTCCGGGGCGGCGGTAGCGGCGGCGGCGGCGGCGGCGGCGGCAGCGGCCGGGACTTCTTTTTCAGGGGAACCACTCACCCCTAACTGACGCATGAAGTGTGGCTTTGGAGCTGTTGGTGACGGGGTTGATGATGACGGTGGCGTGTCGTCCAACATGTCGTTCACGTCCTTCGCTATGCGTCGCCACTGGGAAAACAAACAACAAAAAAAAAGAAAGGTTATAACGCGCAGGAATAAATTCAATCCGATCGCCAGAAAACAAAAAAAAAAAAAAAGCATCAATGAAAGACAGTTTGCTTTACATGGTATAGAGGGGGGAAACTCACCTCTTCTTCTGACTTTTCTGTAACTCCATCGTCTTTGTCACAAGTTGATTCCATTTCATCCTCGCCGTTTTTCTCATTGTCCGTTTGGTTCTCCATTTCCTTCCCAACGGTAGTCCACTGTTGAGAGTCCCGATTCTAGGAGGGGATAGAAAAAATATATATAAGATAACACGTTGAAATTTTGAGAGAGAGAGAGAGAGGAGGAGTACACGTTTTGTTACTTCCTGGTTATGCACTTTGACGCGGAGATCTGCCTAGCGATCTGTTGCTCACCGACGGGTCTGGAGAGGGGGGAAAAAGTATTTCTTCGTGATAAAAAAAAGATTTCATTCCGAGTTTGTTGTCTGATTTGTTACAAGAAAAAAAATTTCACTTACTTTTGTCAATTTCACTGGACCAATGTTTCTTGTAGAACGCCTGCCAGAATGTCTACCAGCCATCTCAGTCTGCTCTGTCTGTGCGGTAAAGAAAAATCCTGCGAGTCGTAACCCCATAAGGCGAATGAATTGTGTGGAAACTCACCTGCTTATATACCTAACCACCATCCAGGGCACCACGATATCCGATCCGTTTTCTAATTAGAAACGGGCGTCCTGAGAAGTTTTTAATTCGGCGAGCAGCACGTACACCTTTTCCCACGATAACGATAACGAGACACGCAGCAGGTAGACGTCACGCTTGACCGCAACACACATACACACAACGCGTCTGTGAAAGTGGGAAAAAGAAAAAAATTGAAGACGTGAAACAACGGTAGAGAGAACTGATCAATCAACTCACGGACGTGAGGAGGAGGGGGACCCTATAACATTACACAAAAGAGATTCCACTGGGAGGGGAGAGGAATGTTACTACCCATTACCGTTGCCAGCAAACTCCCTGGGGAGGGAGGAATCGTGCCGGACGACGTGGACTTTATAGATTAGCGTGGGTGAAACGACGCACGACGGCGACACGACTCCCGAGGGACCATGCACGCGTGCTGGCATTATAGACGGCGTGGACGCTGTAGCAGGAGCACGAACGCAACTCCCAAGGGAGTCGTGCTGGTGTTGTACGACGGCAGCGAGCGAGCACAACTCCCGAGGGACCATGCACAGCATGCTGACGTTGTAGACGATGTGGACGCTGTAGCAGGCCCACAAACGTAACTCCCCCCAAGGGGGAACTTGTGCTGGTGTTGTAGGCGACGTGGACTTTAGATTAGCGTGGGGTGAAACGACGCATGACGACGACGACGGCGGACACAACTCCCGAGGGACCATGCTGGCGTTGTAGACGACGTGGACTCACGAACACAACTCCTAAGGGAGCCGTGTTGGCGTTGTACGACGGCTGCAGCGAGCGAGCGAGCGAGCACAACTCCCGAGGAGGGACCATGCACAGCATGCAGGCGTTGTCGACGTCGTGGACTGCTCAGTAGCAGGATCACGAACACAACTCCCAAGGGGATCCGTGCCGGCGTCGTAGACGCCATGAACAGGAGGGAGGGTCAACAAAAAAAGATTAGCGTGGGGTGAAACGACGCATGACGACGACGACGACGGGCACAACTCCCGAGGGACCGTGCTGGCATTGTAGACGACGTGGGCTCATGCAGTAGCAGTTCCCCCCACGAACACGACTCCCAAGGGAGTCGTGCTCGCTCGCTCGCTCGCTCGCTGCAGCGAGCGAGCACAACTCCCGAGGAGGGACCATGCACAGCATGCTCACGTTGTAGACGCCATGAACAGGAGGGAGGGTCAACAAAAAAAGATTAGCGTAGGGAGACTGAGTATATAAAGGAGGAGGACGCACGGGTACAACAGAAAGGAAGAAAAAAATATGACTGCCAATATCGCTGCTACTACTGCTGTTGAACCGTCGAATGACTCAACGTGCCCAGGCTATTTAGTTCCGGCAGACGTGGTACGGGCGTGGCAACGTAATCAGAAGGTGTTAGAGATCGACAGACCCGCTGACAAGAACGTAGGAGAAAAGTTGACTGAGCTGGAGCAGGCTGTAAAACGAAAAGATGGTGACGACGTGATCCCAGCCTCTGACAAACAGATGATTGTGGCTCGTAAATTAGGCGATTTCTTGACTAGCAAGAAGACACGTGGGATAGACAATGTGGCTGTCTCACGTGAAGGACTTCCGACCTCAGCAGGACAACCGGATACTACACAAACGCCTGAGGAAAGAATGCTAGCGAACATCCCCGGCACTTACACACATAGAGCTAGGAAAATCATGCAAGCGTGGGCTGAGAAAGGAATGACATGGGACAAAGACGGAAAAGTTTATCTGGATGGACGACGCGTGTCGGGTGCGAATATGAACTCACTTCTGCGGCACGCTGCGACTCGAAGTGTACGGAGTCCGGTGCCAGAGGGATACGAGCCCATATTTCAACACATGGAAACTCGCCAGTTACCACGAGCGACGTATGTCAACCCCGTGTGGAAAAAAATGCCCCCGTTTGAGTCGGGAAGTTCTGACGAAGGTGGGGCAGTGGGATATACCTCCCCTCCGTCATTCGCGCCTGCCGCCGCAACCAGTTCTTTCACGCCTTCAGAAGAATGGGTGAGTATAGGTGACGTCGACGACGACGACGACGACGACGATGTCGTTATCACGGGTGTAAAGAAAAGAAAGAGAAAGAAGTTGATGCCTCATTGACTATAACACGTTTTTTTTTTTACACCCTTCCCTCCCCTCCTCCTGTCAACAACAGACAAGAAAATAGATCGAACAGTTGCGGAGAAAGAGGGGAAAAAAAGCGTATTTAACTAACGATCCTTCCAAGCCTTTTCACAACATCTGTGCTCACACCTCCACCATGATCAAGGGAAGCAGTCAGCAGCAAGACGAATTTTACCTAACCCTGCCTAGCAACTCCAGTAAAAAATACTATGGCAAACAAGAGACGGCTCATTACTTCACAAAACTACACGGTTCCGTTACCCTGGACCCCGCTGAATGGATGGTAGGTCTGGCCGAAATCACATACCCCAAGAGTTATGACAGCATCCCGGCCTGTAACTTTGTCGCTCACAAACACCTGGAACAACCATCAGCGCTAGGACGACCTTGGATAACCGCAGATTGTACGATGCCGGCGAGACGCTACATCTCTCCCCCAGATCTGATCAGAGAGTGGAGAGATGTTTTCAAGCAGAACATTCATCACGTTCACTTCAGAGACAAGATCAAGCTCTCATTTGACAAAACTTCCCAGAGATGTTCATTTGAGTTCGCCCCGGGCGGATATACTCTCACACTCAGCGACCCTCTGGCCATCAGTCTGGGTTTTGATAAGGACGACGGCGATCCTGTGTGGAACAGTAAAAACGAACGCTACGGTATACGCATCCCCAAAAGGGAACCCTCAGAAAACACTCTCGTCAACAGAGATGGACGCATTATGGTCCTGGCACATCACCCAGTCAGCGTGGATCGGATAATACCCGTGATCTACGTCTACTGCGATCTGATACAGCGTCAGCGAGTGGGAGACGCGTACGTGCCGCTATTGAGAACGCTGACAGTGCCAATAAAACCAGAGGACGAACTGGTCACCGAAACATTTCACAACGTGCACTACACAGGCCTCGAGCGAGGAACATGAGCAGAACGGTACACCACGTTGGCGGACTACCCGTCTTCAGGGATACAACTCACAATACAGATCCGGTCTGGGCAATGTACTAGGAGGAATAATGCGTATGGCCGTCCCCTTCATCGCACCCGTCGTCAAACGGTTGGGAAAAACACTTGTGAGAGCCGGAGCTGGGGCGACTGGAACGGGTGATTGACGATCTGGGGGGAAGTGCTGCTGAACCCGCAACACCAAGAAGAAGAGCGGTGAGAAGACCAGTTAAAAGGGGGAGATCCGCGCCCACAGGCTCATTCCGGCGAAGGACCAAACCACGAAGGACACGGACATACTGACTTAGGAGACAAACCAAACACCTTCCTCCCCTCATGGATTGGCAATCAGACGGGTCAACTCACCAAGGATGTCCATGTTCCAAGTCAGAGTTGGAACTATTTACCGCTCCACCATACAACATGTCAATGGAGAGAGGGGATTACATCATCCACCGACCTGTGGCTTCCATCACAGGTAGTGGACCCATCGAATTTCACGTTCAGGCGTCCACGGAAGATTACATCGACCTCGGACGCACCAAGTTGCAACTGACTCTCAAAGTCGTCAAAGCTGACAACACCGCTATCGCTAATGATG
>CBDBEG010000056.1:0-18233 GCA_965204255.1 Rubritalea sp.
AGGGCTAGTAAGTCGGATAGGGCGTCAGGCAGGAAGAGGGTTGTAAACTGTCAAAAAATACAATTAATGTTCACGAACATCTCTCTCTCAATTGAACTCTCTCTAATCTCTCTCTCTTTAAAAAGAGTTCTTAATCTCTCTAATAAGGAGTCTCTCTCTCTCTCACCAGCGCTCACGGAAGTGTGATATAGTGTATACAGTTTTTAGGGGCTTGTCAATAGCGTTTTAAGATTTTTTGCAATTTTCTTGCATTTTGTTGATTTCTTTGTTATGCTGAAGGCATGGATACCAAAAAGAAAAGATTCGTGCCGGTTCACAAGCAGTCCTCCTTGAATAAGTTGAGGCGTCAGCAATGGTTTGTTGATAATCGGGAAAAGATAGCTCAGCGTCGCAAGGTAAGGAAGGCACGGGGTAAGAAGGGTGTAGATGCCATTGATAAAGCTTTAGCGGGGTCATAATGGGCTTAGTTGGTTATCGTAGTCTAAATCCCTATAACCAGGCTTACCATCCGTCTTTATGGATGCTGTGGGAGGCGGATAATGCAATTTGTAAAGCTGGGCTTTGCAAACAACACCCAGACGACATATTCTTTCTGTTTCGCATTGAAAATCACCCCGGGGAGACAGATTATCCTGATGGGCATTTCGTTAGAAGGAAAAAAGATTATCTCGTTCAAATATTCAACACAGATTTCAACTGGTCGTCTAATCCCAAAAACATCGCAATAGCCCCAGGGACAGGCATGGGGCAACGCTATTTAGAGCCGGGGGAGGTAGCCAAATATTTTCCATTAGCGGACAAACACGAAGCAGGCTGGGGCGAGGCTCAGCGTGTTCGCCATATATGCGACAGACCAACGAAGAGGCGTTCTTTTGGAGGATGATACCTAAGTTTCTTGCTTATTGCACGAGCAGTCGGTCAAGTAGGGAATCTCATAAATCACGCTGAAGAAGTCTTCGCATTTATCGCACCAAATGGTGTGCAGGCGTCCCATTATTTCTCCCAGACACGATTTAGCCTTTGAACGCTTGGTGTAGCTTCTTCAAATTCCTTTTGGTTCTCTTTCAGCAACAACCAGGTTTTAAGCACTGTGTTTTGCTTGTTTAGAGTTTTGATTAAAACCCCAACGGTTTGGCAAGCGTCCACTTCTCGGCGGGCATCTGTTTCTTTCAAGTTCTTGATTAACCTGTCTATTTCTTTCTGCGTCGCCTGGAGCGACTCAAAGATAATGGGGGCGTCATAAGGGATTGCTTTCCAGTCAGGCATTAGTATTCCTCCTTTTCACTTTTTATAAATCTCTCAACGGGAGCAATGGCTTCAAAAACAGCCCCAATTCGCTCCTGCACCTCTAGCGTGATGCGTGCGTGGCAATCCCTGCCATCAGTGTGGTCGACCCGATATTGCACGACCTCGTTATCTAACCGCCACAGACGCTTTTTAGTGGCATCCAGCGTCTGGAGCAGTTTCGTCATTTCAGCCTGGTAGTCATTCCGCATTTTTACGGGGTAAGTCTTTTTAAACCTAATCACGGTTATACTCCTCCTGGGTTCGTCGAAGAAGGACATGGAATATCTCAATAATCGCCTCTACCTGAGCCAGCTGAGATTGTATGTGCTGGTCTTTCAGGGTATTGGTCGGGTTAGCCAAGTTGGAGCTTTCTTTTGCCCACTGGTCTACAATGTCTTTTTTAAGTTCTTTAAACTTAGTGAGTCTCTCAATCAGCGTTGGCTGTGTTCCCTCGATTAGCTTGAGAAGGTCGGGTCGGTGGTCAGTCATTTTGTCCTCCATTTTCCTTGCTAACTTCGTCAATGGTCTTTTCAAGAGTTTCCTGTCTATGCTTGATGGCCACAATCTGCCTCGGGCTAAGCTGTTTGCCCCTCAACAAGTTTTTATTTTTCCATAGCCAGAGCTTGAAAGTTTTCATTTCGTCAAATTTTGGGAAGAGGGCGTCAATCACCTCCTGCAGTTCATAATCTTTAACCTGGGGAATGAGGTATCCTCCATCTGCCTTCCCAAAGCTCATAATTTTGTCTGTGGTGTCTTCGTTGCATTTAAAAAAGTCATCGTCGTTGACTTCGTATCTTTTTATCTCATGCTCCTTTAATTGAGCAGAGATATATTTGTCTAGAGGGGCGACAAGGTCTATTTCAGTCTTAGAGACCTTGTGCAACAACTCTTGATGATAAGCAATGTCCTGCTTATCTGGCTTCTCATCATACTCTGACATGGCAATGTAATCACTTAGTTGCTTGCCTAGAAGGTTAAGCCTGCCGCAAATGTCATACAGATAACGGTCGGTGACCTTTAAGAAGTCGATATAGTTACTTTTCATCTTTTTGAACCACTCCAATAATTCTCTGTTCAGGAATAAAGACACAGGGCTTCTTGACCGACTGAACTGTCCCCTCAAAGATATCCATAAAGACACAGCCGTAAGGGTCATAAACGATAATGTCTCCTGCCTTAAAGCCTCGTTCCACCTTGTCGCCGACATTTAGAACAGTTGCCTGCTGGCTGTTTTCAGGGGTGTCATTCCGGCTGATATAAAGCCCGCTAGCTGTTTGCTCAGCCTCATTGCTGAGCATGGCAAAAACATAGCTCCCAATTGACTTAACTTGGCTAACTTTCAAATCAGTAATCATGCCCCTAGGTTAGCATAACCTGCAGGAAAGTCAAGTTATTTGTGTAGGCTAATCAGGTGTTCCAGATACTTGATTTCTTTAGCTAGCGCCTTACCCTTCTCCGACTCAGGGAAACACTGCCCTAATTCAAACCGGAATCGAGCTAACCTAGCCTCTAGGCTTTCGCCTTGTCTTAAGGTAATATTCATACCTTTATGATAACACATGTTGACCTGTGGATAACTTGTGTTATCATAAGAGCAATGAGCTTTTTTAACCCCCTTAACAAGGTTGTCAAACCTGACCCCAAGACGGAGAGCCAGTTGTCCACAACTATGCGTCAGCGTCACGGTTCAGATTTCTACCAGCGTATTGGACGCATGGGTGGCATGAAGAGTCGCGGGGGTGGCTTTGGCAGTATGAAGCTTGGCAAGGATGGGCTAACCGGCCCTCAGCGAGCCAGTTTAATGGGTAAAAAACATGGGAGAGGAATGTCGTGATGATAGTTGGAATTGACCCTGGCTTTGCCAGTATAGGAGTTGCTTATTTGGGTGAGAAGGGGGACACCAGAGATGGTAAAGTCTACTTTTCTGCGAGAACCATTAAAACTGACGCCGCCCTACCGGTGGGCGAACGCCTGAACGACATCTACAAAGATTTAGACTTTCGTTATGCTCATCACGATGAATACAACACCACTACCGACATTGCGATTGAACGATTTGCCACGCGAGTGCAGAGCGATGGTATCTTACACACCGCTCAAGCTCTGGGGGTCATTGAAGAGATTCTCTGGCGTCGAGCCAAAATAGTGCCGGTTTATATAACCCCAACCAGCATTAAGAAACATCTAACAGGGAATGGCAAAGCAACCAAGTCAGAGGTCAAAGAAGCGGTTATGGCGTGGCTTAGGAAGAACACAGTTCACGATGAAACGCTACCAAACCGGAGATTTGATAAGGAGAGGTGGTTGCGTCATACCTGCCTGAATGAGCATCAAGTGGATGCTATGGCGGTGGCAATCTACCGGAAGGAGCAGTTAGATGGCAAGGTTGAAAACCCCAAAAAAACCAAGTAGAGACCCGCTACCCTTTAACGAAACCGTCTCCAAGGCTGTCTTAGTCCGCACCTATGGGGGTCAGTTTTTGGATGAGATATGCTTTGAGCTAAAAAGAGAGACGGGGATTACTCCTGATGATGTTTACTTCTGGATGGCAACCGTGCCGCAATTCAGGGAGGATTTTCACGGAGCGATGGAAGCCTCTAAGGCGGCTTATTTTAACCATATTTGGAAAATTGCCAATGATGAAACCAAGCCGTTGGAGGAACGCAAGTTTCTGACCGACCGACTAGCTAAAATTATGCACATGCTGGGAATTCCTCAGGAAACGGTGGCTCGGCGTGTGCGTGAGCATAAAGGTGCGATGAAACGGCAAGCAACCAGTATTAATGTCGCCTTCAAAGAAATAGAAGGCACTAATCTAGGTAGCGACCATCCGTTATTACAGGACAGCAAAGAGAATCATGACATTCCCGCAAACCAACAAGGCTAGAGAAAAGGCTAGAGAAGAAGAACTCCTGCAGTTTAAGTCTAAACTCTCTTCATGTGAGTATTTGCCTTGGTCGTATTGCAATAAGTATGAGCCGTGGCGTCGTTTGAAAGTGCCACGAACCTGTTTTGAAGACTTCCATGTTAAGGAAGGGAAGAAACCCAATGTGTACGCCCGCTTGAGGAATCGTGCCAAGGTTCTTGGCATGCCCCACGAGGAATACAGAGCCATGACCATCTACCGCCGCAAGACGCTCTGGAGACGACACCTGATGAACCTTTACAATGCGGAGTTTGAGCGACGCGAGATGAACCGTGTTAAAGCTAGTCATACCGCCGCCCTTAAACACGCTGAGAAGAAACGCGGTCTGCACCCTCACCGTATCAGCACGACGGGTAAGAAGATGCAGACCTTGGATGGTTATCGGTTGCGAGTTGCCTACGGGGGAGCGAGAGCTGGTAAGACCCATTACATCCTGCAGGAGATTGCCGAGCAGTGCGTAGCCTATCATCCAGGCATTATGTGGAACGGGCGGAAGCATTATTCCTTCAAGGTGTTGATTGGTGGGGTGAACTTTGCCCAAATGGACGCCGGTTTAATTGCCGACTTCCGTGCCATTATGCAAGAAAGCAACTACTGGGATGGGGCATTGTGGAATAACGCTAAACACACCTACACCTTCCCGAACGGAGCAACGATTCAATTCTTCACTTATGAATCACGACGCGACCCGCCTGGTGTTGCCTGTCACATCTACTTCTTCAACGAAGCCAACTACGCTCTCTGGCCATACTTTGACAACATCCGGCGTCGCTGTATGGGCTATGGCTGGTTGGACTTTAACCCGACCCATGAGTTCTGGTTCAATGACCGGATTGTGCCAAACGCCAAGGAATATGGCTTGGGCGTGATTGGCGGGTTGACTTACCTCGATAATGAGTTTCTCTCCGCAACTCAGATTAGGGCGATTGAAGCTGATAAAACCAACCCACAGTTCTGGCGCATCATGGGAGAAGGTCAATTCTCCGAGTTTGGAGGGTTGATTTTTAACAAGTGGACAACCCTAGAGCCGGTCAAGAATGACCGCGGGCATATTATTCGCCATATCCCCTACGAGGCTCAGATTATCTCACGGGGTTTAGACTGGGGTGGCTGGGCAGAACGAACGGGGCAGTCTCGCATGGCAATTGTTGCTCTCTATCGCTATAAAGAGGGCTACCTGCTTGATTTGGAAATGTATGATGAAAAGATTACAGCTGAACAAGTAGCCACTTTCCTAAATACTTGCGTTCAGCGTGTGCCAGTTATGGCCGACCTGCGAGAACATCAAGACGCAGCCGTTATCATTCGGCGTCATGGTGTTTTAAACCTACACGAAGTCTCCAAGAAGAAAGGCACAGTCCGCGACTCGATTAACTACATCAATCAGCATGCCATCTGGATAACTGAGCGGTCAATCGGGTTAGCCAAGGAACATCGGCGTTATGTCTGGGCGGAATCGCGTATGGGGCAAATTGATTACCAGATGAAACCCAACCCGCGGAGCGACCAGGACGCCATTGACGCTACCCGCTACGCCTTTCAATGGGAATACCTTCGTGGTAAGCTAGGAGAAGCTCAAGACACCCGAGAGACTCGACAACGCAACTTGCGAGCTTTCGGCGGTCATCGAGGAGGCATTACAAGCTGGTGGTAAGATGAAGATAACAAGACGCAATGTCATTAAGAGATATCTCGAAGCGAAGAGCAGTATTGACTTTAGCGCTCGCGATGTCAATTTTCGTGAATTTGGTCGGCAAGCCCTAGGCTTTGCCACCATCCCAGTAGCTGAGGGTATTCCGGAGGTCTCAGAAGGCACGATTTGCACAATTGTGCATGAAATACCCCTGATGACGCTACCCGACGCTCCAGTTTGCAAAGTGCGGTGTGAAGACAGGGTTATCAAACTACTTACCGAGTTTTACATCAATAAGATTGTTATCCCTAAGATTAACCAAGAAGCTCCTTTCTCGGCGAAAGCCCATATGTGGGCGCGAGAGGCTTGCACCTACGGACTGCAACTGGCTGAGGTGTCCTTTAAGGCTGATGAGAAAGAAGGCTTCCTGCCTGATTTCAAACTACCCTACCCAGGATTCTGCTACATCGACCCTGACGCCCCAACCGCTTTTGACGCCAACTACATTTTTATTGAACAATACTATAGCGAGTCAGACATTGACCACCTGATAGACCAAGAGAAGAAACGCACCGGCAAGCCGATTTTCAATACCGGCAGACTCCAACGAGCCAAGAAGTTTAAACGGGGACGCACAGATACTAATGAATCCTTTGTCGAAGAAGAGTTCAACAGCTTCCACGGTCTGGGCGAGAAGGTTTTGATTGTCAAGGCAATTGCTCGCGACCGCTTAGCTGACAAGAAGTCAACTAAGATTTATTACTTTGTGCCATATGAAGGCAAAGACAACGACGCCGTGGGCATTGTTGGTGAGGAAGAACTAGATGACTATTACGGCGAAATGCCCGTTGTTCCCCTTTACTTCAGGATGTTTAAGGGCAAACCTTATGGAATGGGTATTCCCGAACTCTTGAACGACTTGCAGAACGCTGTTGATGAACTATTAGCTTATGGATTACGCGGGTTCGTTCAGGACGCTGCCCCAATGATACACGCCTCAGACATTGAGCAGGAAGATATTTTAGTTGAGCCATTATCTTTGATTTTCAGCAGGAGCGGTGTTGGCAAGCCAACCCTTGAACCTATCTCCCTTAGCACAGATACACTCCAGAACCTTCAGCAACACCTAGCGTTTATCCGTCAGATGATGTATACCAAGATTGGGGCGCAAGACAGTGGTCAGACCATCCCTTACGGGGCAACCACCGACTCGAAGACACCTCAGGGAGTGCAGGCTAAACAAGACAAACTCGGCTTGATTTTGAAACATTACCGCAACGCGATTGAACATGCCTACGGGCAACTCTTCCGCTTGTGGATATACTCTCTCTATCACCACAAGAATGAAATTGAGGATGTTGAGGTCGACCAAGAGACCTTCTCGGAACTGCAGAAGGCGTTAGCCGTGCAGGATTTGAAGCGTCTCAAAATTAAGAAGGATAGCAAGCGATTGGTGGTTGAGGTTGACTGGTCGAAATTCAACCGTGAATTATTAGATGAGGTTTATATGGACTTCAATCCTGAGTTCTTGGCAGACTTCCGCGACCAGGCAGAACAGCTTCTCAAACTCTATCCGCTTCTTAACCAAGATGCCGAAATGGTGCGTGTTTTGAACCGCAAGGGGGTTATTAAAGCCATTCTCAAGGGTCTAAAGGTGGATACATCTAAAATCCTGTATACAGAAGAAGAAGCCGAACAGCTCACCCTGCTCTTTAACGACGCCGTGGTTGAACGCTGTAAGGATATCGCTCAAGAGGAAGTGGGGCGACAGGTTACTTACGCCCAATTGCGTCCGTCTGACCTGGACACCCCGACAATTAAGCAAATGGTGAAGAAGATTATCGGCGTGGAAAGCACCGGTGAACTAGCCCGCGACAAGGAACTATGGATGGAACAGCAACAGATTGAAAACACCAGCCAGCAGATTGCTAATACCCACAAGGAAAACATGCTCAAATTGCAAATAGAAGCCAGAGAGAAGGGAGTTAAATTGCCGGATGATACACCGCCTGCTCCTGCCACGCCTCCTCCCGCAGAAGAGGTGAAGCAAGCCGAAACGCCCAACCCGCAGAAAGATGCCGAGTTGGCAGACCTGGAATCACGACTGGCTGAGTTTATTAAGCCACTGAAAGCTCTCGGTTTAAAACCAGAGGAATTAGAACACCTGAGTGGGCTGTATACACAAATGTTGTTAGCTAAATCCAAACCGGAGCGGACACAAATAGCCCTCCAGCTAACCAAAGCCCTAGATAAGGCGAAGAAGGGCAAGGAGAAGAAATAATGGCGGAATCATACCTAGAACAGCGAATGACTCAGTTGAAACACAACCAGAGGGTGGTTGAAGCTAAAGAGAAAGCAGAGCGCGATATTCCCTTCTTGGCTGAACTTTATCGCCATGTCATTAGAGAAGAACAGAAGCTAACACACATCAGCCAGTTAGACGAATGGTCAAAGGTGTATAGCAAGGAATTTAACATTTCATCACAAGAAGCAGTTGACTTAGCGGTAAAAACGCATACAATAGTCTCCAATAAGCTTAAGCCCCTCTACGAGATGGTTTTAAGCCGAGTTAATCGAGATAACACATTAAGGAAGGATTTTGAGGAAGCTTTACGACAAGTTCCTGAACCAGTCGCAGAGCCTAAGAAGAAGACATCATGGATACGGACACAACTGCACAAACTGCAGAAGCACGCGAAGCCCTAGACGGGCGAGAAGTCGGGTATAACTCTGTTCCTGAGGATATAGCGGATGCTAACTGGGACAGCATAGCAGACATTCTTGACGCTGGTCATGATGATGGTTTGAAATCATTCGATGACGAAGTCTCCCAGATAAGGCAGGATGAACCCAAAACAGCTCCCAAGGAAACCAAAGAGGCAACCGAGCCAGTTGACCAAGCTGAAGTTAGCAGATTGGCGACTATGCAGAAGGAATTGGCGGATATTTCCTCTAAAGATTATGCCGATGAGATTGCCGGTCTTAAGAATCGGTTCTCTGTGCCAACCTTGAAAAGCTTAATGGAAGAAAACGACGATGATGTTGACGTCGTGGCTGCTAAACATGATGCGGCTAAGGAGGAACGAGATTCGACAATTAATCGAATTATTGACAACAAGAAACAAGAAGCTCGCGACGAGGTGTTAATCAAGGAGTTTCCTGAGTTTGATAAGAAATCAGAAAATTACAACAAAGACCTAGATAAGGCGGCCAAGGAGGCCTTTGAGCAGTTTCGCTCCCCTGAATATGCCCGAGTAGGTGGCAAAGAGGAAGTTTTGAGTTCCAACTCTAAGTATGACTTCTACAAGCTGATACGCGAGACACACAATACAGCTCTTGAAGAAGGTAAACGCTTAGGAATGCTCCAGGCCAATGATAGCCGTCAGCGTCGAGCTGATAGAGCGCGAGCCTCTGAGGCACAGCCCCATAGCAATCAATCTCAGGAGAGGGATGATTCCTTCGACCAATTGGCTAAAGATGTCTGGTCAGTCGACTTAGAAAGCGACATTCTGTAAAAAGGGGGTTGACATCGCCTGTCAAGTGTGCTTAACTGGCAGGCAAATCTAGTTTTTTAGAAGGAACAAGTAAATGGCTTATATAGGTGAGAATGTCTCTAATGCGAGTTACTTTCGTCAGGCAGAGGAAATTCATAAAAGCAATGTGATTACTAGTCGCATTGATAAACAGATGCGTGATACGCGTCAAACTTCGATGTTGACCAATAACAACAATGTCATTCCTGTCAGTGGCTTTAAGCAGGGCGATACGGTTTCTATTTGGAATCGTAGTTTAGCGGAAATTCGTGTCTACGATGAAAACACGACTAATCCGATTGCCGATGCTGATGTCTTGCAGGCAGAACAAATCAGGTTCAAGATTGCCACAGCGTGGTATATCAACGAGCGAGCCGGTGTCATTAACATGATGCACAACCCAGTTCTTAATTTGATGAACTGGCTACGCGATGAGGTTCACCAGAAGCTCAATCCAGCGATTGACGCTTTGATTTTTGCAACTTTAACATCACACATTACCGGCAACAACTTCGTTACGACTCATGCAGCCGGCACAAGTTTCTACTTTGCTCTCTTGGACGCTCTAGAGGCATATAAGAAACGCACCGACCACGCAGCTAGCAAACCAATCTTGTTAGTTCCTGCTGGCACATGGACGGAAATCATGAAGGACGATAAGTTCACGCGTGATAACTTCCTTTCCCAGCGCAATGAACGCTACAAAGGTGTTCTTGGCACAATTGCTGGAATGCCCGTTGCAGAAGTTAGTGAAAACCGCTTCGGCACAACTTACAAGGCGATTCTATGCCACCGTTCCGTTTTGGCTTGGGCGAACCCCTTGATTCAAACACGAACAATTCGCAAACCGGCAAACTTCTTCGGGTCATTGATTCAACTCTTGACTATGAACGATGCCTACACCCCTCCATATCAGGGTGTAGCGTGCCAAGGAATCAAGAATCCGTAGTAGGAGGTAACGATGGGTGTAATTTTAGATGTAGAAGGTCGCAAACACGCTGAACATACAGCCCACCGGTTAGCTGGTGGTGGTGGCGAGGAAGCCATGTTGAAGCAGTTCGATAAAGGGGCTGGCGTTTACGAAATCTATGGACGCGAAATGATTGCCTTGAACAATGTTGCTAGTTGGCAATTTGTTAAAGGAGGCGGTCGCTGGAAACGGGAACTCACGCAAGCCGAGAAAGACCGTGAAAGCCTTGATGGAGGCAATCACCGCATTGTCGCCAAGATTAAAGCTCTGGAAGGAGCTAGAGAACGGGAAATCCAGGAATTGCAAGATAAGCAACTTAAAGACCCTAATACCTTGCCTGGCGAACTTGACAAGGTATGGGACAGATATGACAAGCTCATCGAGGATGTAAGAAATCGTAAAGATTAGGAAGGAATAACATGTTTTATAGTTCAAACTTTGAAGAATTAAATTACCAGTCGGTTGGGGCGAACTTTAGCGGGTCAACGTCTAATTCAGGCACATACAAGCTCACAGCAGATGTGACTTTTACGGCAACCGCAACAATTGGCTATTACTGGTTCAGTATCCCTTGGGTTATTGATAAGAATGTTAAAGGAAATGCACAGTTGCGGGGTGGAACGCTAAACCCTGCTCAAACTCCTGACATTCCAGGCAAAACCAAGCGGGTCAAGTTAACCTTAGCCGCTCCGGCAACCAAGAACATTTATGTTCAGGGGCTTACTAGCAACACAACTAATAATGTGACCTTTGAGCCTGATGAGCAAGCGGGGGAAGTCTTCTTCCATGTGGCTGGCGATGGCACAATTCGAGTTGTCGCTTACTCCGGTAAAGCCACCCGAGCTTAGACGAGTGTTCTATAGCTAACAGAGGAGACTCACCTTAGCGTGGGTCTCTTTTATATGGTAAACTTAGAGCTAAGATGGAGAAGAAGAAGAAGACTAACCACTGGTTGAGTCCCAGCAACATATATGACACTTTTGTTCAGCCGTTACTAGACAATCCCGAAAGGGTTCTGAAGACGGTTGCCACCGGGGTGGCTGCTCACACTAAAAATCTCGTAGCTGCAGGATTTGCAGTTTACCTGCACCAGAAAGGACGCGAGAAACAGGCTCGGGGCAAAACCGTGCCGTCGCCGATTGGGCAGACTCCTGAAGATGATTTACCTACACCGGCAGAGATTGATGAAATCATTCAAACAGAAGTCGACAAGACCGTTAAGAAAGATGCCGAGAAGGCTGCTGGTCAGGGAATAGGCGACCTTAATGCTCAGTGGCGAGAGGATATTAACCGCATCTACCAGATGCAGGTCTTCAAAGGGCAACTGTTAGAGTCGTCCATTGAAAGCATTGAGCGAGAGACGGCGGCCAATGTTCAAATAGCGAACCTGGAGTTTGGCATTAAACTCCAGGCACTGACGAACAGCAAGGCACGCTCTGACCAGCAACTAGACTTTAACGAAGAGCAAGCCGACCTGAGGCTTGAGAGCTTGATTGCTAAGCGGAATAAGATGGTCGATGACATTAATACCGCCTTTGAGAGAGGGTCAGCTGCTATTGACGCCGAACTTGACCGGCAGGCTCAAGCGTTTGAGTTCACCTTTAAACAGACCTTTGAGCAAGCCAATCACGCCTTTGGCAAGGCAACTGCGGAGATTCAGAACCAAGTAACTGAAATCCAGACCAACTTACGAGATTCAACTGCTGACACCCTCAGTGAGGTGCGAGCCGAGCGCTTCCAGTCTAACCAGGCTTTTCAAAACGCCCTGCGCCAAAGTGGCTTACAAGACTCTTCAGTGGCTCGTGGAGATTTCAGTGAGCCATTCGACAAGGGCGAACTAGCCAAGAGACGCCTGGATAGAGGTTTAGCCAGAGCCGAAGCTGGCGGGCAACGAGCCTTAGGAGTGGCAGAGGCTGACAGAGATTTTGCTATTCGGCAAGCTGAGCAAGCCCGCTCGTTTAAGATACAGCAAGCTGAAGCAGCCGCCCGCGAAGCCAGGGACGCTTTGAGCTATCGGCGAGAGCGAGACCTGTCTACGGTTGGCTTTGAATTTGAACAGGGTCAGGCAGCTGTTGACCAGACCAAACGCCACATTGACGCCCAGAGAGGGCTTGAGGGGCGAATTTATGAAACTCAAGTAGGGGCAGAACAAGCCGTCCACGATGCTCGCGAGCAAGGGATTAGAGAAAGCGGGGCAGCCACCCAGGCAGAAGCCACAGTGGCTCATTATGGCGAAAGCGTTAGCGACCTAGAGCAAGCCAGAAGGAATATTATAAGAGATGCCCGAGCCGCCAACAGACCAGTCGACTCCTCTATATTGGGCGAGATAGACCGACGCATTAAGCGAGCTAAAGACCTAGCGTTGGCAGCTACCCCAACCCGCCCTGAAGCAGCTCCAGTAGGCTATACGCCATCCCCCACTTACCAAAACTTAGATGAACGGAGATAGTAATGAGTATTTGGGACGACATTCTTAATCGGGGTAAGGCAGCCTATCATCAACTAAATCCTCTTGACGAGGGGCGCACGGCGATTACCCATTGGCGTGCCTACCAAGCCAAGAAGAAGCAGGAAGATGACGCCGTTCAGGCTGATGTGAACGTTATCCAAGCTGACCGCGACTACTACGCCAAAACCGCCCCCGAGACACCTGCCGGCATTAGAAAACCAGCCCCTGTTTATGACCATAAAGCAACTGAAGGACGACTACGTCAACACGGTTCGCTGTTTGAAAAGGTGGCCAGTGCTGACCTGAGCAACCCCAATACCCCCTTGCTGGACTTGAGTAATGAAGATGAACCGCGATTGTTCACAATGAAGGAAACCAACCCCGAATTGCTTCAGGGGTATGTTGACGCCTATATTAAGAACCTGTCTGAAATCGAGAAAACCAAAAAGTTTAGTGATTTATTGTCTCTGTTTGGGGCAGAGGGAGTGCCGGGCGAGGTAGCGATTGCAGCCCTTAACACAATTGCCCTCTTTTACCAGCAGGGGGCATTAAACCTAAATCCGATTCAACAAGGGGTGAGTTTAGTCGACCGTTTGGGGACAACCGCCTTTACCGAAACTTCCAGTTTAGTTTCTTGGGGAGTGGCTCTGGGAGCAGAGAAGCTGGGAGCAGAGAAGCTAGGTGAAGCTGCTAGGGAGGCGAAAGCCACCACAGATGAAATAGCGTCTCGCTTTAAAGACACAGGCTTTACCAGAACCTCTAAACTACGAGGCACAGCTCAGAATATCGCCTCAATTGGAGCTGATGTGGGGCTAGCAGCCGTGCCAGGCTTAGGGGCAACTAAATTGGTTAAAGCCGGCACGCGTATTGGAGGAGGCGTGACTAAAGCTGTTGCCAAGCCAGCGGTGAAGAAGGCTACCCTGCCTAAACTGGTTCAGCAGATTAGTGAAATTGGCACAAAGCGCCGTGTTGCTCCAAGATTGTTGCGACCCCTAGATGACAAAATTGATGAGTTCACTAAAACCAAGTTTGGCATGAAGCTCTCGGCTCGCTCGCCAGCGATTGCTCGAGTAGCGGCTGAGGAACTCTACTTCGTCACTAAGGATATTGCTTTAGACGGGGAGATAACCTGGGCAGACCTGCTTGTTTTCACAGGTGGTCTCGGAGCAATTGAAGTCTTGTTAGACAGCCGTAAAGCGGCTCAGCGAGCAGGACAGGCATTTGATACCAGTCAGGGCAAGGGCTTCTTTAAGAAACACCGCGATAACATCCAAATAGACGCTAAAAGGATGCCTAAGGCGGCTAAGACCGCCTTTGAGGAGCTTAGCAAGGGTCAACTGCCCTTTTCGGCTGAATGGGCTAAATTACTGCCAGAAAACGCTAATGTGCAGGTTTTAAAGCCTGGGCATGACCAATTAGAGCTACTGCGCATCCAGGAAGAGCTACGGGAGCAATTGAATCTCTTTACCGGTAAAACCGGAGCTGACTCCGTGTCGACTTGGAAGAGGCTAATGAAGAAGTTTGGGGTTGATAAGGTAATCACTTCAGTTAGGCGATTTAGCGATTCACCGATAGACGACCCGTTACCATCTAAAGCCGATGCAAAGAAGACGCTTAATCAAGTCAAGCAGGAGATTAAAAAGGACACTCCTTTCGAGATAGCTAAGAAGACTAAAGACCAACGCTTCCTCACTGATGAAACGCTCACGCAACTTAAAGTTCAACTAGCGTCAGCTAAAACGATTAAAGAGGCTCAAAGGATTCATGACCACATTTACCACCTTCTCTTAAGGGATGATTTATTGACCAGCCTGGCTGAAGATGCCGTAGAGAATACAATGCTTCGTCGCCTTTGGCGAAAACCTAAACGAACAACCGAGGACGAAATCGCTGACCTGTTTCGGGAAGCGATGGATATAGATAACCCTAAAGGTAGCCGTATTGATGGGGATGAACGCTGGGAGGCGATGGAGGCGGAGAGTCATTACATGCGAGAATGGCTGAGGGAGGAATACATGGAACGATTTGATATCCTCTTTGAACCTCGAGTTGGAGCAGACCCCTTCTCGGACAACTACTTCTATGGGGCTTACAACCCAACAGGCAACGCATTCGGGTATAGTGCCTTCCAGCGATACATCTATGGTGACGACGAGGGGCTAAAAGCACTTGGGCTAGACCCCGACAATTTAGTCACTAAGCCGGAATATGGCAAAACTAGGCGGAAATTTTACGAACCGCTCGCGATTGGTCACAAAACCACCAAGGTTGGTAGCGGTAAGCAAGTTTTACCTCCTCTCTCCAAGAAAGACCAGGCAATGATGAAGCGTTTGAAAGCTTATCGCGACTTTAGAAAGAAATATCATGAGTTTTTTACCAAAAACGAAGCTGAAAGAAGCAACGCTTATTACGCCGCTCTCAGGGAGTTGAATGATGATATGCGCCAGGTTAAAGAGAATATCAGAGCTAAGCGTAAAGGGGTTAAACCCCGCCAGATTCGAAATGGCGCATTTCAGATACACCCCGACACTCCGACCAATAAACGGCAGTTCTCAGCCCATACCGACACAGACCCGTCGTGGCTAGAGAACCTTCCCCCATGGCGAAGCAAACGCTTTAAGGGGGGTCTGGATGCTACTCCGAATTTGAAGTCAAACAAGGTCGTGGCACTGTTTCACCAATTCGACACGCATTATCCATCCATGTCAGGTCAAATAACCGATAGGGAAATTATTGAGAATATTTATACGAGACAGAACCCCGTAACTCAATTTCAGTCTCTCTCGCATCATCGTGAGACGCGATTATTCAACTTTACAGGAGAAGACTATATGGCAATCCTGTTTCGCGACCTAACGAGCGAGCAACGGGAAGAGTTGTTTCAACGAATGGTTAGAACGGTCGCTGATGAACATACCTCTATCGACATGCTTGCAGACGGGCTTGAAGACATAGATTCAGTTTTCGCCAAGGCGGTTGACTTGCCAATGAGGGCAAACTTTACAGGAGCAATTGACCATGAAGTGCTTCGTAAGAGGATACCCGTAACGGAGATTGGGGGCGATTTTGTCTTTTGGTTGAAAGGGGCGGGTGAATATGTGCGCCTTTATGGCATGAACAAGTTTGACCGGTTCAAGACTGAACTCGACCGAGTTGGAGATATCAGCAAGAAAGACCAAGAACTGATACGGAAAACCTTTGGGGAAATCAAAGAATCGGCTGTGCGCTACATGAGGACTGGTGACACCAGGAGACGGCTAATTGATACGGGGGTAGACCATTATCTTGAACCAACAGCAGAGGGTGGTCTGAGAGCTACCGCACGCCTAAAAGAAGAGTCTGGGACACTTAACCCCCGTTCAGGAACACCTGACCCTGAGGAGAGTGCAAAACTACTTGATGAAGTTCAGCAGAAGAGAGCTACAGAAGAGGATGTTCGCCTTAAATTAGATGAACGCATGATGCGCCTTTTTATTAAATACCAAGATAAGAAGAAGGGCATTCAAAGCATTGAGTTTAATCCTGTCATTAGGGCATTGAAGACAGTTAACGAATATGGCTATGCCGAAATGCTTCGTCGGCAATATCAAGACAAGGATGTCCTCTACGCGAGAACAGTTGGAGGAGAGGTGAAGAAGTCAGACAATCGAGGGTATGTCTTTGGTGATAATAGCCGTGCCTGGGCGAAACCTTTCGCTTTTGTTCTGGAGAAGGTTAAAGGTCGTTATACCAAACTAACCAAGGTCTTGGGGCGAGAGGAGCAGATGTATGACATCCTAGCCGATGCCATTAATAGTAGGTTAGAGGTTCTTAGGTCAGATGAGCAGTTGACAGAATACACACGAACTGCTGGCGATTATAAAATGCAGAAGGAAAGTAATGTTCAGTATCATCAATATCTAGCTGAACTGCAGGCTATTAAAGACCCCGCTACTCTATTGAGGCATATTCTTAAGAATACCGAATATCACAACGCGGCTGTTGACATCAGAGTGGAGCATGGTGGGCATTCTACAGTTCTAGGCCAAATCAAACTGACCGACTTAGAAATCAGAAATGGGGCTTTATTTGCTAAGAACTTTGAGTTCTTTGACAATAGCATTTCTCAGCAATGGCGCAGATTAGCTGAAACCAATCATATCGATGTCTCTATTGGTATTAATCTGAATCCAGGAAGAGGTTTTGTTATTGATGAAGTGTCAATGGCTCGCTCTCCTGGACTCTTGCATCTGGGCAGTTTCGGGCCTGGCGGGACTAATTGGCGAAGGGTGGCTCAAGATGCAACTCGCCAACTGCGCCTAACAGATGAAGCTAATGAAGCAAGCAAGATAATTGACGACACAACCATTAACAACCGGCGAGAGTTTGGCATCGCTGAACCTCGTCAAAGCCGGATTGTGAAAGATAGTCAACGGGAAGTAATTCAACTTAGCCCAAGCGACCAGAGGCTCTCTGATGCCCTTGTCAACCCAAAGCTAAGGATAACCTCACCTCAGACCGCAAACCTCACCAGACGGCTCACAAACAAGCTCCTGAAGGATTTTGAGGAAGGGTTAATGGTCATTATGGCTAAATCCAACATTGGAAGCTTCTCTACGCCAGCTCAGACCCGTATCAGAAAGTTGCTAGAAACAGCTGATATGCACGGGTCTACCAAGAAGGCAAGAAAGGCTTGGGAAGAACTAACAATGGTTGCCTCCCGCCTGAATGTCGGCTTAGAACCCAATATCTCCGGTGAAGTGTTAGCTCGCGTGAGTGCCAACATCGGGGATGCCAACCTGCCTAAAGAGGCTCGCATCTTAAAAAATCTAGAGCAGTTAACGGTAGGTCGCTTAGGGGGTAAAACCCTGCGGTCTCATCAAGAAGGTTTCCAGTTCCAATTGATGGAAAGGCGTGCCAGACGGGCAATTAGAGAAGGTGGCTTATTCGAGAAGAAGAATATCGACCAAACAATCAAAGATAACCTGCGCGTCATTAAAGAGCAGATTAAGTCTGCTTGGCGTAAAGGGGGCTTTAAATTGTCTAAAATCCCTCGAGCATGGCGTCATATGTTCACCGAGACGGGAGAATTAAGTGACGCTGGTAAGCTTTACATTGAGGCAGTCCACCGTGAGGCTGGCTTAGCTTATGACAAATATAAGGGGTCGTTGATTACAGATGCTGATGGCGTGATAGACATTGACGCTATTTCCAACTACGCTGAGTTATCGGGTCTGAGACGCGAATTTGAAGCCTATCAGGCGAAGATAATCCGCTTTATGGATGCAGCCACCCCAGTTAACAACCCTGTTCTACGGGGCGTTGACCACTTAGTTGACTTGCATATGGCAAACATGTTGGGCGGGTCGCCCACCTCGGTGAAAATCTTCTTAGGGAACTTAGTTAACCGTTTTGACGCCATGACCTCAATTGAAAGGTTAATGCATGGTTCACAA
>CBDBEG010000057.1:0-9941 GCA_965204255.1 Rubritalea sp.
CGGTCTAATGAGCACATCCGATAAAGAAACACGAGAAACTCAACTTACTCGGCACCTTGAAGGCTTCCCTATTGCTGGTACGCAAGCGTTCATGCGGGTACATTTCTTTTGAGAGAAACTGACCACAGTCTGCATAATGTTATTGTCGAATGCGTAAGGGAGCATCCGCAAATTACGTAACGCGCTAGACGGGTGGGGGTGGGGTGGTAGCGACCCCGCGTTACTTTTGCGTTACGTTACTCCCAAAACCTCTAGTTTTCGCGTTACGGGATGGGTGGGGGGGGGTCAAAAATTTGCGTTTTTGGCGTTACGTAATTTGCGGACGCTCCCTAAGAGCATTGGCGCAATGTTAATTTCAAGGAAAGCCGAACCACGTACGATTTTTGACGTTGCAGCTGGGAAAACAAACTGTTTCCGACACGCAGCCAGTTCGTGATCACAAAACACCATCGTGGCTTAAGTAAAAAGAGTGCTTGAAAAAAGCGAACAATTCTTTGCCCCCTGGTCGGTTGACCGTGCGGAGCAACACGAATTGTTTTGTATGGACTGCGTTCATCTGAAAAAGAACCTCACCTTTGATCTACGACAGGATTCCACAAATTTGATCGTCCCAGGTAGCCATTCATCGGCGTATCCCTCGTTCACCGAGTAATAGGCACCGGTCGACGGGATCCTCACGTTGTTGTGCGTTTGTGTGAACTTGCCCTACGTTCATTGCAATTGAGAACTGTAAAGATCAACCCCCCGACGAATCGCCAGAACACCCCGAGCACCTTAACAATTATTGAGGTCAGAAAAATCTGACCTAAAAATTCACGGTCGAATTCTGACCTTAAAACTCGCTTCTTCACCTTACAAAAGTCAGTGATCTTGGCTTGAAACCTCTATCCGAACTTGAAAAACCCTCTATCCGACCTTGAGACGTTTTTTGTGACTGGTTTGCTCAGCTTTACTCACTGAATACTTTGCTTATTGATTTGTTGCCTCAAAAGTGGCACTTCGCGACGAATCGCCAGAAAAGTGACCTGACATTACAAAAAACGGGTCTGACCTTACAAAAAATTATCTGACCTTACAAAAACGAAAGTTTAGCTCACCTTAAGAATCTTACAAAAGAAACACTTTGGCTTTGGGTCTAACCTTAACACAGGTTCCAACCTTAAAACAGTTGTAAGCTTTAACCTGCCTTTGCTCCGGGCCCCCGGGGGCCCGCGCTCCGGGCCCCCGGGGGCCCGCAAAAGTTTTTTGTTTGTATTTGTTTTTCACGGCGGTTCCAGCACACAAGCTGCATGTCGTACACTCAATAGGTCTCAGAGTGTCACCAAAACTCCTCACGACCTCATGCGCCACACCACGTGTGTGCACACCTCCCGTTTTTGGCAAAAATCTGAGTTTTTGCCAAAAAAAACGAATTCTTTTTTTGGATAGTTGCCTTTTTTTCCCGGAGAAAATGTTGCTACCAACAAAATTAGCGCTGGCAATGATTGCTACACCCATCAGCTCTCGAACGGTACCATTTTTGTGTGCTCAGCGTTCACAGTGAAATCGTAATTTCGATTGACGCATTTTTTCAGCCGACCGTTTACTGTTCCCGCCGTTCAATTTGAAAAGCAACTTTCAGCACTATGCACGCTGTAGGACGCTCACAAACACAATACAAAGCACACTGCACAGTTACTACAGAACAATAGAGCATACCAAAGTTGTACTTGTCTGCATTACAAAATCGAAGCGACAAAACAAACGAAAACGAGTGTGTAGAAAAAAAATGTAAAAAGCAAAGTGAAAAGGTAATGAACAGGAAACGAGACACAGAATAAGAAAGATTGGTGAGCTTTTTACGTTCACGCAGCACTTTCATGGCTGCATCTGAAAAAGCATGCACGCTTGCTATTGGGGCCACAAAGAACGAGAAGACCCCTCGTCGAATCAGGGCTGTCTTTGCTACACGCCTCACAAAAAGTACTGGCTTTTTCACCGCACACGCGACATCGCAGCTTGCATCGGTAATTTTGCAGCATCTTTTGCTTTTCTCGATCATTGCGGATTCTGTCTGAAAGTCTTTGTGCGTACTGTTTCTTTTGTTCGCGTGCATAAAGGGTTTTGACGAGCGGCACAGGTTTGTGTGAAGAAATAAGATTTTCAGGAATATTCTTCTTTGCCAGTGAAACTTTCGTAGTAAACAACGCCGACTGACCGCGAGTGAGACGGGTGCCGTCCCGATTTTTCAAAAGCTCAGTTGCAACCTCTTCCAAAAACGATGGGACGTTCTGATGCTTTGCGTTGCTAGCCTCAAAGTGACGATACGCCAAGTACGCGTTAACTAGAACCATACCCAAGATTGTGCAAAATAGGCGAAAATCCCACCGTTGAGTTTTCACTGCAGTTTCCAAAGAAACAATGCCCTGCCGAAAGTGATTATGGACATCAATTGCACTTGCTGCATCGAAGTAGTGTTCCACAATGCTAGGACGCTTCACTTCCTTCGTGAAAGCTCTTTCAAAGCCATTTTCAACACTCCAACGTCGCTTCTTATGGGGCGTACCGGGCAGCGTGTTGCCGTAAGTTGACACTGTCAACTTTCTCTTTTTGTCTGCCCAACCAACCGCCAGCAACTTAACCCCTTTTTGTTCAGTGACAGCAGCCACGTGGTCTCCCCTCTCTTTCACTTCTTGTTGCTCCAAGTACTTTTTGGGAAACTCCCTGTGCGCCGTTTTTACCATCCCTGCGAAAGACAGCCCGTGCTTTAATTTCAACTGCACAGCACTTTTTACAGAAGCGAAAGCAGAGTCAGCATTCACAGAACGCCCAGATCCCTTGTACGGCTCGCTGAGTCGTAGCAAATACCCAGTTCCCGCCCCATACTCCCGCGCGTACTTACGAGTGGCCATCGTTTTTTTGTCGGCGACAAGCTCGATCTGACACAATATTCTTGTTTTGGCGTCTGCCAAGTTTTTAATCTCTATGCCAACACCCTTTGGTTTTCGGACTATTTTCGTCACATGAGGAGCGCCACCCAAGTGTGCGCTGTCCTTACCACGCCACTCGCACATACTCTCATCAACACACAACGATTCACTTGGTTGAAACACCTGGGAGGTATGAGAATTAAAAGCATCAATTAGGGTTTGAACTTTGAAGAACGGGTTTGAATCACGCGCGTTAGTATCAGACTTTGAACGAAACTGAGTTGCAGCCAAGAGCCGCTGAAACCTACGCTTCGACATAAATCTCCCAAGATTGTACGTGAACAATCCACCGTCGGGGTTCCACAATTTTTCAATCGACTGCCCACCACTAACGGCCTTGGCGAGAATGCACCCAATAAACTTGCGCCACTCATTTTTCGATACTGTTGCTTGCTTTCGCGCGTGGAGGTTACGAGAAGTGGCTTCTAGGGTTTCTGAAAGATGTTCGTCGGGATAAAACAGCAAGAAATAGTCAATCGGCTGTCTTTGTGCATTTAACTGAAGTGCGGGAAAACACACACGTGGCTTGCGCAGTGGTACATCACATAAGTCTACCGACACCTCTTGCACCACCCATTCTTGTCCGTGCGGGCGTAGAAGATCGGACTTTGGGTCGTCTTTTTGTTGACCCGACCCGTCGTCGCTGCACCTGCTCTCATTGTCGTCGCTTTCACTGGTGGCGTCGCTGTCACTGGTAGACCCTACATGACAAATGCAACATACAACGAAGTGTGTATACGTTGCTAGTACTAGGGCTATTTTGTCGTATTTCGCTGCAGCACCCAGCATACAATGACCCCCTCCCCCCGCATGCGTTCGCTCACCAAAAAAAGCACTTGTGAGGAAGAAACTTTGGTACACTAAGTGTTTTGCAGTGAAACGTACGGTGCATTTGACACGAAGCGTGAGCGGACAGTCTAAGCAATTAATATTCCAGCTGATTCGTTCGCAAAATGAGATGCGCGAATGCAAAACAGCACCTTCCAAAAACACAGACAACCAACCTGAACTTTCATCATCATCTTCGTCATCAGGAAGTTTGAAAATCTCTTGAATCGCCACCTCGTGAGTTTTTCCATTCACCTATAAAAAAACAAAAAATAGACATAGTTGAGGGTAGGAAATGCGTTGAAAGCCATAAGCTGATTTCAAAATGCAGCTTTCATGAGCAAGTGTAGGCTACACCTCTCTGGCAAAGCAGGCCTACGTTTGAAAACCCCAAATTCAAGCACGTAACAGCACAAAAACAGCACAGACTGCACAGGCCTGCTTTTCAATTTCATGTACAGGGGAATGCACTGCAAAGAAATCTGAAGCTAGCCACACAGAGTATAGGTCAGGCACACGAAAATGAGAGTAAGCGTGACAATACAAGCATGCACCGTTGACACTAGAAGACGTACCTCCAATTTCAGTTTCCCTCCTCGCGGTCTCGACTTGACAACGGCGAACAACTTAGGTTTCCTTGTGTTTTTGTACCGTTTTTTTATTTGTGCTTCTGATAGAACAACGCGGGCTAGGATTTGAACACTTTCGCCTATGCGAAACGACATTCTGGCAAAGTTCCAAGTGATCAGAAAAAAGAGCAATGGTCCGGAACTTTTCGAAATTCGCAGGCTTGACGGTTCGCTCCCCAAACCGAACAAAACCCTGCTTACTGAAAACGCGCGACACTCTCGTACTTGTGTGTGAACGCTTCTAGCATGCAAAAACCGAATTCGTTCTGTGAAACGCTGAATGCAATCGCAAGCGATACGTACCTCTTGTGTGTGGTTCAGTTTTTGCGTCATTGGTCGGCTTTCGGACCGGAACCGGAACGTTCCGTGCCAAAAACAGGATTTTGACCCCGAAATCTGAATCTACGTAAAATTTCACCCTTGGGGCACTTTTGTGTAGTGAAAATACATAGTTAAACCACTGAGGCAGCAGGTGTAAGAATTGCTTTGCTGAAAATCGTAGAGAGCAAATTTAGAAATCCGAAATACACCGATTTTGCAACAACATCCCATTTTTGCAAAATGAAGCCGAAAAATCACACATCGAGTTTTGGCGCATCAATTACATCCCAAACACTCCCCAAGGCAGCATTCTTGGGTGTGGGCCTGATATCTGTGCACCACTTTGCACTCTCTGAAATTTGCTAAATTTGCGGGCCCCCGGGGGCCCAAATGGGCCCCCGGGGGCCCGGAAGGCAGGTTAAAGATAAAGTTTCTTAAGCTTCTTAAGGTGTTGTCTGGGGGTTGAAATATGACCCGAGACAAAAAATCTCCACCAGTTCCGGAAAAAGTTGAGAATCACACCAGAGAGCTCCGTTCGTGTCCAATTGTTGTATGTTGCGTCAATCACAACAAAAGAACTGAGAGAGCAATGAGCAGGACGCAGGAGAAATCGTCGGGAGAAACGCAGATACAAAAACAGTACGCGTAGCGCACAAAAAAACATACGCACTCACGAAAGAGACGCGATCAGAACGTAATCGCCGCGACAACACACCTCGGCTTGATCGTAAGTGAAATCCGTGCACGCCATTACCGAACGTCAAACATGAGCACCGTGGCGGGACCATACATGCAGTAGCCCGACATCACAAGCAATCGAGCCCTTTAAAGCACAAAACAACGCAATAGAAGAAGCATGAAAAGAGCGTTCAACGCAATGAAACTTGCCAAAAAGACAAAAGGTGATCCTTCGGGTGGAGTACATGAGGTACTGACAGTACACTACGTGCTATGGCTTCAAAAGACCTCCTACGGGCGCGCTATGTTTTTGTTCTCGAAGATTGGCCACCCGCATGTACGAAAATTTCATAAAGTAATAAAAAATCGTGCTCCACCCTGAACACAGAGGGGAATTCCTGAGTCCAGGCCGTAGCAGCTCGGTGAACTTCAAACAGTATCATTATCGAGCTGCTTCTCCAGCCATCACATTGTCCCAATGGCGCACCGGTTAGGTCGCGTCGTTCAGATGAAAACTTACACGAAAGACCAACGCAACGTTCCGCATTGTAAATTAAGAGGAGTGAGATTCCGAATCGATTTATCGCTCTGTTTCGCCTCAGATTCATTTCGTACTGATTACCACCCGCTCCCACTCAATGAACTCAGCAGGGAAATTCTGTTTGCACTAACCTATCACAAATGGGCTCGATGGGCTCCAAGTAGATTACGGTGCTGCGTCCTTCCCCCACGCCAATCTGCGCTCACGTCGCAAAAAAAATGTCAACGATGTACGTGCCGCACTATTCCAGTCTATTCTTTGATTCTACAATTTGCTGACGTTCGATTGTTCTTTCGGGAGGGGGAGCATGCCAATCCGAGAAGCGATCTGTTCTGGAAATGACAAAGTTTGAGCAAAATTTCAACGAAAAATGGTAATTGAGGAATCAATCGGCCGAACACGCTTGAGCTCTCCATTCTATTTTTCGATTTCTTTTCCATGGAGGACAGAGCGCTACATGAGAGCTTCGAATTTCAAGCACTTTGTTGCATCAAGAAATCGAGACGGTTCTCTGGCTCTCTCTCTCTCTCTCTCTCTCTCTCTCAGCATACACATGTACACACACACGCACACACACGCACGCACACATGCGCACCACACAGTACTCCAACGCAATGGACCGACAAACACATACAAACACACACGCACCTTCTGCAGTGAAGTCTTGTTTGTCGTTTTCTTTCAGGTCACTTTCCGAAGAGCGTTTGTAAACGGCAAATATTGAGCCAACGGAAACGTTTGCTCGAACATTCGAGTAGCCATCCAGCGGATCCATGACGCAAACGTATGAAGATTCTCGACGACGTCTGAACGAGGAAATAGAAGACGGAAAAAGAATAGAATAGCGACGAAATCCGGTACAACGGTAATTGTACAGTGGCAGGTGCGTTTCAATCATCACTCGGCAATTTGGAGCCCTCGTGTGCTGTACGGAAGCTCTGTCACGCATCTGTTGAGAAACATCACGATGCCATCACGCAACTACGAAGCTCTATGGACAAAGAGAAAAGAACCAAAGGATCGTGCTTTGAGATTCTCGGAGGCAATCAGACACGTATCGAACACGGCGATCAGCACACCAAAAAACGAAAGCGAGAGATCTACGGCATGCAGAATCAAGATGGACTTTCAACTCTTCGCAAAAAGACAGCTCGCTGATCATGAGGCATGTGCGCAGTCGAGAGCCGAAAAGAGAGTAAAACCTTAGTTCAACTACGCGCTTCAGTTTCACATCCCCCAAAATACAACCAGTGCAAATGACGTTTGCATGGAGGCAACACACGCGAGACCACAACGCTTGGAACAAATATGAATTTGGTGAGCACGTGCACAGTGCTGGCTGAAAAACGTGACACCTACTACATAAACGCGTGCGCACCACAATCGGATCTTTAGATTCATGCGACATGACGGCAGCAACCTGCAAAGCACAAGCGGCAAACGACGGAAACAAGTAAGGTCGGCGCCACCCACAAACTTCACTTGTTACTCCCGATTATTCTTCATCCGCCGTACTTTGCATCGCAGTAAACCTATTTCTTTTGTCTCCCATTTCGCGGGACAACCCACTAAGGTCTTACACTGTATTTGAAAAGGTGATGTCTCAACAACAAAAAAAAGAGAGATGGTACGTGGTTGTTCGTACAGTGCAGCTTGTCGGAGTAGAGGCTTGCTGCGTCGTACTCTGCGTACTGACCGTGGCAAGAAATGTAAGCACAAAGCCAACAAAAATGCTCTCGCAAGCTGAAAAGGCAGGTGAAATAGAGAACTAGCACGCTCAACGTATCACGACGGGCGGGTCGTCGCTGCATCGTCGCGGGAGTGTGTTGACGCGCATTCATAAGGTTTGGCCATGTTAGCGGATTTAACAATGGATACCGACTGTGACAGAAAAAGTGGTTGCTATGGTCATGCTGCAGTTGTGAAATGTCGGCGGACTGTCCCAGGGTTCCAGCAAAACCCGAATGCATTGTACACTTGTAATCGTACGCTTCGGGGATCTTTAGAAAATTGTACACTTTCGTTGTACGTGTTTTGGAAAATTGGCTGGAAATGAAATTGTACACTTTGAACGGCTGGTTTGCAATAACCGTACACTTTGGGGGTAAAAGACCTTTGCAAAGGGGAAAAAAGTGTACAATTATTCGGATATTGTACAGCTTTTGCTGTAGGTGTTTCGGAAAATTGGCTGGAAAATGAAATTGTACACTTTTGGACGGCTGGTTTGCAATAATCGTACACTTTGGGAGTAAGCGACCTTTATAAAGGAAAAAAAGTGTACAATTATTCGGATCTTGTTGGTACTTTCGCTTGCACGTACATCCAGCAAACGGGAAAACGCAAAACAATCAAGTGAGGCTCATGGCGAAAGCGCGCCAAATCGGCATAGAATCGAATCAAAAGAAAAGGTGCACAGGATTTTAGACTGTTGAGCTCATCCTGCAAGTTAATTATGTTCGCAGACAGTTGTGAAATGTCGGGAACTGCTCCAGGTACTTTATTGTACGTACAGTACATGGCGAAAGTTCACAGACATGCATACAAGGAACTAAACTCACGGACTGTGACGAAGCGAGCGACTTCATCATGATGTCGTGGGCGAGTGTATTCAACGCACGAAAATGGGCCGACGATTCAAGTTTGGCACCAGCCTCGAGACCTGTAGTAAATGCGAGCGAGCGCAACAACACAAAAACCAAACAAACGGTGAGAATTCCACACGGGCACGAAAGATCGAGCTCGCGCGGGAAAGAAAACCCAACTGGGAGTGACAGGTGACTCGGGTACCTTTCGAGCATTCACGCACGAATTGATGAACGAAACCGACCAGGAGAATACTTAACGCCGTTGTCTCAAAACGGTGACTCAAAGCGAAACAATTGAAACAGCGTACTGAATCACGGTTTAGAACTGTATCTTACACCGACCGTTCTGTTGAGCGCGAAACTCGACTTGACAGTATACACAAAATAAACTGAGGAAAGAATGGACCAGCGACGAAATCTCACCAAGGCAATCATTTTAGGCCACCACTATTTCAAGTGTCAGAAGGTGCTCCTGACCAAGGCTTTCTTTCGCCCCCCCCCCCCCAAAGTTGGTGATTTGGGGGGGGGGAATCGAGCGTTTCCCCCCCCCCCATTTTTTTGGGTCCGGGGGGGGGAATTCCCCCCATTTTTCAGCGAAATTGAGACCGATGGGTGGGGGGGGGGAACTTTTAATGGTATTTGGGCTTGCGAAGTGGCGGATGCCAAGCTTGGGTGCGCTCATTATGCATATTTTGCGGGACCATGAGGTCAAAATATGTCAAATTTTCTTCGCTCGCGCCTTTGGCGCTCGCGATCTAACGTTATGTACGGAGGCGCGCCTAAAAACGGAGGAAGCAGCTAAGCATTTACATGAGCGAGCGCTTGCAAATTGAAAAAGTAAAAAGAGCAACGGAATTCCGACATGATTCTGAAATACCAAGTCAATCGATTTAGGGGAGGAAGTCCCCCCTAAATTGAGGTTTTTCGTTTAGGGGGGGGGGGGGGTAAATTCCCCTATTTAAAAAGCCGGTTAGGGTGGGAATATTTGAGCTTTGGGGGGAAACTTTCGAATAGGGCGGGGAAATATTCGCGTAGCGGGGGGAAACCTTAGAACGGTATTGTAGGGCAAATTTGGCGCAATATTTCCCGCAAAATCGCCAATTTTTCTTCGCTCGGGCCTTCGGCGCTCGCGGAATCCTTGCAATTCGTTAGTGGCGGTAGCGCACGAAAAACGAACCCCTTGTGAGAAAACGCTCCTGGCGCATTTTGAGTATTTGATGACGCATGTCAGATTATGAGTCACAATATACTGCACCTGGCACTGAATGGACTACTCATGAAAGTGAGTGCTAATGTAAAGAAGTCCGATTTCTTCTCGCCCGCGCCTCCGGCGCTCGCGAGAGACTATTGCTCTTTGTTTGTGGGTAGCAAAAGACTTCATGAGGCGTTA
>CBDBEG010000058.1:0-9913 GCA_965204255.1 Rubritalea sp.
GGCAGGTCACAGAATCTGACTGGAAAGGCATTGATTGTTGCGTAGTAAGCATCATGTGCTGTCTCGCCGAGAGATTTCCTAGACGACTGGAATTTCAATCCCGTTCTCCTTCAGAACGCCAGCAAGGATAGCTACTTCCTCGCGTGCCATTTTCACATCTAGTTCGAGACGCTTATTTCTGGCAAGTGTGGATTCAAGCCTTCTGTTAGATGCTTCGACCTCAGATCGTCTAAGATCGGTGAGAATCCTATTGGAGCGCTTCACATCATGGACTCTTGCTCGAAGCAAGTTATTCCTGTATTCTAGTTCTTTTCTGGTTAGTTTAGCCTCTGGCATTTATCTCTTTCCTTGCCTGTTTCATGCCTTTCTTTACTTTCTTGTAAAGATTGTGAGCCAGCCGATACATGCTAGTATCGGATAGTTCTGCCACAACTCCTGTTTCATTAGAAGAGAGAGTCAGAGTATAGACTACTGGCTTTTTTGCTGCGTCAGGATGTAGTTCTGGAGTCTTTACGCTAGATTCCTCGTTCATTCAGATCTTTCCTAACTTCGTTATAGAACGCTTCCAAGCAATCTTCAGGGTCGCCGACACTCATACACTCACGCGAGAATCCCGTCACATCATCCGGGCCACTTTCTTCCAAGTAAAAGTATGTTACAGCAGATTCCAATTCTGATTCCTGATTTGTGTTTGCGTGTGAAGAAACATCTGTGTCATATGTGATTATGATCTCACTGCCATCACATCGTTTCCAGTAGTAGTTTCCCAAACGATCTCGGCTACTCATCAACTTGCCTCCTTAGACAATTGCTTTCCCCACCAATCGAAATAACTCGAAAGTTCTTCACATTGTGAGGCTGTTAGTTTCGATACCTGTGTTAGGTCGATACCCAGTAGATTACATGTGCGAAAATGCCTTACGCTAATCCCTGCCATCGTTCTCCTTAGCAAGTTCTTGCTTTGCTTTTCTCCGCGATGTGCGGATGGATTTCATGCCGTGATATCCGCTGCCACTCCGTCTAAGAGCGGCTTGCTTCATCATTCTTGCTTGCGCTTTTGTCATAGAATTTCTCTAGTTTCTTGGTGTCGGGGAAACTAGAAAAGACCCGCCGACAGTTTTCGATTTTTAGGCGTGTCGGTTTTGATTTTATTCCCGCTGGTACGCGTTCTCTATCCCAGCGGGCAGTTTGTTTTCACCAAGCATATGGCTACTTACCCGGTTCGACCTCAATAACTTGAACGCAGATTGTCCTTCTTGATACTAGGTATCTCAGGTGAGCTCCGGGACTCTTCATATTGGACTCTAGATTAGCACGCTAGATATTGTGTGTCAAGCGCGGCGTGAGTTGTAACTGCAGTACTCACAATAGTTCATCCAAGTGAAACGATGAATCCTAAACTTCTCGCCGCATCCACTACAATAGGAATATGCTACTGCCATTTATTATACCTCTCTCCTAGCCTGCGCAGAGCGCAGATCGGACAGCCAAATCTTCCATTGTTTCTCGCAAATCTCACATGTACATCTATCTTCATCATTGACTCTGACTGGCATCCGTCAAAACTCCATCTTCAATTGTCATGTCTTCAACATCGAACTCGAAAGGTTCAACATCAAAACCTCCATCGAAATCTTGGATAAACTTCACAAACTCCGGGCTCTCGAATTGGAACAAAAACACTTGCCCACCATCCTTCAGTGTATATTCTGAAGAGTATACAAGAATTTCTCCAAATGCCTTCCCGTCCTCATATGCAGGATTCACACTACAAAAGTATTTCCCGTTGAAAACTGCGTTCGTAGCAAGCGCAATAGGGCAACTGCTAATTGCGCCTCGCTCTCCGTTCTTGATATGATCTTCAGTTACCTTGATTTTTACCACGCAAGTAATCCTTGTGATACCTTCGAATAGCGCTTTCAGCGCCTCTCTTTGTAGCAAATACACGCAATGGAAAACCCATAACATCTGTCTCGCGTGGATTTTCCAACAGAATATTCCTGCCGTCGTATATGTACTCTGCTAGATAGCCAAGCCCACAAGCATTCTTGCTTGCGTCCCCTATATAGCGTCCTTCTTTATCTCGCATTAGATGCTATATCCTTTCTGCCTAGCGGCATTATTCCAATTATCGAATGCTTCTTCTTGCGAATCAGCCCATTGTTCGATATTGTCAATTGTCCCCCAACTCCATTCTCGCTTCCATCTGCTCCTATGGCCTGGGCCTTCACCTATCCTTGTGTCTCTAATCATATAGAACGCATTATCAGTTCTTCGTGCTGCTTCTTGCCTCGCGCCTGTATCAGTAGCCAGAACCCAATGGAATTCGATATTTTTAATAGGCATTGGATTCACATATAGATGGAATCCATCATCTGTTGCTGGGAGATAGAAGTACTGTTGCCTTCTCATTGATGTAGCCTCACTACCTTTCTGTTTGTTACTTCAAGATTCTGTGAATCTCGAAGCACCTCTTCCAATCTTACAAGGAAGTTGACCTTGTCAACAACCCATCCGTGGCGTCGCCATTCACGATAGAGATTGACTGTCGATTCCAAATCTTCAATATATCCGTCGAGTTCTTCTTCGGAGATATCCTTTGGGGTTGAATATACTTCTTTCCTATCGTCCATTTTCTTTCCTTTCGATTTCTAGAAGATGATGATCTGCAATACAGGAAACACAGATTTTGTACGGATCGTCATCATACAACTTAGCGGTATTGCTTTCGCACACATGACAAACAGTTCCTTCCCGGATATCTGTTATTCTGCATTGATAACTTCCAAGTTCATATGGCTGCCCAACAAGGCTTTGAACATCTAGAAGAGATGTAATCAACTCATCTAGATCGTCCATATCTCTTGTCTGATTGACAAGTTTAGACTTTCGGGCTGCGCTTTCAAGGCAACTTGTCAGATTAGTAAGATACCTAGCACGGGGCAGCATCTCATCTTCGAAGTTTTCAACAATATCATGTGTGAAACTTCTTCGATTTGCGTCAATAGCCATTCACATACTCCAGAAATATGTTGCTACAAAAAGGGCTGCGCAGACGCCTGCCCAAAACAAAGACTGATGGAATTTCAGTCGTAGTTCTTCGAGTGTTTCTTCATCTCTCATACTGTCCCTTCTCCCTTCGGATTCCTATCATCATGATTCCATCGCCATTTGTCAACCGAAGCAACAAAATCATCTGATGGATTCATAATGAACCTTTGATGCGGATGGACAACTGAATTCCCATAAAGATGCTTGAATGGATAGTTGCTGTCGAATGCCAGCGCAAGAATCTCAATGATTCTAGTTCTTGCTATCCCGTCTTCTTCAAGATGATCTCCAGTACACGACCATCTTTCAGGCAACCAAGAGACGATCTTGTAGTCCCCATCTCGCCTAACCTGCAAAACATCACATCTACCTACACCTCGCAGCCAAAACTTTTGGCCTTTCCGTGTGATAGTTGTATCCCTATGCCAGATGTAACTGTGGACAGGCATACTTGTTGTCATTGTGTTTCTCCGCACACTGTGCAGCGATAGATTCCTTTTTCAAGTCGGCGGCGAGTCAGATTGAATACTCGCTTGCCCTTATATTCGGAATCTTGCCATGTATGAGTACACCTGCAAGAAAGAAACTTTGTCTTCCGCAACTTGGCGTACTCAGAATCTGTGAGTTTTTGATCTGCCATTTTTACCTCCTAACAGGCCTAGCAGAATAACAACTGGCGCATCTGTTTTTGATTAGTTCCCTAGTCATCTTACAGTTACAACACCAAAAACTTCGTTTACTTCTCTTCGTCTTCTTCTTCATCTATCAACAGTTCTTGGATAAAAAGTTCTCCTTCAATAAGCATAATATCTTCAGGAGTCGCTTCACCCGCCAGACATTCTGCGTAACAATCTGGGCTACCACATATTACGCAATAGTCTCTGCTGAGATGTAAATCTTCTTGATTGTTGAAAATATCGTTCACTTTCTTTCCTCAATATCTTTACTCAAACAAGTCCATATATCTCCAAAAAGCCTGGAAACAATAATGTACTTCTTGTTCAACATTCTCTTGTATCCCAAAACAACATAGTTGTAAGGGGAGATTGTAACAAAACTTCCAGACGGCAACTCGTCGAATGGATACTCGTGAGCCTCTACTCTCCCGTCGTCATTAACATTGATTTTCATTAATTGTACTCCCGATAACAATCATCACAATGTTTCATGTATGTGTAGCATGATCCAGATTCACCATGCCAGAGAGTTCTTGATTGAACAATCTCCTTTATCTCTTCACATTCTCGGCATGTCCCTAGAACTCCATCTGGAGTCCCAAAAACATCAAAACATTCTCCGAAAGTTCGATAGCAAGCATAGCAACCATCACATACCATATAGTTGTCACACTTTCTACCATGATTTATTCCATTTTCGTCAAGCAACTACAGGGTTCTCCCACATAACTCCGTTGAGTTTGAATGAAATAGGCGTACATCCGTCCCACTTACTTATGTAAACACTATGGTAAGACCAGCCATTCCTATAAGCGTACGGACGGCACAAGGCAATACTCAAAAACATGTTGCCATTATTAGTAGGCTGCATGTTTACTTCAACTCCCGGTATTCCTACAAGAGCATCCTTCAATGCTAGTGCTACAGAACAATCATCAGAATAGTTCCAGAAGTTAGTAACACCATCACGGATATGCTCTTTACTAACCTTAACATTCCCGTCCCACCACTCGTACTCTGTTTCGGTTATAGTTCTACCATCTGCTACAAAAGATTTTTGCTTGTATTTCACCAAGCCCAACTTTCAGTATCCACAAAGCACGGATAAACAGGTTTCCCGTTATCGAAATCCCTAATCCATTGTGCTGCGTCATTACTGATAAGATCGTGATCTTCCCAGTAGGTTCCTCCACCTTCATTTATTCGTAGCAAAGAGATTCTCACAACATCATCAGCCTCATAGACTTCAACTTCATGTTCCTCCATGCTAAATGCTTCTCTTACTGCAATAGCAATAGGGCAACAAGATGAAGAACCCCGCTTGCCTCTTTCGATGTGAGATTCGGTTACATCAATTCGCATTTTCAGATCCACCTTTCAAGATGAGTTTCGATGTGCGGAACAGGGATTTGTTCTTTCGGGATAAGATTCACTTCACAAAAAGGGCATGAGTAAGATTCACAGAACCCCTCTTCATGATCGTTTATCTGGATTTTCGCTTCCATGAATGAAGTCCAATAGTCCACTACACTTTGATCTACGCATTCCCAGGAACGATGCCCCTGGTCATTTTCTGTGTAGATAACGCCTACTTCATCATTGTAGAAGTTTACTTCTCCTTTGTTGAAGTACTCTCGATCGAAGAATACAACATATTCTCCGACTCCATCCTCCATCCAAGATAGAGTTTCTCCGTCACTGCCTGAATGTTCTTCAAGCAAATCCAGAATCTCTTTGTACTCTTTTGTCATTCTACTCCTTTGTGTTGAACAACTTGAAAAAGTAATCATTCATGAGTCCTTCTCTCATGTCTGATACACCTGCAAGAAAGAATCTTTCATTTTCTTCAGAGTAGTTCTCTCTCCATTGCCAGTAGTGATGTGAGATGTACTCGCACATCGCCCCAAAATCATGGAGCCTGGTCATGTTTACAGAACCATCCTTATCTTTGTGCAGATAAGGATGTTCTTCTTTGTTGTTGTCGAAAAGGTCAGTAATATCTTTTCTGCCTTTTGTCATTGCTTTTTCTGCCATAGAACCTCTTTCAGGTAAGAAAGTTGGGAGTTTCAGTAAGCCTTTTCCGTAGATCGAAATCTATATCAAACTCGACGACACTTTCTCCACTGTCAAAGCAATCAATCCATTCGTAAGCGAACTCATCGCAGATGAAGAAAGAAACTTGTCGCCTATGATTATAGGAGTTCGTTCTTTCGCCGAAACAGGTGAGCCGGATTCCGCGACCGGTATCATTGAAAACTGGGAACACATAGAAATCAATGTCCGGGAATATCTCTTTACATGCCAAAGAGATGGGGCAACTTGTTACATCGCCCTTTGTGCCTTTTCTGATGTGATTTTCAGTTACTCGAATCACGACTGAACCCTGTTTGTGAATGGATGGAATCACGCTTATAAGTACTCAGAAGATACTCTTCTTGATCCCAGTCCAGATTTATGTAGTATCGTTGATACCAACGATGTTCGATAAGGAGTTCACCTTTCTCTAGCACAGATAGACAGAGAAGGTTTATCCATTGGATGTAGGTCATTGACTTTTCTCTACAACCATTCAAGGCATCCAAGTTTGTGCCAGAAACACCACCAGTATCCATTGACCTGAATCTCGGATGTTCTCTGACAAGCCCAATGTGAGCATTTCATCAGAAACTCAGCACTCCTGATTTTCGTCGCACATTAGCCGAAGGAACTCGGCATCGAAACAGATCGAACAACCTGGGCATTCTGCCGCATGTTGTTGAAACTCCTCAGAAAAGGATTCGTCTTCACAACGATTCCATTCCAGATTGAAGTTGTCAGAATCTTCCAACATTTCCTGTTGGAAATCCTGAAGATCGATTTCAGGCATTGAGTTGTATCCTTTCTGAGATGTTGATTGCTTTTCGGATGAGTCTTTTCATGGCCCTTGTTTTGCTTGAAGGTGCTATTGACTCTATCTTTTCCATCCCAAGTTCTTGTAGTTTCTTGGATGGGGTGAAGATGGAACGAGAATGCCATCCGTCGTTGAAGAGATGAGTTATTACACCAATATCTCCAACAGATACTCGGTCAGATGATTCGAAGGTTATTTTATGACCTCCTATTTCGGATATCATTCTTGAATCCTTTTGTAGATGTTGGTGTAAGGGCCCATTCGAGTTCCCTTGAAGTCGTTATTTTCCCTGCCACAGGTATCGCAGGTTTTGATAACGACTTCATCAGCCCATCGAACTACAACAAAATACGGATGCTTGCAGTTCCGCATTTCTTTCTTGAAGCGATCGGGTTCGAGTATTTTCATGCTAAGACCTTGCCTTGAGGTTTTTGAGAATGGAGTTCAGTTCCGATGCTTTGTGCTCACCGATCCTATCGGTAATCACCGCGATGGTACCGAGAACTTTCTCCGCCTCGTTGAAGTCGTAGTTCTGCCTCAGGGTTTCGTGCAGAACCCGGTAAGCATCTCGCCTATCCTGAAGTTGGCGGAGGGTCCTGGTGTACTCGCTGGGCATTTAAACTCCCTTGTACTTGCGAAGAGCATCTTGGAGTTTCTTCTCCAAGTCCGCTACGGTTGCTTTCCGAGAAAGCTCCTGCTCACGGATTATGTCTTCGTGACGGACACTTTCCGCTTTCAGGTACTTCTCCCGAAGGTTTTGCGGGATGCTGGGCATTTAAACTCCTCAAGCATTTGTTGCTAGCAAGGATCGTCAGTACCGAGATAACTAGCATACTCGATAAACTCCCGGCGCATTCCGGGAGTTTCACCTATGAAACCGTATCTGCCTTATCTGATTATTTGATTATGTTGATAATCTGATTATCAGATAATGCTGGTCGAAGGTTTGTCTAGAACACTATACGATGTAGCAGGTAATGTGGTACCGCGGCTTATCGGGATACTCGTTGTTGAGATCGTCCACAGGGATAACCACGGCATCTTCAGGGGCAAGAGGATGAGAGAAATCTATCCCCTTTTCGATGGATTCCCCATGAGTTTCATAGGGAATGTCCGTCCAGAAAGACCAGACTTCCGAAAAGTCTTTCGGGTCCATCCCTACACCCAGATTCTTGGGTGTAGGGAACTCGGAGGGTTCACCCATAGGCTAGCCCTTGATGAGTTTCTCGATCAAACGGTCGAGTCTCATGACCGTTTCACCGAGCTGATACTTCCGCAGGATTCCTTCACCCCACGGCGAGCAGGTTTCTGCCCTTTTCTGAGCTCGGACTCGAGCCTGAAGAGCTCCAGTCAGGATGATGGTTTTGGTCATAGAACCCTCCTAGGTTCGGTGAAGGTTTCTGATCTGGGAACGGAACCGGAAAATCCGGTACTCGACCCAGAAAAAACGGGCGATCCGATAGATCATCGGCGAGCCCTCGGGATCATGATGTTAGTCATTCTCTGGGCGTAAGGGTTCCTACGCCGCCGGATGAGTTCCCGGTTCAGTTTCTCCGAGAAACCCATCAAGGTTTTCAGAGCATTCTCGTAGCGAATCCTCTCTCGAGGATTCTTCGAGTTCCGCATACGGGTAACGGTGCGATGTTTCGCATCGTTCACCTTGCGGATTTTCAGAAGGAGAGTCATAGAAACTCCTAGTGACGCTGGTTGCAGGAGAGAAAGAGCATCTTTCTGCCCTTGTTTCTCTTCGAAGCCTCGTGGTTCCCGAAACGGGTACCGCAGTCTGTGCAGAAAGTACGCCCGGAAGGTACGGTGTAACCGTACGCATCCGTCTTGTACCTTCCGAGCTGCTTGCAGCCGTGTTTCATGCTGCAAACTTTCCGGGGAAACTGTTTCACCAAGTTCTCCTTTTCTTCGAGTTCAGGTGGGCCCATCGAAAGATGAGAACCATCACGGTAGCCAGAGCGTCGTAGCGGTCCCAGGAGAAAAACTCCATACTACTTCACTCGGAGATACACCGGAAGGGAAATCCGATGCGGGGAAGGCGGGAAAACCCACAGCCTTTTCTTGAGAAAGACCGGGCGGGCGGGTTCACGGAGAATATCCATGAGACCCATCCCGCACATGGGGCAGAGACCGTTCACCAGAGTTTTGTGAACAGTTGTGAACTGGTCCCGGATGCAGCCAGGCTTTCCGGGGAAAAAGATCGAAACGATCATCAGAGGGACAAGACCTTCTGGAGATAGTTCCGGCGCCGGATTTCGACCTCGAGTTTCTCGTTGAGATACTTCGAGCAGTCGACCGCTTCCTGGTCAGCCTTGTTAGGCAGACTCATTCGATCGGATTCTTCTTCGAGAATCTCGGCGCGGAGATCGGGGATTTCTACCCGTACCAGCCGGTCGAGCTCTCTCATGAGAATCCCGCGGGCGAGTTTGGTCATTAGACCTCTCATGGTTGTGCCTAGAAAACTCATCAGTACCTACATACTAGGATCGTAGGCATACTCCTAGGGGAACTAGCCCTAGGAGTTTCGTTAAGGTAGGTGCAGGGTTTCTGTGTTTCCGTGTAGGAGTAAAGGGTTAGGTAACCCCTACTCGGACTTGCCCTCGGCGGCCGCAGCCTGAACCATGGCCGCAGCGACCTCGATCACAGTCTGGGCCTGGGCCATGGCGGCTTTCGCGGTCAGAAAGGTGGTCCCCGGGTTCGAAACCGGCTTGCCCTTTCTGCTCATCGTGAAGCCCCAGGGACCTTTCCCATCCTTGGTGCGCTTGACCTGAACCGAGAAGTCCCCGATCCGGGCGCGGTAAATCTTCTCCCACATAGTTTCAGCCCTCCTAGGCGTTTTTGGGGTGAAGCGGTATCGAGTCTCATCAGTTACGCCCGGATACCGTTCGGGCGTAAGACGATCCCGCAGCGACGGGGATCGTTTCGGTTTGCTTGCTTGCTTCCGATCTTGCCTCCCGGCGCTCGTCGCCGGAAGCAGCGGGATCACTTCCGCCGGGGGTATTCCCCCCCCCGGTTTCTGCGTTCCCCGATCCCGTAGGATCGTTTCGCTTCCGGCGACGAGCGCCGGGTGCCTGCTTCCCCCGATCCCCACAGCGGGGATCGTTTCTCCCCCCCCCGTCGCCGGGGTAGAGGGATCAGGGTTTGCTGCCCGCGTTCCCCCCCCCCCGTCGCCGGGGGAGTTTGTTTTGACGGTTCCCGATTGCCCCCCCTTACCGCCGGGGAGTCTCCCCCGCCGGGCCGCTGCGTCCCGTCCCCCCGTATGTCGCCCGGTATCGGGCGACGGGGGGGG
>CBDBEG010000059.1:0-10437 GCA_965204255.1 Rubritalea sp.
ATTTGTGTCATTTATGTTTGCAGCAAAAATATACACTATTGTGACCCGCTCGGGGTGCTGGGGGTTCTTGCTACGTCTTTTGCCCATCACTGAGACAACGCTGGAGTACTCTCTTGGTCCTTTTATTCTTCCACGTAAACCTTCTTTGCATGTACAAGCGATTTGAAATCATAAACCATTTGCATTCACATGGGTGGCACAACCTTCTCTCTTGAAGTCCACAGCACAACTGAGCTCAAATCTACGTGCACCCCCTGACTTTCACACGTTTAACCAATCAGATTTAACTATCCTTACATGAGCCAATCAGCTCCTGCCACATCATTTTGTTGCTTTCATGCGGTAATTTCCACCATTCACTGCCTTGTTTTCAAACCAATGTAACTACCAATCAAATGTGTATGTTCTTACGTGCTGGGCCCAACGCCAACGTTCCTCGGGAACGCGCGTCACGTTGTCCCGTTATAGAGGCAGCGTGCGCTGCACGCGTCGTGGACATGCCGTCCCACTAACCTAAGCAGGGGAGAGAGAGAGCCTGGGCTCTTTTCACCAATATATTTTCTTGATTGCATTGCTCCCCTCTTAATTTGATGTCGTCCCGACATCACACATTTAACAATTTCAATACATATTCAATACCATTTCAATCAACAAAAAATAATTCATGTAAAATACATCAACAACACTTTAATTCGTGATTCCGGACAAGAGAGCAATTTCAAAATAATACATAGTTCATAGCCCCCCCCTTTTCCCCCAGGTCAGTCTCTCGTGCCTCGGCCACTACACCTCTTCCTCGGCTGGCGACTGCTGATAACGGCGGAGCACGGCCCGCAACTCCTCTAGCATCTTCTCCAGTTGGGGCCCCGAGCACTTGCGGATTCCCTTCAGGGTCTTCCGTGAGACGCCCATAATGCCGCACACCATGCTGGACGTCCAGTTCTTGGGGACCAGCACCCCACACACAGCTGAGGGTGCTAGCAGCATCAGGTTGTTCTGGCTGGACCAGGGTAGGAGGTCCCCCGCTTGTCTCGTGGCCACCACTACCTGCTGGCTGCTCGGCCAGTAGTCGCCAGGGAACTCATCTCGTCGCGGCTGCTTACGGTCCCTCTCGCTCCCTTGAGCACACGTGTGGTTCCCGTCAGTGTTCTTAGGCCGGGTGCACTTGGTTACGGTGACGAGCCAGGTGCTGGCGACGCTCAAATTTCTTGCCACACAGCTTACAAACATGCATTCTGACTGACTGCATAGAGGCGAATAAACAAAACAAAATCTTGACGTTACGTACACGACGCGTGAGACGTGGCGTTCTACGCGCCCGTCATACGCGTCGCTGATGCGCTGCAGCTAGCACTGCAGGCCCATCTCCTCGCGTACGGTCACCTGGGACGGTCCCCCGTGAGGGCCTGACCGCCCATCCCCTGGCTGGGATGTCTCCTTCTCCGAGAACCAGGTGGTGTCTACTGGTCCCTCGACCAATTTTAACCTGTCCACGTGGACTATTCGTGGCTTTGTCCGTCTATTTCGTTGAATCTTCATGACTACGTCGTTCACTTTTTCCGTGATTACATATGGTTCTTCCTCCCAGAAGATCGTCAGCTTGGGGCTCTTCCCCACTTGCTTGGTGGGGTTGAACAGCCACACGGGGCTCCCCACGCTCCATTCCCCCGTGCGAGCAGTGCGGTCGTACTGTCTCTTCTGGTGCTCGTGGCTCCGTTTGAGCTGCTGACGCGCTAACTCATGGGCCTCGTGCATCCTCTTCTCTAGGGTATTGACGAACGTTGGTTCAGTGTCAGCCTGCCTCCCCTCCTGCTCTGGGGTTTCCACCAAGAGATGGGATGGCATGGGTAACTCTCTCCCCAGCATCATGCGGTTAGGGGTCTGACCCGTGGAGTCGTGGACCGTGGACCGGTAAGCCATCGTAGCTAGGTCGATGTGCTCGTCCCAGTCCTGCTGGTGCTTGCTGGTCATTTGTCTTAGCATGGCACCCAGGGTCCGATTAAAGTTCTCCACCAGCCCGTTACTACAGGGCCTCCAAGGCGTGGTCCGGGTCTTGTCAATCTGCAGGAGATTACACATTTCCCGGAACAATGCCCCCTCGAATTCCCGTCCCTGATCCGAGTGGATCTGCTGGGGAATCCCAAACCGTGACATGAACCGATACACGAGGACGGAGGCCACCGTAGATGCCGTGTGATTGGGTATTGGGTACGCCTCCATCCATTTCGTCCAATAGTCCCCTACCACCAGGATGAAGCGGTTCCCTTGATGAGTCTCTGGCAACGGTCCCAGGATATCGATCCCGACCCGTTCCAGCGTGACTCCAGCTCCTACGGACTGCATGGGAGCCTTCATCTTCCGGTTGGTAGCCTTGGTCCTAGCACAGACCCCGCACTTCCTACACCAGTCCTCAACGGTCGCCCTCATCTTAGGCCAAAAATAAGGGGACTGTCTGAGCCGACTGAGTGTTTTCTCCATTCCAAAGTGACCTGCCATCCTGTTATCATGATGCTCTGTCAGGATGTCGGCCTGGCCAGCTGGGGGAACTATGGCTTTCCATTGACTTTCCCCTACAGCTTCCTTCCAGTGATAGTACCAGACCCCGTCTTTCCGCTGCAGTTGGTTCCACCGGGACCAATAGTACTTCACTTCTGCCCGCTCCCGGGCTATCTCTGCCCAGCTGGGCCGTTGGGCCCAAGTCCCTACGACTTGGAGATCAGGATCAGCTTCCTGCCATTTCCTTATCTCCGCCATCCACTCGTTAGAAGTGGCTATGTTCGCTGCTCTCTGCTTTCTCTGCCGTTCGGTTCGGCCCCTCATCCTCCTGGTACCTCTACGTACAGCTCGGATGATCTCAGGGGTCTCAGAGGCTATCTCAGAGCCCTTGGCCGTCTCGTGGCCCTTCTGGCAGTTCTTGCAACGTCCCTCACACGGGATCCTGGAGAGTCCGTCACTGTTGCCATGTTTCAGGCCTGGCCGATGTTCAATGTCGAAATCGAACCTGGCCAATCTCTCCAGCCATCTTGCCATCTGTCCCTCAGGGTCCTTGAATCCAAACAACCACCTCAGGGAGCCATGGTCCGTCCTGAGTAGGAACTTCCTGCCGATCAGGTAGTGCTTGAAGTGGCCCGTGAACCACACGATGGCCAGCAGCTCCTGACGGGTAACGCAGTAGTTACGTTCACTCTTGGTCAGACGTCGACTCCCGTAGGCGATTACCACCTCCTTCCCGTCCTGCACCTGGGAGAGCACAGCCCCGATGGCACACTTGCTAGCGTCCGTGTCCAGGATAAACTTCTCCTGCATGTCAGGATAACCCAGGATGGGGGCAGACACTAGCCTTCCCTTGAGTGCCTCGAAGGCCCTTTGCTCCTCTGCTCCCCACTTAAAGACGGCCGCCTTCTGCGTTAAGGCGATGAGGGGTGAGGCGACCTTGGCGTAGTCCTTCACGAACCTCCTGTAGTAGCCCGTGAGCCCTAAGAATGACCGTACTGCCTTCACGGACTTCGGGACGGGCCACTCCTTCACCGCCTGGACTTTGTCCTCCTCAGTGGTCACTCCCTCAGCGCTAACCCGGTGCCCAAGGAAGCTAACTTCCTTACGGAAGAGATGACATTTCTTGGGCTTGAGCTGTAAATTCGCCTTCCGAATTCGCTCAAAGACCAGGCGTAGCCGTTCAAGCTGCTGTTCCACCGTGGAGGAGAACACAATGATGTCATCCAGGTACAGCAAAGCGACCTTCCACTGGAGTCCAGAGAGTACTTTCTCCATGAGGCGCTCGAAGGTGCTCGGGGCATTACAGAGCCCGAATGGCATGACCCTCCACTGGTACAGCCCGTAGCGGGTGCAGAAGGCTGTCTTCTCGGCGTCCTGGGGGTCCATCTCGACCTGCCAGTAGCCTGAGGCCAAGTCCAACGTGGAGAAGAGCTGGGCCCCTGCCAGGGCATCCAGGTTATCGTCCACACGAGGCAGGGGGTAGGCGTCCTTCTCCGTGACGTCGTTAAGGCGCCTGTAGTCCACACAGAACCGTACGCTCCCGTCCTTCTTCTTCACCAGGACCACTGGGGAAGCCCACGCAGAGCTAGATGGCTCAATCACCTTCTGCTTGAGCATCTTATCTAGCTCCTCCTGGACTACGGACTCTTGCCCCAGAGGTGCCCGCCTTGGTGGCTGCCGGACAGGGCGACGCTCTCCCGTGTGGATCGTGTGCTGCACCAGACTGGTCCGGCCAAGGGGCTTCCCTGCTGACGCGAAGATGTCACTGTACTCCTCGAGGAGATCATGGAGCTGGTCACTGTCCCCGTCACCAAGTTCCTCTTTCCCCCTCTCGTACAGGTCCTCTAGCTCAGGAGTCCACGGGGACGGGTCGTCTCTGGTCCGGACTGCCCTCCCCTTGCTGCGTGCGGGATCCTCCAGTACCTCTACTGCCTGGTAGGCGGCCATCACATCTCCAATGGCCACGAACCGCTTCCTGGCACTAGGGTTGAGGATCCGGACAGGCACTATCTTCCCTCGTCTCCTGGCTAGCGTGGCGGCAACCCCTAGTTGCCTCTTCCTCATGAACTTAGGGATGCCCGTGAGCATTCCTGTCGTCATGGTCTCAGCTTCCTCGTCAATCCGCCCCTCGATGACCATCTCGGTCCGGGCGGGGATGGAGTAGCTCTTCACAGCCTTCACCTCCACGGTAGGGACCTCACTGAGGAGAGGAACTCGGCACTTGATCTCCCGTCCGTCTATCTCCAGCACCTCATGCTCCCAGTTCCAGTAGCATCGATGCCTACGCAGGAAATCTCGGCCTAGCACTCCCTCGTCCTCGATCCCCGCAACGATGAAGCTGTGCTCGTACTCTCGTCCATTGAGGACAATCGTCAGGGTGCACGTCCCTAAGACGGGGACTCGACTTCCGTTGATGGCGGTCATCGGGACTCGGGTGTCTCCTAGAGGGATGTGGCTCAAGGCCCTCCTGTAGGTGCTGATGGAGATGATCGACCTCGTCGCTCCCGTGTCCACCAGCCACCTAACCTCGGGTTGGTGTTGTTCCCCAGGAAGAGACTTGACCTGTCCTAGTACTTCTACCTCGACCTCGTCCTTATCAGACCGTAGTACCTTACCTAGGGCCTCCCCTGGGCTGTTATTGCTCTCTTGTCCGTAACCCTCACAGCTACGAGCCGTGTCATTATGTTCCCTAACACCGTTAGGGGCGACAGCCGTCCCGGCGGAGCAAGTCCGACAGCTAGCACCGGCCACCGTTTGTTGACACTCTAGGAGGTCACCATTTGGGGCCTTGCACCAACTGCCAGCCCCACATCCCCCGGCGCGGACCGCTGCCCCGCCCGATGGTACAATCTCCTCTAAACACGAACAACATGGTATAAGTCCTTCACTGATCCCTAATGACTCCTTTGCCATATCAGTCCTGCACTCTAAACATACTGTCTCTCTCTCAGCTCCCAGCTCTGTCTGTCCCTCGAGTGTCCTTCCTGACAGACTAATGTCCTTGGCTGGGAGCTGGCTGCTATCCGATGGGACGGAAGGGAGACGTCCCTTAGTCCCACACACTCGTGGATCTGGCCTCGTACCCTCGGACTCCTGGTGCCGCCGGAACCCCATCTGACTGTTGGAGGCGCCTCGAGGCGGAACAGCTGAGCTCCTGACCTCACACCCACAAACAACAGGCATCGCCTTTTGGGGACTCTCTACGAGGTCACCAGTTGGGATACTCTGCTGCCCATGGACGCTACCGGCCCTGGCGCTCCCTGCCTCCACCCGGACACCTGCGCAACCTGTCACTCCTTGGTTCCTGCTGCACCCCTCCCTCGGGCGTGAGACCAGCCCTACTCTGTCAGTCCTCTGCATAGCTAAAAGCAGCTCCCCTAAGAAATCCCTTACCCCTGGGCAGAGTCCCGAGCCACCCTCTAGTGCTCTGATCAACGCTATGACCAGGACTCTCCAGGGGCAAGTTCCCATGGAACAGCAGCCCTTGCTGACCTCAGGTCGTCCCTGTGCAGGGCACGGGGCGGCGCACCCAATGCTGGCCGATCCCCCGTCTCGATGACCACACTCTTTCTGGGGAGGACTCTCACTACACAAAGTCCCAACAGAGTTACAAAAATGTGGCTTACCCACAGTGTCCTTGTCCGCCCTTCCATCCTCATCAGCAGCATTACGGGCGCCTAATGCTGCTCCTGCCCGTTTCCCGACCGCGTCTTCTTCTCATCGGCCTTCTTCTGTCGGCAGTCCCTCTGGAAATGGCCCGTCTTCTGGCAGTAGAAGCACCGGGTCGACTTCTCCTGGGCCCTAGGTGGCCTGGTCCCTTGGCTCGGCAGTCGCTGCAGGAAGTCCTCGAGCAGGCGCTCCATGGTAGCTGTTAGATCGGCCCCTGGACCCTGGTTACTGGTCCTAACGGCTCGGGCTGCTGTCACATCGTCGTCCTCCCAAGACTGGGTCTCCGACTCTCCCATGGATCGTAGCTTGTGGGATGAGGATGTTGGTCGCCTGGCCTCACTGATCTGCCACGACTCCATGTCAATGGCAGCCTTCACCGCTTGATCAAGGGTTCGAGCCTTACTCTGGTAGACTGCCACTCTCTGCTCATGGTCTGGCAAGGCTTCACGGAACTTCTCAATGGCCAGCTCATCCACCCCCGGCCTGCCAATGTCGGGATAGGCTCTCTGTACTAGGCGGCTGATGTCTTGGGCTAGAGCAGGAAGGGATTCCTTGTTCTTACGGCGACGGCTCCTCAGCTCCGATTTGAATACCTCGGAGAGGTGCTGATCTCCAAATCGATCGTCTAGGGCCTGGCACAGGTCACTGTACGTAGCCGTCTGCTCAGGGGTGAGGCTCTCCGTGTAGCTCAGGGCCTCCCCCGTCAGGTTGACCCATAGTAGGTCCAGCTTCTGGCCCTCCGTCCAACCATTGATCCGGCTGACGCGCTGGAAATGGTTGTGGTACTCTCGCCAGGTAGTTGTGCCTTCATACGTCCTTGGTTTCACTTGGGTTCTCGAGGGAGGAGGCTGTTCCTCGCCCATCAGGTCTGTTACGTGGTGGACTGGAGCTCCCAGGTCAGGTATCTCCGGCTGGCTCCCCTGGTCCTGGGCTGGCTCTGCTGCATTCTCCAGGGATCCCACTTCTGACACCAATTCTGTGACCCGCTCGGGGTGCTGGGGGTTCTTGCTACGTCTTTTGCCCATCACTGAGACAACGCTGGAGTACTCTCTTGGTCCTTTTATTCTTCCACGTAAACCTTCTTTGCATGTACAAGCGATTTGAAATCATAAACCATTTGCATTCACATGGGTGGCACAACCTTCTCTCTTGAAGTCCACAGCACAACTGAGCTCAAATCTACGTGCACCCCCTGACTTTCACACGTTTAACCAATCAGATTTAACTATCCTTACATGAGCCAATCAGCTCCTGCCACATCATTTTGTTGCTTTCATGCGGTAATTTCCACCATTCACTGCCTTGTTTTCAAACCAATGTAACTACCAATCAAATGTGTATGTTCTTACGTGCTGGGCCCAACGCCAACGTTCCTCGGGAACGCGCGTCACGTTGTCCCGTCATAGAGGCAGCGTGCGTCGGGGGCGCACGCTGCACGCGTCGTGGACATGCCGTCCCACTAACCTAAGCAGGGGAGAGAGAGAGCCTGGGCTCTTTTCACCAATATATTTCCTAAGTTCGACCTGACCAGGTTCAAACCCATGACCTTCAGATCATGGACAGTACACTTCATATCCCTGAGACACTTGCCTTAACCACTGAGCCATCACAGACTTTGCCTGGGTTTTGTTTCAATTCTTTCTCAGTGACTGGCAGAATCCTTCAATAATGTTCAAAGATGGGTCTTAAGTCAGGACATCCAATGTCTTCTTACAACTTGCAGAACACAAAATCAAAACACAAGGGCTAAGTCAATCTGGTGACAGGTACACGGCTTTGAGTTGGGACATGGTTAAACATGCTTACTTACTGGTAACTACTGGAGAGTATTATGTCCATACTTACAATGGTGAATGCACTATGATTAAACTTTGCTTCGGTACAAATAGCTTCGGGGAGCACTATATTTGCCACCTGTCCGAATGACATGACCATTCCGAAGCACTGCAACATGTATATAAGCATCAAGACATACCCTCACAACTCACATGAATCTTCTGTGGTATCACCATAGAGTTCATCAAACATGTCAGTTTGGGAAGCTATCACAACGTCATTCTTCACACTGCAACATAACAAACAGATGAGGCGGTGAGTATAGCAGAAATAGTTACATGGGAGTTTGGAGTGTGTGATGTTTAGTAACATCTGGTCTCAGCACAGACATTCAGTGTCATGTATGATCATGCTCTTTCCTTTCCATGCAAAGACCAGATCAGACCTCAGGCCACAAGTAAAGCAAGCTGTAAGCCTGGTGGTTGCAGATGGCCACTTGATCTTCCTCATGTGTTTGCGTGAGTATCTATGGATCAACATATTCAATTTATTGCCCTCAAGGGCATGCACATGAGAGACTGCAGCTGGGTGGAGGAGGTTATCAAAGGTGAAACAGAAAGCATCTTGTGCATGCTGTCGTGATGTAGATACGATTTATAAACACCTCTTAGTTTCTAGCAATAGCAACCTAGTTTAAGACATGTCAAGTGTTTAAAGTTTAAACTGTTAAAGGTTCATTTCATTTTGCAACATCAATGTTTACACAGAATACACTATAGAGATTGTTATTTCACGAGTTTTCCTACACTAACGAAAATAAAGCATCATGAAATTGAAGCACAATAGAACATAAAATTAAGTATGACATACCAAAATCACTCAGATCACTACCAAAACTTACCAAATTAAAACATCATAAAAGTAAAGGCCTGTGCTGGAAGAATATCTTGATCAATGGCTGCTCAATGAAGCCGAGTTAAGATGCATGTTGTTGAAGGACACAGTCTCAGTAGAGTCATCCAGTGCCCTGAAACACATCTCACTCTTTTCACAACTTGCAGATCACCAAATCAGAATTATGCCCTCAGGAAGTCACTTTGGAGATTGGGAGATTGGGATTTGGTCTTACCACATGGGCATGTGTGGGCACATACGGGTAAACATGTGCACTTACCACTCCTGAGAGTACATGGCAGAGTATAAGTGTTATCAAAAATGAAAATCACAAAATGTGCTCATCCCATTTGAACAGTCAACAAACAAAGTATATCATCAATCTAAACAACAGTGTTCTAGCACTACCAAAATGTATTATGGTGATTTTATATTTGTATTTTCACCTTTATATATATCGCTTGTGTTGTGTAAATTAGTTTGATGAAATCTACAAAAAAAATTACACAGAATACATTGCTATCTCATCACTGCATAAAACTGACAACGTGAACATGACATCCTTGGGGACATCTAAAATTCCATGAATGACTAAATGGTTAAAGTCTTACACTGATCCATCCTTAGCATCAAAGAAGTCGTCTTCTTCCCCACTGCTCAAGTCTGACAGCTGCACGTCTTCTTCCCAACTGCTCGAGTCCAACAGCTCACACTTCTTCTTCCCCACTGCTCGAGTCCAACAGCTCACACGTCTTCTTCCCCACTGCTTGAGTCCGACAGCTCACACGTCTTCTTCCCCACTGCTCGAGTCCAACAGCTCACACTTCTTCTTCCCCACTGCTCGAGTCCAACAGCTCATACGTCTTCTTCCCCAGTGCTCGAGTCCGACAGCTCACACGTCTTCTTCCCCACTGCTGAGTCCAACAGCTCACCTGAAAGAGTCACAGAGTTCTGAGTGATGTTGTAACTAGCCTTGCTGAATCTATTTACTGCAAACAGTTCTACCCCATATAAGCTATGTAAGTGCTTACACTGGACAAAACAATCACTGTCCACCAGCTAACCACCATGCTATCCACCTCTAAAAATGTCCTATTTTCAGATCATAACCACCTGCTAACCACCGGTGCTGAAGACCCAACAGTAATTTTCGTCTGAAGACCAGCGAAGGAGATATTCAAACTGAAGGGTCATCAGCAACAGTGGTTAGCAGGTGGTTATGATCTGGAAAAAGGATATTTTTAGAGGTGGATAGCATGGTGGTTAGCTGGTGAAAAGTGGCTTTTTGGTGCTGTGGTAAGTGACAGTTCGTAGCCGTGTTCTTCTCAGCGTTCTTCTTTTATTGGAAGTTTGGGTGGACCCTCTCTCAGTTCTTAAATCATCAAAGGGACTATGAAATACATTATTTCATTAAGATAACAACATTTAGGGCATCTTGGGAGCTTATAATAGATTACTGACAACGCATTGCTTGTTATCTTCCTTTGTAATTAACTGAATGCAGCAAAATATGCAAGGCTAGTTGTGTTATGAAATATGCTGACTTGCCTATGCTTGATTTCATGCGCAGTGGGTCAATCATGCCTGGTTCTTCTCCGACAG